>JBEKHR010000022.1:0-90205 GCA_050012175.1 Terriglobia bacterium | reverse complement strand
AGGCCCCACAGGAGGCCGCCCAGGCCCTGCCGAGACTGAAAATGTAGTGCCGACCTGGGAGATCGCTTTGATGAAAAGAAAACACTTACGACTTCAGTATGCCCTCAACTGCGAAAGTTCGGCTAGTCGGTGTTGCCGAGCGCAACCGTGGGCCGGCTGACGCCGCCGATTTGACGCGCAGCCGTCGGTATGCCTTTGATTCGGCGGATATGTTATTGTGCGATACTTGCGAAGAGTAGTTCGGACCAGATAATGACCAGGAAATGATGCTATGGAGGCTGTATGCATAAACCCCTATCCAATATAAGCCAGTTGGGCCGGCGCGGCTTCCTTGGACTTGCCGGCGTAGCCGCCCTCTCCGATTCGCTGCTCAGCCGCAAGCGGGTGGTCAGGGCATTACTTGCGAAGGATACTCTGGCGGAGAACACAGGCTCGAGCGCCGGCTCCTCCCGAGGACTACCGCCCCTAAAGATCACTGACGTTCGGGTGATCGTCACCTGCCCGGACCGCAATTACGTACTGGTGAAGGTTCTCACCAGCGAGCCCGGCCTGTACGGCGTTGGCGATGCCACGCTCAATGGCAGGGAATTGGCCGTCGCGGCGGATCTCGAACAACACATCTCCCCGCTGCTTATCGGCCGGGATCCGGAGCAGATCGAGGACACTTGGCAGTACCTTTACCGAGGGCCTTACTGGCGCGGCGGTCCCGTCCAAATGACGGCCCTCGCCGGCATTGACTTGGCGCTGTGGGACATCAAGGGCAAGCGTGCCAATATGCCTGTGTACCAGTTGTTGGGTGGCCGCACGCGGACCGGCGCTCTAGCTTACACCCATGCGAGTGGAAGAAATCTCGTGGAAGTCGAAGGCGTTGCCCGCCGTGCGCTGGAGCGGGGCTTCAAATGCGTTCGTGCCCAGGTGGCAATCCCCGGCCTTGAAGGAACCTACGGGACTCCGGGAAACAAGACGCCCGAGGCGGCGGCCGGTCGCGTCGCGAACATGGCGGAACTTCCGCAGACCGAAGTCTTCGAGCCGGCTCCATACCTGCGCGCAGTGCCCAGACTTTTTGAGTATCTGCGCGCAAAGCTCGGCCCCGAGGTTGAACTCCTGCACGACTGTCATGAAAAACTGGACCCGATTCAGGCGGCGCGCCTTGCCCACGACCTGGAGCCCTACCACCTCTTCTTTCTTGAAGACTGCTTGCGTCCCGAATACAAGGAGAGCTTCCGTCTCATTCGCGAGCACTCCACCACACCCCTGGCCATGGGAGAACTCTTCAACTCGCTGTGGGACTGTGTGCCGCTCATCAAGGAGCAGTTGATCGACTACATCCGCTGCGACCTGGGGCACATCGGAGGCATCACGGCGGCGCGCAAGGTAGCCGCCTTGGCCGAATTGTTTCAGGTCCGGACGGCCTGGCACGGTCCGGGCGACATCGGCCCGCCCACGCATGCCGCCAACGTACACGTCGACATCTCGATTCCTAACTTCGGCATTCAGGAAATGGTTTTCTTCCCCGATGTGACTCGCGAAGTGATTTCGGGCGGCCCCGAGTTCAAGGATGGTTACATGAACGTTTCAGACCTGCCGGGGCTCGGCTGCGATGTGAACGAAGAGGCGGCGAAGAAGTACCCTTACCGCCGTGCCTATCTCCCCACGGCCCGCAGGAAGGACGGCAGCGTGCAGGATTGGTAGTGTGCATTGAAACGACACGTTATCCGGGCGTAGCATCTAAATGGACGAAGGTCGAACCAGGAGATCGATGATGCGAGGGCTGCTCGTGGTGGTCATGGTGCTGGCCTGCGTGACGTGGGAATCCTCGGCGGTCTGGGCCAGCCAGAAACTCTTCCTGAAAGATGGGACTTACCAGCTTGTTTCCCGCTACGAGGTGCATGGGGACAGAGTGCGATACTACAGCGTTGAGCGCTCAGCATGGGAGGAAATCCCCGCATCTCTCGTAGACTTCGAGGCCACGAAACGAGCCCAGGAGGAAGAAAAAGCCATCCAGAAGAAAGTACTTGAGGAAGGCCGTGAGATTGAGCAGCAACGCTTCGATAAGCCCGTGGAGGTGGGATTCGAAATTGCCCCTGGAATCCACCTGCCTCAGGAAGAAGGTGTTTATGCCTACGATGGATTGCGGGTGATCCGCCTGATTCAATCTTCCGCGGAGGTAGTCACCGACAAGAAGCGGGCGGCGCTTGTCCTGGCCATGCCGGCGCCCTTATTGAAAAGCCACTCGATCGTGGTGCTGCCTGGCGCGGAAGCTGCGGTGCGGCTTCAGGAGGCGGAGCCGACCTTCTACGTTCAGTCTTCGGATGGGCTGGGCGCCAAGCTCGAGGTGATTTCATTGAAGGTGGCGAAAGAGTCGCGGGTGGTGGAAAAGGTCGAGGCAGGCCGAGCCGGCATTGGGAAGCCGTCGGAGCTTCGCGCTGCCGTGCAGTTGGAGCGCACACAACTGGCGCCGGGGCTTTACCGTCTGAAGCCTCTCCACCCGCTCGACCCCGGAGAATACGCTCTGGGTGAACTGATCCAGGAGAAACTTAGCTTGGAGCTTTGGGATTTCGGAGTCTTCGAGACCCCTGGAAGTAAAGGAAAGGGATAATTCAGCGCGGGGCCGGAGCTGAATTCGCAACCTGCGTGCAGCCCAGCGCGGCCTTGAAGATTTCTTGCCCGCGACCTCCGGCCCCGATGAGACCGAAGCGGACACGGTCGTTCGCCCCCAGCACGCGGCCGGCGGGCAAGAGACTGTAAGCGGCGTAAGCCGCTGTTCTGCGCCTGTCCTCAACGGCAGATAGTTATTTGGGCCGCAGCAGGTCACGCAGTGCCCTCGGGGTGGGGAGGGAGGCGGTTGGATTCACATTCTGCCACAAAAAAGTAACTAACTCCTTCATTTTCAATAACATTACCGCTTTAAACTCGAATCTCCTTTGTTTTCATAGACATTCCCGCGTCGTTCCGACTCCAAAAAGTGAAGTGCTTTGTTTTCTATAACATTCCCGCCTCGTTCCGTCAATTTTAAAGTTACTACGGCCATCGTAGCAAGGGGCGGGCAGCGACATGTTGTCGTTTTGGGAGAAAACCTCGGGGAGTCATCCGTGAGCCCTCACGCTCCTGGCAGAACCGCGCAACACCAGTAACTAGCCTACCATGTTGATCGCAGTTTGTCAAGGGTCCTTTTCGAGCCGTGTGAGAAGCACGGGGGCCAGCCCCATAGGCGGTAACCTAAGGGCTTCGGCATCGTCCGAAGCCTGCCCAGGCGGGCGGCAGCCTCTGGCCCACGGCGAAACGATCCGTGAAGGAGAGAAGGAGGGGGACAAGGAGTGGAAGTGGCCAAAATCGACCAGCGAGTGGTGGATTTCGGCCAGGCAGGGCGGATCGTGGCGAGCAGCGAATCAAATCAATCCCTTTCTTTTCAGCGAGGTAAAGGCTATACGAGGTTTGGAAGGGAAGATGCCTTACCATGTAACGAGACATGGAGAGGAGCTTGTATATGAGCTGCATACCAACCAAACCGATTCGGACTGTTGCTTACTGCATCGCGTTGGGTTTGTTGGCCGCGTCGATCGTAGCGTTTGCGCAAGATCCGGCCACTACCTCGCCGCCGAGTTCAGCGCCCAGTTCTGGATGGCACCGTTTCTCCAACCCGCCGGCCGAGGACCCCTCTGGCCAGACGCTACCGTCGCGCCCGCCGGCCGACAACCCGCCTGGCCAGACAGTACCGTCGCGTTTAACCCTTCGGGCAGGCACATTTCTGACGGTGCGGGTAGATCAGATGCTGTCTTCGGACCGGAATAAGGCAGGCGACGAGTTCTCCGCGACTCTGACTCGGCCACTGGTAGCTGGCGGCGTGGTGGTAGCGCAGCGGGGCGAGATCCTCGGCGGTCGCGTAGCCGACGCACAGAAAGCAGGCCGCGTAACGGGCGTTTCCCGGCTGGCAGTCCAATTAACGGACTTGACGCTGGTGGATGGCCAACAGGTACCGATAGAAACGGAGTTGACTAGCCTGACTGGACCCACCTCGAAGGCCCGGGATGCGGGTGCGATTGTGGGAACTAGCGCCATGGGCGCGGCGGTGGGCGCTGCCGCAGATTTAGGTGTGGGCGCCGCCATTGGCGCTGGGGCTGGCGCGATAGTGGGAACAGTGGGCGTGCTGGTGACGCGCGGCCACGCGACGGTGATCTATCCGGAGTCGGCGTTAACGTTCCGACTCTCGGAGCCGATCACCATTTCCACCGACCGCGCGCCACAAGCCTTCCGCTATGTGGGTACAACAAACGAATACAACCGCGCTTCTAACGCGCAGGGCCCACCACCGGTTGGTCCTGGCTGGACCTGCAAAGGGTACGGCTGGCCCCCTCCGACAGCTACTCTACCACCCTACTATTATTACCCTTATTACCCTTACACTTGGGGAGCAAGCTTGGGGTTGTGGTACGGGCCGGGTTTCTTTTACGGCCGCCTACACTATGGCAGGGGCTATGGGTATCGCCGCTAGTGTCAATACTGTTCACACAAGGGGTGCTTCAGGAAACTGCTTCGAATTCGTTCCGGCGTGACCCCCTCACTCGGTCCTCCCGTCCCGCCTTGCGGGAGGACGGGACCACCCTCTCCCCCAAGGGGGAGAGGGTAATAAATTCAAATGCGGAACTCGGGATCACAGCCCCAAGCTAAGCGCCAAGCCTAACGCCAGTGCGCCCGCAACGCTGGTGCCCGCGAAGTTCACAATGCCATTTGTTACGAGACCTCGGCGCTGAATAGTGGCGCCTAACAAGCTGTCGAACAAGTTGCCCACGCAGGCGGCGCCAAGTGCGATGGCGGGGCCTGCGAACCTGTACGGCCCACACAACCCTAATCCAAGACCCAGCCCCATTATGATTGCTGAAGCCGCAAATCCTGCCGCGGTCCCACCTAGAGAAATTCCTCCGTCTTCGCCGGCCGGAACAGCCTCGAAGGTCGTAATCAGGTAAGCGCGGTCTGAAGCCCACTGGCCGATTTCGCTCGAGACCGTGTCGCCCGCCGCCTCTGCCAGCACCGCTACCAACGCAATCAGGAAGGCAGCTTCGTGATGGGTTGTAATCACCAGGACTGCGAAAAATGCCGCCGCGAGCAAATTGGCCAGCACCTCGCGCCAGCTTCGCGCCCCTCCCCTGCGCTCTGCAACACCACGAGCCGCCTTCTTCGAAAAGCCGAGGCGCGTGGCAACCGAACCCAGCAGAACAAACGCGAAAAGCAGAAGGAAGCTCTTGTAACCGTATCCGAGATAGATCGCCGTTCCGAGGAAAAAGCCGCAGACTGCGCCGGAGCGCGACGCGGCTTTCAGCGCGCAGGCTAACAATGCAAACGCCAGATTCACAGCGATCGCCAGGAATATGCGGCGGCCGAGGTAGGGCAGGTTGCTATCGAGCGCGGAACGTTCCACCAGCAAAGCGCAAAACATGAAGGCGCCCACAACCAGCGGCACCGTGAGGTTGTCGTCCAGAGGAATCGGAATACTCTCAACCACGGCCCCGAGCAATGAGGCGGCAGCGCAAACCATCAGGGTCCTATGGGGAGGAATTTCAGGAGCAATCCAGCGTGTGAGAAGGTACGCGCCCACCGTCCCCGCAACCGCGAAGCTAATAAAGCCGGACCAAGTCTTTTGCCGGTTCCAGGGGAGCGCAGAGCCACGCAGAGCCTCCCCGACTACAGTCGCCATGCCGTCGCCCAGTGCCATGATGGCCCAGGCTGCTGCGGCAATGTGCAGGTGGTTACGGTAAAGGACAACCAGCACCAGAACGGAAATGGGGTAGAGAACAATCCCAGTTCGCGCCCTGTTCCCAGGTGAGCGAGAAGAAATTGAGTTCTCGTCCTCTCCCAAGGGGAGAGGGTGGCCCGCGACCGGCGCTTTCACCAGCCGGCGCGGGCCGGGTGAGGGTTCACCTGCGGGGCGAGGAAGGATCAGGGCGGCCAAGCTAAGCAAGAAACCCCTCACCCGGCTCGCTATGCTCGCCACCCTCTCCCCAGCGGAGAGGGCTGTTTCTTCAGTCACACCCAGATCCAGCCATGGCAGAATTAGTGTGTTGAACAGCAGGAGCAGGAGGGCGCAGCCTGCGGCTTGTTTCCAGGTGAAATAAGGGAACAGAAAAGCGAACAGGAGTGAGGCCATAAATAACCGCTTCCGCGCGGAGAAAAGCGGCGGACGCCTCCTCGAATTACCGGGTGCCTGCATCGCCAAATCGGTGGCTCGGCTCATAGCAGGGCGCTGAAAAAAGACATTCGCATGTCATTCGAAGCGAAGCAGTCAGTTGTCCCGTTAGCGAAGGTCCCCATCAGGCGGTTTTTCCCGCGAAGATTTTCACGCCAGCCCGTTGTGCTGCTTTCTGCAATTTCGCGTCGAGTGTGGCGAGCGGAACGCCGTGGCGGATCGAGAGTTCCAGATACGCGGCATCGTATGCCGAAAGACCATAATGGCGCGCCAGCGGCAGAACATTGCTGACGCTCTCGCTGACCGCCTGACCATCCTTAAGAATTGGAAGTCCCTCGAGCAAAGCAACGAAGCGCAGGATTTCCGGCTGCCTCAAGCGCTTGCGGCGCTCACCTGTCAGCATGGCGTTAGCAATTTCAAGACCCCATACAGCCGGAACGACTATGGCCTGTCCTTTCAGGGCAACCAGGACTGCGTCAGCATACTCGCTAGCCTCATCCGGGAAGCACCAAGCGAGCGCCACCGACGCATCCACAACCACGCCGCTCAAAATCGCCGTCCTTCATTCACCATTTCGCGCACGCTCATAGTGTCGGGCTTCACGCGCTTGCGCAGTGCCCGCATGCCCTCGACAATCTCTTCGTGCGTCAGCCTTGGACCTGCCTCTCCGACAGGCACCAGCACCGCCGCCGGAACGCCGTGCCTTGTGATCGTGATCCTTTCGCCTCTCGCCACCCGATCAAGCAGAGCCGAGAGGTGTGTCTTTGCGTCAAATGCGCCTATAGTTTCCATGTGTCACGACAAAACCAGTTTCAACTAGTTTATTCTAACCTGAAGCGGCCTTTTCGTCAAGATTTCTGTCCGTCCTCAATGGCGAAACTGGACTCGGAGCTTTTTCTCGAATAGAATCCACGCCAGATACCTTGCAGGGAGGGCTTTTATGGTAGACGAGCCAATCACACGCAGGAGATTCATGGGTAACACAGCGGCGGTGGGGCTAGGGGTGCTGGCGCATCCCACCTTCAACGCCAAAGTGTTCGGGGCCAACGACCGTCTGGTAATGGGCATCATCGGCGCGGGTGGCATGGGTCGCGGCCACATGGAGAATTTCAAGGACCAGGGCGTGGAGTGGGGCGCGGTCTGCGACGTGTACGGCGTGAACCTGGACGCTGGCCTGGAAATAGCCGGACCCCAGGCGAAGGGCTACGCCGACCATCGCAAGCTGCTGGATCGCAAGGATATTGATGCCGTGCTCATCGCGACCCCGGAGCATTGGCATCATGACCACTTGGTGGACACGCTGCGCGCCGGCAAAGACGCGTATTGCGAGAAGCCTATGTCCTGGTCCATTGAGCAAGGCGCCAGCATGGTGGCGGAGGTGCGCAAGACCGACCGCATCGTGCAGGTTGGAATGCAGAGGCGGAGTTCGCCGATTGTGCAGGAGTGCAAGCAACTCATCGATGAGGGTACGCTGGGTGAAATCAACCTGGTGCGCGCCGAGTGGTACTGGAACATTAATCTGCGGCCCAAGTCCGTGCTCGAGAGCAAGCTCGACTGGGAGCGCTTCGTAGGCCCGTCGCCCAAGCATGCTTTTGATGTTTACCGGTTTCGCTACTGGCGCTATTTCTGGGACTACTCCGGCGGGAACATGACGGACCAGGGAACGCACCTGATGGACGTGATCCAGTGGTTCACGAATTCCTCGCAGCCCACGGCCGCACAGTGCTATGGCGAAGTCTACAAGTTAAAGCCAGGGGAAACGCCGGACATGTTCTGCGCGATCTTCGAATACCCGAAATTCACCTGCACGTGGACCCTGACCTACACCAACTCCTTCCAGAATGGCTGGGGCATCGTTTTCCACGGGCAGAAGGGAACCCTGGAACTCTGCGAGGACGGCTACCGGTTATATCAGGAGCCCTGGGCAGGGACGCGCTGGGTGCGGCCCGCGCCGGTGAAAGAAATACTGCCCGGCGGGGTGACCCGGACCATACCCCACATTCAGAACTTCCTCGAATGCGTCCGGTCGCGCACACAACCTAACGCCCCTATCGAGATCGGGCATCAGGCGGTGCGCACGCTGCATCTCGCCAACATCGCGCAGCGCAAAAGGGCGCGCGCGGTACTGAGTGAGGACGGGATAAGGGCAGTGACGAGTGACAAGTGACGAGCGAGAAGAAGCTGTCAGATATCAGCCGTCAGCTATCAGCTCCTGGAATCACTCCGTTCGCTTTTTGCTGATTGCTGAAGGCTGAAAGCTGAGGGCTAAAGGGCAGTTACGAGCGACGAGCAGAAGGGCACGTGTCACTGGGGGCAGAAGCGCACTGACAAGGGAGGGGTAGGAGACAGAAGAGCAGGTGAAAGGTTACAATCCAAGTGTCACGCGATTCGGATGCATTGTGAAGGGCGCGATGTATGCTCGACGAAAAGTCTCAGGCGTTAGGGAGACAGTGACGAGATGAGGAGGTAATTTTATGGCCGGATTTTGCACCAAGTGTGGTTCACCGATAGGAGACGACGTTCGGTTTTGCTTACAGTGCGGTACGCCTACTGCGCCGCCACCCACAGCAGCACAGGGACCTGCGCCCGCGGCGCCTGCCGGGGTCGGGGCAGCGGGGGCCGCGCCTGGCGCTGCACCCGCCAAGTCGGGAAGTGCCGCGGTGAAAATCATTGTCGGATTGCTGGCGTTCTTTGCTCTGGTCACGCTTCTGGGAATTGGGAGCTGTGTGTATGTAGGTTACCGGGTGCGGAAAAGAGCCAGGGAACTGTCCCAAACGTATCGTTTCGACACGACGCAGAGCGCAACTTCGAGGCGGGCGGCTACCGCGCGCGATGTGTGTTCGCTGGTTACGAAAGAAGAGGTGGGCGAAGCGCTGGGAACAACTATCTCCGAGGCCAGCGGTGGGACATCGAGCTGTCAATATACGGCAGCAGCGGGCAATAACCAAGCCTTGGGGGTTGTAGTGACGTGGCAGGGTGGCGCGTTGGCCATGAAGTTTGCAGGGATGGCCTTCAAGGGGGTCGGAGGAGGCCAAGGTTCCTTCCAGCCGCTTGCGGGAATTGGCGATGAAGCCTACATCGGACCCATGGGCTCCACGTTGATGTTCCGGAAGGGCGACGTCATGGTCAACATCGACTTGCGCATGGTTGGAAACAATGTCGACGCGGCCAAGGTCATCGCCCAGAAGATCGCTGCGAGGCTGTAAGGAGGGGGACCGTGGCCGGTCAAGGTCTTACGGGCACGATTCAAGAGCTTCTGGAGTTCAAGCGCGAGGAAGAATGGCGGCGTGAGGGTGTGCCTGAGGGAGACATAGAGTTCTCGCGCGTGTCGGGTATGGACGCGCGCGACATTCGTGCCTTTCGCGATTTCACACGCCGCGGCTTGCTTATCGTGGTGCGCTGCCCGAAAGTAACCGCCCGACCTCACCACGGCATTTTTCGGCCCAAGACAAAGGTCACCGAACAAAAGACGGGGTCCTCCGGATTGGTAGTGACTGAGACTAAGATCCTTGTTTCTGACTATGACCTTATGAGCGTTTGGCAGAGCGGTTTGAAGGGTTTTGAGAAGATTTTCATTTCTGCTGAGGGTGGAGCGTCACGCGGAAGATGGACCCCCCAGTCCCGGCGACTCATAAGAGAGCTGAACAGTTGTTTGGTGTCTCGCATCCAGCACGGCTGCCAGGACGACTACGACTCGCCCAAGAACCCCGGCGTCAAGGCGGGGGACCATTTCGCAGCCTTCCACGTGGGCTCCGCACAGCATCTGACCGATATGTTTGAGTGCGCCCGGTACTACGCCAAGTTCGGCCTCGCGTGGCCATACGACCCTCTTACGGGCAGGTACGTTGGCAGCAGGCCCACATAAGGACAAGAGAGCCTCGAAAAGCCGCAGGGGCAGAGAGCGGACCCTGCGCGACAGCGCGAAAGGCACGATAAATGTGGGCCACACGGGTAGCTATAACGCAAAGGCGGCCCTCAACATGTGGAGACAAGAATGAACCTGCTATTTCGCTGGGTGGTGAGCAGTCTCTCGTTGTTCGCGGCTGCATGGCTGGTCCCAGGCATCCATGCGGAGAAGAATAGCTGGACCCTATTCGCGGTGATGGCGATCATTTTGGGCCTGGTGAACGCGATTGTGCGGCCGCTGCTGAAACTGCTGTCGTGCCCGCTGGTGATCCTCACCCTGGGCCTGTTCGTCCTGGTGATCAACGGAATCACGTTGTGGCTGGCTTCCTATATGGCGGTCAACTGGTTTCACGTGGGGTTTTACGTGGACGGTTTCTGGGCGGCATTTTGGGGCGCCTTGGTGGTCAGCATCGTGTCCGTGATACTCACGGCGACGCTCAGGGAGGAGCGACAAAGACAGTGACAAGTGACAAGTGACGAGTGACGAGTGACGAGCAGAGGACCTGGTTCCAGGTGTCGGGTTTCAGGTGTCAGGTGTCAGAAAGGCAGTGGCGAGTGATCCCGCAGGGTGGGAGCGAGTGACAGGGATATGAAAGGACCCGTGAGGCGGCTGTTGTTCTGGTCACCGAGGGTTTTGTGCATCGCGTTTGCACTCTTCTTGAGCCTGTTTGCCCTGGATGTCTTTAACGAAGGCCTGGGCTTGTGGAAAACCATCCTTGCGCTCTCCATACATCTAATTCCGACTGCCTTCGTTGTGGTCGTGCTCGCCCTTTCCTGGCGTTGGGAGTGGGTTGGGGCAATCCTTTACATTAGTGCGGGAATACTTTATCTAATTGAGGCCCGGCATCATCCCGACTGGGTCGTCGTCATATCCGGGCCCTTATTCCTGGTGGGCGTGCTCTTTCTCCTTAATTGGCTGAAGAGGGCGGAGATTCGAGCCAAGGCGTGACAGGTCGGAAACTACGGGTGTACACTCGTAGCCACCCCACGTTCCCACGGTGAGACTCCTGGGAAAACCGTGCCCAGGGAGTCTAAGCTGATTACGCCGTGGGGAAGAGAATGGGTAGAGGAGACTGGCTATGGAGACCTACTATCATCCCGGAGATCTCCCTAAATTTGCCGAGGTTGGGAGAGGGAACAAAGAACTCTGGGAAAAGTTCCAGACCTATTACGCTGCTGTCTTCGCGGAGGGCGCCCTGACCGAACGAGAAAAAGCACTCATCGCTCTGGGAGTGGCGCATGCCGTGCAATGTCCTTATTGTATTGACGCTTACTCGCAAGCGTGCTTGGAAAAGGGCTCCAACATCGAGGAAATGACTGAGGCAGTACACGTGGCCTGCGCCCTTCGGGGCGGCGCCTCACTGGTGCATGGCGTTCAGATGCGCAACGTGGTGGAGAAGCTTTCGATGTGAAATTTCCACTCGTCATGGGCATCCATGAGGGCAAACATGGGACTCAGTTTACAATCACGCGCCAGCCCGTTAGCTCGGACTTCTGAGCAGTTGCGCATCCTCGGCCAGGCGAATGGCATCCCCCCTTTTGAGGAAAAGATGCGCACAGCGGGTCTCGATCCGCTTCGCGCTATCGGTATAACCGTCTTTCAGATCAACGTCGGGAAACTGTGCAACCAGACCTGTCATCACTGCCATGTGGGCGCGGGGCCTGACCGGAAAGAGGTCATGGGGCGAGAGACCGCTGAGCTTTGCATTCGCGCCTTGGCGAAGACGGGAATCCCCAATGTGGACATCACCGGTGGGGCCCCGGAGTTGAACCCCAACTTCCGTTGGCTTGTGGAGCGGGCTGTGGCGCTGGGTCGCCATGTGATGGACCGCTGCAACTTGAGTGTGCTTCTCCTGCCTGGGCAAGCTGACTTGGCCAATTTCCTGGCGCAAAACAGGGTGGAGGTGATCGCTTCGCTCCCCTATTATCGAGAAGCCCAGACGGACGCCCAGCGTGGCGACGGTGTGTTCGCGAAATCCATTTCCGCGCTTCGTGAGCTGAATGAATGGGGTTACGGTCAGCCAGAATCCGGTTTGGTTCTGAACCTGGTCCACAACCCCGTGGGAGCGTTTCTACCCCCCAGGCAGCAGCCCCTCGAGGCGCAGTTCCGGCGCGAACTCGAGCGGCGTCACGGTGTCGTGTTCAATAACCTCTACACCATCACCAACATGCCCATCGGCCGCTTTCTGGAGTTTCTCCGGGCAAGCGGAAACTATGATGGCTATATGCAAAGGCTGGTTAACGCCTTTAATCCCGTCGCCGCAGCCGGAGTGATGTGTCGGTACATCATCTCGGTCGGCTGGGACGGCACCCTTTACGACTGCGACTTCAACCAGATGCTCGGTCTACCCTTAGGTTTCGGCTCGCTCCAGCACGTGCGGGACTTTGATGCGGTGCTACTTGACGAACGACGCATCGCTACTCGCAACCATTGCTACGGCTGTACTGCGGGACCCGGCTCTTCATGCGGTGGAAGCATAACTTCATCTTCATGAGAATTCCAAACTGGGAGGCTCTCATGGGATCTTGGTCACGAGGATTCCACGCTATTCTATTCAGCTTGGGCACAATTCTAGTTCTGGCTCTATCTTCGTCAGGAGCGGAAAAGAAAGCGATGTCGCAAAAGCAAACCGAAGAAGCCAAGAAATTCATCGAGGACGCGGAGGCAAAGCTGCTCGAGGTCAACGTGGAGGCGAGCCGCGCGGACTGGGTAAAAGATACTTACATCACTGAGGATACGGAGATTCTCGCGGCTAAGGCCGACGAGCGCGCCATCAACGCCGGGGTGGAACTGGCCAAGCAAGCCACGCGCTTCGACCACTTGAAACTGCCCGAGGAACTGGCGCGCAAGATGAAACTGCTGAAGCTCTCGCTGACGCTGGCGACGCCGTCGGACCCCAAAGAAAGCGCGGAGCTGACGCAGATTGTCTCCTCCTTGGAGGGGACCTATGGCAAGGGCAAGTGGTGCCCGCCCGGCAAAGACAAGTGCCTGGACATCGAGGATATTACCCGCGTGATGGCAAACAGCCGCGACCCAAAGGAGTTGCGCGATGCCTGGGTTGGCTGGCATGCCATTTCCCGTCCCATGCGGAAGGACTTCGTCCGCTACGTCGAGCTCGCCAACAAGGGGGCGCGAGAACTCGGCTTCAAAGATGATGGCGCCATGTGGCGCTCGAAATACGACATGCCGCCGGACGAGTTCGCGCAAGAACTTGACCGGCTTTGGGAGCAGGTCCGCCCACTCTACCTAGCCCTGCATGCTTACGTCAGGAACAAGCTGCGGGAGAAGTATGGCGACGCGGTGATCCCTGCCCACGGTCCCATTCCAGCCCACCTGCTGGGAAACTTGTGGGCCCAGGAGTGGGGGAACATCTACCCGCTGGTGGCTCCGCAAGATGCCGACCCGGGCTACGATCTCACCTCCATCCTGAAAAGCCGGAACTCGGACGCCCAGCAGATGGTCCGCTATGGCGAACGCTTTTTCACTTCCTTGGGTTTTGCGCCCTTGCCTGGAAGTTTCTGGCAGCGTTCGCTTTTCGTCAAGCCCCAGGACCGCGATGTGGTCTGCCACGCCAGCGCCTGGGACGTTGATTTCGTCAACGATTTGCGCGTCAAGATGTGCATTGACATCACGGGCGAATACTTCGCGACCATCCACCACGAGCTTGGTCACAACTTTTACCAGCGCGCTTATAACCTCCAGCCCTACCTCTTCCGCGACAGCGCCAACGATGGCTTCCACGAGGCAGTGGGCGACACCATTGCGCTTTCCGTAACTCCGGAATACCTAGTCCAAATCGGCCTGCTCGGCAAGGCGCCGGACTCCTCGAAAGACATCGGTTTCCTGCTCAACAAAGCTCTGGAGAAAATCGCCTTCCTGCCTTTTGGCCTGCTGATTGACCAGTGGCGTTGGAAGGTGTTCTCCGGCCAAATACCACCGGAGAAGTACAACGAGACATGGTGGGGACTGAAGCTGAAATACCAGGGCGTGGCTCCTCCTGTAGACCGGAGCGAGGAGGATTTCGATCCCGGCGCCAAATATCACGTGGCCGCTAACGTTCCCTACATGCGCTACTTTCTCGCCGACATCCTGCAATTCCAATTTCACCGCGCGCTTGCCCAGGCGGCGGGGTGCAAAGGGGCGCTGCATCGTTGCTCCATTTACGGAAATAAGGAAGCCGGCAAGCGCCTTAACGCCATGCTCGAGATGGGATTGAGCCGCCCGTGGCCGGATGCCCTCGAGGCCATCACCGGCCAGCGGCAAATGGACGCTACGGCCATTCGCGATTACTTTGCTCCGCTCGAGAAATGGCTCAACGAGCAGAACAAGGGGAAGCCGGTGGGCTGGTAGCTTGCCGCCCCAGGCGCAACGTGTGCGTTGTGGGGCATAAGCATCAGCTTAATCGGTTGTTTCGCAGCGCGGCCTACGGCCGCAAGCGACGAACCAAGCTGAACAATTTGGAGTTTCAGGAGAGGGAAGGGAAATGCAATGAACTCGAATTCCCCTCGGCGTTCGTCGGCATGGAGGCACTCGACCTGCCAGGGAAGTTCTTCATAGGCGCACTCGTCCTGGGTGTGTTGAGGGACAAGCTCGCGCCCGCAACCGGTGAGCCCCTCGCTGAATCCCGGCAGAGGTTGACAGCCCTTGAGTAATTCTCGTCTGCGACCTTCGACTTTTGATTGTCTACTTATTCTGATAAAGCGCGATGAACTGCTTAAGCGCTCCAGCGTTCATCTTCAGTTCCCCGGATTGCATGAGCTGGAGCATCAGATTCCGGCGGTACAGTTCATAGGCCAAGCTCCGCTTGCGGTCCAGCAGTTCTTCTGCGATTCGATCCCGCTGCGAGGCGAAGTCCGCGTCATTCGCCGGCGTGTGCGAGACAACGCGGAACACCACGCTGTTCTCCCTCAGGGGGATAACATTGCTGGTCTGGCCTACCTGCAACGTGAAGGCCGCCGAAAGCTGCGAACCTGAACCCACACCCTCGATGAAATCTTGCTGCGTGAAATCCTTGCTCTCTTTCGCAGTCAGGCCATCAGCCTTCGCGATCTTGGCGAAGTCACCCGTTTTGACCTGAGCCGCAAATTGCTTGGCTTTCTCCTCTGCCAGCACCTTCGACTGCTCGGTGCGGTAATCTTCTTCGGCGCGCGTGCGGACCTCCTCGAGAGTCGGAACATGCTCCGGGACGATGTCTGCCAATTGAATAATGGCCTGGCCCTTCGGAACGCTGATGGGAGTGCCAACCTCGCCTTTGTGAAGCTGGAAGGCCAGGTTTTCAAACGTGTCTCCACTTCCCAGGTCGGCAACTGCCTGGCCATACCGGAACAGGGGAGACATCTGGGGCTCCAGGCCTGCTTTGCGCACCACATCCTCAAATGCGTCCGGCTTGAGCCGAAGTCCACGCAACAGATCGTCAGCCAGCTTCTCCTGGGCGTCGGCCACTCTCTGCTTTTCGAGCTCCACAAGGATGGAATCCTTCACCTCGCCAAAGGATTGGAGGTGGGCCATCTGCTTGTCCTCCAGCTTTAGGATATGGATTCCGTAAACTGTCTTGATGAGGTCGCTGACCTGCCCCGGCTTCATCGAGAAGGCAGTATCCTCAAATTCCTTCACAGTCTGTCCCCGCACCACCCAACCAAGCTCTCCTCCGTTGGAGGCCGAAGTGTCTTCCGAGTACTTCTTGGCCAAGTCCGCAAAATTCGCACCACCTTTAATCTGGTTGAGGACGTCGCGGGCCTTTTTTTCAATGGTCGCAGCCTCGGCGGGAGCCTTGCCCGCGGTCTTGAAGAGAATATGCGCCACTTTCACCCGGTCTGAAATCCTGTAATCGGAAAGGTGTTGGGTATAGTACTGGCGGGCTTCTTCGTCCGTCACCTTAACCAGCCCCCTGACGTGATCCGGGTCAATCAATACGTAGCGGACTTTCCGTTGCTCCGGAAGCTTATAGCGGTCGGGGTCCCTTTTGAAGAAGGCTTCCAGAGCTTCTGGCGAGACCGGAACGGTTTTGATGAACTGGCTGGGATCAAACAGAACATATTCAATCTTGGCCCTGGCATTGCGATGCTGGAACTCCTCCAGCACCTCCTGGGGCGGCACCTCGACTCCATCCGTCACCACGCCCCGAATCTTGTCCTGCAAGAGTTTGTTCCGGAGTTCTGCTTCAAACTCCGGCACTGACATCCCCGTCTGCTGGTAAATCACGTCCTGGTAGCGGTCCATCCCAATGAAAGACCCGTTCTGCATAAGCCAGGGAATGGATTGCAGGGTCTGGCCAAGCTCAGCGTCAGAGACTTCGATTCCCATTTTCTTGGCCTGACTCATAAGGGCCCGCTGGAGGACCATCTCATCCAGCAGGCTGCCAGCGACCATTGGAATCATCTTCGATTCGTTCATCTGCGGGGAATTCCGAAACCGCATTTGGACAGTCCGCTGCAAGTCCGTCGTGGTGATGTTAGACCCACCTATGGACGCCAAAACGTTGGACTCCGCGCGACTCGTATCGCCCGTGTTGATCGGCGCCAGCGTAATCACCATGCCAATGGACACGATGCTGAGAAAGAAAATCAGCAGGTACTTCTTCACCGCTTCTCGATTTCTTTTGAAGAATCTATACATGAAAGCTCCTCGACCTTAGCCAAGACCTTTGTATTATAGAGGATAGTACGCGACCCCGGCAACAAAATGGCGGGGCCGGTACTGGGTCAATTTGATGTAGAGGGGGCTTTACGCCGCCATTTGGCGAGATAAACTCGCCGCTACGGCATCAAATTGACCCACTGCCACAGGGCCGGCAAGCTTCCTGGGGAACGTCAAGGGCCCGTACAAACTAACGCCCGAGACCTGGCGGTCATCGAGCACTGGGACGACACCAGAGGGAGCGTGGAAGCTACCCCGAATGCCAACAACGGGGAACGTGGCCACCGGCTTGCTCGGCTTTCCTCAGCCCAGCTCAAATCGCCGCGGGCGTGTAGTTTTTTCTTTACCGCTGTAATTTCGCCGTAAACGGCTTCAACATATCGTGCTGCGATGCCTCTTAACTCTTCAATCCACAAGTGGTTATAAGGTCCCCTCTTTGGCAAAGTATTTGCTTCTCGCCTTTCGTTAGTGTCTGACCGGAAAGAACAGAACATTCGAGATTTCCAGCCCCTTGAATCCTCTTGACCCTATTGCTGGATTGGTCAAGAATAAGTAGGCGAGTGCGAAACCACCATGGGCGTACCACCTCGGCCGCCGGTGGACCAATCAGAGCGGTCGCTCGAAGTCGAGGGGACGACTATTTCTTGTCGCACCACAGCTTTTTGCGCAGTCCCGGCTCGGTACTTCCGCGCCTTCCTCTCTGTTTCATATCTGCCGAGTACTTTGAGAAAAAGGTAAAGAGGCGGGCTGGAATCAATCTCGGGGAGAATCGGGCAGAGCGCGGACGACGAAGCGCGCAGTTCAAAGCGCGAAGCACACTTCGCGAGCTTTGACGGTTCTGTGCGCTTCAAATGGGCGAGTTTTCTCCATTGCGCGGGAGGGAACTCGATGGCATTTCGGGTCGCCGCTGCCCAAGTCCGGGTCAAACCAAATCACGATTACGGCGCGATACCGGAAGAGGGACACGAATGCGATCCGAAAGACCATTATGATGGAATGATGAACCCCTCCGGGCGATTTCAGACTCCATCGAGGCAGGAGTTGACGACGCAATGAATGTGCGTTCTTTGTTCAGTGTTTTCTCATCCGACCTCGCGATTGACCTTGGAACCGCGAACACCCTTGTCTTCGCGCGGGGCAAAGGCATTGTGGTTAACGAACCGTCTATCGTCGCCATCAACAAAGTCAATGGAGAAATCGAGGCGGTGGGACGCGAAGCTAAGGATATGCTTGGGCGCACGCCGGGAAACATCGTCGCCATTCGCCCTTTGAAAGACGGCGTCATCGCGGACTTCAAAGTCACCGAGAAGATGCTCAACTATTTCATCCAGAAAGCGCACAACCGCAAGATGTTCGTACACCCCCGCATCGTCATCGGAGTGCCTTCGGAAATCACTCAGGTGGAAAAGCGCGCCGTGCAGGACTCCGCCATGCGTGCCAGGGCCAGCGAAGTGTTCCTGGTGGAGCAGGCGATGATGGCGGCCATTGGCGCCGGCCTGCCCATTACAGAGCCTTCAGGCAGCATGATTGTGGATATCGGCGGCGGTACGACCGACATCGCCGTGATATCCCTCTCTGGCATCGTCTACGCCCGCTCCGTGCGGGTGGCAGGAAATGAGATGGACGAGGCTGTTACAGCTTACCTCAAGCGCAAGTACAACTTGCTGATTGGCGAACGCACGGCCGAACAAATCAAAATCGAGGTCGGCTCGGCTTATCCGCTCGAGAACCCCCTAAGCATGGAAATCAAGGGACGCCATTTGCTGGAGGGAATTCCTAAGACTATCACCGTAGACGACTCCGAGATCCGTGACTCGCTTTCCGAATGCGTGGCGACTATCCTGAACGCCATCCGTGTGGCCCTGGAGCGCACACCCCCTGAACTCTCTGCGGACATTTCCGACCGTGGCATTGTGTTGACCGGCGGCGGGGCGCTACTGAAGAACTTCGATAAGAGGATTCGCGAGGAAACTGGTTTGCCTGTTTCCATTGCCGAAGACCCCCTGGCGTCGGTGGTGCTGGGAACTGGCAGAATGCTGACGGATTTTAAGCTTTTGCGCCGAGTTGCGATAGAATGACCCTGGACACCGCGGGTGAATCGTCCTGGGAGGCCGCTGGATTGACTCCCCGAGCCAGTTTGGCATAGAACGTGCTAAACAGAAATGAGGCGAAGGCGCAAGAGAGGAAGAGCGGCCTGCTTTCTAGTGACGACGGACGACTGAGCACTTACGGCGGGCGCTTATTTCATGTTTGATCCAAACTCTCCGGAACTGACAGCGTCAACACAGCCCGTCACGCGGGAAGGCCCCGATATGCAGGCCTTCATCGCGCGCCACCGCCCGGTTTTTATCCTGGCGGCGGTCCTGCTTGCGCAACTTTTGCTCCTCTCGTTACAAATCACCCGCAACCGTGACGTGCGCCTCATTCGGGTCTGGGCGGTGGCCGCGATCGATCCGTTCCAACGTTCGCTGCGCGGGATAATGGATATCTCCCTTGGGGCCTGGCGAACCTATGGCAGCCTTCTGCGCGCTCAACAAGAAAATCAGGAACTCCATACGGAGCTTGTATCGGCGCAATCCCAGATCCAGCAGCTTTCCGAACAGGGGGCGGAATCTTTGCGGCTGCGCACACTGCTGGAGTTCAAGAACCAGCTCCCGTTTCAGACCGTTGCGGCCGAAGTCATTGCCTCCAGCCCGGGTGAGAACTCCAACGCCATTTTCATCGGCAAGGGAGCGGATGAGGGTCTTACCTCGGACCTCGCGGTGATTACTCCTCAAGGCATAGTGGGCAAGACTATCGCCGTCTTCTCCCACTCTTCCCAGGTCCTCCTGCTCACCGATCCCTCCAGCGGAGTGGGCGTAATGCTGGAAAAGACCCGCGTCCAGGGCGTCCTTAAGGGCGATGGCCAGAACCTCTGCCTGATTCGCTACATTATGAATGAAGAGCCCGTCTCCTCCGGCGAGGCCATCCTAACCTCGGGCCTCGACCAGATTTACCCCAAGGGCCTTCGTGTTGGAACGGTCGTTAGGACCAGCGCCGGCAACATTTACAAGAACGTTGAGGTAAAGCCAGCCGCAGACCTGAACCGTCTCGAAACCGTGCTGGTGGTTTTGAAGCCCAATTCGATACAGCAACAAGCCTTAAACGTTAACCCTCATTCTTAATTCAAACTACCACAAGTTGGCCGGCGAAGAAGAAAGAGTGATTCACACGCTCAGCGTCCTTCTGATAGTCTAAGAGCACGATGCCAGTTACTCCCCAGCGAGAAGTCGAGGCTTTTCGAGTCCATCCAGCTACCCTCTGGGTGACCATCCTGGTGGCGCTTTTGCTCCAGACCTTCCTACCCCTCAAGATCCCTCTGGCAGGACTCATGGACTTTCCGTTGCTGGTGACCGTGTATTTCACTTTGGTTCGCCAGAATAAGATTTTCGGCATCGCATTGGGCACCGGTTTAGGCCTGATGCAGGACGCGCTCTCGCATGGTTACGTAGGCATGTTCGGAATGGCGAAAGCACTAGTCGGCTATCTGGCTGCATTCGCCGCTATCCGCTTCAACGTTGAATCGCTTTTCGCCCGATCCGTGGTGACCGCTTCTCTCATCCTACTCCACAATCTCTGCATGGCGGGGCTTCAGCACGCCTTGCTCGAATCGCCACCTGCTTTCATGGCGCTGGACTTAGCTAGCGCGGTTCTGGTCAACGTGGCCCTGAGCTTGATCGTCTTCCCGGTGCTGGACCGGATGCGGTAGCCAACCTGAACTACGGCGACGAGTGTCGCCCTTAGGATTGCCGACTCGTCGTGGCGAGACGAGCGTCTTGAATCTTTTGGAGATTAAATCCCTTTGAACCCGAATTCGAAAGTTGGCAGCCGCCGTTCGAGCCGAATCACTTGATTCGAGGCCCGTTTGACGCAGATACCGGAGGAACAAAATGGTGCGGGGCCGGGCGTAGGGGCATCCGCCGCGGCGGACGCTGTGCCCCTACAAGATGCACATCACACCCACGCTAACTTCCGAATTCGGGTTGAATGCACCTTCGTATTAGACGCTCGCGCTCCACAGGGCGTGTTGCGTTGGCTTGACTTTCCGTAGCATGCGGGTAAGAATCAGTAGCAAGGGAGGCGTGCTTCCCGTTACGAGCGGCGCAGGTGGGCGCCGCGTCTGGCGATCATCCCCAAGTTCGAGGTGAATTGAACATGTGCAGAGTCAATGCAAGCTCCCCCTTTCGCAGGCTCCTCATCCTCGCGAGCCTCGCGTCGTTGGCCCTTGTCTTCCCCAGCCTCCGTGTCGCGTCTGGACAGGGCGCTGACGAGGCCGCGCCCAAGACTCCGCTGGTGGCGCCCGTCCGCCCGGTGACAGAGGAATATTTCGGCACCAAAGTCGTTGATCCCTACCGTTACATGGAGAATCTGAAGGACCCCGAGGTCGCCGGTTGGTTCAAGACGCAAAACGATTACACCCGTGCCATCCTGGCGCGCATTGCCGGGCGAGATGCGCTTCTGAGCAGAATTAAAGAGCTTGATGAAGCAGCGCGGGCGCGGGTTTTTGACGTCCGGCGATTGCCGAATGGCCGCTATTTTTACCAAGAACGCCTGGCCACAGAAGACGTTCCGAAGATCTATATGCGCAACGGGCTCGCTGGAGAAGAGAAGTTGCTGGTGGATCCCGCAACATTCGCCAAATCCGGCGGCCCTCACTACTCTATCGACTACTACGCTCCCTCCCTTGACGGCCGCTACGTGGCCTTCGGTGTCTCCCCCGCCGGCTCTGAGGATGCTGTCCTTCATGTGCTGGATACAAACACGGGAAAAGAAACGGGCGACGTGATTGACCGAGCGCAATTCGGGAGCCCCAACTGGCTGCCGGACGGCCGCTCATTCCTTTACAACCGACTGCAAAAGTCGGGCCCGAACGCGGCCCCCACGGACCGCTATCTCAAGAGCCGCTCCTACCTGCATGTGCTGGGTGCAGACCCGGACAGGGACCCCGCGGTTTTCGGCTTCGAAGTTTCGCCCGCCGTCAAGGTGCGGGCGGAGGACATCCCGTTTGCGGGTACAGTGCCGGGTTCATCCTATGCGTTCGGGATAGTGGCGCACGGCGTCCAGAACGAAATCACGATGTATTCAGCGCCGCTCGCTTCGCTTAACAAGCCCGGCATTCCCTGGAAAGAGATCTGCGACGTTGATGACGATGTGACCGGATTCGATGTTCATGGTGAAGACCTCTATCTGCTCTCGCACAAGGGCGCGCCGCGATTCAAGGTGCTCCACACCAGGCTGTCGAACCCGGGTCTGGCCGGGGCGGAGGTGATCGTGCCGGCGAGCGAAGTGGTCATCCGGAATGTCGCCGCAGCTCGAGACGCCCTCTATGTACAGGAACTGGACGGCGGCATCGGGCGGTTGCTGCGTGTGCCGTACGGATCAAAGCCCGAACCTGTCGCCCTGCCGTTCGACGGCAGTGTGAGCTTGGCCGCTACGGACCAGCGGGTGCTTGGGACACTTCTCGAAATGACTTCGTGGACGAAGGCCAACAAGATCTACGCATATGATCCCCATTCCAAGCAAGTCGCGGATACTAAGCTGCAGCCCATCGGCCCCTACGACGATCCCAAGGACCTCGAATCCGTCGAGGTAAAAGCAAAGAGCTACGACGGGACCATGGTTCCGCTCTCCATCGTTTACAAGAGAGGTCTAAAGCTGAATGGCTCAAATCCCACGCAGCTTCGGGGATATGGCGCCTACGGCATCACCGAGGATCCCGGATTCGATCCCAAGCTACTCGCGTGGTACGACCTCGGTGGGGTTTTTGCTGTCGCCCACGTTCGCGGCGGCGGAGAATACGGTGAGGATTGGCACTTGGCAGGCAAAGGACTGACCAAGCAGAATACCTGGAAAGACTTCGTCGCCTGCGGGCAATACTTGATTGAGCACGAGTATACCGATTCGGCGCATCTTGGCGGCCTGGGCGGGAGCGCGGGCGGCATCACCATTGGCCGCTCCATCACCGAAAGCCCGGGCCTATTCGCGGCGGTAATCGACGCGGTGCCGATGTCCGACGTGGTGCGGGCTGAGTTCACGCCCAATGGGCCCCCGAACATTCCTGAATTTGGCACCGTCAAGACAGAAGATGGCTTCAAAGGCCTCTATGCCATGAGCGCCTATCACCATGTGAAGGATGGCACGGCTTACCCTGCCGTTATGCTTACCACCGGCTTCAACGATCCCCGCGTAATCTCGTGGGAACCTGGGAAGCTGGCCGCTCGCCTGCAAGCGGCCACGGCGAGCGGCAAGCCGATTTTGCTGCGCGTCGACTACGAAGCCGGCCACGGCTTCGGCTCCACAAAGACACAGCGCCAGCAGGAGCAGGCCGATGAGTGGAGTTTTCTGCTCTGGCAATTCGGCGAGCCGGGGTTCCAACTGAAAAAGCAATAACCATGCATTTATGACTTAATGAAACGACCAATCAATTGGGTTGGCTCGGGCGGGTCATTCATCGCTTGTCACTCCTCCCCCGTCTCGTGCTAAAATGCCCCGCTGGCCCGACCCCGTTAGAAGACTTTACAGGCCACCTCAAGGAGGATTTTCCCATGGCAACAACTTTAGGCGTCATTATCGGCAACCGTGGTTTCTTTCCCGCTATCCTGGCCCGCGATGGGCGTGAAGAAGTTTTGCGCACTCTCGAGCAGCAAGGCTACAAGAGCATCTGCCTGACTCCGCAAGAAACAAAATACGGCTCAGTTGAAACCCTTCAGGACGCGCGTAAGTGCGCGGACCTGTTCAAGCAACATGGTAACGAGATTGACGGTATCCTCGTCAGCCTTCCCAACTTCGGTGACGAGCGCGGTGTGGCCAACACCATCCGCATGTCGGGGCTGGAAGTGCCGGTCCTGATCCATGCCTTCCCCGATGAGCCCAACAAGATGCTGGTGAGCACGCGCCGCGACAGCTTCTGCGGAAAGATGTCGGCCTGCAACAACCTCTGGCAATACGGCATCCGCTATACGCTTACCTCGCTGCACACGGAGGCTCCTTCCTCTCCGGTCTTTGCGGACGACTTGAAGGCCTTTGCCGCCACCTGCCGGATTGTAAAGGGGCTCAAGAACGTCCGGGTGGGCGTGATCGGCGCACGACCTGCGGCCTTCAACACCGTGCGGTTCAGCGAGAAGCTGATGGAGAACCATGGAATCAGCGTCGAAACGCTGGACCTCTCCGAAGTCCTGGGGCGCATTCAGCGTCTGAAGGATGACGACGCGAATGTGCAGGCGAAGATCGCCTCCATTCAAGGCTATGCCCCCACGCAGGGTGTTCCCTCAGCTTCCCTATTGAAAATGGCAAAGTTCGGCCTGGTGGTGGACGAATGGCTCAAGGCTAACGAACTCGTAGGCTCCTCCGTTCAGTGCTGGACGGCCATGGAGGAGTTTTTCGGCGTTGTACCCTGCACGCTGATGAGCATGATGTCCAACAACCTCATGCCCAGCGCTTGCGAGACGGACATGATCGGAATGATTTCGATGTACATCCTGCAGCTTGCCGCCGGCGAGCCCAGCGCCATCGTAGACTGGAACAACAACTACGGCGAAGACCCCGATAAGGCCGTGATCTTCCACTGCTCAAATCTTCCCAAGCACTTTTTCGAGGATTTCAAGATGGATTTCCAGGAGATCATAGCGGGCTCGGTCGGCAAGGAAAACACCTTCGGAACCGTAGTCGGCAAACTGAAGAGCGGCCCGCTCACCTATTGCCGCGTTTCCACCGACGACCTGAAGGGCAAGCTACGCGCCTACGTGGGCGAGGGCGAAATCACTAGCGACCGACCCAAGAGTTTCGGCGGCTACGGTGTGGTCAGGATCCCGCAAATGCAAAAGTTGCTGAAATACATCTGCAACTACGGCTACGAGCATCACGTGGCCGTCAACCGCAGCCATTATGGCCGCGCCGTCGCTGAGGCACTGACAAATTATAAGCGCTGGGATGTCTATCACCACCAGCCCGACGGCTGCTGAGAAGAGCATGGGGTCGGACTGGGGCAAGGCCAAGGTGCATCAGGTGCGCCACGTCGCTTGATTTATCCCCTCAATGGTCATTATAATGTGACCATGGGCATTCGGAGGTGGATATGAAGTCGATGCGGGCGGGAGAGTTCAAAGCGCGCTGCTTGAAAGTTATGGACCAGGTTCGAGCTACCCGGGAGCCCGTGATAATCACGAAGCGAGGGCGGCCGGTGGCCAAGCTGGTTCCAGTGGACAAGCGCGGCGACGATATCTTTGGCTGTCTCAAAGGTGTCGTGGAGATTGTCGGGGACATCGAGTCTCCCCTGGTGGCACCCGAAGACTGGGAGGCCAATCGGTGATCCTTCTCGATACGCACGTCCTAGCTTGGCTGGTGGCAGAGCCGAGCCAGCTCTCGCCTAAGGCAGCTTTCGCGATCCGCCGTGCGCGGGCCAATGAGGGGATCGCCATCGCCGCAATCAGCTTGTGGGAGCTTGCTCTGCTGTTTTCGTGCGGTCGTCTGCGAGCGCCTGGCACAGTCGAAACATCGGTGCGCTGGGTCGTGGAAGACGCCGGCGTGTCCATCAAACCCATTACGTTGGAAGTTGCGGCATTGGCTGCGCAATTCCCCGAAGACTTCCCGCACGATCCCGCCGATCGCCTTATCGCTGCCACGGCGCGAGTTGAGGGAATGACATTGATAAGCCGCGACCAGCGAATTCGCCAGAGCCCCCTTGTCAGGACGCTCTGGTAGCCCCTTGGAATGAAGCACCGCGCATTGCCAGTTACAAACCGCGCGGCTATGATTCCGGCGCGTCATGCAACGTCCGACTTCGCGTGCGCCACAACCCCATTTTTTCGGGAGGAACAGATGCAGCGGAGAATCGTGTTGATAGCAGTTTTCGCGGCGGTGCTCGCAATGTTGACGTCAACGAGTTTTGCCCGAGGACAAACGGCGGCAACCGCAGCGCCGCAGGCACAAACGGGTGCGATTGCCACGACTTCAACTAGCGAGCACTTTGATCCCGCGGCCGCGACCAATGCCTACCTGGCGAAAGTGCCGCCGGATAAGAAGGCCAAGTCAGATGCCTACTTCGAGGGCGGATACTGGCTCATCCTGTGGGATTTCCTGGCTTCCTCCATTGTCTTCTTGTTATTGCTGGTGACAGGCTTGTCGGCGCGCATGCGCGACCTGGCAGAGAGAATCACGCGTTTCAAGCCGATCCATACTTTCCTATACTGGGTCCAGTTCCTGGTGCTCACATCGCTGCTTACATTCCCTCTCGGAGTTTACGAAGGATTCATCCGCGAGCACAAGTACGGCCTGGCAACACAAACCTTCGGCCCTTGGATGGGCGACCAATTAAAGGGATTGGGACTAGGTGTGGTTCTTGGCGGGCTGTTGATGGTGGCGCTTTACGGCATCGTGCGGCGACTGCCGCGTACCTGGTGGATCTGGGGGGCGATTACGAGCCTCGTCTTCCTCACCTTCTTAATCCTGATCTCACCTGTGTTTGTCGCCCCGCTGTTCAATAAGTACACGAAGCTCGGAGACCCAGCTATCCGCGACCCCATTCTCAGCCTGGCGCGCGCCAACGGCATCTCGGCAAAGGACGTTTTCGTTCAGGACGCTTCGCGGCAGACCACGCGCGTGAGCGCGTTCGTCACCGGGTTCCTAAACACGGAGCGCATTGTCCTTAACGATAACCTGCTGAAGCGCTGCTCTGTGGCCGAAATTGAATCGGTGATGGGCCATGAAATGGGTCACTACGTCATGCACCACGTTTACAAGGATTTGATGTTCTTCGGCATCGTCATTGTTCTGGGTTTTGCCTTCCTGCGTAAAGGCTCGGAATGGGCCTTCGGGCGTTGGGGGGACAAGTGGAGAGCCCACGCGGCCGGAGATTTGGCCGCACTGCCGCTTTTCGCCCTCCTCATTTCTTCCTACTTCTTCGTGCTTACCCCAATCCTCAACACCTACTCCCGAGTCGAGGAATACGAAGCGGACATCTTCGGGCTGAATGCGGCTCGCCAGCCGGATGCCGAAGCCGAGGTTGATCTGAAGCTCGCTGATTACCGCAAGCTCGATCCCGGCCCTATTGAGGAGTTCCTCTTCTACGATCACCCGAGCGGCCGGACACGCATCTACGCTGCTATGCGCTGGAAAGCAGAGCACCTGCACGAACTCGAGAACCCTGTCCCGCAACCCAAGCCATAAGGACGCGGGTCTCTTCATTTCTCATCGACTGACCCGCAGCACCACAGCATGCTGTGGCTGCTCCTTCGACCGGCCGCATTAGTGAGCGAAGTAATTACCTTGAATTGCAACACTCCGTGTGCTATCTTTCTGATTTGATAGAGAGATAGGTCGCCGGGGAGGGGGTGGCAGTGTGCGGTGCAACCGACCTGAGCATCTAGGTTGGTTCGCTCGGACCAAGCGTATTCTCGGCCCCGGTGGTTTTATGTAAATGGAAGTTCGATTTCCGGAACATGGACGCCTTCCTGCCTGGAAGATTGCTTTCTTCCAATACGCCGTGGCTCTGACCTTCCTCGGGTTGCTGGTGGGATACTGGCGGATACAAATCGGCCAGCATCGTTTTTACCTCGAACAAGCTGAACGCAATCGGGTTCGCAACCTGCCGGTCATCGCTCCACGCGGGAGGATTCTGGACCGCGAAGGGCGCGTGCTGGCGGACAATTTCCCGGCATTCAGTGTGCAACTGATGCGCGAAAGCGCGTCCATCCTGCCGCCCGAGCGCCTGGAAGGAATAGCGCGTGGATTGGGTCTTGACCCTGTCGAGATGCAACGGCTGATGGAGCATGCGGTCCGGCTGCCGCGGTTTCAACCCATCGTTCTGAAGCAGTCAGCGACTCTCGATGATATCGCCTTCGTGGAATCTCACCGGCTTGAGTATCCCGAATTGGTCCTCATCCAGGTTCAGCAGCGCCTTTACCCCAAGCGCGAAGTAGCCGCAGCAACCCTGGGTTACGTGGGCGAGGTGTCGGAGGATATGATCGCCAAGCCCGGCTCACCTTATCGGCCCGGTGACGTGGTGGGCAAGTTCGGAATCGAGCGTCAGTACGACCAAGTCCTGTCCGGACGTGACGGCATGAGGCGGGTGATTGTGAATAGCCGCGGTGAGGAAGTGGGTTCGCTCACCACCATCAACGCCCTGCCGGGAAACGATCTGAGACTGACGATTGACCTGGATCTACAGATGGCGGCAGAAGCCTCTTTGGGCGACCAGCCCGGCGCCGTCGTGGCTCTTGACCCCCGGACCGGCGAGGTGCTGGCAATGGTCAGCCACCCTTCGTTTGACCCCAACGATTTCGCCAAGCGCATCGACCTCGGGGAATGGGAAAAACTCACCGACGATCCGATGAAACCCATGATGAACAAAGCCATACAGGCCCAACTGGCGCCGGGCTCGGTCTTCAAAGTCGTTACTGCTACCGCCGCCTTGGAAACAGGGACCATCCAACCAGACTTCACCTTGAATTGCGCGGGCGCGGTTAATATCTACGGCCACACCTACCACGACTGGGTCTGGGAGAAGCACAGGGGACATGGAAGCGTTGACCTGCACCGCGCTATTATTGTCTCTTGCGATGTGTACTTTTACACGCTGGGAAAGCTCCTGGGAATCGAGAAAATCGACTATTTTGCCAAGCAACTGGGGTTAGGCGCACGAACCGGAATCGATTTGCCTGCGGAGGCGACAGGACTGATCCCCTCGCCCGAATGGGTACAAAAGGCTTTTAAGCGAAAATGGTGGGCGGGCGAGACTATTTCCGTAGCCATCGGACAAGGAGCGGTGGCGGTTACGCCTTTGCAGCTAGCTCATACAATGGGCGCAATCGCCTGGGGCGGAACCTTCTCCCGCCCCCATCTGGCTTTCAGGAACCAATTGCTGGCCCTGGGAGTGGATCTCCCCGACGATCGCGAGCAGAGCTTTCCTCTGAGCGAGAGTACGCTGGAGGCGTTAACGCGCGGCATGTGGGGTGTTGTCAACGAAGGCGAAGGGACGGGCGCCAGCGCTCGCTGCCCGGGAATAGATATCGCCGGCAAGACCGGGACCGCCCAGGTCGTCAGTGTTGACTTGCAGAAATCGGAGGGGAACGCAAGTTTCAAGAACAACGCATGGTTTGTGGGCTTTGCTCCCAGCACTAAACCTGAGATCGTCGTGGCCGCGCTTGTCATGCAAGGCGAACACTCGACCGTGGCAGCCCCCCTGGCGCGCGAGGTGATTAAAGCCTATTTCGACAAGAAAACAGCGCAGAAGCCTCCGCTGGTACAAACCCAGAACCAAGTGCGAATGCTGAGCAAAGCCATCGCGGTGCAATCCACAAGGCCAGCCACACTCGCGGGATTTCGCTAGGTGGAGTTCGCAAGAGGATGAGCATGCGGTTTCGGTTTCGCGATATAGATTGGCTGCTTCTTGGACTGGCTATTGCTATTGCCGGGATTGGAGTTGTTGAAATTTACAGCACCACGGTGCATTCCGCCCTCGAAGGCCAGCACAAAAAACAGATTTATTGGTTGATCCTAAGCGTCGTTCTGGCGCTAGTGATCAGCCACATCGACTACCACTTCCTTCTCGAGCAAACTCCGTGGCTGTACCTCTTGTCAGTGCTCGTCTTGGGAGAGATGTTAGTTGCTGGCCATGCCGTTGCCAGGGCCAAGAGGTGGATACATCTTGGTGGATTTACTTTCCAAGTGTCAGAGTTAGTCAAATTAGTTATAATACTGTCGGTGGCGGCCTACTTTGCCGAAAGGCGAAGCACCTCCGCTACCTGGGGCGACTTGGTCAAGCTAGGCTTGTTGGCTGGAGTGCCGGCAATCCTGGTAGCCTTAGAACCTGACCTCGGTACGGCTTTGACATTCTTAGCGATTGTCACGGCGGGCATTCTGCTCGCTGGCATTCGGTGGCAGCAGGTTGCCGTGCTTTTATTGTTGGGGGCGCTGATCTTGCCGGTGGGATGGCACTTCCTACGGCCTTATCAGCGCGACAGGTTAATGACCTACATTCATCCGTCACAGGACACGCAAGGCACCAGCTACCAGGTAACCCAAACAAAGATTGCTATCGGCTCGGGCGGCCTTTGGGGAAAAGGCATCGGAAACGGCACCCAAAGCCGTCTGGGCTTCATACCTGTCTCCCATGCGGATTCCATTTTTGCGGCCCATGCGGAGGAACAGGGATTCGTCGGTACGCTGTTTGTTTTGCTACTTTATTTCGCGTTGCTGCTCCGCCTGCTGGATGGGGCGCAAATGGCGCCAGATCGTGCCGGAGCGTTTCTGTTGGTTGGGCTTGCGTCGGTGTTGTTCTTCCAGGTTGCCATCAACACGGGGATGATGATCGGGCTCTTCCCGGTGACGGGCATTCCACTGCCGCTCATGAGCCAGGGAGGATCTTCCCTACTCTTCACCTTTCTGGGCCTGGGCGTGGCTATGAATGTCCGGACAAGGCGATTCGTCAATTAGGTGGACCCCCGGTTCAAGGGTAACTGGGAAAGCTATCCGGCGTGCGGCTTAGGCAAGTTGATGGCGTGTTGTAGTGCTGACCCCGCCCTGCGGGGTCGGCGCTACCATGTTTTTCATCAACGGCTTAGGAGTTTGAACCTTGGAACTGGCAGCGTTAGCGCCAGTTGATCTGCGGACAGGGTGGGTCCGCAATGCTCCGCGCTTGTAGGCGCGACATCAGAGCCACCTGAGATCGATGTAGCCCGGTCTCGCTTGCGATGAGCTTCATAGCTCGATGAAGCGACCGGGCCAGGGAAGCTGAGGGTTGATCCCCGCCCCTGCGGGTGGATCCCCCGGCAAACCCTGAAAAGGAGTTTCCATGTCAAAGGAGATGTTCATCTCTTCGTCTCCTCACGAGACGAAGTTGGCCGTCGTGGAAGACGACCAGTTGGTGGAAGTGTATTATGAGCGCGACACGGACGTGGGGTTAGTGGGCGGGATCTATAAGGGCCGCGTCAGCCGGGTGCTTCCCGGGATGCAATCTGCTTTCGTAGACATTGGGCTGGATCGAGACGCCTTCCTCTACGTTTCGGATTTCTTTTTCGAGGACCAGGAAGATTACGACAAGATCCTCGAGGAGGCGGAAGCTTGCGCGGTGGGCTTTACAGCAGAACAGGCGCAGGCAGCGGTGGGGGCTACTCCACCTGCCGAGGCGGCGAACAAAGAAGCAACGCCTCGGATGGTTGCTCCTGTTCCGGCAATCTCACAAATACCCAGCGGGGCCGCGCCAGCCCAAGCGCCACTCGAAAGCCTACCTGTCGAGATAATCACGCCTGAAACCACCGTCACCCCCGCAGCAGGGGCAACCCCTGCCGCTTCCATTTCACCTGGGCCCACGGGAGAGGCGCATGAACAGAGTCATTTCGAGCCGCGCGGTCGCCGCTGGCGGCATCGGGGGCGAAGGTTTGGCGAGCATCGCCAGGGAGAGCACAAGTTCATCCCACGGCAGGAGAGTTCTGCTCCGCCCGCGTTCGAGATCTTGCCTGGAGAATCCCTGGCGAAGTATAGCCATGCGGTCCCAGAGTCGCCAGGGCTTGCATTTGAGGAGGGCATCCCCGCCGAGCAAGAGGCAGTGGAGGCCGAGGCCCTGGAACAAGCCGAAGGCGGTGGTGCCGCAGAGATTGGTCCGGCAGAATCTGAAGGTCTGGACCCGTCGTCGGCGGAGGCTTCTTCCTCCGCAACTGACCAGCCCGGAATCGCATTTTGCCCTGAATCGGCGGTCGGGGAGGAACTGTATCCCACCCCCGCGACGGCACGTGAGAGACTTGGCCCAAGCGCGGAAGCGGAGACTGTCGAGGAGAGCGCTCGGGTGATACCTCCCGCGCCTTCTGCAGCCTCGGAGGGCGAGCCTGTCATGGGTCCCACGGAACGAGCGAGACCTTCAGCAACCCCAGGGGCAGAAGTTTACACTGCGACTGAAGGGCCGGGAGCAGAACCCGGTCCGGTCGGTCTGGAAACAGGACATGCCTTTGCCGAGCCACGAATGGTCGAGGCAGAGGCAGCCCCACAGACTCCCGAGACGCCTTGCGTCGAACCGGCGGGCGAGTTCGCGACCGCCGCGTCTGATGTCGAGGCTCCCTACGAAACCGCCAGCCCGTCGGACGAGCGGATGGCAGGAGGGGCCGCAGAACTCGCTTCTGTCGACGAGAGCACGGAGGAAGCCCTCGCCGAACCTAGCCAGGAAACAGATCAACCCTCCGAGACGAGTCCTGAGCCTGCCTCACCCGCGGTAGACGAGGAAACGCGGGCTCCGCAGGAGCCTGCGCCCGTTCAGGCAGGAACAGCCGAGACTCCTGGCGCGCCCAGTGAGGGAACGTACACGTTGCGGGAGCCTCACCAACGCCCGCGCTTCGCGCCCCGGCGTGGTCGGAGAGGGCGCCGAGGAACGGGCTATCAGAGCCGGAGCGAGCCCCGGCGGGAATCACGGCCTGGCAACAATCAGCCGGTCCAGATCTCGAAGCTGCTCAAAGAGGGTCAGGAAATTCTCGTGCAGATCTCCAAAGAGCCGCTGGGCACGAAGGGTGCGCGCATTACTTCTCACATCGCGCTGCCCGGCCGCTACCTGGTCTACATGCCCACCGTCGACCACATCGGCGTGTCGCGGAAGATCTTATCTGAAGAGGAGCGCCTGCGTTTGAGGAACATCGTCCTCGAACACAAAGGCTCCTTGACCGGCGGGTTCATCGTGCGAACAGCCGGCCAAGGCCGTGACGAGGAAGAGTTGAAAGCGGACCTGAAATTCCTCTCCACGCTCTGGAATGAAATACGGAGCAAAACGGAACGCGTAAAAGCTCCTGCGCTGATCCACCGCGACCTCGATCTGGTGCAGCGGGTCCTGCGCGATACGCTTACCCCGGATTTCAAATGCGTGCGTGTGGACCATGAAACCCAATACGAGCGTGTCTTGGATTTTGTGAATCGCAGTCAGCCCTCCTTGGTCGACAAGGTCAAACTTTACACCCGGGAGACGCCGCTGTTCGAGGAGTCTGGCATCCAGGCGGAAATCGAAAAGGCGCTCAAGCCCAAAGTGTGGCTCAAGTCCGGAGGCTATATCGTCATCAACCAGACCGAGGCCTTGGTGGCCATTGACGTTAACACGGGGAAATACGTGGGCAAAACCAACCGCCTGGAAGACACCATCCTGAAGACCAACTTCGATGCCGTGAACGAGATCGTCCGCCAGATTCGCTTGCGGGACCTGGGCGGCATCATCGTCGTCGACTTCATTGACATGGACGAGCGCAAGAACCGCGCCAAAGTGACCCAGGCATTGGAGGAGGCCCTGCGTAGCGACCGGGCGCCCACCAAGGTCATCGCCTTCCACGATTTTGGTCTGGTGGCCATCACCAGGAAGCGAGTCAAGCAATCCCTGGAACGGACGCTGTGCGAGCGTTGCAGCTACTGCTCCGGCTCAGGGTGGGTCAAGTCTACCACCACGGTTTGTTATGAGATTCTGGCTGAAGCTCGGAAGATGGCCAGCCAGATCGAAGGTAAGGTAATGACCCTCCGGGTGAACCCCGAAGTGGCCAAGGCTCTCAAGTCTCGCGAAGGGGTGTTGGTTTCCGAGCTCGAATCACTCACCCACAAAGACGTTATCATCAAGAGCGATCCGGTCGTGAATCAGGAAAGGTTCGAGATTTTCTGAAACCAGGGTTATGTGGTAGGCGGTAGTTTGGATGCTACGAGAACCTTGTGCGTTTCCAAAGTACCCTGCCGCAGGCGACGAGAAAGCCCAGCATGGCCAGGGCGAGCAGTACCGTCCAAGAAAGGTTTATCGCCATAGGGGGGCGTCGCGCTCCTCGCGCCAGCCAGAGGAAGACCCCCACGGCCGCGACGACGATCGGAACATCCCACCAATGGCGGGCTACTCCCTGCTTTGCGACGGTGTCCTCCCCCGGCGCGGCTGCCTCCGGTGGTTGGGGATCGAGTTGGTAGCGCTCCCATTCGCGCCACTGACTTGCCCGCCACGATTCCTGTTCGGAGGCCGGCGCCTCGGCCAGGCTGATTGCCACGGCGCCCGCGATCATCATGATCGAGCCAGCAACAATCAGTCCTTGGGTGGTCCTGCCCTTCCCGCTGAGTTCCCCGAAAACCAGGGCGCCCCACGCCAGGCCCCAGAGCTGGTTCGTGTTCGACAAAGGGATGCCACGCCCAATGCCAATATATTTTGCCGCGTATTGCTGAAACAGGTCTCCCAATACCCAGCAGAATCCGCCCAGGAAGAGCCAAAAAAGCGCCGGACGCGCGCGGGCGAGTTCCTGCACGAGTGGCGCAAGGCCACCGTGAAAAACCAGTGCCAGAGCCGACATGGTGAAGAGCTCTCCTACCGTAAAAACCGTCACGAAGGAGAGCGGGTTCATGCCGCTGATGTAGGCCTTGCGATAGGGGATGTACATAGTCCCCCAGAGCAGTCCCGCGCCCAGCGCCGCCAGGATGCCAGCCGCCGCGCGATGCGGCGCCCCAATGCTATGTTGCCCGGTGGCATAGGCCATGAGGCAAGCTCCGAGTACGATTGCGAATGCGCCGCCCAGGACCTTCATCGACTGGCGGGCACCCGCGCCGCGCAGCTCGTTGAACAAAAACCATCCCCAGAACAAACCCACCAGGCTGTTGATGTTCCATAACGGGAAAGCCACGGAGAGCCCCACGTCCCGTATGGCGAAAACCGTCAGGGTATTTGCAACCGCCCACAGGGCCCCTGCAAGGATCGCCCAAATCACCAGATGAGCTCTTGCCCGGAGGTCATGGAATACGTAACCCGTGCCTTTCAGGACGGTGGGAAGCGTCCAACGGGCAACGAACACACCCGCGACCATGGTGAGCGAAATCACATACGGTGATAAGCCCACGGTCACTAGCTTCGTCGGAGCTTCCGCTCCCCCAAGCCAAGCGCCGGCAGCGAGACCGGAAAACACCCCAACCACGTGCAGCGAACGAGCTCTGGTTTGAGGTGGAGTTCCGGCTCTTGTGGACAGGTGGGTATCCTCTCAATGAAGGTAAACAAGAAGCAGAGTACCAAGAATCAGGACAACCGCCGGCACCCAGAAATGACTGTCGGTGATGATCGCTTTAAATTGCCCTGACCTCAATGCTCTTTGCCTCTCATTCGAACAGGGTCGCGTCAAAGTCAACGAACTCTTCGAGTGCTTAACGCGGCTTCGCCGCCTGCTGTGCGGAAAGCCTCTGGCTTTCCGGCCATACCCGCCCCCTTCCTTCCCCTCGCCTCGGCTGGAAGGCTCGGCCTTCCAGCCGAGGCGAGGGGTCAGTCAGGGCACAAGTCCCACGGAAAGGCAAAGCCTTTCCGCACAGCGGGCGGCGGAGCCGCAGGTCAGTGCATCCTGGCTCGAGGAAAACCCGGTTGGCACGCCCAGCACATCAAGTTTGACGGAGCCGTGTCATCCCCAACAGGGTGCTGTGTCCGCTTGCCTCAAAAGCATAAGATTGTACACTAATTGAGCTTGAGACTCCCGGTTCCGTAAAGGAGTTCGCCATGGCCAACAAGCATTACCATATCGCCCTTATTCCCGGTGACGGGATCGGTAAGGAAGTGATTCCTGCCGCCGTTAAAGTCCTGCAAACGGCGGCAAGGATTTTGGACGAGTGCTTCAGCCTGTCCTTCGAAGCATTCGAGTGGGGATGCGAGTACTATCTCCGCACCGGCCGCATGATGTCGGAGGACGGGCTTGAACAGCTTCGCTCGTTCGACGCCATTCTTCTCGGTGCCATTGGACATCCGACGGTCCCGGATCACGTATCGCTCCGCCAACTCTTGCTGCGCATTCGCTTCGGGTTTGACCTGTACGTCAATTTGCGCCCCATTGAAATTCTCCCCGGCCTCGAGCCGCCGCTGCGTGGGAAGGGGGCCGACGACATTCGGATGCTCTTCATTCGTGAAAACACGGAGGGAGAATACTGTGGCGTCGGCGGCAGGTTCAAGCGCGGCACTCCCGATGAAGTTGCGGTCCAGCAGTCCATTTTCACGCGCAAGGGCGTGGAGCGCGTGATTCGCTATGCCTTCCAGCAGGCACGCAATCGGCCTCGCAAGCGCCTGGCAAGCGCCACCAAGTCGAATGCCATGGCCTACACGATGGTCTTGTGGGATGAAGTGCTCTACGAGGTCGCCAGGGATTATCCCGACGTCCAGGTGGCAAACTACCATGTGGATGCGCTCGCCGCCCGTATGATTAATCACCCGGAAAGCCTGGACGTGGTGGTGGGCTCGAACCTGTTTGCAGATATCCTCACCGACCTTGGCGCGGCTCTGCAAGGAAGCCTCGGCCTTGCGGCGAGTGCCAACCTGAACCCAGCTCAGCGGATCGGTCCTCCCATGTTCGAGCCCGTGCACGGCAGCGCCCCGGACATCGCTGGGCGTGGCATCGCGAACCCCATCGCCGCCATTTGGACCGCGGCGTTGATGATGGAGCATCTTGGAGAACCAGCAGCAGGCACGCGCATTCTTGAGGCTCTCAAGAAAGTGACTGGGGAGCGACGTGTCCGCACTCCTGACCTGGGCGGCAGCAGTACGACGGAAGAATTTGCAGCGGCAGTGATCAACAGGATAGTTCAATAGTGGAACCCTTCACTCTGAGCGTCGAGTCCCTCCTAAGTAACCCCTCACCCGGCCCGCTCCGGCTGGTGAAAGCGCCGGCAGCGGGCCACCCTCTCCCCGGGGAGAGGGCGGTTTTCGTAACTTCAACGCGGCCCACAAATGATAGCCCTCTCCCTGGGGAGAGGGTGCCCGACGGAGGAGGGCGGGTGAGGGGTTCTTCCATTCAACGGGACCAGCCATCTCGTTCAACACACGAATTCGGGATAATGTGAGTTCCAGGCCGTGCGCCATCTCCGGGTTGCTAAAGCGGCTTCAGGCGGGAGGAGCCTGAAACCCCGGCAAGCGGGGATCTCGTTACATCGTGCTGGGGTTTTCCTGAGCGGCGCTTCCAGCGCGGAAGGGAGCGCCGCTAGAGAGTTGAGAAAGCCAGGGCCTGATCGAGGTCCTGGATCAGATCCTCCACTGCTTCTATGCCTACCGAGAGCCGCACCAACCCTTCAGTAATGCCGATGGCCAACCGCTGCTCGCGTGGAACCGCGCGGTGGCTCGTGGACGCGGAATGAACAATTAACGAGTGGGTGTGGCCGAGACTTGCGGCACGGGCAAAAATCTTCACCCCATCCATGACTTTCTTTCCGCCCTCATATCCTCCTTTCACTTCAAAACTCATCATGGCCCCGAAAGCCTTCATCTGCTTCTTGGCCACATCGTGACCGGGATGGCTGGGCAAGCCCGGGAAGTTTACCCGCTCAACCCGGGGATGGTTAGCGAGAAACTCTGCAATCTTCTGGGCATTGGAGCATTGAGCAGGCACGCGGAGGTGGAGTGTGCGGATGCCTCGCAGAATCAGCCAGGCATTGAATGGACTGAGGCATCCGCCGAAGTCGCGAATGATTTCTTGATTGAGATGGCGAATGTAACCTTTGGGGCCGATCACCGCCCCGCCCATGGCGTCGCCGTGACCGCACAGGTACTTGGTGGCGGAGTGAAGGACGACCGTCACACCCATCTTCAGAGGCTGCTGGAGAGCCGGTGAAGCAAAGGTGTTGTCCATCATGGAGGGAATGCCGCGCGCGCGGGCGAGTTGAGCGAGAGCCGCGATATCGAGGATCTCGAGGATGGGATTGCTGGGAGTTTCGAAGTAGATCAACTTGCTGTTGGGCCGAATAGCCTTCTCGAACTCTTCGACACGCGTGGACTGAACAAATGTCGTGGAAACGCCCAGGTTGGGGAGTTTCTTGTTGAGGAAGTCGTACGCCGCCCCGTAGAGCGATCGTGCCGCAACCACGTGGTCGCCCACTCGGACGTATCCCAGGATGGCCGAGGAGATGGCGGCCATCCCCGAGGAAAAAGCCTGGGCGGCTTCGCCGCACTCCAGCGCGGCCAGTTTTTCTTCCAGCGCGTGCACGGTGGGATTACCGTAACGCGTGTACATGTAACCGGGCTTCTCTCCACCGTATACGGCGGCCATCTCATCCGCATCGGCGGATACAAAAGTCGTGGATTGATATATGGGCGTGTCGAGCGCTCCGGTCACACGGCACGGGGATTCCCCGGCGTGGACCGCCAAGGTTTCAAACCTATAACCTTCTTTCATTAGGCACCTCGCAATAGCATTGAGTGATTGATTCATTGAGCCATTGAATCATTGAAAAACGTGTGCGAGGGGTGGGGCAATCTTGGATTTTGAATTTGGAATTGCTCTCTGCCTTCCCGCCCCTGCCAACTGTTCTTCCCCAGCCCCTAGCCCCCAACACCCAGCCCCTGGAATGGCTTTCCTCCAGCTCCCCATTAGGGTAGCCTTCACACCCCACAATGGGAAGAGCCAATTGTGCGGAATTTCAAAAAGTCCATTTCGGGTAATTGTGCTTGAATTGACGTGGGGGCCTTGACAGGTAACATATCCAGCTCGAGCCGGCGCATCGCTAACGAGTCTTCAGCAGATTCACGGTGGTGTCCCAATTCGAATGTGGGGGCCGCCTCCTCTCCCGCAAGGCGGGTCCGGCCCTACTACCAGATTCTCGAAGCGCTGGACAGCGTTTCGGGAAATGTTCTAGACTTTTCTCTTGCGGGTGAAGCATACGTTGCCAGGGGGTGAGGCATGGCCTATTGTCCCGAATGCCGTACCGCAATTGACATCGAAGATGATGTCGAAGAAGGGCAGACGATGGACTGCCCCGAGTGCGGAGCTGAACTGCAAGTTGTGAACACAAATCCCGTGGAGCTGGAATTGGTAGCGGGCGAGGAAGAAGAAGAGGAGGGCTGGTAATTTGAGCACTCGTCTCCCATCGATTTTTGCCCTCCCGTTGTTGCGAGCTCGCTCGAGCCGCTTCTCGACGCGGAGGATCAGTTGGGGCGTTCGCGTCCTGTGCGGCGTGCTTGCTGTTGCCTGGCTGCTCCACGCTCCGGGTCTGACGGCGAAGCAAAAGGCCCCGACCACTAAGACGGTGAGTGGCGCGGTGACGGACAAGGCCGAGAACGGAATTAACGGCGCCACCGTGACGCTCAAGAACCTCCAGACGGGAAGAACTGTGGCCATATACACGAGGGCCAATGGGCAATATCAGTTCTCCGACCTCGATCCGCATCAGGATTACGAGATTCAGGCCAGCTTCAAAGGTGTGTCTTCGGAAACCAGACAGGTCAATTCCGTGGATACTCGCAGGAAGCTGGTCATAAACCTGACCATCCCCCCGCCAGGCTCTTAGGCTCCTCTCAAATCGCATCCCTCGTGGGCGTCGAGCGCGGTGAAGATGTCACGGGCACAATCACAGGTAGCGCGCGTGGGACAATCTCAATCGTCGCGGGGAGTTCCTGCATGAACTCTCCGTCCCCGAAAAGCTCCAGACGGGAGGTAGTGCTCAAGGAGACCTTGTGGGCTTGAAAGTAGATGATGCGAGGATGTCTTAGGTGTTCCCCGCGGTAAGCGCGAGGGATCCAGTGCAAGAGTTCCAATTTCCCCATGTAAGGGACGACGCAGACGTCCAATAAGCCATCATCGAGTTTTGCTCGCGGCGTAAGATGAATTCCCCCTCCGTAGGAAACGTTGTTTCCCACCACGGCAAAGACCACATCTCCCGAGAACTCCTGAACGTCTGAGACGATCTTGAGCGGCTCCGGACGATACGACTTGAGGCAGCGGAGAATTGACCAGGCATACGCCCACGGGCCGCGCAGGCGGCGGACGCGCTCGTTGGCATACCGGGTTACAACCGAATCAAAACCTGCTCCGGCAATACAGCCGTAAACCGTGTTTCCCGCCCGCCCCAGGTCGATCCGGCGAGTGTTGCCGGCGCGCAGCACCTCCGCAGCCGCGCGCGCTTGGGTAGGAATTCCCAAGCCCTTCGCGAAATCGTTCCCGCTCCCAGCGGGAATAATCCCCAACGGGATTTCACTCCCCACGATCCCGTTCAGGACGTAGTGGTGCGTGCCGTCACCACCGAGCGAAACGATGGCGTCAGGTTTTTCAGCCGCTGCCCGGCGCGCTAGTGCCAGCAGGTGCTGCGCATCGCGGCTCTCTTGCGCGTCGATCTCGACGCCTTCGCGCCGCATGACCGCGAGCGCCTCGCGCAACATGATGCGTGCTTTGCCTCGGCCCGCGTTAGGATTGAGAAGAATAATAATCCGCATGGGTGGGAACAGAAAGGATGCAAAAGACTGAAGGCAATGTCAAGCGCCCCAGATGAAAGTGGAAAGATCAGCGGCTGAAAACGGTCCTTGTGTCTCTAACCTCCGAACACCACCTTCACAGGCGGTCGCGTGCCGATCCGGAAGATCACCACGGGGTATTGATGGGGGTCGAAATCCCAGGTCGGGTCGGTGAGTCGTTTCCAGTCGGGTTGCTTTGAGTCGCCGGCCGCCATGTAGACGGCGCCTTCCTTGATCTTTCGCTGGGCTTCGGAGTTTGAAGGGAACAGGCCCATATCCACCAGCAAACGAAATAGTTTTCGCTTGCTTCCAAGCGGAAATGGGAACTGCTCGACCACAGACGGCAGGCCCTTGTCCCTGAATTGGGCTTCGAAGTCTCGCTGAGCTTGGGCTGCCGCTTCGGCGTCGTGGAAATCCGTGATGATGTGGCGAGCCAGAGATTTCTTGACCTCAAGCGGATGGAGGTTGCCCGAAGCAACTGCCGTTTTAAGCTCCTCGATCTGCGCCGGTGTCATATCCGTTAGGAGCAGGTAATACCGCCACATCAAGTCATCGGAAATTGACATCAGCTTGCCGAACATTTCGGCGGGCGCCTCGTTGATGCCGACGTAATTGCCCAGTGACTTCGACATTTTCTGGACGCCGTCGAGTCCCTCGAGAATCGGCATGGTCATGATGACCTGCGATTCCTGTCCGTACTCTTGCTGGAGCGCACGCCCCACCAGCAGATTGAATTTCTGATCGGTCCCGCCCAACTCTACATCCGCTTCGAGGGCAACGGAGTCGTAGGCTTGAGCCAGGGGATAGAGAAGCTCGTGGATGGCGATGGGGCGCTGCTCCTTGAGGCGTTTTGAGAAGTCATCGCGCTCCAGCATTCGCGCCACCGTGTACTTGGAGCAGAGCGTGATCCAGTCCCGCCCCGTGAGCTTGCCGAGCCAGCGGTTGTTGAAATCCACCACGGTCTTTTCCGCATGGAGAATCTTGAAGACCTGTTTCTTGTAGGTCTCGGCGTTGGCAGCCACCTGCTCGGGCGTTATCGGCTTGCGCGTAACGTTCTGCCCGGACGGGTCGCCAATCAAGCCGGTGAAGTCGCCGATGAGAAAGATGACCGTGTGACCGAGATCCTGGAAGTGTTTCATCTTGCGGATCACGACCGTGTGGCCGAGATGAATGTCCGGAGCCGTGGGGTCAAAACCCACTTTGACGCGGAGCGGCTTCCCAGTCTGGGCCGAGCGCTCGAGCTTGGCTCTAAGTTCTTCCACGCGGATAGTCTCCTCCGCGCCCTTAGTAAGGTAAGCAAGTTGTTCGTCTATGTTCACGGTGCCTGTAGGATTCCTCTTGAGAGTGAAAGTCCAAAAAGGAATGATACCCGGTACTGACATCACTCCGCCACAGAGAACTCCAGCTTATTTTCCGACCGGTCGATGCGGACCAGGCACACGCGGATTCGCTCCCCGAGGCGAAAGGCGCGCATCGAGTGCTGGCCGATGATGGCGCGCAGGCGTTCGCGATAGACGTAAGAATCGTCGTCGAGGCTGGAGAGCGGGACGAAGCCCTCCACGAAGAGGTCCGTCAGTTCCACGAAAAACCCTTGCTTGATCAGGCCGATGATGAGCGCCTCAAACTCGTCGCCGACGTGCTGCGCCATGAAGGAGACCTTCTTCCATTCCATCAGCTCGCGCTCGGCATCGGCGGCGCGGCGCTCCGATTCGGAAGTTTCAAGCCCCAGGGCGTGCAATTCCTGCGGATGGACGAACGCCGCACCAGAGAGAGGCGGGCTTTGCCCGCCCGCCTTGGGCCTTTCGGGATTGGGGCTCGCGGGAGGGCGGAGTCCTTCCCTACCAAGCACGATGCGGACGCTGCCTCCCTCCTGCGTGAGCGCGGCCTTCAAAATCCGGTGCACGATCAAATCCGGATAGCGGCGGATGGGCGAAGTGAAATGAGTGTAGGTTGAAGCAGCCAGGGCGAAGTGGCCGACGTTTTCCTCCGAGTAGCGGGCCTGCTTGAGCGAGCGCAGCATCAGGTAGGAAAGAATCCGTTCCTCGGGTTTGCCTTCCAGGCGCTTGGTGAGCCGCTGGTAATTGAAAGGGCTGATCTTGAGCTCGCCCTCGATCGCTTCGTGAAAGCGCGGGTAGCGGTCGCGCTCGTCGCGAAGCCGCAATCGAGTGCGCCGCGCGGCGGGCAACTCGATGCCCAGCGAGTAGCCGAACGTGGCGGCGATCTCCTCGAACTCAATCACTTTTTTCGCGTCGGGCTTCTCGTGGATGCGGTAAAGCGAGGGAATGCCTTTGCCCTCGAGGTATGACGCCACGGCCTCGTTCGCCGCCAGCATGAACTCCTCGATGATGCGGTGGGCGAAGTTGCGCTCCGAGCGCGTAATGCCGGTCATGCGGCCATGCTCGTCAAACTCGATTTCGGGTTCGGGGAGGTCGAAGTCAATCGAGCCGCGGTCCTCGCGGCGGCGAGCGAGGAGGCGCGCCAGCTCCCCCATCCGCTCAAAATTCGGTAGCAGGGCAGCGTAGCGCTGGCAGGCGGCGGGCTCGCCGGCGAGGATGTCGCGCACGGCGGTGTAGGTCATCCGCTCGGCGCTGCGGATGATTCCGGGCAGGAGTTCGCATCCCACCAGGCGTCCCTCGGGATCAATTTCCAGCAGCGCGGACATCACCAGCCGGTCCACGTGGGGGTTCAGACTGCAGATGCCGCTCGAAAGCTCCAGAGGCAGCATGGGCACGGCGCGGTCGGGGAAATAGACGCTGGTGCCCCGCAAGCGCGCTTCACGGTCGAGCGCCGAGCCGGGCCGGACGTAGTGGGCCACGTCGGCGATGTGAACATGAAGCAGGTAATTGCCCCAGGCCAGTCGCTCCACGTACACGGCGTCGTCAAAATCCTTGGCCGTCTCGCCGTCAATGGTGACGATGGGCAGGCCGCGAAAGTCGCGGCGGTCCCGCAGGGCGGGATCGCGCTCGGGGATGTCCTTTGGCGCGGCGCTCGCCTCCGCCAGCACCTCGGCTGGAAAACGATGCGGCAGGTGGAACTTGCGGATCATGATTTCCACGTCCACGCCGAACTCCTCACGGCGGCCCAGGACCTCGAGCACGCGCCCGCGCGCCGGGGCGGCGGGACGAGGGTAGTCGGTAATTTCGACGTCCACAATCAGCTCGTCGAGGTCGCGGGCACTCTGCCGGTCCCGCAGGCGCGGGACCGGCGCTACGGCAGAGCGTCCCTCGGATTCCCCGCCGAATTGGCGGTGGCGGCTGAGCGTCCCGGCTTGTAGGGGCGGATCGCGAACCGCCCCTACCTCAGGGAATTCCTGGCCATGCGGAATGACAATCTCGAAGGGAATTCGCTGGTCGAACGGCATCACGTAGTTGTATTGCGGCCCGCAGTGGAATTGGCCCACCACGGTCTTCTGCGCGCGCTCGGTGACTTGAATGACGCGGCCTTCCATCCGGGGTTCGCCTCTAAAGCTCTTGGTAGACCGCTGCACATGCACTTCCACGCGGTCGCCGTGCAAGGCTGAACCCATGCCATCCGGTGGAATGAAGATGTCGAGGTCGGTGCCCGCCAGCGGAACGTCCGGCACGACGAAGCCGTAGCCGGCGCGGTGTCCGATCAAGCGGCCACTCACCACATTGGGGGATTTCGAGGGGCGCGCAGGGGGAATGCTGCGTCCGGGAGCTTCTGACGCGGCGTGGCGGCCCTTGTGCACCAACGCATAGTGATTTTTCTTCAGGTAGACAAGTTTCCTGCCGCGGGCGAGATCTTTCAGAACGCTTTTCAACTCGCGCGCCTGGCTCGAGCGCAACCCCAACTCAAGCACCAGCTCGCGCAGACGGTAAGTTCGCTGCGGGTCATGCTCGAAGAGTTTGAGGATTTCCTGTGGCGAGGGAAATTCGCGCATCGAGTCTCCTCACCTAGTTTACCACCCCATGCGGTGCTTGCCCGAGAGCGCTCTCAACATCCCATTGTCCTAACTAAGTCGTTTTTCTCTTCAATAACATTCCCGGTTTGCGGGGCTAAGCACATTCGTTTTCGATAACATTCAAGCTTCGTGGCCCGGGTTTTCCGTGGTGACGCTTTGTTTTCAATAACATTTAAGCTTCGTTCCTTCAAAAAAGAATTCATGCCGAATTGCGGTCCACTGCGTGGTGGTGTCATTTGCGAGACATGGGCGCTCCAAGTCGTAGTCAATCCCGGTGCCAGCAGTCAGCGATCCGACGAACGGATCGCAGAACCTTTACGACTAAGTCCGAAATGGCTTCCACCGCGTATCCGGCACACTCGATGATTTGCATGGCCAGAACCCATGCAACCGCAAGAATGGCCCCCCAGCTAAGCAGCGTAGGAACCAGAGGAAATGCTGACAGAGAATACTCGAAGATCCTGTGTAAGCTAAGGATAAAGAGGGCCGTGGCCAGCAGAGTTGCTTTCGGGAATAGCGACCGAGCCACCTTCTCGAGTTCTCGTCCTGTGCCGTGTGTCGGCTGGCTAAACCTCATGCGGCCCTCCGGGGCTCCGATGGCCTTCTCGATCTCGTCAAAATAGCGCCTCTCAAAGTCTATAGCACGAAGGTACTAGGTCAATAGTACTTTTGGTATACTGCTCAGTTCCGTCGCTTCGTTGCCCCAGACCGCCGGCTGGCGCGGAAAACACATCGGAGAGCAGCCCTCTCCCTTGGGGAGAGGGTGGCGAGCGTAGCGAGCCGGGTGAGGGGTTTTTTCCGTTCGAGCGATTCCCGCGCTTCTGCTCTTGACACCAGGCTGGAAAAATGGTAGCCTATCTCGGTTGACCTATGGAGAGTGCCGGCACAGAGCGCGGGAAGGAGATTCGAAAGCGGCCCGCAGGGGGCGGAAAACGGCAAGAAACTGCAAACAAGATACTAAATAGAGGGAACGAACCTAAGGATGTGTTGAAAACACAGCACTTAGCGTTCTTGGGAGCGAAAAACGAACCCAAAACGAACCCAATTTTGAGTGCAAAAATGAGCAGATCGAAGCGAAAAAGTGGGTTTTAGCTCCCAGGTTTTACGTGACAGGCGGTGGGGGCCAGGCAAGGTTGAAGTATGAAGTGTGAAGGCTGAATTGTTGATTGGCTACCGGCGGGTGGCCTGGGACAAGCTGCAAACTTGCCGAAACGCCCCGACTGTCGGGGCGCCAGCCGAAGGTTTTTGTCGGCATGTTTGCGACGACCCAGGAACGGTATAATGTTCGCGTGTTCAAGCTGAAGCGCCATTGCGGCCTCAATCATCCTTGGCCATGGATACAGTGCCGTGACGCATCACCCAGAGGCGCATACATCCCGACAAAAACCTTCGGGACGTATGCGCCACCCGTGGATGAACGAACGCGAATTTGAAGGAAAAGCCGCAGAGTCTCTGGAAAACGAGACTCTGCGCTACCTCTTAGTGTTAGATAGATGATTCGAGTAAACGACCAACCCGGAGTTTGTCGCGAGGCCGCCAACGCCTCTTCGGCGGAGCCTTCTGGCCTCCTCTTTGACATCATGCGCTATTCCCTGCACGACGGCCCTGGCATTCGAACCACGGTCTTTTTCAAAGGGTGTCCCCTGTCTTGCTGGTGGTGCCACAATCCTGAGGGCCAGAGCCCCAAGCCAAACCTGATGTTCTTCGAGAACCGCTGCATGGGTTGCGGAGACTGCATCCAGGTTTGTCCCCATGGGGCGATCCTGCGCCGGAATGGTGTAATCCACACCACAGCAGCATGTCGTGTTTGCGGAACCTGTGCCGAGACGTGTCCGAGCGCAGCCCGAAAGGTGGCCGGGCGCTGGATGACGGTTTCGGAAGCGATCCGTGACATAGAAAGAGACCTGATCTTCTGGGATGAATCAGGCGGCGGCGTTACTTTCTCCGGCGGCGAGCCCCTGGCGCAGCCGCGCTTCCTCGATTCACTCCTCGATGCGTGCCGCGAAAAACGTATCAACACGGTTGTCGAAACGTGCGGTTTGGCAAAGAAGGAGTTGGTGCTCGACCTCAGTGAGAAGGTGGACCTGTTCTTATTCGACTTGAAGATTATCGATCCGTTGAAACACAAAAAGTACACCGGTGTGCCCAATGACTCCATTCTGGCGAACCTAGAGGCCCTTGCGCAACGAAAGAAGCCGGTGGTTGTGCGTTTCCCTGTCATTCCCGAAATAAATGATGATAGCGAGAACATCCGGCAGATGGTCGCGTTGCTCTCGCGGCTTCACCTCTGGCATATCCATCTATTGCCGTACCATCAAACTGGAACCGAGAAATACAAGCGACTGGGTCTGGGTTTTCGTCTGGAAGATGTGAAAGCCCCTCCTCCAAGCCTGGTGGAAGAAATAGCACGAGAGTTTGAGGGAGCGGGCTTCAATGTGAAAATAGGTGGCTGACGATGAACGAACGAGTAGCAAGATTGCGGCAGAGAAGCCTCGAGGCCGAGCCCGCACTGTCCTTAGAGAGGGCAGCACTCATGACGGAGTACTATCGAGATTGCCGTACCGCTTCAGTCCCAATCCTACGGGCCCAGGCGCTGCGGCATTTGATGGAGAATAAGAACATTTATATTGGCGGCGACGAGCTGATTGTGGGCGAGCGTGGCCCCTCGCCCAAGGCTGCGCCCACCTATCCCGAACTCTGCTGCCACAGCATGGAAGACCTCGAGATCCTCGATTCGCGCCCGAAGATCTCCTACCATGTCGATGCAGAAGCGAAGACCATTCAACGCGAACAGATCATCCCTTACTGGCAAGGCCGCTCGATACGCGACCTCATTTTTCAGGAGATGTCTCAGGAATGGAAAGATGCCTACGTGGCCGGCATCTTTACGGAGTTCATGGAGCAGCGTGCCCCAGGCCACACGGCGTTGGGAGATGTCATCTACGGTAAGGGTCTGCTTGACCTGAAATCCGAAGTCGAAGCGAGTCTCAGCCGCCTGGACTTCCTGAATGATCCCGAGGCTTTCGTTAAGCAAGAGGAGCTAAGGGCGATGTGGACAGCCGCCGGCGCCGTCATATGTTTCGCTGGGCGACATGCCGAAAAAGCCGAGGAGATGGCAGCCAATGAATCGAATCCTCAACGCCAAGCCGAGCTTAGAAAAATTGCGGACGTCTGCCGGCATGTTCCTGCACATGCACCGCGAGATTTCTGGGAGGCCTTGCAGGCCTACTGGTTCACGCACCTGGGCGTAATCAGCGAACTGAATACCTGGGACTCCTTCTGCCCAGGGAGGTTGGACCAGCATCTTTACCCCTTTTACGAGCAGGGTCTCGCCGACGGAACGCTCACTCGTGACAGGGCCAAAGAACTGCTCGAATGCTTTTGGGTGAAATTCAACAATCAGCCCGCGCCGCCCAAGGTCGGCGTGACGGCTGCGGAGAGCGGCACTTACACCGACTTTGCCAACATCAACAACGGAGGCCTGAAAGCGGATGGCTCGGATGGCGTCAACGAACTCACTTACCTGATCCTCGAGGTGGTCGACGAAATGCGGCTGCTTCAACCGTCTTCGAACTTGCAGTTGAGCAAGAAGAGCCCGGAGCGCTTCCTTAAGCGCGGCATCGAGATTATCCGTAAAGGTTGGGGACAACCCTCGATCTTCAACGCCGACCTGGTGGTGGAGGAGATGCTGCGGCAAGGGAAGTCGATTGAAGACGCCCGCACCGGAGGAACCTCCGGCTGCGTGGAGACGGGGGCATTTGGCAAGGAAGCCTATATCCTTACCGGTTACTTCAACCTGACTAAGGTGCTTGAAATCACGCTGAACAACGGACTCGATCCCCGTACCGGCAAGCGCATCGGGCTGGAGACTGGCAATCCGCGGAACTTTAGTTCCTTCGATGAGTTGTTTGCCGCGTACCGGAAGCAGTTGCACCGCTTCATTGAAATCAAGGTGAGGGGAAACAACATCATCGAGCGGATTTACGCCCTGTATATGCCCGCTCCTTTCCTCTCGCTGCTCATCGAAGACTGCATTGCAAAAGGCAAGGATTACAACGATGGTGGCCCTCGCTACAACACCACTTACATCATGGCCGTGGGTCCAGGCAGTTGCACGGATAGCTTGGCTGCAATTCGCTATCACGTCTTTGATCGTAAGGACGTAACGATGGCGGAACTGCTCGAAGCGTTAGAAGCCAATTTCAAGGGGCATGAAAGAACCATGCAAGTGCTCTTGAACAAGACCCCCAAGTACGGCAACGATGACGAGTATGCGGACGCCCTTCTAACGGACTTGTTCAATGCCTTTTACGCTGAGGTAAACGGCCGGAAGAACACCAAGGGCGGCAACTATCGTGTGAATTACCTTTCAACCACCTGCCACGTCTATTTTGGGTCTGTAACCGGGGCCACACCCGATGGGCGGAAGGCGTATGAGCCGCTGTCGGACGGCATCTCTCCGGTGCAGGGCGCGGACCGGCGCGGCCCCACTGCTGTACTCAAATCCGCGGCGAGGATGGATCACGCCCGCACCGGCGGCACCCTGTTGAACCAGAAGTTCACGCCACAACTACTCGAAGGCGAAGAGGGAATCGACAGGCTGGCACACCTGGTGCGTTCTTACTTTAAGCTGGACGGGCACCATATCCAGTTCAATGTGGTTACCGCAGAGACTCTTCGTGCCGCTCAGGAAAACCCGGAGAAGTATCGCGACCTGATCGTCCGGGTTGCCGGCTACAGCGACTATTTCTGCGACTTAACCACGGCTTTGCAGAACGAGATAATTGCGCGGACTGAACATCAGGGCTTCTAACATTAGTCTGTTTGAGGAGAGATGGTGGGCCCAGCAGGACTCGAACCTGCGACCAACGGATTATGAGTCCGCTGCTCTAACCAACTGAGCTATGGGCCCGCCCTATAAGTATAGGAGAAAACGAAATTCATTGCACGCTCGCGGCAGAGGGCTTTTGTGCGTCAAGTGTGGGTGCTTGGTTGTGTCGCTTTAGGAGTCCGGGAAAGAAGCCACCAGGCGTTGCAGATGGCGGATGAGCGGAGAGCAGCGGGGCCTCGCGCCCGGCAGACGCAACGCCTTCAGCGAGGTAAGCCAAGCTGTCCGGAATCCAACCGAACCTGCTATGCGGTGAATCGGGGCCCTATTCGACGCATTTTGTGCGTAGGATACTTGCATCCTACGTAGATTAGAGGCTATAATCTACGCAAGAGGTGCGTAGAATGGACGACTTCATCCACACCCAGGAAGACTGGCCCCGGTTTCGCTGGAACCACGAGAGCTTGGCGGAACGGCTGGCCGGCGTCCGCCACGAGCAGGGCCGTCTGCTGGGCCGCATGGAAACTCTTGGCTTCAAGCTGCGTCAGGAAGCTGTCCTCCGGACCCTCACCGAGGATGTGCTCAAGAGCAGCGAAATCGAGGGGGAAAAGCTGGACGCAGAGCAGGTCCGTTCCTCGATCGCGCGCCGCCTTGGCATGGACATCGGCGGGCTGAAAGCCGCGGACCGGGACGTGGAGGGAGTCGTTGAAATGATGCTGGACGCCACGCGCAACTACGAGCAACCGCTCACCGCAGAACGGTTGTTCGCATGGCACGCGTCCCTGTTTCCGACCGGCCGGAGCGGCATGAGACGGATCAGGGTGGGCGCCTGGCGCGATGACAGCAGCGGTCCCATGCAGGTCGTCTCCGGCGCGGCCGGGCGGGAGCGCGTCCATTTCGAGGCGCCGGCCGCTGAAAGAGTCGACTCGGAGATGCGGAATTTTCTCGATTGGTTCAATGGAAATGCCGAGACCGATTGGGTGGTAAAGGCCGGGCTTGCCCATCTCTGGTTCGTGACCATTCACCCCTTCGACGACGGCAACGGGCGCGTCGCGCGGGCCATTGCCGATCTGGCGCTGGCGCGCTCCGAGCAGAGTTCGCAACGCTTCTACAGCATGTCGGCGCAAATCAGGCAGGAGCGCGCCGCTTATTACGACATCCTGGAGCGGACGGGGAAAGCGACGATGGACGTCACGCCCTGGATGGATTGGTTCCTCGCATGCCTCGGCCGCGCCATCGAAGGCGCTCAAGCCACTCTCGGAAACGTCCTCTCGAAGGCGCGCTTTTGGGACGCCGTTGGGGATTCCCCGCTGAATACGCGCCAGCGTCTTGTGCTCAACCGCTTGCTCGAAGGGTTCGATGGGAAACTTACTACAATGAAATACGCGAAGCTCGCGAAATGTTCCCACGACACCGCGCTCCGCGACATCCTGCCTCTCGTCGACCGCGGCATCCTTGTCCGCAATCCTGAAGGCGGCCGCAGCACGACCTACGCGCTCGCCAAGATTCCATAGGCTTGCAGATAGCGATGCCTGATGAATACCCAAACCTCGCGTCACCTTCGCGATCGAGCGCAAGCGCCGTGACACAATGGGCTTGTATTTGCACGCCGTAATTTGCTTGTAATTGTCCTGCATGAAGCGCCGTGACACAAGCGGCGGCAAGCCGGGCGCCGTGTTCCGCTTCCTTAGCCAGGGCTGGTTGCCCTGGATCGCGCTTCTGGGCATGCGCGAGCGCTGGCAGGAATTGTGGTTCGAGATGAGGGCGGGGTATTTGCAGATGGGGAAATGAGCGAGGAACACTGCCTCGCGCTGCACGGCCTGAAGCCCGGGGAGTAGAGCTTGGCCGGGCGAAGTCCGGCACGCCCTGATCCATGTCGATCATTCGCAGAAAAAGCTAATGTTTGCTCGACACAATAAGCTAATGGTTGGACAACGGAATAAGCTAATTTCGGGAACCAGTGTCTACATGTGATCGTGCCACCCAAGCTTGAGGCTCCGATTTGGCACCTCAAGCTTTGGGCCTGCGGGCATCGATGTCCGCGCCAATCACCGCGAGGTAGTCGCGCGCCGTTGTGATGGCTTCTTCCGCGTCATGCCGAGAAACAAATCCGGTGTCGTCGTAAAGCGCTGTGTTGCGTTTGCGGCGGAGACGATCAAAGACGGTTAGCAGTCCGGCGTGTTTCTTGTCGAGGTGTTGCGCGACGAATTCGATAATCACAATGTGATGGCCTGGCTGACTGCGCGGCCGCAAGCCGTGGCTGAACATGAAGGCCAGCGACGCGCGTAGCATTGCTTCATACGCTTGCTGAAGGCAAGCCTCTTCATCAAGTTCGAGAATCTTGCGGGCAGACGAAAGCCGCTTTTCGGCACTCTGTAGAAAGCGGCCGATCTGAGGCCAATCCGTCGTGTGTGGTTTGGATTTCTTCATGCGGGACCGACAAGTGGGAGCCGCTCATTGTGCCAGATATCTTCTAGAAAAGCGTCCTTGCGGGCGCGGCGCGAATCGAATTCCTTCCGCGTGAGCACCGTGTAATTTATCTCGCGCCCAAGTTGGCGCTCAAGGGCGCGGATGGCCTTTGCGAGGATAGTGCCTTTCGGGTTTCCAATCACGATGACATCGATGTCGCTAGCAACGTCCTGCTGGTTCCGAGCAAAAGAGCCGTAAAGATAGGCTTCCTGTATTCCTTCAATGCGCTGGAGGGATTCTGCCAGGAGGGGAGCGGTTCCGATGGTTTTTTCGACGATGCGTCGGACTTCAGCAAACAGGGGATATTTTCGGTTGAGTCGAAAATACTTCTGGCGTCCGCTTGTTTCCGAGGTGAAGAGTCCCTCGCTTTCGAGATGCCGAAGCTCCTTTGAAAGATTGGATGGATCAACGTCGAGCCGCTGCGCCAGGTCCCGCACATGGTGGCGCGATGTCGGGTTTGTGAAATAATAACGCAGCAGCCGCTGGCGCGTTTTAGAGTGAAGGTTCAGCATGTGGTAAGGATATACCACATATGTGGTGATGAAAAGCCACATTCCAACAGGCTTTTGCCCTTGGCATTTCGCCCTTTTCCTCATGTCAGGAGAGGGTTTTCTTCAGCGGACCGCCCGGAGCAGTCAAGGGCGCGCGCTTTCCGCGCGTTCATCAGAGACCCTTGATTGCGAGGACGGCCCCCGCGCACGCTGGTTGGCGAGGGAAAGGGGGCGGGTCTTGGGCCAGCAGAGAGTATTCTTTCGATGAGCGTCAGAGGTGTTGCCCATTTCCTTTCCCAAAACTCTGCCGACTGCGCCCGAAGGATGCCGTTTGACCCTAATGATGCCGCCGTAAATTGCTGAAGATGCTCGAACCCGAATCCTAACGAGCGGATTATGAGTCCGCTGTTCTAACCAACTGAGCAATGGGCCCGCCCGGAGATTCTTTTCTTAGGTATGTCCTGCGGATAAGGCAGCGATTTCAAGCGCTGCGCCTTAGCCATAGCGGCCTTCGATGTAGTCGGCGGTGCGCGAGTCCTTGGGAGTGAGGAACAGATTCTCCGTGCGAGCGTGTTCGACGACTTCGCCCAGCAGCATGAAAGCGCACTCCTGACTGACTCGACGGGCCTGAGCCATATTGTGGGTAACGACAAGGATGGTGTAGCGGCCGGCAAGGGTGAGCATCAACTCTTCGATGCCGAGCGTGGATTCGCTGTCCAGAGTGGAGCAAGGTTCATCCATCAAGATGACCTCGGGCTTCAACGGCAATAGCCGGGCAATGCAAAGTCTCTGCTGTTGCTCCAGTTGCAGCGTGGTGGCGCGGCTGTGTAGCCGGTCCTTCAGGTCGTCCCAGAGGAACACCTCGCGCAGGGCCGATTCCACCGCGTTGTTCAACTCCGACTTCTTCAAAGAGGCGTAGCTACTGTGGATGCGCAGGCCGAAGACGACGTTTTCGTAGACGGAAATGGGCAGAGGGTTAGGGCGTTGGAAGACCATGCCAACCGCCTTGCGCAACTCGATGAGCGAAACCTCTGGGGCGTAAATGTTCTGTCCGAGGACCTTGATCACGCCGGTGGTGGTGACGTAACCGTAGCGCTCGTTGATGCGGTTGAAGCAACGGAGCAGCGTCGTCTTGCCACACCCCGAGGGCCCGATCAGCGCGGTGATCTGGCCATGACGAACGCTGACGCAGACACTCTTCAACGCCTGAAAGCTGCCATACCAAAGACTAAGGTCGTTGGTTTCGATACTGTAATGAACTGCGGGTCCAGGGGTGCTCATCCGAACATTCCGTTGACGTAATCGTAGGTTTTGCGGTTGGCCGGGCGGTCGGAAAAGATCACCTCTGTGCGATCCAGTTCCACCAGTTCACCGTTAAGTAGGAAGCCCGTCCGGTCAGCGAGTCGCCGCGCCTGCTGAACCAGATTGGTGGCCAGGATGATGGTCATCTGGGCGCGCAAGTTCTTCAGCACGTTCTCGATGCGCATGGTGGTCACGGGGTCGATGGCGATGGAGAACTCGTCGAGGCAGAGAATCTTGGGGTCGTGCGACAAGGCGCGGGCGATCGTCAACCGCTGTTGCTGACCGCCGGACAGCCGGGTGCCGAGGCTGTGGAGGCGGTCTTTCACTTCGTCCCAGAGGGTGGCCTGCCGAAGACAGCGCTCGACGCGTTCTTCAAGTTCGCTACGGTTCCGAATGCCGGCCATGCGCGGCGCGAAGGCGACGTTATCGAAGATGGAGAGCGGGAGGCCGACGGGCAGCGGAGCTACCATGCCGATCTTGCGGCGCAGTGCGAAAACGTCCTTCACCTGGCGCACGTCCACTCCATCCACCTTGACGGCGCCGGTGATGACGACCCCGGGCACGTCGTCGAGGGTGCGGTTGAGAATTCTGAGCAATGTGGTCTTGCCCGACTGGGCCGGGCCGATGATGCCGAGAACCTCGTTCCGCTGTACCTCGAGGCTGATACCTTTCAGAACCTCGCGGTGTCCATAGCGCACCCGCAGATTGGCAATCTCGACCGTGGGACCGGGGGTCACCATTTTCTCCTCGAGCGCAGACGGACGCGAATGATGATCGACAGGGCGTTGACCGCGAGAACGCTGCTGACCAACACCACCGCGATGCCGTAGGGCAGCGCCTTGGGCACGTCGGGCACCTGCGTGGAAATCGTGAAGAGATGCATCGACAGCGCCATGCACTGGTCGAACAGGCCGTAGGCGAACAGGTGGCCTTCCTGGATGGCCTTGAAAAACACCGCCCCTGTGAACATGATCGGCGCGGTTTCGCCCGCGGCGCGTGATACCTGCAAGATCACCCCAGTCAGGATGCCGCTGATCGAGTTGGGTAGGACGATGTGGCGGATGGTTTGCAAGCGGGTGGCTCCGACGTTCCAGCACGCCTCACGAAAGGCCTTCGGTACCGCCGCCAAGGCTTCCTTAGTGCTGGCGATGATGACCGGCAGGGTCATGATCGCCAGGGTCAGGGAAGCCGCGAGGATGGATTTGCCCAGTCGGGCGAAAAGCACGAACGCGCCCAGCCCGAACAGCGCGTGCACAATGCTCGGTACACCTGCGAGATTGACGACCGCGAGGTTGACGACACGGGTGAACCAGTTGTCACGTGCGTATTCGTTCAGGAAGACTGCGGCGAGAATGCCGATGGGCGTGGCGACGGCCAGCGAGATGACCACCAGATAGATCGTGCCCAGCAACGGCGACCAGATGCCCCCGGCCCGCATGCCGTGTTTCGGGTTGGTCAGCAGAAAGTCCAGCGACAGGATCGGCCACGCCTGGTAGACCAGATAGCCGATGATCAACAGCAAGGGCACGACCATCAGCAAAGTCATCAGCAGGAAGACCGTCCTGGCCATGGACTCGCTGAGCTGCTTGCGGCGTGTCAATGAAGTGGCTCGAAACACAACGCGTCACCCGTTGAAGCAATAGTTCTTCATTTGCTTCTAACCCCTCGCACGATAAGGTCGGCGGCCAGATTGACGACAAACGTAATCGAGAACAGTAGGACGCCAATGATAAACAACACCTGGTAATGGTCCGAGTGCACTGGCGCCTCGCCCAGTTCGGCGGCAATGGTGGCGGTCAAAGTCCGCACCGAGTCCAAGAGACTGGTAGGGATTTGGACCGCGTGTCCCGTGGCCATGAGCACCGCCATCGTCTCGCCCACGGCGCGCCCTATGCCTAGCAACACCGCTGCCAGCAAGCCGTTTCTTGCCGCTGGCAGCAACACGCGGTACACCAGTTGCCACCGCGTCACCCCCAGCGCCAGCGCCGCCTCGCGGTACGAGTCGGGCACCGCCTTCAGCGCGTCCTCGCCGATCGACACGATGATCGGCACACTCATCAAGGCGAGAATCAAGCCGCCATTCAGCACGTTAAGACCTATGGGGGTGTGGAACAGGTTGATGATCAGCGGATTCATCACGGTCAACCCAATGAATCCCCAGACCACCGAGGGAATGGCCGCCAGCAGTTCGATGGTGATTTTCAGGGTCTCCTTCAAGCGTGGCCCGCAGAATTCGGAGATGAAAATTGCCGCCCCAATCCCGAAGGGCACCGCGATCAACATGGCCAGCACGGTGACACTGGCCGTGCCTGCAATCAGCGCCAGCGCACCGTAGCGCACGTGAGTCTGCGAATTCGGATACCATTCCGTGCTCCCGAAAAATTCGCGGACGTTGAAGCCGTGAAAAAGGAACCCGCTGCCTTCGCGGAAGACGAAGAAGAAGATGCCAAAGACAAACAAGATGGCGCTGATGCCGCACAGTCGGATCAGCCACTCAATCGCAGTTTCAGTGAGGACTTCCCACCGTGGTCGATTCTGTATGGACCTCGCAGCTTTTTCCATCCGTTTTCAAGGTTGCGCGCCCGTTTTGGGCAGAGGCACATAGCCGCTTTGGATCACGATCTTCTGGCCGCTTTCGGACTGAATCCAGTCCAGGTACTTTTTCACCGGGCCGGCGGGTTCTCCGAGGGTGTACATGAACAACGGTCGTGCAATCGGATAAGTGTGGTTCAGCGTGTTCTCGACCGTGGGCGCGAAGGACTTGTCGCCCGACTTCCTGGCGAGGCGCAGGGTCCTGACCTCGGATGTGGCATAGCCCATGCCACTGTAGCCGATAGCGCCCGGGGTCTTAGAAACCAACTCCACCACGTCCTTGGAACCGTGCATGTCAAGCGAGCCCAGTTTGAAATCGCGGCCCTTGCCGAGAATCACCTCGCGGAAATAATAGTACGTCCCCGAATTCGTTTGGCGGCTGACCCGGATGATCTCGTCGGCGCCCCCGGGCATCGAAACGCCGAGCTGGGACCACTTCGTGATTTTGCCGCCCTCTCCGTAGATTTCGGCGAGCTGGTCCAGCCTGATTTCCTCCAGCGGATTGGTCTTGTACACGTAAACGGCCAGGGCATCGTAGCCGACGGTGAGCTCGCGGGGCTCTTTGCCAGTGTTCTTCTTCGCTTGCTCAACCTCCTGGGACTCAATGCGACGGCTGCAGTTGGCGATGTCCACAGTGCCGTTGATCAAGGCGGCGATGCCCGTCCCCGTGCCGCCGCCCGACACCTCCACCGAGACCATGGGATCCACCTCGGCGTATTCTTCCGCCCAGGCTTGCGCCAGGTTGACCATGGTGTCCGATCCGGTGTTTTGGATCACGGTCTTCTGAGGTTGCTTCGAACCCGTGCAACCGAGCAGCAGTCCTGCCAGCATGGCGGCCACCAGCGCCCTGACCGCGGGTTTCACGAGCCGGGAATCAGATTGTAGGGCTGGTGCTTTCATGGGTTGGTTCCTGGTCATTTCCGAGGATCGCCTGGACCAGATCCCGGATATGGTTGGTTAGCGATTTGTGAGCCCTTTCATACTCAGCGCGGACTTCTTCGGGCGTGCCGCACGCCTTGGAAGGATCGGGCACCAACCAGTGCAAGCCCAGGGTCTTGGTCGGCTTGTGCGGAAAAGCCCCTTCTGCCTCCTTGCAGAGTGCCACAATCACCTGCATTTGGTCGAAGTCTGGAACTTGCTCTACGGTTCTGGAAGCCTGATGGGATATATCAACACCCTTCTCCGCCAGGAACCAGATGGTCTGCGGGTCCACCGCGCCGGCTGCCAGCCCCGCGCTGCTGAACGAGAACCGTTTGGCTTCCATCTGGGTGGCGATCGCTTCGGCGATCCGACTCAGACACCCGTTGGTCTCGTCCACGAAGAGCACCCGGTATCCTTCGCGGGGCAGGTGGCGCAAATATTCTCCGGTGGCGAAGTAAAGCGCTTGCTCGCAAATGTTGGTGGCTTGGTCCGAAACACGCTCAAACCGTCGAGCCACGGTGATCATCGGCGGCAGCGCCTCCAGTGGCAGTCGGCCTTGCTGACGCCATTCCACCAAGTCGGCGTTGAGGCTGTCGCGGACCTGATTGACCCGCGGCTCAGATGCCATAGTGGCACGGGCGAGGTCGGGATTCTTGTCCACAAACGCGTGCACGGCGTTGTGCAACATGGGGATCGCCATGTTCGCGAGCTCATTGAATTTGTCGGTGGGCACCTCGAAAGGCAGGGAACTGATGAGCAAAACCTGCCGCGCGATACTCTCCGCGTAATCGCCGATGCGCTCCAGAAGGTTGACAATCTTGCTGGCCGAATACACAAACCGCAGATGACCGGCCGCCGGCTGGTGCCGCAGGATGAACTCCAGACAGAGCCGGTCCAACTCCGTGTCCAAGGCGTCCACATCCTGATCGCGCAGAATCACGGAGTACGCCAGTTGCCGATCGCGCTTCAAGAAGGCATGCAAGGCCCTAGTCAACGCCTGCTCGTCCAGCGCCACCATTTCCAGCATTTTGGTGCGAATGAGGTCGATGTCGTGCTGCAACAACGCTTCCAGATGTGGTGTGGGTAATGTCGCCAATGCTCATGTCCTCCCGCTAATTGCTTACTCGCCTATCCAACCATTTAAGCGTCGTTCTTGATACGTCCTGTTCGCGAGAACAGTACACAAGCGTGCGCGCCAGGGATTCCAAGCCTCCAACGCGCCCTCAGCCGTTCACTATCTCAACCCACCGATTCCGCAGACACCGGAATTAGGAGCGCCAAAGCTATGTCCGGGCTACCGTGGCACCGGACCAACGAAATGTTACGGCAATATGAAGGCTTAGGCAACATCTGAAAAGGAATTCCTGGCGATTCAGACTTTTTGCCTCGTGGACAGATGCACGCAAAACTTCGGTCATCCGCGACACTAGTTCCAGACCTCTTCGTTTCTTGCGAAGAATTTCTGCGATCATCGCTTGGCCGAGGATGGATGGGATTGCCGATTTGCGATTGCCGATTGCTGATGGACATTGGAAGGAGCTGCCATACCACTTTTTTGATCGTCAATCGGCAATCAGCAATCGACAATGAGAACCTGGTCTTCGGTTGCGGTTGCAGGCTGCGGACAACAGTTTCGCGGTGGGCGACCAGAACGAAGTCGTTGCGCGGCGCTGCGATGGCCACGAGTTCGGGTCGGCACGTATGCCGTCTGGGCGTAAACGAGCCTATCCCTTTCGACGGGCCAGAGCGCACGAGGCTCTGGCCCCAGTGCTCCTAGGTTAGCAACACCGCGTGGCTCTTACGGCAGAGCCGCGATGATCTTTCCGTATTCCTCTTCTGTAAACGCCCGGACGGTCTCCGACCTGGTACTCCCTTTTGAGCCCGTCGCGAGAGCTACTTTGGCGATTGCCTCATCGTTGGGCGCCTCGGAAACGATCACCATGTCGTACTGCCCCGTCACTACGTAGAAGGCCTTCACTTTTCCGCCCGCAGATTCAACGAGTTGCTTGAACGCGTCGAGCCGTGCCGGACTCTCCTTGATTTGCTCGATGCCTTGCTGGGTCCACCGTGCCAATGTGATGTAGGTAGGCATGGTCGTGTCTCCTTTTATAGGGGATTTCCGTTTTCATTTTCAGACGTACGATTATGATACACCTCGACCCGAGCACATGCAACGCTCGAGCACAGTTTTCCCCGCAGGACGCCTCGAGCGACCGGAGGGGGACCACTCGAAGCCTACCGGGGGCTGAACCCGCGAGGCCGGGTCGGACGAGGGCCCCGGCCTAACGAGCAGCCGCTTCTTTCATCGGCTCATTGCCTCTTGGCCGTATCAACGAAGACCCAGCCTGGATCTGTGATGATGGTGTGAAACTCCTGGGACTCCCCCCAACCAGTGATCGTGCCTGTCTCGTGCATGACGAGGCCCGTGAAACCGCTGATTGTAATAGACACTCTACAGTCACGGCTTACGGTATACGTAGCTGTATACGTGGCCGGTGCAGCCATGCTGTCCAGATGTTCAACGCCCTCGCCGGAAAAATGCCCTGCGCCGTCGGCAGTCAAAATCCCAACGTGGGCCGCCGGAACGGGCGGAGGAGGAAAGCCAGGAGTCGGAGCCGGGACACCAGTGTACGTCCCCTGGCCGAAGACCGCGTAGGTGCCATCGAGAGTCTTTTGCGAGCATCCGCGTGGTGGAATCTTCCGGAGGGTTCCAGAGGTTACCCAATATGGGTCTGTGTGCACGAGGTGAACTTCTTGGGACATTCCCTCGCCAGTAATTGTCCCCGCAAAGTGAGCCGTAGGACTTCCGGAGGACTTCGCCTCGAGCGAGACCATGCAATCAGGAGATACGTTGTACGTACCTGTGGCCGTCGTCCCCCACGGGAAAATCAACCCGTCAAAGCTTGCGGCGACTTTCGTCGAAACGTTCCCATGGCCGTCGAAGGTATCCAACCCGACGAAGGCAAGCGGGTAGGGCGGTGTAAGGAGCCCAACCCCAAACGACGACAGGCCAGTGCCCTGCATGAAGCCACCATAGGTGCCTTCGAGGGTCGCCTGAGAACAACCCCTTGACCGAGCCTGGTCCCGTGTTACTTCAGGGGCAACCTCCTGCCCCCTGGCCGCGACCGCGAAGCCCGGCACGGAAAAGAGCAACGCAACCAAGAGCAATGACCAAGTTAGTTTTCTGCTGACCATATTATCCTCCTTCTTGCTGTAACAGCATTTGGGGCGACGCTCGGAGCGGGCGCTCGCGCTTCCATACCGTGAGTGGGCCTTGGCCTTTGTGACCAGGCGCTCCGCCACAGTTGGTTCAAGTCCATGGGAGGGCGCTGGCGTGGACGAACTCCCGCTTCGCTCTCCCGCCGTTCGGTCGGCTCAACTCCGACCCCGATTCGTGCCCTCGCTCAATCAACAACAGAAGCCAGAAGTCAGAAGCCAGGAGGCAGGGGAGGCAGAACTCGCGAGGCCGGCCTCGGCTAGTAGGCATTTGCCACTCTCCTCCTGACTTCTGCTTTTTCAGTTTCCCGGCAAACCAGCCCTTAACATGAGTTCCCGGAACCTCCGCCGGGCCGTCCCTCAGGTTCTCCTCGCACGAGACGGAAGACGGTTCTTTCTACTGGCGTGGGGCTGCCCCCTGGCGTCTCCGCTGGTTCGTTGACCACGCTCGCCTCTAAAGCACTGCCGCAAACTGGGCAGTAACCGCGAGGACCCTGTGAGGCAGTCCTCTTGACCGAGCGACGGTAGTGGATGGAAGTCAACTCCCGCGTCCGTCTCATTTCCGCACCTCGTGGAATTCCAGCATTTCACTGCGGGACAAAGCGCTGAAAGCAAATCGCTTCAGCCTGCCCGGCCGCCGGGCGCCATCCCAGCACCCGCGTGTATCCTCGCAGGGCTACCCTGAAGATGTCTTGACATGGGCATGATTTAACTGTGATATAATCCTGTCACTTTCATCCGGCTTTGGGGCCGGCCCCGATGGAACAGCCTGCTGCAACTTACCGATTCGGCAGATTCAGCCTTGAAACGCATGATCGCCGTCTGTCCAGTGAGGGGCATGAGATTTACCTGCGCCCCAAAACCTATGACACATTGCTCTACCTGCTCGAACGCCAGGGCCACCTGGTGACCAAAAACGAGTTGCTGGACGCGTTGTGGGCCGACGTGGAAGTCACTGAAAATGCTCTGACACGGTGCATCAAGGAGGCGCGGGCGGCCCTGGGTGACCAAGTTCAGAGCCCACGCTTCCTCAGGACGATCCCCCGCCTTGGATATGAGTTCATTGCGGATGTTGAGCGATTGGGCGAAGCGACGAATGGAGAGGTCGTCGAAGAGGAATTACGAGCTGTTCGGGTGGTCACAACTGAAGAAGAAACTAACGGCCAACCCCGCGAGGCCGCAGCACCCTGGAAGTCCACGGGCATTCCCAGTCTGCGGGCTCTGCTCCCTCTCCACGCTGCAAGCCGGGTGAGGGCGATTGTCGGCTGGCTTGCCGCCCTCGTGTTGGTGGCGATCGCGGTGTCGCTGGGGTTTAACATCGGAGGTTTGCGTGACCGCCTGCTCGGGCGAGCGGGTCCGCCGCGCATTGGGTCGGTGGCGGTGCTGCCCCTGGAGAACCTAACGGGCGACCCGCAGCAGGAGTACTTCGTCGATGGCATGACCGAGGAGCTGATCTCCAGCTTGGGCAAGATCGCGGCGTTGCGGGTGATCTCGCGGACCTCGGTGATGCGGTACAAAAAGACGGACAAGCCCCTGCCGCAAATTGCCAAGGAGCTCAATGTGGATGCCGTGATCGAGGGGTCGATCCTGCGGGCCGGGAACCGTGTGCGCATCACGGCGCAGTTGATCCAGGGGTCCACCGACAGGCGCCTGTGGGGGGAAAGCTACGAGCGCGACCTGCGGGACGTCCTCACCTTACAGAGCGAGGTGGCGCGCGCCATCGCCAGTGAGATCAAGGCGGAGGTGACGCCGCAGGAGCAGGTCCGCCTGGCCAGCCACCGCCCGGTGAATCCTGAGGCCTACGATCTTTACGTGCGTGGGAAGATGTTCGCAGATTCTGACAATAAAGCCGCGATCGAATTGCTCGAGCGCGCGGTTGCCGCCGATCCTAACTTCGCCCCCGCCTATGCGGCACTGGGGCGCGCCTACGCGGATAGGCTGTTTTATTTGGAACCGAAGGACCAGTGGGGAAAAAAGGCTGAGGCAGCGGTCGAGAAAGCGCTGTCCTTGGATCCCAATCTCGGGGAAGCCCATGTGTCCCGGGCCGCTCTGCTCTTTTCGCCGGCACATGGTTGGCAATACGAAAAGGCAATTCAGGAATGCAGGCGCGGGCTGGCCTTGGATCCCAATCTGGCCGCGGGTCACGTTTACCTGGCTGGACTGTTCGACCATGTCGGCCTCCTCGACGAAGCTCTCCAGGAGCTGCGCACGGCGACGGCGATTAACCCCACCCAGTCAGACGCAGCGTGGTTTACAGGTTTGACCCTTTGGTATGGCGGCAAGTTCCAGGACGCCTTGCCATATCTAGCCATGCCCGCCTCGCCATTTACCAAGAGTATCCAGGCGCTTGACCTTTGGGAACTGGGGCGAAAACAGGAGGCCTGGGCTCAGGTTCGTGAATTGCTGAAAGCCGATCCGCAGGAGAAGAATGTGTGGCTTGCCAGCGTTCACACGCTGCTCTTGGCAGATGCCGGGCAAGGTCGGGAGGCGGAAAAGAGAATCAACGAGAAGATCCTAAAGCAGGCGGAGAAATTGAAGCCTTACGGCCATTTCCATCATGTTGCTAACCTTGTCGCGGACATCTACGCACAACTGAACAAGCCCGAACAGGCAGTGGCATGGCTTGAGCAAACGGCGGCGACGGGCTTTCCCTGTTATCCGTTTTTTGAACGTGACCACGGCCTCGATCCGATCCGCGGGGACCCTCGCTTTGTCGCGTTTATGCAGAAGTTGAAGCCTCAGTGGGAATACTTCAAGTCCACGTACGGATCAGCCACCACGGCGCGCAGTCCTGGCAATCAATAGATCGAGCTGCTCATCAATGCCCAAATCGCTTCGGCCAGCGCGAGGGCGCTCAGTAGCGCCAAGAGGTTAGGTCGGCGCCCGGAGGCGCGTTTTTTTGCATGCGCTCGAGGATCTTGGGAAGATACATGGTGTGGTAGTGAAGGCGGGAGAGATAGTTGGGCAAATTCGGGTCGCCGTTCCAGCAATGTTCCGCACGATCACCGTACTTGACTTCACCCTCGTAGGACGGATTCGTAGCTGACTTGAGAAAATCTTCCAGATAGTACACGGCGTCATTGAGAAAGTAAGTGTCCGCACTGCCCACATAAATGTGGAGTTTGCCCTGGAGTTTGGGGCCCAAGGTGGCCCAGTCGCGTTGCAGAATGGCGCTGAGATCGTAGTGCTCCTTCCAGTACGCGGCCACCGCGGGGTCGATGTCGCCGGTTTGCTTGTTGAAGATCGGTTTGGGATAACCGTCTTGGCCCACCGGTCCGAAGACGGCCTGCCATATATCAAATTGCTCTCCCGAGCGAGCGTGCGAGCCCAGGGCAAGCTCGTACTGGTTCATGCTCTCCACCGTGGCAAAGGTGCGACCGAGGTAATCCCGCATCGCGGGCTGCGCGATCTGCGTGTGCGCTCCCTGAACATAGAAAGCATTCTTGTCGTTGTAGAGATTGATGGTGGTGTAGGCGCGAAAGTCCACCGGATCGGGACAGGCGACGAACGCGCCGTTATAGTGGTCCGGATAAAACATCTGGACGGCCATGGCTTCCCAGCCGCCGGTGGAACCGCCATAGACGAACCGTGCCCAGCCCAGCCCGATGCCCCGGAACTGTCTCTCAATCGCCGGGATCAGTTCCGTCTCGATCGCGTCGCCATAGGGGCCGAGGTTCTCGGAATTCACCGCGTAGGAATCGTCATAGTAAGGATTGGCATGGTTGATTTCTGCAATCAGGATGCGTGGGAAGCCAGGCGAAATCCATTGCTGATAGAGCTTGTAGGCTTCTTCCTGCTGGATGCGGTTGTAACCGGAAATGTGGAATCGCTCGCTGTAATCGGGTTTTAGGTTGGGATCGGGTGGCTCGGCTCGAAAGCCCTCAAAATCCGCGTTGAAGTGGTCCTCGGAGATGATCAAAGGATAAGAAACATGGGGGTGGGTATCAAAGCCTTCCGGCACGAGCACATTGGCGCTGAGGTACATCGGGCGCCCCCAGAACTTGGTGAGGAGCTGGCTTTGAATCTTGAGGTGTCGGATGTACTTGGTGTCCTTTGGGGGCGGGATGGGTGGAATTTCCTGCTCGAGATCGATCGAGATGATCCCCGTAGAGGCCGCCAGCAAAATCTTGCGTGGAGCGGAATAGAGATTGCCGGGTGCGAGGTTCCAGTGCTGACCTTCGCCCCGGTCCATAGGAAGCTTGACCGTGTGGCCATCGGCGCGATGGAAGGTTTCGTAGCGGTGCAGGACGGCTTGAACGTAGTATTCCCCGGCCGGAACGTCCCGCAAATTGCGAACTGGATAACCAGAGGCGGATTGGTCAACGATGACCGATTGGCCGGGGCGCATCGCTTCGACATCCATCCCGAACACCATCTGGGTACGGGGAGATTCGCCGATTTGCATGCGGGGTTCCGCGGAAGAGTCGTTGGAGAGAAGTAGAAGCAGGCGACCGTCGATGGGCTGGTCGCCGTGAGCTTTCGTGAAAGAGATGGAAAAGCGTGCCTCGGTTTGGGAGGCAGCCACGCTCGGCAGAGCAAATACGAAACAAGTAAGACAAATGAGTGTCCTGTAAATTAGTGGGCGCAAATGTGCAGCCATGAAGTCTCCTTGGGGCCGTGTCGAATCCAGCGGATTGTATACCAAATCACCCCAGCTAATGCCCGGTTTTTTCTCACACAGTTTTGGGGAAGCCTTCCAGACGTCGGTCAGTTGCCGCGCTTTATGCGGTCAGCCGGACCCTGCTTGCCAGGAGATTCTGATAATCGAGGTCGAGCGGGGAATAATTCTCTTCGAGATTGTGTTATGTTCTTCCAGTAATGTGCTAAGTTTGTGCTGCGCGAGCATTCGCAACTCACCTGCCGGAGAGCGGTTGCGACATCCGGACGGTGCAAGAACTGCTGGGGCACAACCACACCAGAACGACGATGGTCTACTACTCAAGAGTTGGGCGCCTTATGGAGAGAGTCAATGCATGATTTTCCCGCGTTCATGAAGAACCCAATCAATCGGATCGCTTCTTTCTCCCAACATACAGCGGGAGTTGAAGGTTACGTGTACGACGGCGCGGACGGGAGCCAGATGGCTTTCTGGACCTGCCGCGAGACCGCTAAATCAGCCGAACATGTTCATGACTACGATGAGTATATGATCGTTGTGGAGGGTTGTTACACCTTGCTCATCCAAGGGCAACGCATTAGCCTGAAATCGGGGCAGGAGTACCTCATCGCGAAAGGCATCCCACACGGCGGCGAGGTGGTTGCAGGGACTAGAACCATCCACGCTTTTGGAGGCGCGCGAGCAAGGCGTGCCCAGTGACAGGTTGCGCGCACACACCAATCGTCAGAGGAGTCCATGACCGACACATCACGTTCGTCCCTAGAGGTCCCGGCCGGGGATCGCCGGCTCGATCACGAGCCCCCACCGGCAATCGCGAAACTCGGTTGGCGCTATCACCACCTGGGTATTCCAACCGACGTCGCGCGCCCCGGAGAGACGTATCTCGAACAGTTCGGCCTGTACGTTTCCGGGTTCAGCTCCAGCCCGTACGGCGTGGAGTGGATGCGATTCGAGAAACACAGTCCCCTACACGAGCTCATCAAGACTGTGCCTCATATTGCCTTCGAGGTGGACGACCTCGAGGCCGCTCTCCAGGATCAAGAAGTCATCTGTCCCCCTGGATCTCCGTCCGAAGGCGTCCGCGCAGCCATGATCGTGCATAACGGCGCCCCTATTGAACTCATCTGGTTCCGCAAGCGCAGCGACGCAGCCGGGGCGTGAAGTCTCCGCCTGCTGTCGCCGCAGGGGCGTCTAACCACGCGCTCCAGCGGATTCACTGCACTTGCCGCTGAGCAGGCGTAGCGCAGACCTCCGCCTTTGAGGTCTGCGGCTTGACTGGCCATCCCGGCGACGGTGCTGTATTCTAGCGGCATGTCCCGGCTGCGTCGCCCGTTTGTCTCCGATCGGTTCTTTTTCGTCACAGTGCGCCTGCTCAAGCGGCGCCGGGAATTGGATGGCGCAGATTTCCAATGTCTGGCGCTGGCCATCCGCAGGGCGCGAGCGGTTCATGCATTCTTCCTCACGGGCTGGGTCTTTCTTGCCGATCACTGGCATGCGATCTGCGCCCCGCAATGTCCGCTGACCATTTCCGAGGTGATGAAATCCATCAAGAACAGCTCGACAACACTCGTCAACCGTGGACTCGCTGCGTCGGGCGAGTTGTGGCAGGGCCGTTTTTCTTGATCGTGCCCCCCGAACCGTGAAGGAGTACAAGGAGAAGGTAGAGTACCTTCACCTGAATCCAGTGAAGGCAGGGCTGGCCGGTCGCGCTCAGGACTGGCGATGGTCCAGCGTGAACGAGTATTCGGGGATGACTGCGGCGGAACAAATGCGCCGCTGGGGGTTAACGATTGATCGGGTGAGTCTGGTGTTGGATTCGGAAGCGCGAATCTGAGGAAGAGCCGCAGACCTCAAAGACGGAGGTCTGCGCTACCCTTCCTGGTCTCGAAGGCCCGTGAGAATTGAAGCGTTGAGCGGAATTCAATCAACTTACCACGAGAGGCGAGATTCGATCACCAGGCGATGCTGGTTTGGGAGCTTCGAGAAAGGCCACAGCAAACTCGCCCTTCTTGTGGCGTGAGGATACCGGAGAGAATCATGCGAAATCGGATTGGATTTTTGTGCCTGCTGTCCGCACTTGTTACCTTATTCACACTCGTTCCTGCTGGAGCTGCGTCTGGCGGGCAATCGGCCGCGCCTTGTGAGCTGAAGGACGATGCCGCCTACACCGCCGCAATCCGCCAAGACACCACGGAGCCATTCTTCTCCACGGAGCTTGTGGATCACCTGCCCTGGAGCTCCTGCGTGCCAGCCCCGGACACCTATCTCGGCCACATCGTGGGCGCGCCCGACGTGCTCGACCATGTGGCCGAAATCAACGGCTACATGCGCCTGCTCGCCAGTCGCAGCCCCCGTGTACGCGTCTTCTCCATGGGCCACAGCGAGGAAGGGCGCGAAATGATTTTGGTGGCGATCGCGGACGAGGCCACCATCCAGAATTTGGATCGCTACCGCGCAATCACGGCGCGGCTGGCGGACCCGCGCGGCTTGGGTGACGCCGAAGCCGCGGCGTTGGTTCAAAAAGGCAAGCCTATCTACTGGGCGGACGGAAGCATTCACTCGCCCGAAACCGGCTCGCCCGAGATGCTGATGGAGCTGGCTTATCGCTTGGCGGTGGAAGATACGCCGCTCGTCGAGAGCATCCGCAAGAATTCCATTGTGTTGCTCACGCCCGTAGTTGAGACCGACGGTCACGACCGCTACGTGGATGTCTACAGATACCGCAAGCACCATCCGGAGGCTAACACCTATCCGCTCACCTGGTGGGGCCATTACGTCTCGCATGACAACAACCGCGACGGGATCACGCTGGCGCTTGACCTCTCCAAGAACATCACCAGGACCTACCTCGAGTGGCACGCCACCGTGTTGCACGATCTCCACGAGTCCGTCCCCTATCTTTACATCTCCACGGGCACCGGCCCTTACAACGCCTGGCTCGATCCCATAGTCACCAGCGAGTGGCAGCGCATGGCCTTTTACGAGGTGGAAGAACTCACGCGACGAGGCGTGATTGGCGTCTGGACGCATGGCTTCTATGACGGATGGACGCCCAATTACATGTTCTGGGCGGCGACGGGGCACAATTCTATCGGTCGTTTCTACGAAACTTTCAGCAACGTGGGCGCCGACACCGCCGAGCACTCGCTGGAGGCCCGTTCGACCAGCCGCGAGTGGTACCGTCCCAACCCTCCCCTGCCCAAGGTGAAATGGTCCGCGCGTGACAACATCAACCTCCAGCAGAGCGGCTTGCTGCTGGGCATGTACAACGTCGCCAGCCATGCCCAGGAGTATCTGGAGGACTTTTACATCAAGAGCAAACGATCGGTGGCCAAGGCGCGCACCGAAGGTCCGGCCGCCTGGGTGCTGCCCGCCGATGACCCTCGCCCCGGCGACCAAGCGCGATTGCTGAACATCCTCGAATCGCAGGGGATCGAGATTTCCCGCGCCCAGGAGGCCTTCGCCGCGCCCGTGCCGAACGTGGAAAGCCCGGCCATCGGCGGTGAAAGCAAGCCGGCAGACGCGAAGGAGGCGCGCGGCGAGGCAAAACCGGTTGAAGCCAAGGAAACAGCTGGGGAGCAAAAGACAAAAGCGAAGGAGCCCGCGGCCACTACCCTCCAACATTTCCCTGCCGGCAGCTATATCATCCGCATGGATCAGCCTTACAGCCGCTTTGCCGACACGCTGCTCGACACCCAGTACTACAGCCCCCACGATCCGCGGCCTTACGACGACACCGGCTGGACGCTGGGCGCTCTGGCGGACGTCAAGACGGTGCGGGTGATGGATACCGCCATCCTTGACGTGCCTGTGACTCGCGTGGAGGGCAGTGTGAGGGTGGCCGGAGGCGTGAAGGGGAGCGGCCACACGACGTATCTCGTCAACCACAATACCGACAGCGCCCTGGCCAGCTTCCGCTACCGGCTCGCGAGCGTCCCTATGGAGGCGGCCGAGGAGCCCTTCGAGGTGAGCGGCCACAAGTTCGCTCGCGGCACTTTTATTATTGCGAACGGAGAGCGCAGCCAGGTTGAAGCCGCAGCGCGCGACCTCGGGATCAGCGTCTTGGCAACCGACGAGAAGCCGAGCGTCACCCATCATGGGCTCGACGCGCCACGGGTAGCCCTGCTGCACGATTGGCAGAATACCCAGGACGGTGGCTGGTATCGCATCAGCTTGGACCAGCTCAAGATCCCTTACACCTACATCGCGGACACCAAAATCCGCGAGACCCCAAACCTCCGCGACCTGTTCGACGTGCTCATCGTGCCGCCGGATTGGGACGACTTGGCGGCCATGCTGCAAGGCATCCCCCTGCGCGGCAATCCCATGCCTTGGAAAAACACGCCGGAGACCCCCAGCTTCTTTGCGCCCGGGCTTGATTCGAGTGACGATATCCGGGGCGGCCTGGGTTATTCCGGCCTTGCTAATCTGGGAAAATTCGTTCAGGACGGCGGCCTGTTGGTGGCTGTGGAGTCAGCATCGGCTTTGCCCGTCGAGGGCGGAATGACGGAGATGCTCTCGCTTCGTAAGCCCCAGAAGCTGGTGAGTCCGGGCGACGTGTTGCTGGCCGACGTTGAAGATGCCAAGAGTCCGGTAGCCTACGGCTATGGCGAGAAGCTTTACGTCTACTACCGCGCCAATCCCATCCTGAATGTCGGCCTCGGATTCGGCGGCCGCCGGGGCGAGGAAGAAGGCGAGAATCGAAGCAGCGGCCGCGGCTCGCTGACTGATCCCGACGTGATTCAGGGCCGCCACTATATGCCTCCCGCAGAGAAGCCCAAGCGCACCCCGCGCGAGCAGGAGCTCTACATCCCGGACGAAGTCCGAATGTACTTGGGCTCCCTGATCCCACCTGCCGAGCAGTTTCCGCGCGTGATTCTGCGTTTTGCCGACGCCAAGAACCTGCTGCTGAGCGGACTGCTGGACGGGGCGCCGGAACTGGCGGAAAAGCCTGCGGTGGTGGACGTGCCTCATGGCCAGGGGCACATCCTGCTCTTCGCTACCAATCCCATGTGGCGGAATGAGAACTCCGGCAGCTTCTTCCTGCTCTTCAACGCCATGCTTAACTACCGTCACCTGGACGTGGGGCGCACCGCTCCCGAAGCTGAATCGAAGGCCGGTAAGAAATGAAAGACCGCGGCAGGGAACCGGGTTTACATCCGGAGGCGGGGCTAGAACTCGCCTCGGCGAGTCGCCGATCTTAATGGCGCCCCCGCCCTTCCCAAGCTGTGGCACCGACGGCCAACTTACGGATTCGGGTTTATCCGCGCCCGGGTAGCGTTGACTGAGGAGAAGATCGCCGCCCGCCCCGCGCCTTGCGGCGCGTCGCAAGACAGAACCGCGCCCATGATTGTCCCGACAGCACGCTCACTTTGCGGGAGGGTTGGAAGGGGGCGCGGCGGCCTGAACTTTCTCGATGGCTTCCTTCATGCCGGTCACCCACTTCTCCGTCGCGTCGTAACCGAGGCCCTTCAGAAGGACGACGCCCCCCGCGTCGACAATCCAATTCGCCGGGATTCCCTGCACCTTGAGCGTCTGCCATACGTAGCTGTACGCCGGGATGACTGTGAGCGCCAGTTGATGCTCCTTCAGGAAGGGCGCGATGAGCCCAGGGTTCTCGTCCATGTTGAAGGAGATGAACTGAACGTCGGAGCGATTCTTGTATTCGTCGATGAGTTTTTGTAAGCGAGGCAACTCCTCGCGACATCCCCCTCACCAGGACGCCCAGAAGTTCAGGAACGTCACCTTGCCCTTCAGCGAAGCCACGTTCCAAGTCTTGCCGCTGAGGTCCGCGAGTTCAAAGGCAGGCAGGGGTAGATTGGCATCCTCCCACGTCAACCCGGCTTGATTGGCCAAGGCGTCGGCCCGGCGGCCATACCATAGCCTCCAGCCTTCGTCCGTGCCGCCGAGGTTGGCCCAGAGTTGATGCGCATTGTCCGCGAGCTCATCCTTCTTTCCCGTCTCAGGCTTCTGCTGGGCATCGAGCCGGGTGAGCAGCGCATTCTCGTAGAACCCCATCGCATCGAGCTTGCGCCCGCGGAGTTCCGCTTCACGCGCCATCTGCCCCCAGTAGGCCGCGAGCCTGCCGGCATAGGTTTTCTTGTGGCGCTGATTGTCACCCGCGAGCGACTTGAAGTCTTGGAGCCACTCGTCCATCTGCGTTAACAAGAGCTGGGCCTTGTCCGCCTGCTTCAATTGCAGGTAGCCGTCCACTTCGAATTCCAGTCCCTGAAGGCGCGAGTAAGCCTGATAAAACTTGCTGTCAGCGAGGTTTTCTTTGGTGGCGTAGAGATCGTAGTACGGCTCCTTCGACTCAATTGCCCATTTGGCGAGTCCCTTCTGCGCCAACTCCACCACGCGCTCGGGCTCCAGATGCTTCTGGGAGAGAGCCTCGGCGAGGTCGGAGTAGAGATTGGAGTTGGGGCCGTCGGGCCCGGCATTGGTGATGGCAACTTGGAGCGCCTGGTCGACCCCCGACTTCACGTCAGCCGCGGGCACATCTTCAAGCTGCTCCATGGCATCCAAGCGCTCCATCCAGATGAAGGTTGTGTTTGGGCGCTCTTTGACCCACTGGCCTGTCTGCTGCAACAGATCACTGTAATAGGTTCGTTTCTTGTCCGGAGGCGCATCCTCGCCTGGCCAATGGTGGTCTTTTTCCCATTTCGACCTGGCAGGCAGCTCCCAGGGGCGTGGGAAACGGGTCTGGACCTGCTCCTGCGCCCAGTCGGACTGCTTTTGATCGTTCACCAGCTTGTAGCCGTCTTCCAGCGCCTCGTACCACTCGCGCTTGTCCTCGAGTTTAAGCTGGCGGAGGCGTTCGAGGTCCTGGCCCACCAGCCGCCGCAGCGCCTCATATTCAGACGCCGAATGCGCCTTGAACTCGAGCGACCAAAGCGTCCGGTAGGCGCCGACGGCATCGGGGTCGCTGCGGCTCGCGAGCAGGGTGCGCAACTTGGTGGAATACGGGCGCAGAAGGTCCTTGTCGTCCATGCGGGTCAGCGGCTCGTAACCGTCCAGGGAGGCGGGGCAAGCGTCGAGGAAGGCTCGGAGATGAGCGGCACTTTGTTCTTTGTTCAAAAACACCGGTGAGCTGTAGATGGTCAAAAGCTGAAGATGCGGCCAGGGGAATTTCGGATCGGCCTTGAGGGCACCGCTGAACAGCTTGATGGCCTCCGGTGACTGGCGTCCAACCAGCGTCATGCCGTAAAGGTACGCCAACTGCGGGTTGTCGGGGTTCCGCTCGTAACGCGCCTTGTATTCGGCAATCACCTTGTCCTTGTCGGACCTGCTATCCATCGAGTTGATGTACGCCCGCTGAACGAAGACGTCATCGGGATACTGGCGCAGCAAGGCTTGAAGGGCGGCGGCGTATTGTTCGTGAAACTGCCAGTCGGTCAGCGCCGGGGTCTGCTGGGGCAACCCATCGAGGGCCAATTTAACGGCCGGCGCGGGACCGCACACGTTGGCTGACTGCGCCCGCGCGTTGCCGGGCGCCAATCCCACCCACAGCAATGAGAAGCAGAGCCAAACCTTTAGGAGGCCGATAAAGGAAGGTTTCTGAGTACCCATCAAACCCTCCGAACTCGGAAGTTTCCCGTCTTTCTGCGTCTGGATTCTAACTCGTCTAGCCCTCAAGGTCAAACTGACGGAAGAATTGGCCTCAGAAGCGGCTGGACGACCTCTCCGCCAGAGAGGAGAAGGGCGAGGAAGTTATACTGCGCGTGGCATACACGGCGGCTCTTTGCATGTTACTCAGCTACATGATAGACTCCCCGATTTACTGCGTACCGAGTCAAGCGCCGAGCGGAGGGAGAATACGGCAAGTGGAAGAACTGGTATCGAGGAGACTGGTTGATGAATGTTTACCGAACCCACGAGCTCGTTCACATCTTCTTGAAACACCTTGAGGACCCACGGTCTCCCCTGCCGCCACCCGTTTTTTGGGACGGCTGCGAGGCGTATTACCACATCATGCGCTACGAGGGAGACCGTTCGGCTGAGGTGAAATGAGTTTTCCCTTAGGTTCTCGGGTCGGGTGTTTGTCCTCGGGATTTTCGCAGAACGTCTGCCGTTCCGCTGTTGTAGAAGAATTTGAATGAAGATCAAAGACGTTCGCGCCACAACCGTCAGTGTCCCCCTCGAAGCTCCGCTGAGGCACGCCCACGGTTGCCATTGGGGGCGGTTCGTCCGAACCATCGTCGAGGTCGAAACGGACGATGGGCTGGTCGGCCTCGGCGAAATGGGAGGAGGCGGCGAGTCGAGTGAAGAAACATTCCGCCGCCTAAAGCCTTATCTTGTCGGCCGGGATCCGGCCCGGCTCGAAGAGCTACGATTCCTTATCAGTAACCCAACGGCTTCTCTCTACAACAATCGAACGCAAATCGTCGCGGCGCTTGAATTCGCATGTCTCGACATCTTGGGGCAGTCTTGGAGAGTTCCGGTCTCCGAGATTCTCGGCGGCCGCTTGAGGGACCGGGTTCCGTTTGCGTCCTATCTCTTTTTCCGTTATCCCAGCCCCGCCGATGCGACTGGAGAAGTTCGCACCATTGAGCAGCTCGTGGCGCACGCACAAGAACTTAAGCAGCGATGGGGCTTCTCCACGCATAAGCTGAAGGGCGGGGTTTTTCCGCCGGAGTACGACCTGGAGTGTTATCGCGCGCTCGCTGCCGCATTGCCCCGGGATCGGCTGAGGTTTGACCCAAACGCCGTGTGGTCTACAGAGCAGGCCATCCAATTCGGCCGAGCGATTGAAGACCTGAACAACGATTACCTGGAAGATCCCGTCTTCGGCCTGAACGGAATGCGAAGGGCTCGAGAGAAACTCCGGGTGCCGCTGGCGACCAACACCGTGGTGGTCAATTTCGAGCAACTGGCCGCCAACATCCTCCATCCAGCCGTGGACATCATTCTTCTGGATACAACTTTCTGGGGAGGCCTTCGCCCCTGCATCAAGGCCGCGGCGATCTGCGAGACTTTTCAGTTCGGTGTTTCCGTTCACTCCTCGGGCGAGCTTGGAGTCCAATTGGCGACGATGTTGCATCTGGGTGCGGTTATTCCCAACTTGACCTTTGCTGTTGATGCTCATTATCATCACTTGAAGGATGATATTATTGCGGGCGGAAAGATGCGGTTCGAACAGGGCTCGATGGCGGTGCCGAACTCCCCCGGTCTGGGAGTGACACTCGATCGCGACAAACTGGTGAAGTACGCTGACGCCTACAAACGCTTGGGCTCCTATGCTTACGACCAGGATCCCCTGAGGCCCGGCTGGACGCCCACGATTCCGAACGCCAGGTGGGCTGACCCAGAAGATGATCGGATCCCCAAAATTAGTTTCTAGCGACGAAGGGACTCATCGGAGGAAAGCGATTGGCTTGAAGAATGAGGAGGAGCACGCCATGAACATGCAGGAACATCTCGTCGTGGAAAAGATGGTCTTCCGAAATACCAACCGGCACTTGGGTCGCGATATTTCAGTCACGCCGAGCAACAGCATGAGCCGACATCTCTGTTACGGGCGCATTATCTTGAACCGCTCCACCCCGTCGGTGTCTTTCAACAACGGTGACCACGAGACCGGCTTGGTCTGCCTTTCTGGGAGCGGCACGGTTCAGGTGGACGGAGAAAGCTTCGGGTTTGCTCAGTACGACTCCATCTACATACCCCGCAGCAGCACCATTGAAGTCCGCACCGCAGCGCAGGCGGACTTCGCCGAATTTTCATCTGACGTGGAGAATCGCTACCCGCTGCGGTTCCTGCCCTATGCGGAGATCGCGAAAGATCCGGCGCTGAAGTTCACCAGCGGCAAGCCCGGAAACGTGCGTCAGGTCAGCATCTGCCTTGGGAGAAACATTGAGGCAGGGCGCTTGCTTCTGGGCTTCACCATCTCCGATCCCGGCAACTGGACGAGCTGGCCCCCGCATGAGCACGCCGAGATGCTCGAGGAAATGTACGTCTACTTCGACATGCCGCGGCCAGCCTTCGGCATTCAATTGGTCTACAACAACCTCGAGCGCCCTGAGTTGGTCACCGTGGTGCGAGAGGGCGACGCCGTCCTGATGCCGGGCGGATATCACCCGAACGTTTCCGTCCCCGGACATCGCATCGCGTATCTCTGGGCTCTGGCTGCGCACCGCGAGAAAGAGGACCGACAATTCGGCGTGTTCAATGTGCAGCCGGATTTCAACCTCGGCGGTTCGGCGCCGAAGGCAAGTCGCAACTGATCGAACACCGATGCAACCCATGAACAAGCGCCAGCCGGGTGCAGAAGCTGGAGCGGCCACGTCAGTTGGCGCAGGCGTGGCTTCCGCCGCGTCCTCAGCGGCGCGCCGCCTGCTCCTCGGGCACTTTCGCTGGGTGATTTGCGCGCTCCTCCTGTTCGGCGCGACAAAGAACTACATGGACCGCCAGGTCCTGGGAGTGTTGAAAACTACCCTGCAGCATAATCTGGGTTGGAATGAAATCGAATACAGCAATCTGGTTTTCGCATTTACAACTGCGTATGCGCTCGGGATGCTGGCGATGGGCCACTGGATCGACCGGCTGGGGACACGAGTCGGATATTCAGTGGCCGTCGTCGTCTGGAGCCTCGCTTCTATGGCACATGCTGTCGCAAGCTCTCTTTCCGGCTTTGTGATGGCGCGCGCCGCCCTGGGTTTTGGCGAATCCGCCGTTATTCCCGCCAGTATCAAGTGTGTCGCTGAATGGTTCCCCAAGCGGGAGCGGGCGCTGGCAACCGGCATTTTTAATGCAGGAACGAATGTGGGCGCGATTATCACGCCATTGTGTGTGCCTTGGATCACCGTGCATTTGGGCTGGCGTTGGGCGTTTCTCATCATTGGCGCCCTGGGCTTCGTCTGGCTGCTTTTCTGGCTCCTGCTGTATCGAAGGCCGGAAGAGCACCCGCGCTGCTCGCCGGCCGAGCTCGCGTACATCAGGAGCGATCCCGACGATCGAGCCCCAGACATTCCATGGATGAAACTGCTGCGGCATCGCCAGACGTGGGCTTTCGCCGTGGGCAAGTTTGTGACGGATCCCATCTGGTGGTTTTACCTGTTCTGGATCCCCGATTTTCTCCAGCGCGAGCATGGGGTGGCACTGATGCAGATTGGTATGCCCATCGTGGTCATCTATGTCCTCTCCGACGTCGGGAGCATTGTGGGTGGTTGGATCTCTTCTTTCCTCATTCGGCGCGGGTCAAGCGTGAACGTTGGGCGCAAGATCGCGATGTTGCTGTGCGGCCTCATTGTGCTGCCGATCGTGTTCGCCTATCGCGTGCGGGACCTCTGGACGGCGGTCGTCTTGATTGGCGTGGCGGCAGCGGGACACCAGGGGTTTTCCGCCAACCTGCTTACGCTTCCGGCGGATATGTTCCCGAGCCGTGGCGTCGCATCCGTGGTGGGGATCGGTGGCATGGCCGGGGCGATCGGTGGGATGCTCATCGCCAAAATCGTGGGTTATGTACTCCAGAGTACGGGCAGCTACAGAATTCCTTTTTTGGCGGCCGGCGTGGCATATCTGGCCGCACTGGCGCTCGTCCATTTGATCAGCCCGCGGCTTGAGCCGGTGCGAGTGACGAGCGAGTGAGCGCTGGATGCTCGAGGCCTTCCGACTGACGGGAAAGAACACGAAAGTCAGCGGGTCGCACCGAGAGCTGGCGCGGGTATCGCAGGGGGGCTGTTCCTGCCCACCGCAATGCGAAAAATCCGGAATCGTCGTGGAATTAGAAAGTGAGGTCGCACGATGCGCCCCGAACAATGGGAGTTATTCAAGAAAGTCGCAAAATCGCGGCGCGCCGACCGCGTACCTGTTTCTCTCATCATCGACAGTCCCTGGATCCCAGGATATCTGGGCATCAAGCACGTTGACTACTACTTTGATCCGGAAGTCTGGTTCCAGGCAAACCTCAGGATCATGGAAGAGTTCCCCGAGATCATCGTGTTTCCCTCTTGGTGGGTGGAATATGGCATGGCGATCGAACCTTCCGCTTTAGGCTGCAGGATCCGCTTCTTGCAGGATCAACCTCCCTCTCAATTGCCCATGCTATTCCGCCTGGAGGATTTGGATCATTTCCCGACCGTAGACCCTTTTGCGGATGGCCTGATGTCCGCGGCGCTCCACCGATACCAAACGCAAAGGACGCGCATTCTTGAGGCGGGCTACATAATCCCCGTGGTGACTGCTCGCGGGCCTCTTTGCTCGGCTGCCTTCCTGCGTGGCCTGACGCAGCTCATGCTGGATATAACCGACAACCCAGGCGGTGTACACAAGCTGATGTCTTACACAACCGACGCCACGATCAATTGGCTGCGAGCCCAGGCGGAAGTTATCGGCGACAGCGTCGAAGGGATATTCATCCTCGACGATATCGTGGGCTTTCTTTCACGCAAGCACTACTTGGAGTTCGGCCATCCTTACTTGAGACGAGTTTTTGACAGCTTTCCCAAAGCTTGGGTCAAGGTGTACCATAACGACGCCAATATCGAACCCTTCCTAGAAGATTTGGTCGAGGTCGGCTTCGACGTACTAAACTGGACTCCTAAACTGGAAATTAACGAAGTTCGGAGGAGGACCACAGGCAAGATCTGCCTGATGGGGAACATAGCTCCATTGGAGATCGGAACGCGCGGTACACCTCAAATTGTCAAGCTGACGGTGGTAAACCTGCTGCACAAGGTGGGCAGAGACGGTATCATCCTTTCTCTGGGTGGTGGGGTCGGCGGTGGAATGCCGAAAGCCAATATCCTGGCTATGGCTGAGGCGGTAAGGGAATTCAATTCCCAGTAGGAGCCGCATCCTTCTTAGCAAGTCCCACGGCAGCACGTGAAAAGGAATCAAGTGTGGGAACCATGAGTGATCCTGTAGATCGTCTATTTAACCTCAGAGGATCCGTTGCAGTGGTGACTGGCGGCGGCACCGGGATTGGACGGGCGATAGCTTTGGGATTGGCAGAGGCGGGGGCCAGCGTGGCCGTGTGGGGCAGACGCTATGATCCACTCGCGACGACAGTCCAGGAGATCCGGCAGCGCGGGGGCCGAGCGCTACCCGTTTCGATGGATGTGACTGACCGTGATTCAGTTGAGCAAGCCTTTCAGGAGACCGCCAACTCATTCGGCGAAGAGGCAAACATCCTTGTGAACAGCGCGGGCACGCACGTGAAGGTCCCGGCTTTGGAGATGCGCGAACAAGACTGGCAGCGAGTGTTCGATGTAAACGTGAAGGGTACTTTCCTTGCGTGTCAGAATTTTGCGCGGCGCTTTCAGAATAAGCGGCCTGGGTCCATTGTGAATATTGCATCGTTGAGCACTTTCGTCGCCTTTCCGGAAACTGCAGCCTACGCCGCCAGCAAAGCAGCCATCGGACAATTGACCCGCAGCCTGGCTTCTGAATGGGCTCGGGCGGGAATCCGGGTCAACGCGGTCGCTCCAGGCTTCTTCTTGACCGACTTGAACAAACCAATTCTTGAGGGGACTGAAAGAGGTGCACAGGCGATTGCTCGGACTCCTATGGGACGCCTGGGGGAACTGGACGAACTGGTCGCCCCGGTCATTTACCTGTGCTCACCAGGAGCGAGCTTCGTCACAGGTGTCATTATTCCTGTTGATGGGGGCTTGCTGGCAACAGGCTTTTAGCATCCCTCGGTTAAGTGAACCCGGGGCTTGTACGATCAAATCTCGCTCCGCGTCATCGGACTCGCTGGAGGGAGGTCAGTCTTTAACCTTCGAGGCCGATGTTCGTGACACGTCCAAAGTCGCCGGTGACGACGTGGCGGAGTCATGATTCGAGTATCCCCCATCGCCAATCACGCCGATCCGTGCGCTCAAGGGGTTCAAGCTCGTTCACGTTCTTCCGGGTGAAACTATGAGGAGAAACTGGTCGTGTTGTGCTGCGCTTGCACTGATGGCTTCTTGCCTCGCAGCTAATGCGCAAGGGCCGTCTTCGGCCAATTACGACGAGTCAAAGGCCGGAACGTTCACTCTTCCCGACCCGCTCATCCTCAATAACGGCAAGCCCGTCCTTACGACGAGCGAGTGGATGAAGCGCCGGCGCGCGGAGATTCTCGAGCTCTTTGAGACCAACGTTTACGGCCGCAGTCCGAGGCCGCCGAAACATATCCGCTTCAATGTCTTCGATGTCGACAACAAAGCGCTCGAGGGAAAGGCAATCCGCAAGCAGGTGACCATCTACTTTTCACCCGAAGAAGATAAGGCCCGCGAGGATCTTCTGATCTACATTCCAGCCGATGCCCCAAAACCCGTTCCGGTGATCCTCGCCCTCAACTTCTTCGGCAATCAATCCGTGCTCGACGACTCTGGCATCAAGCTGGCGACCATCTGGGACTGGAAGACGCACCTGCAACAGCAAGCCCCGGAACAATCGCGTGGGCGAGACAGAGAATTCGATGTTGAGAAGATCCTGGCCCACGGCTACGGGTTTGCCAGCGTTTGCTATCAGGACCTCGAGCCGGACTTCCAAGGCGGATATAAACTCGGCATCCGCCCGTTGTTCTTTAAACCGGGCCAAACCGAGCCTACACCTGATGATGGGGGAGCGATCGGGGCGTGGGCTTATGGTTTGAGCCGCGCTATGGATTACCTCGAGAAGGACAAGGACGTTGATCCAAAGCGTGTGGCCATCATGGGCCATTCTCGCCTGGGCAAAACGGTGCTCTGGGCAGGCGCCCTGGACACGCGTTTTGCGATGGTGCTCTCAAGTTGTTCGGGAAGAGGAGGCGCCTCACTGTGGCGCCGCAACTACGGCGAAACGCTCCATAGCATGTCGGGTGCTTTTCCGTATTGGTTCGGCGCCAACCTCCTAAAATACGCCAACCGGGTTGATCAGCTTCCGGTCGATTCCCACGAACTGATCGCCTTGATCGCTCCACGCCCTGTATACATCACCGGCGCGGAAGACGACAGGTGGGGCGATCCGAGAGGCGAGTTCCTCGCCTGCGTGGCAGCGGGACAGGTGTATCGCCTGCTCGGCGGGCAAGACCTGGGTACGGATCAGATGCCACCGCTCAATCAGCCCATCATGCACACCATCGCCTTTCACATCCGAGAGGGCAAGCATGCGGTCACGGCGTTCGATTGGGACCAGTTTCTGGCCTTCGCCGACATGCACCTGCGAGCCCGCTAATCAAGGGTGTTTTCGGACCTCCGGGTATCTCATCACAGTTGTCTTGGGTTGATCGCAGTGGAGTCTTTATCGAGCGCTCCAAGCGAGGCAGTTGCACCGGCTCCGTCCAGCCCCGAAACATCCGGTCCAGCGCGCAAAACTTGGCAGTTGGAACTCCTGCTGGTTCGGGAAGGCTAAGAAATGGGAAAAGTCCTGTTAGATTTCGCTTGACATGCTCTGGGTTCTGGGGGTAAAAGCTTAGTTCGGATGTCGAACAAAGTGCAGCACCGGGTCGCGGCCAGACGAATCAAGGGTTGAGGATCACGAGGTAGTGTGACGGCAAGCGCCGTCGCGGTTGCGGCTGGCAGGTGCCTCAACTTGTTCGAAACGGCTGGCGCTCAGTGAGGGCTGTGGCAGGGAAAGGCGCCACACCATGCTAACGCCGGTGAAGGAATCGCGCGAGTGGCCAGTTCGGAAATCGCACGGGAGATTAACCGCAGCAACGTCTTGGACATGATCCGCACGAACCAGCCCTTGTCGCGTGCCGATCTGGCGCGCCGGACGGGGCTGCAGCGGAGCACGGTCTCACTGATTGTGGATCAGTTGATCAGCGAGCGCTGGGTCGCTGAAGGAGACCTCGGGCAGTTGCCCCGCGGGAGGCGGCCCCGGTTACTCTATCTCAACACCGACCGCGCGGGGATTATCGGAATTAATATCATGCCACGCCTGACCAGCATCGTGTTGGCGGACCTGAACGGTCGCTTCCGGGCGGAGGAATCCATTCCCACGTCGCGTGATCCCAGCACGTTCATTGGCGTTCTGAGCTCCTACGTTTGCCGCCTCATTCGCCAGCATGCCGATGTGGCCTACGAGGGGATCGGCGTGAGCGTGCCTGGGCGCGTGGATTATCTCGCGCAACGGCTGGTTTTCGCCCCAAACCTCGGGTGGCAAGAAGTGGATTTGAAGAACCCCCTGGAAAGCTCGACGGGCCTTCCGGTGCAAATCGAAAACGCGGCCAACGCCTGCGCTCTGGCGGAGGTGTGGTCCGGGCCCCATGAGGGAATGAGCGATCTCGTCGCCGTCACCGTATCGGAAGGAATCGGTACGGGGATCGTCGCCAACGGCCACCTGGTGCGGGGACCGAGCGGCGCGGCGGGCGAATTCGGCCATGTATGCCTGGACCCGCAGGGGCCGAAATGTAAGTGCGGCGGCCGCGGGTGCTGGGAGGTCTACGCCTCGAACGCCGCAGCCATTCGGAATTACGGCCGCCAGAACCCGGACCGGTCCGGCAAGCCGGAGGAAGAGATTACCAAAGACCCCGTGACCAGCTTTACTGACATTCTATCGCTGGCAGAGCGTGGCGACCGCAGGGCCGGCGAGGTTCTAGAGGCAATGGCCCGCTATTTGGGCTTTGGTATGGCGATGCTCGTGAACGGACTGGCGCCGTCGGTGATCGTCGTCGTGGGCGAGGTGACCCGGGCGTGGAAGCGCGTCGGCCCGCTCGTTGAGAGCGTCGTTCGAGACTGCGCTCGCACCCACGCTGCCACCCGCATCGTACCAGCCGACGACGCGACGCAGCCGCGGCTCCGGGGTACCATCGCTCTCGTTTTGCAAAAACACTTCCGCCCGCGGCTTTTCGCCTGAAACGCGTGCGGACCAGGTGAAGCCTTTTTCACCAACCGTGATTCCGGATTGTTGGGGAGGTACTGATTTAGTGCGAGGTTGCAACAAAGTACGTCTTAAACGAAGCGCGCGTGGCGGTGAGTGGCTTCAATCTGTCCGGCGCGTTTCGCCTGTACGCTTGCGTGCCTGGGCCGGGGGTCAGTGGAATCGAGGTCGGAGCTACTCTCAGCGACTTGATTTCAAGAAACAATCATCTGACTGAAGCGAAGGAGGATGTGATGACACGAGAAGATATGAAACTCAAGGTTGCTTTACTCAGTATAGTGTTATTACTATTCGCGGGTGCTGCCAAGGCGCAGGTGCTTTACGGCTCGCTCACCGGCAATGTCACTGACGCGTCCAATGCCCCGATTCCTGGAGCGAAAATCGAGGCAGCGAACGTTGGAACGGGGATCGCCACACAGGCCGTTACTGACGTCCGCGGAGTTTACTTGATGACTAACCTTCAACCTGGCACGTATCGAGTGACGATCTCCTCCGGGGGTTTCGCCACGCTCGTCCAAGAGAACGTACGAGTGGATGCCAACACCGAACGCCGGACGGACGTCCAACTGCAAGTAGCCCGTGTGAGCCAGCAGATCACGGTGACCGCGCCCGTTGAGGCCCTTCAGACGGACCGCAGCGATGTGAAGAGCCAGCTCAACTCCACCCAGGTTACGAGTCTTCCCCTGGGAAATGATCGTAACTTCCAGGTGCTCTACGTCCTGGTACCGGGAGCGGCTCCGCCTTTCGCCTCGCACTCGTATGCGGGGAATCCCACGCAGTCGCTGGCTATGTATGTGAATGGCGGCTCTGACACAAGCAACATAACCCTGATTGACGGCTCGATCGACAGCAATTATTGGGAACAGAATCTCATCGCCTACGTGCCGCCTACGGAAGCGATCGAGGCCGTGAACATCGTGACCAGCGGCTTCGACGCCGAGCAAGGAAATGCCGCGGGGTCCGTCACCAACGTGACGATTAAATCCGGGACCAACGCCTTTCATGGCAGCGCTTTCGAATACAACACCAGCAGCGCTCTGCAATCCCGGAACTATTTCTACTACGGCCCCACGGTTCCGAAGTACGTTCTGAATCAGTTCGGGATATCGCTGGGGGGGCCGATTAAGAAAAACAAATTGTTTTTCTTTGCCGATTGGGAACGCTATCGGCTGAGCGAGCTGGGGACCGCCATAACTTCCATCCCCACGCAGGCCATGGTTGGAGGGAACTTCTCGGCCGCAATACCTGCCGGAACTGACTGCAATACAACGCACATAGCAGGGTGCATTTACGACCCCACCACCGGGAATCCTGATGGGACGGGGCGCACAGCGTTTCCGAACAATATCATCCCCCCGGGCGAAATCAGCACGGCGGCCTCGACATTGGCAGCGCTGATCCCTCCGCCGAACTATGGAGCTGCCGGCGCGATTGCGAACAATTATCAGAGCGTCGGCGATCTTCTGTTCCACCGCGACAGCGTGGACCTCAAGATCAACTACCTTCCCTCCGACAAGAGCACATTTTTTGCGCGCTACAGCGGGGAGCCGACGTATGTCTTCGATCCCCAACAGCTTGGCAAGGCCGGGGGAAATGCTCTGGGCTCCGTCTCCCAACCCGGCAACGCGTATGGCTTGACTCAGAATTGGGCCCTGGGCGGGACGTACGCCTTTTCTCCCCGCCTGCTGTTGGATGCCAACGCGGGGTACACGCGGCCACGCTATTCTGCCCAAAATACCGATATCTCGACCAACTTTGGTTCGGATACGCTGAAAATTCCCGGCACGAATGGCGCCAACCCGCTGCAAGGCGGCATTCCCAATTTCGGTTTAACCAGTCTCAGCCCGCTGGGCAACAATGCTGTCTCCAACCCCTTCCTCTTTCGCGACAATCAGTACACGGTTGCCGCGAACCTCAGTTGGGTGAAAAGCTCCCACTCCTTCCGCTTCGGCGGCACCTAGGGCCGCCATGACATGAACCGTTTCCAGGGCCAACTTATGTACGGTGTGCGGGGCGGATTCAGTTTCACCGGAGGCGTGACGTCATTGAAGGGAGGAGCCGCGTCGAATGCTTACAACACGTGGGCGGATTTCCTTCTGGGCCTGCCGTATGGCTTGGGGAAGGATTACGTCTATGTGAACCCCTCCACAACACGGGACAGCAATTATGCCTTTTACGCGCGCGACAATTGGCAAGTCACGAAGAAGCTGAGTATCAATTACGGGGCGCGTTATGAACTCTATCCCATCCCCACGCACGATCACTACGGGTCGGGTAATTACGATCCGACTACGGACACGGCGTATCTCGGGGGAGAAGGGGGGGTGCCTCGGGGTGCGTATATGAGTACGGGCATAGGACAACTGGAACCGCGCGTGGGCTTTGCCTATCGCGTGAACGAAAAGACGGTCATCCGTGCAGGCTATGGCATGAGCAGCGACCCTTATGCATTGCTTTACATGGCCTGGATCTACCCGAATGTGATTTCGCAGCAGATCGCCGGCGCCAATTCCTACACGCCTGGGGGCAGCCTGTCCAATACCTGGACCGGCCCGACCACTCCCGGGGTCACCCTGGCCGCAGGAATCCCTTCATTCACCTTCCCGGACCTGACTCAGGGGAAGTTCCCCCTGCCGAACAACATAGGGACTTACGCTTATCCGTCGGCCTACCATCGCGGCTACACGGAGGCATGGGATATCGCCGTGCAACGCGATTTGGGCAAGGATTTTAACTTCCAGATCGCGTATGTCGGTGATCATATGGTTCGGGAGTGCCTGTTTATCAACTACAACGCTGCCGGCCCCGGCGGTGGCAACGCCGGAACTCCTCTCGAGCTAGCCGGATTTAAAAATCCCAACGCCGTCACCTTCAACGGACCCTCCACGGGTGGGAGCTACCATGCTTTGGAGACCCAGCTCACGCGGCGGGTGGCCGGCTCTCAAGTAGGGGTTGTCTATACCTATTCGAAGACCATCGACAATAATGATACCGAAGCTAACAGCAATGTGACTTTTGCCTATGCGCCGATCCTATACCGGAACAAAGCTCTCGCTGGTTACGACCGCACGCACAACTTCCAAATGTATGCGGTATATGATTCGCCGTTTGGCCACAACCAGCACTGGGTGACGAAGGGCGCGGGCGCAGCGATTCTCGGCGGGTGGAACCTGAGTCCCGTTCTGAGCCGTGAAAGCGGCACGCCGTTCACAATCGGTTCCTCCGGCAGCTCCCTCAATGCCCCTGGCAACAGCCAAGCCGCCGACCAAGTCAAACCCCAAGTCGCCATCCTCGGAGGCCATGGCGCCAATTCACCTTACTTCGATCCGATGGCATTTGCACCGGTTACGGCGGTGCGATTTGGCACGACCGGGAGGAACACTGTGCGGGGTCCGGGATTCTTCAACATAAACCTCAGCTTGGTTCGCGACTTCACCCTGACCGAACGTTTTAAGCTGCAATTCCGGGCGGAGGCCTACGGCCTTACCAATACGCCCAATTTTGGCAATCCCGGAGCAACCGTATCGAACGCCAAATTCGCCAATGGAGCGGTTACAAGTTACGGTGGTTACGACATCATCAGCTCGACGATACAACCTATTACAGGATACGCGGGTGGACCGGACCGGCAGATCCGCTTCGCGCTGAAACTTTCGTTCTGAGAGTCAGAGCAGGCCAGAAGAAAACCGGCGGGAAAGGGGCCTCTCCAAGTCTTGGGGGGCCCTCCCCCGCTCCCACGGGCAGAAGGACGGGGCTATCGCAGTCCTTTGCCGCCGACGCCGAACCTAAACCGAGCCTCGCCGGAACTAAAACAGGAAAGTTGGACGATCGCAAAGCACGGTCCTTGCTCGGCCTTGACAAACTGGCACGTTTGTGCGAAACAGGGCTTCGCTAGTTGGTTCCAAGTCACCTCAAGCGCCAGAGCCGGAAGCAAGCAGGGATGTTGGACAGCCTTCCCAGCACCGTTGGACCTAAACGGACGTCAGCCTTGTGCGGACCATTCCACAAACACCCCCCGCGACTGACGGATTGATAGGAAGAGAGGTGAGAACTTGAAGACTCTGATTTTTTCCTTACTTGCGCTGGCGGTCGCGCCGGGTGTGGCGATGGGGCAGTTCCAGTTCCACGATCTGAACTCCAAGTCGGTCGAGTTGACGGAAAATGGCTCGCCGGTGTTTGTCTACAATTACGGAACCATGCTCAAAGAAGGTACAGCGCCGGATCGCGCCCGCTGCTGCTATCTCTCTCCCGTCTACGCGCCCAACGGCGTGGTGGTCACCGATGATTTTCCCAAGGATCATCCCCACCACCGCGGTATCAGTTGGATGTGGCCCGTCGTCGTTGTGGATGGCAAGACTTACGACCTTTGGACGATCAAGGGCATCCTGGACCGGTTCGAGAAGTGGGAGCGCAAGGAAGCCGGCAAGGACAAGGCGGTGCTGGCGTTTCAGGACGGCTGGTACGTGGGCGATCGCAAGGTGGTGCAAGAGAACGTGGAGATCGTCGCGCATCCCATTGTGGACGGGCGCCGCGACCTCGACATCACCATCACCCTGCATTCGGCGGGCGCGGAGGTGGCGATCGGCGGCACGCACGAACACGATAAGGGTTATGGCGGAGGGCTGGAAATCCGCTTCGCTCCGCGCGCCGAAACCAAGATTCGCACCGCAGCGCAGGAGGACGCGCCCGACAGCGACCGCGTCCCCGCGGCTTGGGCGGAGCTGACCGGCAATTTTGGTGGCAAGATGGCCACCACGCGCGTCACCGAAGATCCTTCCAACCCCGTGGCGCCCAACGGTTGGTGCTTGCGCCATTACGGATTCGTGGGGGTGGAATATCCCGGACTGGAATTGCGCCGCCTGGACAGCCAGGTGCCTCTGACCATGAAGTTCCGCGTATCGCTCTCGGGAAGTTCATCGAGTGCGGGCCTGACGGAAGAGCACGTCCTGGTTTACACACACAACGGCAAAGGCTACGTTCACGACAACATTCAATCGAGCGTTGAAGCCATCAAGAAAATGGGTGCGGAGAACGGATTCGAGGTGGATGTGACGGATGATCCGCTCTTCTTCGCGGACTCAACCCTGAAACAGTACAAGGCTGTGGTGTTTGCGAACACCAATAACGAAGCGTTCTTGAACGACTCCCAGCGGAACGCTTTTAAGCATTACATCGAGTCCGGCGGCGGCTTTGTGGGCATCCACTCCGCCTCGGGCTCGGAGCGCGACTGGCCGTATTTCTGGTCAGTGCTGGGTGGGAAGTTCGTGCGCCACCCACACCAGCAGGTGTTTCTTGTCCGGGTAAAGGATGCGGACTTTCCGGCCACCCGGAAATTGCCTGCCACGTTCGAATGGAAGGATGAGTGTTACTTACTCGACCACCTCAACCCGGATATTCATGTGCTGTTGGTCACCGATCGTACCAAACTCGATGATCCCGATAAGGCGAAGCATCCCGACGAAGAATTCGGCGACTCTCTGCCACTCTCCTGGTATCACTATTTCGACGGTGGCCGGGAGTATTACCTTGCCCTCGGCCACAATAAGGCGGACTATTCCAACCCCCTTCTATACAACCAGATCCTGGGTGGAATTCTTTGGGCCATGGGAGGGAAGTGAAAAGAACAGTGACGAGTGAAAAGTGACAAGTGACCAGTGAGACGAGCCGTGTACGCTCGCCACTCGTCACTCTTCACTTGTCACTGAAGTTTGGAGGTGAGATCATGCATTTCGAAAAGACGACATCGCGACGACGATTCCTGAAAGGCTCGCTCACCGCAGCCGCGGCCATCGGATTTCCCACCATTGTCCCGGCCCGCGTTTTCGGCCGGAGCGCACCGAACAACATGATCCAGGTGGCGCAGATCGGCTGCGGCCGCATCGCCCGCGACTCCGAATTCAGGGGCATCCTTAGAAATAGCGATGTGGCCCGCTATGTGGCCGTGTGCGACCTGGATACGGTCCGCATTGCCGACGCGAAGAATTTGCTCGAACAGGCCTACGCGAAGAAGTTCGGAGCAGGGAAGTACGCGGAGCTCAAAACCTACGGCGATTATCGCGAGATGCTTCAAGACAAGAGCATCGATGCGGTGTGCATCAGCACGCCCGATCACTGGCACGCCCAGCCCGCTATGGAAGCGGCGTTGGCCGGCAAAGACATCTATCTCCAAAAGCCCGCTTCGCTGACCATCAAGGAAGGCCGCCAGATGGCGGATACCATGAAGCGGACGGGCCGCATTTTCCAGCAGGGAAGCCAGCAACGATCGGACTACAACTTTCGCTATGCCTGCGAGTTGGTTCGCAATGGCCGCATCGGCAAAGTTCAACAGGTCCTGATTGGATTGCCGGTGGATCCCTCTGGGGATGTGGAACCGGAAATGCCCGTGCCGTCGAACTTGAACTACGACATGTGGCTTGGCTCCACGCCCGTGGTTTATTACACGGAAAAACGCGTGCATCCGCAGGCAGCGACCTCAAAGGTTCGCTACGACCGCCCGGGCTGGCTGCGCTGCGAGCAATTCGGCGCCGGCATGATCACCGGCTGGGGCGCGCATCACATCGACACGGCACACTGGGCCATGGACACCGAATACACCGGACCGGTGGAGATCGTCGCCAGCGCTGAGTTCCCCAAGAAGGGGTTGTGGGACGTCCATGGCCCGTTTCACGTGCGGGCGAAATATGCCAACGGCGCCGATATATATATCAGCGAGAAGTATCCGACCGGCGTCAAGTTCATCGGTGAAGACGGCTGGATTTGGGTCACGCGCGGCGCGCCCGTCACCGCCAGCGATCCGGCCGCGGTAAAGTCCCGCAACGCGGCGCTGGATGCGAGCGACCTGAAGATGCTCCGGGCCGGCATTAAGGACGACGAAATCCACCTGCACCATAGCCCCAAGAACGATCATCACCTGGACTGGCTGGCCAGCATCAAGACGCGCAAGCCGCCGGCGGCGCCGGCGGAAGTGGGCCATCGTTCCTGTACCGCCTGCCTGCTGGCCCACGCGGCCATGAAACTGAATCGCGAACTCAAGTGGGACCCGCAGGCGGAACGCTACGTCAACGATGAGGAGGCGAACGCCCTGCTTTCCCGCCCGCAGCGCGCGCCCTACGGCACCGACTACGTGCTATCGAAGCAGGCATGAACGGGGACAATCGGAAGATCCGCGACGTCCGCGCGACCACCGTTGCGGTTCCGCTCGAAACGCCGTTGCGCCACGCCAACGGCTGCCACGGGGGCGGGTTTGCACGCCCGACCGCCGAGGTGGAGACTGACAACGGGCCGATAATGCAGGATGAGCAAATTGACCGGCGGGAATTCTTGAAGAGTGCAGGAATAACCGCTCTGCTCGGAGGCTCCGCAACAGCCTCTGCCCCGCCCGCGGCGCAACCCCCGACCGCAGTTGGCCGTGGGCGGCTCCCTCCGCGAATAGCCGAGCATATGGAAGCTTCAACCGAAGTTAGACTCATTACGCTCGATCCCGCCCACTTCCACGCGGCTCTGGTTCAAAAAGAGATGCTGCCAGGGATCGCGAAACGCGTTTCTATCTACGCTCCTCTCGGCCCCGATCTCCTGGCGCACTTGAGTCGTATCGAACAATTCAACACCAGAGCCGACAACCCGACGAACTGGGAACTCGATGTCCACTGCAGCCCTCGGTCGCTCGACGAGATGCTTTCCGCACGGCCTGGCAATGTCGTGGTGCTTTCCGGCCGCAATCGCGGCAAGATCGATAAGATCAAAGCGTCTCTTGATGCGGGCTTGAATGTGTTAGCGGACAAGCCTTGGATTATCCGGGCCGAAGATCTTCACGCTCTTGAGTCCGCTCTGGACGTTGCCGATCATAAGGGCCTGGTCGGCTACGATATGATGACCGAGCGGTACGAGATTACCACGATCATTCAGAGAGAACTCGTGAATGACCCAGCGATCCTCGGCTCGATTGTACCGACCTCGGATAACCATCCCGGCGTCTTCATGGAAAGCGTCCATCACATCATGAAGACTGTCGCAGGGCTCCCGAGCCTGCGCCCGCTGTCTTTCTTTGACATCCAGGAGGAGGGGGAGGGCCTCACCGACGTCGGCACCCACCTGGTGGATCTGGTCCAGTGGACGCTTTTTCCAAATCAAGCCATCAATTATCGGGAAGACATCAAGGTAGTAGGCGCCAAGCGGTGGGCTACCCCCATCACGGCATCTCAATTTCGGCAGATTACCGGGGGCGCGGGTTTTCCCGCCGTTCTGGCCCCTTACGTCCAGGGAGACCGATTCGACTATTACTGCAACAATCAGGTTGATTACAAGATTCGGGGCATCCATGTGCGCCTGAATGTACTGTGGGATTACGAGTCGCCAGCCGGCGTGGACTTTCATCATGCCGTATACCGGGGGACCAACGCCCGCATCGAGGTACGGCAGACCGACAAAGAGAACTACCGACCCGAATTGTACGTCGCGCCTAACGGGCCTGAGCGCCACGCCGCGGTCCGGCAGGCATTGCGAGAGCGTATCGAGCGGCTGCAAGGCGCCTATCCCGGTATCGAATGCGAGGTCTTAGCCGATGAGTTGCGCGTGAGCATTCCGGATCGCTACCGAGTCGGCCACGAGGCGCACTTCGCCCAGGTTCTAGCGCAGTTCCTGAAGTATTTGAAATCGCCAGAATCGATGCCGGTGTGGGAGCGACCCAATATGATCGCGAAATACTATGTCACAACCGCGGGTGTCCAACTGCGTCGTCCTACGTAACAGGCTTCATTCTAGCCCGCTTTTCTCACCAGTTATTCCGAGAATCGGTTTCGAGCCCTGATCGTCGATGCTGAGCGGGATTTTTGGGGGTAGCGGGTCGGAACGAGACTAGCCTGGATTTCTCACCACGCTCTGCCGTTCTTCGCCGGGCCTTCGGAAGGGCAGTCCCGCTCTGCGGGACCGCCGAAAATGCGGCTCGGCAAGCAGCAAGAAAAGCTCGGGGGCAGACCCTCTTTGCGATTGAGTCATCGCTAGTGTGGTGTCCCATAATTACCTTGACTTATACAGGTAAGGCCAGTATGCTTGAGTGCATGAGCCGAGTCGCAGCTCCGATTATTCTGTCGGCCGAGGAACGGACCGCCTTGGCGGCGTGGTCCAGCAGCCGG
>JBEKHR010000021.1:0-90283 GCA_050012175.1 Terriglobia bacterium | reverse complement strand
GCTGCCATCAAGGAATATTTGGACAATCACAACCAGAATCCTCGTGTCTTTGTATGGACCGCCTCGGTCGAACGAATCATGTCCAAAGTCGCCAAATGTAAAGAAGCGTTGGGGACACTACACTAGTAGAACGGCGATGTTGCTCTGCTTGCGTAACTGTGTCTAAGGTTGTACCTTTGATGAGGCCTTGCGCATCCATAATGGTAGGACAGTGAGCCGTGCTGGTACACCGATTTTGCCGTCTTGGAAAGGGTCTGACGGCGCGCAATCGACGGAGGCGGCCCGCTGATGTCTTACAGATGAGCGCGGGCCAGGTGGAGCAGGACGCACCTATGAGCGAACCGCTGGCGGCCACACTGGCTGGAGACGAGTCTGTCCTTGTGGGCGGGGCGAAGGCGGGCAACTACGCCGCCTTTGAGGAACTCGTCAACCGATACGAGAAAAAAATCTATCGGCTCGGCATGAACATCACGGGAAACCCCGAAGATGCCGAAGATGTGCTCCAGGATACCTTCCTGAAGGCTTTTGAGCATCTCCCCGAATTCCGGGAGGATTCGCGTTTCTACACCTGGATTGTGCGCATTGCGGTCAATGAAGCGCTGATGAAGCTACGGAAGCGGCGATCCAGTAGAGAAGTTCCTTTCGAAGAAACCGAGGACCAGGACGGCGACGTTGTGGTTCGTGATTATGCGGACTGGAGGCCCAATCCTGAACAAACACTGGCAAGGGAAGAGATGGAGCAAATACTGCGCAATGCCATTCAGGCCCTTCCCCCCGGTTTCCGCACAGTCTTTTACCTGCGCGACGTGGAGGGTCTCGACACCGATGAGACAGCGCAGTTACTTAACCTGAGTACCGGCGCGGTGAAGGCCCGGCTTTTCCGGGCACGCCTGCGGCTCCGGGAAGAGTTAAGTGAAGTTCTGAGGCGAGGATGACTTTGGTGAACTGCAAGAACGCGGTCAATCAACTTTCGAGTTATCTCGATGGTGAGCTTGACGAGGAACTGAAACAAACTCTCGAAGCTCACCTCGGCAAGTGCCACCACTGCCACGCGGTGTTTGACACCACGCGCAAAACGATCGAGCTTTATTGCGATGGCAAGCTCTTCCCTTTGCCGGATGAGGTTCGCGGCCGCCTGCACGCAGCTCTAAAGCGCCGCGCGCAACGAGTCTGATTCGATTTCCCACTCCCCCCAGTTCAATCCTAAACACCAGGCAGAAAGCAGTAGGCAGACCGCAGCGCCACCCCGCGTAGCACGGGCGTCTGAGAAGGCGGGAAAGAATCGATGGCATTAACCACAGAGACACCGAGACACAACGGGGCACGGCCGCAGCCAAAGACCAAGTTTTCATTGCCGATTGCTGATTGCCGATTGACGATTGAAAAACTTGTTGTGAATTCGGTTGTGCCAGAAGAGAGTTTGTGCTAGTAATGATGCGACTGCCGGTGGTGGATTTAATCCCTGATTTCGATATTGACGCCGTACGAAGCGTCTGAGCTCGGTCTGAAGAAGCCTCGGAAAGCTAGGGTGCGTCCAAACTATTCAAAAAGGGGGAACAAATAAATGGCATTCTGTGCAAAATGTGGAACTCAGTTGGCCGAAGGAATAAGTTTCTGTGCAACGTGCGGAACCCCAGTGGGTTCAGGCGCAGGTGGCCCGGCGACGCCGGCCGCTGCGGGGACGGCAATGTCCTCCAACGTTGCTGGATTGTTGACTTACATTTTGGGCTTTATCACCGGCATCATCTTTCTGGTGATCGAGCCTTACAAGAATGATAAGTTCGTGCGCTTCCACGCTTTCCAGTCCATCTTCTTTAACGTGGCGCTTATCGTGTTCTGGATTGCCTACACGATTGTGGCTAGTATTCTGGGCTTCGTGACGCTCGGAATTCTGGCTGTGGTGATGGGTCTGGTCGGGCTTCTAATCTCGCTGGCCATCCTCGCCTACTGGATTTTCCTGATGTATAAGGCTTACAACAACGAGCTTTATAAGATCCCGTTCATAGGGGATCTGGCCGCCAAACAAGCGGGTTAAGTGACCCGAGAAGTGTGGACCCTCGGCTGCCGTAATTTCCGGACTCGCGGGTTGCGCCTTCTTCCCGCCTCAAGAGGCGTAACCCGCTGTCATCCATCATTGACGGGTGGCAACGCACGTAGCGCCGGTCCCGCACGGCGGGACCGGCACCTGCCGCCCCTTCTCCCGCGACTGCGGGATCAGGGCAGGCTCTAAAGGTCGGCGCTACGCCGCCTGAGGCTGAGGGATTACAACCCGCTCCCGTTTTCCCTTGACAATTCCTGGCCGTAAATGCAATTTAGCAAGTTTCACTATTGCGGTTTGAGCCTGGCCTATGCTTGAGGAAGCTCAAATCACGGCGTGGAGCTATGGGTGTTCTGGTTTGCTTTCATGATCGCTGCTTTGACGGCGTAGGCTCAGCGGCCGTCTTCACGCGTTTTTATCGCCAGTGCATCGACCCGCAGGCGGAGTTCCGGTACCACGGGTTGGTGCACCGAGCAGGACAGCTATTTGATGAGGGGCTGTTCGACGATCAAGAAAACGTCATTGTGGATTTCAAATACTCCAGTTCTGAGCGGCTCACCTGGTGGTTCGACCACCACCAAAGCGCTTTCCTCACAGAAGCCGACGCTGACCATTTTCGTCATGACCAGAGCGGAAAGAAATTCTACGGGCCTGATTATCGCTCTTGCACCAAGTTTATTGTCGAAACCTGCCAGGCGAAGTTCGGTTTCGTGGCCCCCGAGCTCGACGAGCTGGTTTATTGGGCAGACCTGATTGATGGCGCCCTGTACCCCGATACCAGGACAGCGGTGGAAATGCGTGAACCGGCCACCCAGCTCACCCTGGTTATTGAAGGGACGAGTGACCCGCAGTTCACTGTGCGACTGATTCCCAAGCTGATTTCCATGCCGCTTCAGGAGATCATGGATATCCCTGAGGTGCGGCAAACTTTTGACCGGCTTTATGCCCTTCACCTCAAGACTATTGATACTATCCGGTCCCGCGCTGAGCTAAAGAATGGGGTGTTATTCTTCGACGTCGCCGACCAGACCTTCGAAGGTTTCAATAAGTTCATTCCTTATTATTTGTTTCCAGGGACGGTTTACAGCGTGGCCTTAAGCCGCTCTCAAGCGCGAATCAAGATTGGTGTGGGCAGCAACCCATGGAACGCAACACCCAAGACCGCCAATCTTGCCAGCATCTGCGAGCGCTATGGGGGCGGCGGCCACGCTAAGGTTGCGGCCATTTCGCTGCCCCCCACGGATTTTGCACGCGCCAGGAAGGTGGCGGACGAGATCGTGAGCGACTTGCGGTCCGGCTTGCCATAGCCCGGATTTCTCACCACGCTCTGCCGTTTCGAGTCGGGCGACCGCAAGGGCGGAGTCTTAACCCCGCGCAAAGCGGCCCCCGAGCTTCTGTTCATCTCGCGTCCCGCGTAGTCCCGCGTCAAAGTCCCCGAAGGGTAAGATCCCAAAGCGGTTCTGCCGCCTGCTGTGCGGAAAGGCTTCGCCTCTCCGAGGGCTTGTGCCCTGACTAACCCCCTCCGCTCGGCTGGAAGGCTCAGCCTTCCAGCCGAGCGGAGGGTAAAAGGAGGCGGGCTGCGCCGGAAAGCCAGAGGCTTTCCGCACAGCAGGCGGCAGAGCCGCTTTTTCCCCGACTTTGACGCGACCCTGGAAAGGAAGGTATGGCGCTTGATACAGACGCCGGTGTGTGGTAAGAAGGAGGTTATGTCTAAATCCGCTAAAGCCTTTGATTATGCGATTACGTTACGCTTCGCCGACGGCCGCTCCAGTTAGAACTCCGGCGGGGTTTTAGCAGGTTGCTGATGATCCGTGAAGGGCTATATCGGCAGGCTTTCGCGCCAGGAGTGAAGTAGCCTGACAGAGGGAGAGTGAGCACCGTGGGTGAGGCGAAGGGGGCAGAGCAGAACGCAATCGACGTTAGGACCTTTGGTATGTCGGACGTGGGTCGCGTCCGTAAAAACAATGAAGACAACTTTGTGGTTTGCAACCTGACCACGGGTGAAGTGGGTCTTACGCCTCCACTTCTCAACCACACCTTGGGGAGTCGCGGTTCGCTGTTTATGGTAGCGGACGGAATGGGCGGAGAGGCCAGCGGGGAAGTTGCCAGCCAAATTTGCACCCTCACAGTCCCTAAGCGCCTGTATGAAAACCTCAAGTCCCTGGGTCAGGTCAGCGAGACGAACTTTGTGCTCCTGCTCCGGGAAGCCATCGAATATGCCAACCAGATCATCCACCAGAAAGCGCAAAGCGATCCCGCTTATCGTGGAATGGGAACCACCGCCACGGTGGCTGCATTGTTCGGGCCTTATCTTTTTGTGGCGCAGGTTGGGGATTCCCGTGCCTACCTCATTCGCAATAGCGAGTTGACCCAGTTGACTCGCGATCAAACATTCTTGAACTATCTCAAGGAAATCGGTGTCGAAGTGCCCGACGACCCGGAAAAGGACAGCCGGAGGAGTATTCTGACGCAGGCAGTGGGGAGCAGCGAGAGCGTGAATGTCAAGGTGACGTATACCAAAGTCCGTCAGGGCGATAGCATCCTGCTTTGCTGCGATGGCATGTACAACATGGTCCCCGCAACCGATATCGCTGCGATTGTGAAGGGGACTGAGTCCCTGGCCAACAAGTGCAAGTCTTTGATCGATGAAGCCAACGCCAAGGGCGGGAGTGACAACATAACCGTAGTCATGGCAGAGTTCAGCGGACCAGGGCTTCCTCCAGCGGCCCCCACCGCGGCCGTGGAGTTTAAGGAATTCAATGAGGAAGATTTCAAGGGGCACTCCTGAAGCGTTTTCAGAAATCTTGAGAAGACTCGCTCCAGCGAAGAATTGAGACCGGCGCCGCGACAAAATCGAAATCTCCAAATTCGCTTTTCAAGGGAAGGAGAGGATTCTTCCCGGAGAACCGCTGTCATGAATTGCCCCGTATGCGGTGAGCTAAACGAAGAGGGTTACCGCTTTTGCCGGTCCTGCGGCGGGCGCTTGCCTGTCGTGGAGGACTCGGCAGACACTCTGGCCTTTTCGAATGAGGTGACCGCTCCGGCAGCGGCTCCGCTCGGACCGCCCTCTCAACCTTTACCTCGTGCCTACAGGCTGATTGCCACTTCGGGACTACTCTCCGGTCGAACCTACAGCATTGGCCCTCGAGGACTGGTCATCGGCCGCGACCCCGCGAATTGTCAGGTAGTGTTGGCGGACGACGAAATTTCGCGCCTCCATGCCTGGATTGCTCCCAACGACAAGGGTGAAGTGGTCCTGCGCGACCGTCATTCCGCGAATGGCACATTCGTAAATCAAGTGCGTGTACAGGAGAAGGTCCTGAAACCCGAGGATGAGATCTCGGTGGGCAGCGCTCGCCGTCACCTCTTTCGCATTGAGGAAGTGGGGGCTGCCGGTCTACCTCAGGGCGCGGCGCCGACAGAAGCTGTTCCCGCCGCTCAACCGGAGGCGGTGGGGGGAGGGACCTCGGTTATGAGCGCAGCCGATGTCGCTGTCGCCCCGCAGCAGGAAAAGGCGGCGGAACGTACAGTCGCCATCAAATTGACCGACCTTCTGGCACGTCCCCACCTGGACCTGATAGTTGACAGGTACGCCGTAAAGAGCCTTGACATCCCGGATGCCGGGCTGGAGATCGGTCGTGATGCCTCCCGCTGCCAGTTGGTGCTGGAACATCCCTCAGTTTCGGCGGTGCACGCGGAGTTGTCGTTCCATGAGGGGAGGGTGCTGCTGACTGACCGTTCCACCAACGGGACGTTCGTGAATGGCCTGCCCATGGTGAGCGGGGAACTGCATGACGGAGATTACATCACCTTCGGCCGCTATGCCGGCAAATCCCTGATCTTCAAGTCGGGGCTTGAGCCGCAACTGAAAATTGAAAAGGTTGGCCTGGACAAAGACTGCATCACCATTGGCCGCGACGCCTCGAATGACGTGGTCATTGACCACCCTGTGGTCTCAAAGAGACACGCGGAAATCATCAAGCAAGATGGCAAGGTCATTCTGGTTGACCTTGGGTCCACCAACGGGACCTTCGTCAACGGAATCAAGGTGAAGCGGCACCAACTCCAGGAGTTGGACCGGATTGTCATTGGCCCCTCCGAACTGCACTTCTCCGGAGCAAGTCTTTCCCACGCCCCGGACACGCGCGTGGTGCGACTCGATTCCATTGCAGTAACCTTTCAGGTCCCGGATCGGACCAGCGGAAAACCCAGATTGCTCTTGGACGACATCTCTCTGGTGGTTAAGCCTAAAGAACTGATTGGACTTCTGGGACCGAGCGGAGCAGGTAAGACCACGCTCATGAACGCCCTGAACGGCTTTGTAAAACCCACCACGGGCCAAGTTCGCTACAACGGAGAGGATCTGTACCGCAATCTGGAGGCTCTGAAATCCACCATTGGCTATGTCCCCCAGGAAGACATCATGCACCGGCAATTGAGCGTACGGCGATGCCTGTACTACGCGGCAAAGCTGCGACTGCCGGAAGACGTCTCGGATGAAGAGGTCAATCGGCGCGTGGAAGCGATGCTGGACACTCTGAAGCTCGACCCGCAACGCTGGGACAACCCCGTCTCCACCTTGAGTGGAGGGCAGCGTAAGCGGGTGAGTCTGGGCATCGAATTGCTCCCCAAGCCCGGAGTGCTCTTCCTGGATGAGCCTACCGCAGGCCTTGACCCCCGCACTGAAACCCTGATGATGATGTTGTTCCGGCAATTGGCAAATCAGGGCTCGACCATCATTATCACCACACATCTGTTAGGTTCCTTCGGCGTACTGGACAAGGTCGTGGTGTTGCTCCAGGGGCGACTGGCCTACTATGGGCCGGGTACAAAGTTCCTGCAGTATTTCAAAGCGGAAGCCCCGCCCGATGTTTACGATGACTTGACGGATAACAATACGGCTCCCTACTCCCTGGAACTCAAGCAGCGTTATGCCGCATCCGATCTCTACAAGGAGCTCATTGCCCAGCCACAAACGGCGATTCCGGCGGAGAAAAGTCCTTCCCCTACTACCCCTGCACCTGCTGCCGGCACGAGAGGCAAGGGTTTCAGCTTGCGCCAGTTTAAGGTCCTTCTGCGGCGAAACTGGGAGCTGAAATTCGTGGACCGCGGCCAGACGTTGCTTCTGTTTCTTCAAGCGCCCATCGTCGCTCTGTTGGTGGCTTTCATGGCGACCAAGCCGAACCAAGTCGAAACCCTTTTCATGGCCATATTCGCAGCCTTGTGGTTCGGCTGCTCGAATGCGGTACGTGAAATTGTTGACGAGCAGACTGTGTACCGCCGCGAACGGCAAACAGGCTTAAAAATACCGTCGTATGTTCTTTCCAAGCTTGCCGTTCTTTCCTTTGTGGCGCTGGTGCAGTGTGTCTCGGTGGTTGTCATCTTGCTCGCGGTCAACCGGGCATTGGATTTGAGCCTCCCGGAAGTGGTAGCAGCCATCGGAATCATGTTCCTGGTGGCCGTAAACGGGACGCTGATAGGACTTCTCATCTCCAGTCTCGTCTCCTCTCCGGAGAAAGCTCTGAGCTTGTTCCCCTTGGTTCTCATTCCGGAGCTTCTCCTCTGCGGGTTGTTCCTGCCCGTAAACCAGATTAAGACGATCATCCCTATCACCTTCGAGGAACTATTGGAGGGGAAGCTGTTTGCACAACCGGAAGCCCAGGCTAAGGCCCGGCAAATGATCAATGCGCCTGGGCCGCAAGCATCGCCCGACCTGGCCGCCGCGCAAGCCACGGCGAAACAAGGACAGTCCGCGCACGAAGTTGCCGGGGCCGTGGCGCCTTCGGAGAAAGTGCAAAAGGCACTCCACAAATACACCCCTGCGCCGGTGGCGGGTATGCCCGCATTCGCTCGCTGGCTTTCGGTGCTGGCCATCTCGCGTTGGGGCCTGGAGGCACTTTCGGATCTCTGCCTTCACGGCTCCCATTCCACACAGGATTACGCCTACCAGATCGTCAACACGGTGTCCATTTCCCTCCATCCTGAGGATGTCGAGAAACTGGAGAAGGGATTGGAGGCGCCACCCGAAGCTTTCGCGGCTTCCGGGGCGTTTCCACTCCCCTCGAGGTTCTGGAAAGACAAAGGGCCTTACCTGGCGATCATGACCAGCTTTGCGCTGTTTGTGGTCATCGCCATCCTGGTGGTGATGAAGCGAAAGGATGTCAGTTGAGAGGAGTTACCATGGACGCTGGGCTGTCCACGATTCGCAATCTACTTTACGTTGTCATTGTTCTCGTCTTGCTATCCGCCCTGTCTGGTTTCTTTGTGGCGACGGAGCTTGCCCGCAACAGCGACGAGCTGGCTAGTCTGCGGTTACTGCTTCAAAAGGAGATGATGGGGACTGCCTTGACCCACGCCCAAGAATTGGAGAAGCAGATGGACGCGCTTAACCAGAGCGCTGCCGGCATTGACGATAAATTGAAGAAAGCCCAGGACGATTTTGTGGTGCGAATGCAGGTGGAGCTGCCCCGCATCATGGATGACTACGTCAAACAACGAGGCACCCTCGTTGAACAGAAAATCCACCAGCAGGGCGTACCCCTGCCCCATTAGCAGAAGGGCAGTGACCCGACTAGGCGGGACGAGGGACGAGCCGGAGACAGGAGTCAGAAGTCGGACCTACCAGGACTCCAGCTTTCCCCCTTTCGACCTTCAACTGTCGACTGTGGACTGTGGACCGTTAGCTGATCTGCCTGATCTCCACCCGGAACATGTGTTCCCCCAGGAAAAACTCATCGCCGTGCTCGAGCTCAACTTCTTTTCGTATCCGGCGAAAGACGCCATTGCGACTCCTCAAGTCCTGGAGCATGAAGCGTCCCGGTTGCGCCACGATGCGGGCGTGGGTCCCAGACATGAAAGGATCGTCCTTAAACACCAAATGGGCGTTAGTCCGTCCCAAGGTGGTTTCAGGCTTTTCCAATCTGAACTCTTCAATGACCTCACCCGTCATCCGGATGCGTTCGAGCTTGGCCGTGATGGGGCCCCGCTGCAGCTTTGGTGCTCCAGCCCATGCCACCGTGCCTTGCCCAACATTGGTGCTCTCCGCTTCGTCCAGGCTTTGTGTGGTGAATCGAAAGAGATCCTGTCCCAACAGAAAGACATCCCCGGGGACAAGTTCGGTATCCTGTCGCTGCTTGATGAATGTCCCGTTCAGGCTGCTGAGATCCTCCAAAAACAACTTGCCCTCGCGAATCGATAGGAAAGCATGGCGGTCTGAAAGTGAGGAATCGTCAGGATAATTGACTTCACAGTTGGCGCGTCCGAAGGAAACTTCTCCCACTACTTGCAGGGGATTCCCCCAGGAGCCATCATGCTTTTTCTCTGTGATTTGCGCCTCAATACTCGGCACGTGAAATCCGCCAAAGACCAAGGTCCCTTCCGGCGCGGCGGCAGGCATCGAGGAATCCACCCTTGGCACGACGGGCGGTGGAGTGAGTGGTGCAGGTCTCGGAGGGGCTGGGACTCTTATGGGGGAAGGGACAACTTCAGATGGACCGGCGGGTCTTGCCGGGGGGTTGATTCCCGGCGGCTGAGGTCGGGCGACGGGCGGAATTGGCGCCGGGGCGGCAAGCTTTGGAGGTGGAGGTTGCTGTGGCGCCCAAGGCGGACCAGCCACCGCAGGAGATAGCCGAGAGACACCCGGCGCCGCAGCTTGGGGCGCGATCCTGGGGGGAATTGGCGGAGCCACCGGCTGGGGCGCAACGGGCTGTGGGGGCGGTTGCGGAAGCTTCGCTTGGGGCGCAGCCGGAAGCGCTGTGCCGCAGAAACCGCAGAACTTGCTGCCTGCCGGAACCGCCTTATGACATTTCGGACACTCCAGTGGCTTGGGCTGTGGAACAGTCGGCCGAGAGACGGGAGGAGTCGGCGCAGCATGGAGGGGCTTCCCGCAACGGGCGCACTTTGCCGCGCTCGCGGGGTTCCCACTCCCGCACGTCCCGCATGGGATATAGCGTATCGTCCCTTCTTTGTTTGTTTCGGCAGACATATTAAGTGCTCAGGGCGACCGAAGCTAGTCGCCGGTGATTTCCAGCCACACCGGATTAGTATAGCAGCGAAACTCTTCTCCCGTGGCGTTTCGTGTTCGAGCCTCCAGGCGGATGTAGCCCCAGACACCCCTATTCTTTCCCAAGAAAGGCCGCAGGTCAACAGGGATTAAACCCCCACTCGCCATCTGTCTTGAAGCCGGCACCGGGATTTCTTGAGGTTGGGATTCACCCTCTTGCGACCCCACGATCAATCGAATGGATTCGATGGGTCCGAATTCCGCGCTACTGACCCAGGCAAGCTGCAAGGGTGGAAGATGGCCGAGGGAAACCGCGAGGGAATCACCTATGCCAACGTCTCCAGAATCGCCCAAGCTGCCATGGGAATTGCGCTCCAAGCCCGCGATGAGCAGGGGACCGTTGCTCAGGACGCTGCGCCCTGATTTGAGCGCCCGGAGGATGTTCTCTCCTTTTGGGCCCATACCCTCGGGGGCATAGACAACTGTCGAAATCTTTCCCAAAGCATTATCCTCGGCGTAACCGGAGAGGCCGCGGGAAGGTTTGCCAAGGAAGTCCACTACGTCCAGCGTGGCCTCGTAATTGAAGTCCCCGTGAGCGTCCGAGCCCGCGGCCAAAAAGACCTTGAAACCCGGAGCGTGCGTGGAATCGCCAGACGCTTGCAGCCCCCGCTGAAGCAGAGGACGCCACCCCAGCTCGATCCCCTTCTCCAAGCGCGCATACTGGTTTGCCTGGCTGTCCGGTTGGAAGCAGGCTTCGGGGTCCGCATCGCGGTGGAGGCAATAGGGGTCGCGAGCGTCGTCGGCCGTGGCCATGGTGGCACGGTTCCATGGTTCCAACCCCACCAGTCCGGCTTGGAGTTGCTTGCCCTCCGGCGCCAGAAAATCGGCATCCAAATCCCAGCTCCCGCCGCGCATCAGGGGACTGATGGGATCGAAAGGATGGGCTGCATAAGCGAAGCCACCCGCGGCCGCGATGCGCGACAAGGCCTCCTTTATCGGCAGCGCGGCTGAGGCAACGGACCCGTCCCCACTCAAGATGACGTCTTCCTGGGGATGCGAGGGATTGGGAAACCCCTTCTCGGGGTTGTCGGGCGAGGGCAGGGCGAGCATGTGCACGGTGGTGAGAAGTGTCTGTTTGCTGGAAGCCGTTGTGATCTCTTCGCCGCGGATGAGCATGAGACGCCCGTCACGATATTTCTGAACTTCCTGTAGCTCCTGGGCATACCGTTCCACGCTGAGGTCAGTGGAGTGGTCAGTAAGAATGAGCCAATCCAAACCGGCGTGAAGCGCTGTTTGCTTGGTCACGGACAGGGGGTATCCACGTTCCGCAGGATTGTCGGTATAGCCGCAGTGGTAGTGCACATCGCCCCGGTACCAACCGGGGAGGCTGGGCAGGGGGGGCGCATTCAAATCCACGCGGAGATAGAAATCCTGAGTGGGCCATCCTTCCAAACGAAAGGAGACCCACAGGTCAACGGCATGAAACGGACCGCCAATGAAGTGTTGCCTCAAGTAAGTGTCGATAGACTCACGAGGCACTTCGAGTGTCTTCTTCATCCGGTCTGTGATGGTCAGGGGTTGGCCGTTGCTCCGAGCATCAAACGAGAAATCCTTGCTTTCGCCCAGGGGCAGCAGGTCGGCGACGAATTGGCGCCCCGCCCCGGCCGGTTTCACAAACAGGTTTAGCCCTAGCAGCTTCAGGGGTTCCCGCGTTATGTATTGCGATAGGCCGGCGCCCGTCGTATGGGCAGTCTTTTCGACTCCGTTAATGATTTCGAGATAGAGAGGGAGGCAGGGATCATTGGAGTTGCGCAGGACGCGCGGAGCGTCCGCGCGAAAGAATACCCCGGCTTTTGAAACTTTCTCTTTGAGTTGGGATACCATCTCCTGCTGCGACCAAGCGGGAGTGGAGCCGAATGCGAAAACCGTGATCGCTGTCATTCCGAGCGAAGCGAGGAATCTCGCTCTGCAAATTGTGATCGCTGTCCTTCCGAGCCGTCGGCTGACGGACAGGAATCTCACTCTGGAAACAAAGGGAGATTCCTCGCTGCGCTCGGAATGACAGGCCTGGGTTCGCTCGGAATGACAGGCCTGGGTTCGCTCGGAATGACAGGCTGGCGGGTTTTTCCGTATCGTGCTTCGACTTTCGACACTCGACTTTCGACTCTCGACTTTCGACTCTCGACTACTGTTGAGGCTCATGGGAGGAGTTTACGGGCCGCCTGAATAGCGACACACTGATTCGCGCCGCTGGCAATAGCCAGAACTTTTCCCTCTGCTGTCAACAGGGGTGCCCCGGATTCTCCGGGATTCACCAAGCGTTCCAAGGTCACCGTGGTGTTTTCAGTGGTGGCTTGAAGATATACCGCCCGGGGGTCAGCCTGGGACTGGTTAAGCCCGAATGGAAACCCGAACAGGGCCTTCTTGGTGGCTTCGCCGGTCTGGGCAGCGGAGTCCGCGAAGGCCAGCGGCTTAAGATTCGCACCTGCCAATTGCAGCAAGGCAAGGTCGCTCTCTCCTTCAGCCTCCAGGTCGAGGGAGGCGCGCTCACCGGAGTCGGGGTCCTGATAATCCTTCTTCTGCATCCGGTCGGGAGCAGTCTTCAGGAGTTTCAGCGTCGCTTTTTCGCTGCCGGCCGCCATCTGAAAATCCAACCCACCGTCCGGCGACTTTACGCGGGCCCCCGCCGGCCATGCGTAAAGACGGTAGCTCTTGGGGTCTAACTCGAGATGGTAGTGAGCAATCAAGAAGGCAATTTGCGGATCAAATTTCCACGGCTGCACCACGCGCTTGGCCGTGAGCAGTTTTCCATCCGCGCTGACCACAAAGCCGGTTCCGGATTGGCTGAACTTTTCTCTGGCCTGGGTCTTGGGATCTACCAGGGCGTACTCGCAGTACAAGAGATAGAGGGCAGGCCGAGCGGCTGCCGAGAGGGTCTGCTCCTCGGCGAGCTTAGCCGAGTGGTCTTTGCCAAGAGCCTGTGCTGCTGGGGAGGAAGGGTCGGAGAGCGTATCCAGAATTTTGCCCGCCGCCATCTGGAGGAGGGGGTTCCCCGAGAACAGGTTCAGGGGAACATCTTCGTTCAACGCCACAGGGATGACCAACTGCTTGGTCCGTAGCGCGAGCTTCTCGGCCGCGGTCAATTTGACTTCGATGAAATTCTCCCCCGTAATCCGGATCGAGTCCTTTTCCAGGATTTCCGCAACCGGCTTGAGAGAGTCTAATTCCGCGAACACGATGGTGCACTTCAAGGGAGACGGCAGGTCCACAACCTCCTTTTTTGAAAGCTGGAACTCCTGCTCAAACGTCTCGAGGTGGACCGGCACGGCGTTGACTCGAACGTCCTGAAAGTAAATGCGCTGAATAGTGGCAGCACGATCCACTGGCTTGATGCTCAAATAGAGATTCAACAACAGTCGCTCAAGGTTGATATCCTGGTAGGTAATATTCTTGTAGATCACGAGCTTTTCCGGGGCTAGGTTCGGTTTCTTTTCCAGGTCCAAGTGATAGACCTTCGCTCCACGAAGTTCAGTGGGGATTTGACCGGCAGGAGTGTCTTTCTGAAAACCTCGCGCAGGATGAGCACCGGGGTGTGGGCCCAATGAAGTGAGCAGGAGCAAGAGAGGTAAGCGGCGTGATATCATAATCGTCAATGAGCCCGCTTCGCCAACCCAGGAGGCGTCCCAAGCAAATAGCGTGGACCTGAGGGGGAGGTGCGCGGTTCGTTCAAGAATGCCCCGCAAAGCCCGCAAACCTACAAAACTGCTCGGCGCTACGCGCTCTGCTCCGCCACAGGGTGTTTCCAGAGAATTTCGTAAATTTCCACCGGAGCTTCCTTGCCTTTCACCCTAATGGCATCCAGGCGTCGCGCGGGGAAGGAACGATTGATTTCCCCGAAGGTGGATTCAGAAATCAGAATCTGACCTCCGGCGGCGTTGGCGCACAGCCGGGAAGCCAGATTCACAGCGTCACCGATAACGGTGTAATCCATGCGTTTCGATGAGCCGATGTTCCCGGCGGTTACTTGGCCGGTATTAATGCCCAGCCCCATTTGTAATGGCTCTTGACCGCGAGCTTGCCAGTGACGGTTGAGAGCCGTGAGGGCGCGCTGCATCTCGGCCGCGGTCTTGACGGAACGCTGGGCGTCGTCGGGCTTGGCCAAAGGAGCCCCGAATAGGGCCATAATTCCGTCCCCAAGGTACTTATCCAGCGTGCCTCCATTGTCAAAGATAAGGTCCGTCATTTCGCTGAAGTACTCGTTAAGAAGCTCGACGATTTGTTGCGGCTGCATGCGCTCTGAGAGGCGAGTGAACCCGCGGATGTCCGCGAAGAGAATAGTCGCCGTCTGGTTCTCCCCGCCCAAGTGGATCTCGTCCGGCTTGGCCAGGATCTTTTCCACGATCGCGGAACTCAGGAACCGCTCCAGGGCCTGGCGTTCGATCACGCGGCGGGAGAGTTCGGCGTGGGAATGGGCGCGATCATAGCTGATAGCGGCTTCCGCGGCGACAACCGAGAAGATGTCCAGCTCTTCCTTGGAGAAGGCAGAGGGCTTGCTGAGACAATCTACATAAAAGAGACCAAATACCTTGTCTTTGTAGATGAGAGGGGCGCACATCGCAGAGCGAATGCCAGAAATCCGAAGGCTTTCGCTGCTGGAGAATCGGTGGTCTATCGAAACGTCGCGAACCAGCAGCGGCACTCTTTCGCTCATCACCCGGTCGATGACGGTTTTCGACAGTACGGGGCCACGCGGGTCGCCCCTCTGCCGCTCATCCTTATATAGCAAGACAGCCGGTCTAAATCCCTTTTTCTCGTCCCACAGCATTACGAAGCCGCGTTCCACGTTTTCCATCTGGAACACAAGCTCCATCACGCGCTGCATGACCTCCTCAGGGGTCAGCACTGAGGAAAGAGTCTTGCCTACGGCCAACAGGAGCTTCAGCAGTTTATTTTCCTGCTCCAGAGTTGTCAGCCGGTCCCGGATTGCCCGTTGCGGCGGAACGCCGGCGGCGAGCGGCGGGCGCGGCCGGCTACTCAGGGTATCCGGACTGATCAGCCCGGTGATATCCCTGCCGGCGTCATGGCCAGCTTCAACATAAAAGGGATCTGGCGTGGCCGCTTCAAACTTGAACTCGAAGATGCCGATGTTGATCCGGTCCTGGTCGGAGAGGCGGTGCTCCTGGACTGGCTGGCCGTTTACAAACGTGCCATTCATGCTCCCGAGGTCGATGATCAATACCGTCTCCCCGGGCAGCACGGTCACGCGGGCATGTTGGCGGGATACACTAGGGTGCTGGAGCATCAGATCGTTGGAATCGGCGCGTCCGATGCTCACCGTTGACCCGCTGATTTCGAAGATCTGAGTCTGGTTCGAAGGGTCGGTTATAACGAATCGAGCCATGAGGGGCGGCCAGACTATTCCAGACGAACCACATCGCCCCACTCAGGCCGCACGCCGCTGTTCACCGTAACGATCTGTGCCCGGGAGGTCCCGGCATCGATCACTTGGATTATCTCAATGACCCCCACTCGCGTGTTGGGGTCAGAAGATTTGTACAGCGCCAAGCGAGACCCTTGATGGATTCCCTGTGACGAGCCCATGTCCAGCAGCATCACGTTGTTACCCTCAACGGCGGTCACGTAATTCAGAAGCGCCGGTGGCGGCGGGTTTACGGAGACAGTCTTTGTGGCCTCGGTGGGTACAGGGCCCGGGCTGGCCGCCCCACCCAATTGTTTGAGCCCGGCCAGCGTTTCATTCCGCAACTGGGTGATGGCAGTCTTCAGGCTGCTGAAGTTTTCCTCGTCCCCCAGGCGCATCGAGGTCGCCATCTGATCCAAGTCCTGAAGTGATCGCTGCTGGCGGAGGATGACCGCTTGAAATTGCGCCTGGTTCTGCCGCAACTCCTGAAGTTGCGCGTTGAGAGTCTGCAACTGAGTGGTGAGCGCCTGCACCTGGTCCTGAATCGTCTTGAACTGGTCATTCAGGTATTGCTGTTCATCTTCCTTGAACTTGGGCCACGCGCTGGTAACCACCAATAATACGAAGAACAAAGCGAGCATCATGCGCCGCATCATGCTGGACCTCCGAAATAACTCTCCTGGGTCAAAGTAGACGCCAGTCCTATTGACGGGGCATGGGGACAGCCACCTTGACGGGTTCGTCGGCCTTCACTTCAATCACCTGCGTTACCGACTTGTAGCCGGAAAGAGAAATGACCAATGTGTGCCGCCCGGTGGGGAGACTAAACGAGGCGGGAGTTTGACTCTCAATCCGATTGCCGTCCGCAAACACAGTCGCACCCAACGGGATGGTGTGCACCTCAACAATCCCAGTCCCCGCAGCTTCTCCGCCCAGGTTGACCCTGACATCCAGGATGGCCCCACTCGTGATCCTGAACGTGTTCTCATAAGGCGCTGCCCCCGGCCGCCTGACCGCATATTTGTGACTCCCAGCGACCACGCTCGCTCGCGCTGGACTGGGCCCAATCAACTTCCCGTCAATCAACACGTCTAAACCGGGCGTCGTGGTAACAATCGTGACTTCTCCGCTCCCCACCGAAAGGCGGGCGTTGACCGTGAAGGGTTTCCCGCCCTGGATGGTTACGGACTGCTGGTAATCATCGTACCCCTCTTTCGAAACCACCAGTTGGTGAGTGCCGGCGGCAAGACCAATCGTAGACGAGTAGGGGGTGATCCAATCAGGTTCGCTTCTGCCATCTACCGAAATCTTGGCCCCAGAGACATTCGCCGTGACCAGCAATTGGCCGGTCTTGGGGATTGCGCCAGTCGGCACGCTCTCTTTCTTGGGAGGTTCCACCTTGGCCGCCGCAGGTTCTATCTCTGGGGTCTGGGGCGGCGGTTCGGCTCGCGCAGGAAGGCTGGCGTTGACCGTGAAGGGTTTCCCGCCCTCGATGGTTACGGACTGCTGGTAATTATCGTAGCCCTCCTTCGAAACCACCACTTGGTGAGAACCGACCGAAAGGTCGGTGATCGTGTAGGGTGTGACCCAAATAGGTTCGCTTCTGCCATCTACAGAAATCTTGGCCCCAGAGACATTCGCCGCGACCAGCAATTGGCCAACCTGCGGGGTAGCTACCCGTGAATTCACCTTATGGTGGTAGAGTACTGCGCCCCCGAGGATTCCGAGGAGTACAACGGTGCCCAGGGTCAGGAGGATCCAAACTATCGGCGAAGTGTGCAGTTTTTGGAAGATGGTTGGCGACAGCATGACTTGCACCGGCACCTGCCCCGGGGAAGGTTGTTCAATAGGCGTGGTCTGAGCCGTTTCAGTCGGGGCCGCGGGCGGCCTTGAAATCTCAACGGGTGGCGCCGCCGCACGCTCCAAGTCTGCGCTGGGGAAGGGCGGAACCTTGACTATTATGGTGGCGGAGGGCGACGCCGGGCCCGCCAGGCACTTGAAATTCTTTAGATCATCCGCCAGTTCCCGGCAAGTCTGATAGCGCTCGTCGGGGCTCTTGGCCAGGGTTTTGCAAATCACGTAGCTTAGACCCGGATGAATCGTGGCGTCCAGTTCACGAGGCGGAATGGGGTTCTCGTTAATGATCTTATAAATGACGGTGGTAATGTTCTGTCCGCTGAAGGGCATTTCGCCGGTCACCAGCTCATAGAGAATGATGCCCAATGAAAAGATATCGGAGCGGCCGTCAATCTGCCGGCCCTTGACCTGCTCGGGTGACATGTAATTGGGCGTGCCCAGGACTTGCCCGGCTTGTGTCATCCCCATGGACATCATCTTGGCTATGCCGAAATCAGTCACTTTCACTGACCCATTGTCAAGAATCATGATGTTGGCAGGCTTGATATCTCGGTGAACGATGCTGTGTTGGTGGGCGTGGTCCAGCGCGCTGCATACCTGGTCGTACATGGGGATGATAGTTTCGATGGGAAGCATCCTCTGTTCTTCAACCAACTTCTCCAGCGATTTCCCTTCCAGGTATTCCATAATCAAGTAGAGGATGCCACTGTCTTCACCGTAATCGAAGACGTTGACGATGTTCGGGTGGCTCAACACGCCGGCCGCTTGCGCCTCGCGCTGGAACCGGGCTTTGAACTCCCGGAACTCCTGCGACGAAAGACCCTCCGTAAGCATCGTCTTGATCGCAACCGTTCGACCGATGACAGGGTCAAAGCCGTGATAGACCACACCCATTGATCCGCGTCCCAGCTCAGAGACAATCTGGTAACGGCCTGCCTTGGTCAGTGCGTCGGCCATGTGACCCTCACATTCCTCCGCTTGGCGCTTCTACGCGAAGTCGTTGAGCAGACACTAATTCCTTGCTGTGTTCCGACTACCAGCCCGAGGGCACACCTCACGCGCGAGACCCCCAGGACGTAGCCAAGCCTAACGCAACAGGATATTGATGTCAAGGGTGTCGTCTGGAAGTTGTCGTTTAGAACCTTGTTGGTGGGCTCTCTTCTGGTCCTCCAAAAAAACCTTGTTGCACGAGCGGCTTTTTGTCCCCTCCCGCCTTACCCTTTTAACGTTCTAAGCGGAAGAAGACCACATTTGCATAAAGTCTAATACTGTTCATCTTCCTTGAACTTGGGCCACGCGCTTGTAACCACCCATAATATGAAGAACAAAGCGAGCATCATGCGCCGCATCATGCCGGACCTCCGAGATAAAACTGGTAGCTCAAAGTGGACGCCAGCTCTATTGACAGGGCAGGACGACACCCACCTCGACGTTTCCGTCGGCCTTCATTTCAATCACCCGTTGTACCGGCTTGAAGTCGGAAAGAGAAATGACCAGTGTGTGCTGCCCTGCGGGGAGGCTAAACGAGGTGGGCGTTTGACTTTCAACCCCATTGCCGTCTGCCAAGACTGTGGCACCCGAGGGGATTGTCTTCACGGCAACAATCCCCGTCGCCGCATCTTATCCACCCATGTTGACCCTGACAGTCACCACCGCCCCACTCCTCACCGTGAAGGTGCCTTCATAAGGCTCCCACCCCGGACGCCTGACCGTATATTTGTGGCTTCCGGCGACCACGGTAAGCCGCACCGGGCTGGGCCCTATCAACTTCCCATCTATCAACACGTCCAAGCCGGGTGGCGTGGTCGTGACGGCGACTTCTCCCTTCGCCGCTGAAAGCTGGGCGTTGATCGTCGTGGTTTTCCCCCCTTCGATGGTTACGGACTGCTGGTAATCACCATACCCCTCTTTTGAAATGACCACTTGGTGGGTGCCGGCGGGGCGGGTGATCGTGGACGAGTAAGGGGTGACCCAATCAGGTTCGCTGCTGCCATCTACCGAAATCTTGGCCCCAGCAACATCCGCCGTGACCAGCAATTGGCCCATCTTGGGGGTCGCGCTGGGCCCTCCGCCACTGGCAGAGGGAAGGGAGGTGGCGCCGAGTCCTCCGCCACTGGCAGAAGGAAGGGGAGTCGCGCCAGGTCCTGCGCCCCTGGTAGAGAGAAGGGGAATTGCCCCAGGCGCCTCGCGCGCTTTTGTGGAAGGTTTCCCCCCGCCCGCAGCAGGTTTTTCCGCTAGGGTCTTGCTCGGCGGTTCGGGCGCGTGCGCAGGAAGGCTGGCGTTGACGCTGTTAATCTTCCCGCTCTCGATGGTTACCGCTTGCAGGTAATTATCGTAGCCCTCTTTCGTAACCAGCACTCGGTGAGAACCGGGCGAAAGATCGGGAATGGTGCACGGCGTGACCCAATTAGGCCCGCTCAGACCATCGACCGAAATCCGCGCCCCAGGAATATTCGACTCAACATGCAATTGCCCGACCGGGGGGTTGGCTACCTGTGGCTTCCCTTTATGGAGATAGAAGTATCCTCCTCCCCCGAGGATTCCCAGGATTACAACGCCAAGCAGCGTCATGAGGACCCAAACCATCGACAAAGTACGCGGTTTTTGGTAGGTCGGCGTCGGCGCTATGACCTGTACTGGCGCTTGCTCGGGGGAAGGTTGTTGAATAGGCGCTATCCGAGCCGGTTCTACCGGGGCGGCGGGCGGCGTTGGACTCTTCACAGGGGGCGCCGCTGCGCGCTCCAAGTCTGTGCTCGGCAGGGGCGGGACCTTGAAGATGGCGGTGGCGGAGGTCACCGCCGGTCCCCCCAGGTACTTGAAATTCTTCAGGTCATACGCCAGTTCCCGGCAAGTCTGGTAGCGCTCGTCGGGGCTCTTGGCCAGGGCTTTGCAAATCACGTAGCTTAGACCCGGATGAATCGTGGCATCCAGTTCACGAGGCGGAATCGGGTTTTCGTTAATGATCTTATAAATGACGGTGGTAATGTTCTGTCCGGCGAACGGCATTTCGCCGGTCACCAGGTCGTAAAGAATGATGCCCAAAGAAAAGATATCGGAACGGCCGTCAATCTGGCGTCCCTTGACCTGCTCCGGCGACATGTAATTGGGCGTGCCCAGGACTTGCCCGGCTTGTGTCATCCCCATGGACATCATCTTGGCTATGCCGAAGTCGGTCACTTTCACTAATCCGTTATCGAGAATCATGATGTTGGCAGGCTTGATATCTCGGTGAACGATGCTGTGTTGGTGGGCGTGGTCCAGCGCGCTGCAAACCTGGTCGTAGATCGGGATGATGGTTTCGATCGGAAGGATATTCTGGCCCTCAACCAGCTTCTCCAGCGATTTCCCTTCCAGGTATTCCATAATCAAGTAGAGGATGCCGCTGTCTTCGCCGTAATCGAAGACGTTGACGATGTTGGGGTGGCTCAGCACGCCGGCCGCTCGGGCCTCGCGCTGAAACCGGGCCCTGAACTCCTGGAATTCTTGCGAAGTAAGACCTTCGGTAAGCATGGTCTTGATCGCAACTGTTCGCCCAATGACAGGGTCGTAGCCCTGATAAACAACACCCATAGAACCGCGTCCCAGCTCACGCACAACCTCGTATCGGCCCGCCTTGGTCAGTGCCTCGGCCATGTGACCCTCACATTCTTCCGCTTGGCGCTTCTACGCGAAGTCGTTGAGCAGACACTAATCCCTTGCCGCCTCACGACTACCAGCCCGGGGGAACACCTCAGCCCTGAAAATCCCCACAAGTCGCCAAGCCTAACGCAACAGGGTATTGATGTCAAGACGTGTCGAGTCAAGTTAACTGCCCTTCCGCACCCAGTGCCTAGCCCCCAACACCCAGCCCCTGGCCTCGAGCGACTGCTGCTTCAGGCTGGGATCGGGCACGCGTTCCTACCGGCGCAGGTAGTCGTCTTTCCCAGTTAACCAATCAACGCGGACTGGGCTGAACACATCCAGGGCCAGGGAATCTTCCAGCGCCACCACGCGGTGGGGCACGTTCGAGGGAATGAGAAGCACATCGCCCTCCCGGGCCACAATTTCTTTGCCCTCCAGTTCAAACCGCAGCGCACCGGCCAAAACGGAACTGATCTGTTCGTTCTCATGATGGTGGGGCGGCACCACACCATCCTTGACGATGAAGATCTGCGCCATCGTAATCTTCTCGCCCGAGATGACTTTCCGCGAGATCTTGTCGTTTAGGACTTCCTTCTTCACATTCGCCCAGGAAAAAAGCTCCATGAATCTTCCTCCGTAGAACCCCGATGCATCCTCATATTGTAGACTGGAATGCCCGCGGGAGTCGCTGGCATGGGCATTCCTTATTGGGATGCGGCAAAGTTGCCGGGCAGACTGGCGCTGTCCGAATCAAGGAACCGTTTGACCGCTTGACGCGGCTATGCCGCCTGCTGTGCGGAGAGCCTCTGGCTTTCCGGCCATGCCCGCGCACCCCTCCCCCTCCGCTCGGCTGGAAGGCTGAGCCTTCCAGCCGAGCGGGTGGTTGGCCAGGGCACAAGCCCAACGGAAAGGCAAAGCCTTTCCGCGCAGCAGGCGGCGCAGCCGCAGGCCACTGCCCGCCAGCTTAGGGTGATTTACTTGGTACCCCGACCCCTTCGACTTTGACGGAAGCCTCGCATTGCTTACGAGGACTGGGAGGATTTTTTTTGCTGGCAATTCTCAGCGTCTTGTTGTATCAAGTTCTTGCGCTGCTTGAAGAGCGGGAGCTTCGTGAGCGGTTCGGCCGACAAGGCGAGGCTTATGCGCGGGCGGTCCCGCGTTTCCCGGCCCGCCTGCGGCGCAATACCGAACCCCAGATATTGCTTTGGACTGGAGGTCTCCATGCGCAAGATGTTTATTCTCCTGGTTTTTTTGGGCTTGCTGGTTTTTGCCTGCCCTCTTCAAGCCCAACAAGTCTGTCCTGGTCTGCCCTATGTTGCGAATACTCCTGAAGATGAGCTCATGCAGGCCGTCAACGGAGCGGACAAGCCCGAAGAGCAGGTGGCTGCCCTGGACAAGTATGCCCAGGAGCACGCCGATTCCAAGTTCATGCCTTGTGTTGATGAATATTATACGATGACATACCTAAAACTCAATAATTATGACAAAGTTGTTGAATACGGAGAAAAAGGCCTGGCCTCAAATTACAAAGACGCGATGCTGATGCTCAACGTTCTGAAAGGCTACGTGGGCTCCGGCAAGGTCGCCAATTCCGCCTTCGACATCATCAATCAGGCCCCGGACGTGATTAAGGCGGAAAGCAAGCCGGCCAAACCGTCCACCGTCAGCGACGCGGAGTGGCAAAAGGCGCTAGAAGAAAACGCGGCGCAGGCCAAGGACGAGCTTGCCTATGTGGTCTATGCCTTCCTCCAGCTCATCCCTCGCGTGAACGATCCCAACAAACGCATCGAGCGCTTGGACGGCTTTGCCAAGATTTTCCCCGAGGACGTGGAGAAGAACGCGGCGCAGATCAATTTCGATTACTTCATCGCCTCCAAGATGGCGAATAAGCCTGATAAGGCCATGGAGTACGGTGAGAAGGCTATCGCCGCGGACCCGAACAACCTGGTGGTTCACAATCTCCTGGCGTACGACTACGCCATCGGCCGGACCAACCCTGATAAGGCTGCCGATTATGCGAAAAAAGCCATTGAACTGGCGCAGCAAATGAAGAAGCCCGAGGGTCTTTCCGACGCTCAGTTCAAGCAAGAGCAGGATAACCAGCTCGGCATGGCTCACCTTTCGCTGGGATACGCTACTTTCACGCGGGCGGTCGCGGCCAAGATAAAAAAACTGGGGCCGGCGATCGACGAACTCAAGACTGCGGCGGACCTGCTGGGGGCCAATCCGGAATTACAGGGACAGGCCTTGTATTACTTGGGGTACGCGTATGAGTCCGGAGCTCCGGTCAACCACAAGGGGGCCATCGAAGCTCTCGGCAAGGCGGCGAGCCTGCAAAGCTCCTGGAGAGCGCCCGCCGACGATCTCCTCGCCAGGGTGAAGAAAGCCGCAAGTGGGGAGGAGTGAGCCATGCGCAGGAGGCGGCCCGCCGCAGCAGGTCAGGCCGCCCCTGAGCGGCGCTTCCAAAGCAAGTAGGCGGGAATTCCCAGGGCCACAATGCCGCAACCGATGCCCGCCTCAAGCGGCCTCGCGAGAAGCGTGTTCAGGATGAAACAGGCGGCAGCAATTAGGAAGGCCGCCGGAACAAAAGGGTAGCCGGAGACTCGATAAGGGCGCGGCAGGTCCGGTCTCTTGCGGCGCAAGACAATAACTGCGAGTACCGTCAGGGCGTAGAAGATCCAGCCGGCAAAAATGACGTAGGTAAAAAGCTGCTCATAGGTGCCCAGAAGCACGAGGAGAACCGCCCACGCAGCCTGGAAGAGCAAGGAAAGGTGCGGGGTTCGGAACCTGGGATGAACATTGCCACACCAGCGAAAGAAGAGGCCATCCCTGGCCATAGCGTAGTAGACTCTCGCGCCTGCCAGGATCATTCCGTTCACGCACCCTAACATGGCAACGATAATGGCGAGTGTCACCCAATGGGCGCCGCCCCGTCCGAAAAGACGCATGCCGGCCTCCGCCGCTACGCGCGGAGATTGAGCCACCGTCAACAGCGGTAGCACGTGATAGTAGACCAGGTTCAGGAGAATGTAGATTACCATGACCGCGGCCGTCCCCAGGATAAGGCCCAAGGGAAGGTTGCGTTCAGGGTTTCTGACTTCATCGGCCGCAAAAGTGCCATTGTTCCAGCCATCGTAAGCCCAGAGTGCTGCGACCATAGCTACGCCAAAGGAGGAGAGAAAGCCCCACCCCGCAGGCGTAGGCAGTCTAACCGTGCTGTAGACGGGCCCGTGCACGAGCGCGAAGCCAAGTGCGACGATGGCGACCATCGCACCCACCTTGGCGCCGGTCAGGACGGACTGCACCCAGCCAGCTTCGCGCACACCGCGATAGTTTATGGCCGTCATAACGACGATCGCCAGGCTGGCCGCCAGTTTCTGCTGCCCGGGATGGATGGGAAAGAAATCGGCCAAATACTGTGCGAAACCCACGGCTACAGTCGATATGCCGCCCGACTGCACCGCCAGAAAGAACGTCCAGCCGCACAGAAAGCTCACTAAATGCCCGTAAGCCTCGCGCAGATATACGTACTGGCCGCCAGCCTGGGGCAGCATGGCCGCAAGCTCAGCGAACGACAGTGCCCCAAACAGGCTGAGCAGTCCGGAAATTATCCACACGCTAAGGGCGGCTCGTTCGCTGCCCACTTCGCGAGTGACTTCCGCCGGAACGATGAAGATGGCGGAGCCAATCATGATCCCCATGACAATTGCCGTGGTATCCCATAACCCCAGGGCACGAAGGAGTGGGGGCTGCTCAGAGACTGCGCTGGCGGGTTTTGTGCCGGATTTGACCGGATCCATATCGTAAATGCCTGTTATTTCAGCCTGCGACACAATAGAGGAATCGCGGAGTCCGGTCAACAGCGATCTAATTGGGAAGAGCTGGCACCGGGGCGAAGATTCCCCAGCTACGCGAGCCCACACTGAATGTATAATTGAGAGGTGGGAATAAGTGGGGGTAAGCTATGAAGCAAGGCCTGAGGGGTTGGTGAGTATTCGACCTTGTATCCTCACATCGTGACGATCCTGCGATGTGGATTGAAGCGAATGCTAGTGTCCTGAGTCAGAAGTTCGTTGATGAAGTCAGCCCCGACTCGTCGGGGCGAAAGCGGGTAGCCCACGGCGTCAGCCGTGGGTAGGAGAACCCCCCCTCTCCCCCCTCCCCTCTCCCGCCCGCGCGGGAGAGGGGTGTCCCGCTCTGCGGGACGGGGTGAGGGCTCTTCCCCCCGGGCTGGCGCCCTGGGCTATCCCGCCTTGCGGGACCCCTACCGGGGCTGTGGAACGGCCACCCGAAAGGGGAAGACTTTGTCAGCTAACTTCTGACTCAGGACACTGGCCGGAATTAGCGACTATAAGGAGTTACCGTGCGTATAGACCTAAGCCCGCAGGATGTTCTGAACGCTTTGAGGACGGTCAACGATCCGCACCTGCAAAAGGATATTGTTTCGCTCGGATTCGTAAAGGACATCGAAGTGGGGGATCGCCGCGTGAGCATCTTGATGCAGACCGCGAGCCCTGCCAGAAACCAAGTGGTTGCGAACATAAAACGCGTTGTGAACGGACTGGGTGTGCCCGATGTTGAAGTGCGCGTGACCGATCCGGCTCCGCCCGCCCATCATGGGCAGCCGAACCTGATACCCTTGGTCAAAAACACCATTGCCGTGGCGAGCGGCAAGGGTGGCGTCGGCAAATCGACGGTAGCTGCCAACTTGGCCATCGCACTCGAGCGCACGGGCGCTCGCGTCGGCCTGATGGACACAGACGTTTACGGCCCTAGCGTCCCCATTCTGATGGGCGGCAATGAGCAACCGCGTGTCGTGGAGGGCAAGATTGAACCGCCCGTTGCCTACGGCGTCAAACTCATCTCCATGGCATATTTCCTGCCCAAAGACGAAGCCGTCATCTGGCGCGGCCCCATGCTCCACAAAACCATTCAGCAATTTCTCGGCGACGTGCGCTGGGGTGAACTGGACTATCTTATTATGGACCTGCCGCCAGGGACGGGAGACATTCAGTTGAGCCTGTCGCAAACTATCCCGCTGACCGGCGCGGTCATTGTTTCGACCCCCCAGGATCTGGCTCTGTCGGTAGCGTCGAAAGCCATCGCGATGTTCGAAAAGCTCAATGTCCCTGTGCTCGGGATTATTGAGAACATGAGCTACTATGCCTGCCCCCACTGCGGGCATCGGGAGGAAATTTTCGGGCACGGCGGTGCTCGTGAAGCTGCCAGAAGGCTTCGCTTACCATTTCTTGGCGAGATCCCGCTCGATCCCGTCATTCGAGTGCAAAGCGACAATGGCAAACCCGTGGCGCTCGAGGAGAAATCAGTGAACGGGAAAGCCTTCCAGGAGGTGGCCGCAGCACTGGCGGAACAGGTAAGAGTGGCGAACCAGCAGGCGATTAGTATTGAGGAGTGAGTTGTCCGTCGTCCGTGGTCCGTTGTCAGGTGCCCGCTCGGGGATTCATCGGGAGTCTGTGGCGGGTTGTTGAGTTCTTGATCGCATTTATTCTTCGCTGCCTCCACCCGGTGGTGATCTGGCGCCGCGTGCTCAGGAATTGGCTGGGGACGCACAACCGAAAGCCCGCAACGGACCACGGACGAAGGACTACGGACGTTTTCCCTATGCATCCCATCCCAACTAAAATCAAACTCGCAGCCGGGAACGACACGTTATCCATCAACTGGTCGGATGGCCACGCCAGCGCTTATTCGTACCGCTACCTTCGCGACCGCTGCCCGTGTGCTTCATGCAGTGAGGGAGGCGGGACGCATCGACAGCCATCGAATCTTCTGCCGATGCTCGGTGTCAAACCGCTGAAACCTGAGCGCGCAGAACTGGTAGGACGATATGCCCTCCAGATCTTTTGGAACGATGGTCATTCATCCGGTATCTATTCCTTCGATTACTTGCGCAGCCTCTGTCCTTGTCCTCAGTGTGAGGTTTCTGGGCAAGTGTAGCGCCGCCGTCTCGGCGGCACTTGCCGGCAAGATGCCGGCGCTACGGCGTGCGCATTGTCCAGATATTCTGTGCACACTACACTTGTTGCTCCGGATCAGGGCTGCGAAGAATTCGGAAAAGCTCGGAGGGTTCAATGGAATGCCACAACTTGTGGAAGCTGTCCTTAGCCTGCCTCAGTCTGGTCGTACCGTTATGGGTGGCTGCGCAAACTGAGACGCCGCCCTCTCATGGCCTGCTGCTGGTGGCAAACAAGGGCAACCAAACGCTGGGGATTGTCGATCCTGACACAGGCCGCGAAGTGGCGGAGATTCCTGAGGGGGGAATTACTGGGCATGAGGTAGCGGCATCACCCGAGGGGTCGATGGCTTATGTCCCGATTTACGGGAACTCTGGCGTAGGCAAGCCCGGCACGGACGGCCGCACTATGGCGGTGATTGACCTCGCGAGTCGTCGTGTGGTTAAGACACTGGATTTCGACATGCCCCTGCGTCCGCACGGCGCGGTCTTCGGACCCAAGAACGGCCTGCTCTACGTGACGACTGAGCTTGCCAATTCGATAACCGTCATTGACCCGAAAAGCTTGAGAATCGTCTCCTCCATTCCCACCGGTCAGCGGGAATCGCATATGCTGGCCATCACCCATGATGGGCAGCGCGGCTACACCGCCAACGTGGGGCCGGGAACTGTCTCCGCAATAGACCTGGTCGCACAAAAACCTCTTGCCATTATTCCCATCTCGCGCCAGACCCAACGGATTTCCCTTTCGATTGACGACCGCTGGGCTTTTACGGCCGACCAGACGGCGCCGCGCCTCGCGGTGATTGACACCTCAACCAACAAAGTGAAGACCTGGGTCAAGCTCCCCACGGAGGCTTACGGCACGGCGCCGACCCTCGACGGGCGCTGGCTTTTGATCACACTTCCAACCGCTAATAAAGTCGGCGTTCTTGACCTTGAGTCAATGAAAATGGCTAGGATGGTCGATGTTGATAAGCTGCCCCAAGAAATCCTGGTGCGCCCCGACGGGGAAGTGGCTTACGTTTCCTGCATGGCAAGCGGCAAGATTGCAGCCATCAACCTGAAGACCTGGAATGTTGATAAGTTGATCAATGCGGGACCGCAAGCCGACGGACTCGCCTGGGCGCCGCTGAACCCATGAGATTCGGCCTCAGTCTTGGCAGAAGTTTTGAGGTTTGAAACTTGGTGTGAATGAGTCAGGTTCTGTGTGCGATTGCAGGGGAAGGGCGGGGCTTCAGCCCCGCCCTGGAGTTTCTACATTTTTGCTGAGATTTTCTGGCCTTGCGCGACTTGCCCTCTCCCCCTTGGGGGAGAGGGTGGACCGCCGCCGGCGTTCTCTTCAGCCGGGGCGGGCCGGGTGAGGGGGTCGTGGGCCTGCGCCCTTCCGATTCCTAACCAGTCATGACTCGTCGGTCTGAGGCAACACCTCTCTAAATAATCTCCACCTGGCAGTTCTTTACCAGAGATTTGAATTCCTGCGCGTCGCCTTCTGTGCCCACAATCGCCGCGTAATGCATCGGCACGACGATTTTCGGCTTAATCGCCTCCGTAGCCTCCGCCGCCTCTACGGCCGTCATAACATAAGTGCCTGAGACGGGGAGAAGGGCGATGTCACAGGTGATGGATTTCATTTCCGGGATGAAGTCCGTATCGCCGGCAAAGTAGACGCGCGTCCCATCCATCTGAAATACGAACCCCAGCTTCCTGTCTTCCTTGGGGTGGAATACACGCCCCGGCTCTCGAAACTTATTCACGTTGTAAGCAGGGACTGCCTCGATTTCGACCTTCCCGATACTCAACTTGCCACCGGGATCGAGAAACTTCGTTTCCTTCACCTTCACCCTCTTGAGCCCAGCTTTGCAGCTTGGGCTTGCCACAATGGTCGTCCTGGGGGAGATCACCTTTTGAAGGTCCTCCAGACTGAGGTGATCAAAATGCTCGTGACTAATTAGAACGATGTCAGCCTCATCCGCCTTCGTCACCTTGAAGGGGTCAGTGTAAATAAGCTTCGAGCCTTTGATGCGAAAGGTGTCATGCGCAATGCGGCTGAACTCCAGGTTCATCAGTTTCATCGCCAGGCCTCCAATCGGTTCATCAAGCTACTCAAGGTGCCTGCCACTCGTGCGGCACACCACGTGTAAGGATATCACTATTGAGCCCTGCATAATATACGGCGACCACGGGCGCCGCGCCGGCAGAGGGTGCGCTTGCCCGCCAAACCGAGAGCCGAAATCAAATTCGACTCGCTGCACATGCCACATTCAACCAACTTCTCTTTTCATTTGCCCAGGAAGAATTACCCGCTTCTGCGCTATAATCACGCCATGCTGAAAAGCGTCCGGCTCAAGAACTTCAAGCTCCATGAGGACACTCTGATTGAGGCCGCGCCGATTACTGTCTTTATCGGGCCGAATAACAGCGGGAAATCGAGTGTCTTTCAAGCGCTTCTGGCGTTGCGCCAAGCCCTGAGCCAGCAGCGGAGCACATTCCTCGGCCCGGTCGGGCGCCTTGACACTAGCCCGACCAACCCCTTTATGTACGTCGCTTCGGAGTCAGTGAATATCGGCGAGTTCTCCGACGTGGTGCGCGGTGGGCGCGGGACATTATCCATCAGCGTGTCGGGCGACTTGCAGTCGCCTCGGCCTGTAACTCAACTCGGGCGGGTTCAAGCCAGCTTAGAGGTACGCATCGGGGATAACACGCTGACCGACCATGAAGGAGAGTTTCGAGCGCATATTGGTGGATTCAAATGGGGTCTCTTGGGGCCGACGGAGCGGAGCGAAGGCTTTCGACTATCGATCCAGGCTCCTCCCGGCAGCATCATATTTTACCCACTGGCTGATTTCCGGCTACTCCAAATCACAACCGTCGAGGCCCCACCTCCAAACACGCCCGAAATCCAGAGGAGGTTGACTGAGATAGGTAGTACGGTGGCTGGTGTGCCGGCGCAGTTGCTCAACTCCTTGCACCACGTTTTCGCGCTCCGCGGTTTTGAGGAGTGGGGTTATCCCTTACCCCAAGAACGTGCCCAGCAGTTGGAGCGGCTCTGTCTGCCCGACAGGGCGGTGGCGCTGGTCACCACTATTGCCTCCAATGCGAGATTCAAGAAAGAACTGTCAGATCGCTTGTCTGAGTTACTCAAGATTGGAATAGACATAGAATATGTGGGTTCGAATAGGGTGAAAATCTTCGCAACTGAAGAAAAGCGGGGCGACGGCCAGCGGCTTTTCATAAACGAAGGGACGGGAGCTAACCAGCTTCCATTTATACTCATTCCGATCGCGCTCACGCCCAAGAATGAGACGATCCTGTTGTCGGAGCCCGAAGTCCACTTGCATCCTAAGGGACAATGTGAGCTCACGCGCATGCTGCTGACGGTGGCCAAGAAGGAGAACATTCAGTTCTTTATTGAAACGCACAGCGAGCACGTTTTGCACGTGATTCTGAACGCAGTTGGCAGAGGCGACCTGGCGAAGGACGATGTGGCGCTCCACTACTTTGAAAACGTCGAAGGCGCCGCGCAGGTGAAGCGGCTTGGTATCAATGAGCACGGTCAGGTTGACGGTGGCCTGCCCGGATTTTTCGACCAAAGCTTGGCCGAGCTCACCGAATACCTCGGCGCCCTCCGGAAACATTGACCTGTGAAGCACAGATTCCTGTTGGATATAAACATCGTCTACTATGCAGTGAAGGGTGTCGATGAGAATCGCCGTCCCGATGAGACATGCGTTGACCTCTTTAAGCTAATCCTGCTTAATTGCCACACAATGCGGATGGACGACGTGGTCTTGGGAAAGTATAAGGAGCACTTGGCTTGGCTACAGCGAGACCGGGAATCAGTGGTCGAGTCTTTGCGACTTGTCATCAGCTTGCTTCAGAACTCGCAAAAGGCGGTGCTGGAGCCTGGCGACCCACCCAGCCTGCCCCAAGGCATCCAAGTCCCGCAGAGGGATGAGTACGTCGTCAAGGCCGCGCTTATGTCGCAACCAACGGTGGTTACATCCGACAATGCGTTGAAACGGAGCATCAGCGAGAACGCCGCCACCCTCGGCTTCACGGCTGTGGGCCCCGCCGAAGCGCTGGAACTCGCCAAGGAAACCTAACTGCGGGATTCCCACCCTTCGGCAAGCCCAGGGCAGGCTGTTCGCGGGAATGACTCCGATTCGTGCTTCAGCACTCAGGGGGCAACGTCGCGCAGAATGAAGCGAGCCCTTAGCGCCGTCTTCCCATCATCTCGAATGATTCCAGAATAACCTTAGTAGCCATTTCGGTTAGGTGGTACTTCGGCAGGTCTTCCCGCCGCACCCAGCGGGCGTCGACAACGTCGGAGGCGGGCTTAAGCCGACCGCGCTTCAGCCGGCAAACGTAATCCACGATGACGTAGTGGTACTTGACGCGCTTCCCTTCCCGCGTGATGCGGTCAAACGCCGCGACGATTTCCAGTGGCTCAACCTCCAGGCCGGTTTCTTCCTTCAGTTCGCGCCGCACCCCCTCGGCCAGTCCTTCACCAAGTTCGAGCATTCCGCCGGGAATAGACCACTCGCCCTTGAGCGGCTCGCTGCCGCGGCGAATGAGGAGGGCGCGGTGGCGGTGAACCACCACTCCGCCCACGCCCACGATTGGACGCTCTGGATACTCTCGTTTCATCTCTTTGCTCGCCACTCGTCTTGCCCCGGCGAGTCGCACATCTCAATGGCGAAACTGGTCGCTGCTATTGATTCGCCGCCCGTGCCACGACTTCATAGAAGACCTTCACCCCCCGGCGGAGCTGTTCGACGGGCACACGCTCATTGGCCGCGTGCTGAGTGGCGTCCACTTCCGGTGTGACTTCGAGGCTGTTGAACCCGTAACAGGTAATCCCAAGGGTGCGGTACAACTGGCTCTCAGTGTATCCGCCGCCCAGCGCCGGGGCAACAATCGCCTGCGGATTGTATTGGTGCACCACCTGCTCAATCAGCCGGTAGAGGCTTGTGTCCGTGGAGGAAGAGTTCGGAGGCTTGAAGCGGCTGGCAGACGTAATCCGGATGGAGTCATCCGCCAGCACGGTTCGAAGCTGGGCCAGAAACACCTTGGGGTCTTCTCCCGGAAGCAACCGCACATCAAGCTCGGCGTAGGCGGTATCGGGTATCACGTTGGTCTGAGGACCGCCCTGGAGGACGGTGAGTGAAACGGTGTCCCTGAGCAGAAAGTTGAGGTCTTCATTCCGGCTGATACTTCGGGCGAAGGCAGGGTCCTGAAGCGCTTTTCGGATGTTGCGGAACTGTGAAGCCAGCGGTTCCGGTTCGAGTCTTGCGATCACGGTGAAGTACTGTTCCACGGAGGGTAGCAATCGGATGGGTGGCTGCCAGTCCACCACTCGGGCGAGGGCCTTTACCAGCCGGTTCGGCGCTGAGTTAGGGATGGGGATGGAACCGTGGCCGCCTCTGCCGGAGGCCGTCAGGCGAAGCCAGAAGGGGGCCTTCTCCGCCACGCCCACCCCGTAAATCGTCCCCCGGTCACGGGTAATGAGATTCGAGCCACCCTCCGTAATGAGGAACTCCGCGTCGCGCACCAGTTCCGGATGGTTCTCGAGCATCCAGGCGCTACCCGTGTCGTTGACTTCCTCGTCCGAGGTCGCCAGGAAAATCAGGTCACGCTTCAGGGGCAGGTGTTCCCGGGCCGCGATCAGCATGACCATGGCCTGAAGCAACCCCTCGTCCTTCATATCCTCTGCGCCGCGCCCGTACATTTCGCCGTTCAATATTTCGCCGGAAAAAGGCGGAAGCCGCCAGCTCCTGGCGTCTGCTTGGACCACATCCATGTGGTTCAGCAGCACCAAGGGCCTTAGCGTTCCATCACCTTTGATGACCGCGTAGATATTGGCTCGCCCAGGCGCGTAAGGATAAATAGTGTTGGGAATTCCAGCCTGATCGAAAAGCCGGTGGAAGAATTCTGCCGCCGCCAGCTCGTTCCCAGGCGGGTTCGAGGTGTCAATACGCAGGTACTCGCGCATTAACTTCACCGTCTCGTCCTGGTAGGGTGGCCAGGCAATCGCCCGGAGGTGGTCATTAAGCTGGGTCTCTGCGAAAGCGGAAAACGAGAGCGCGGCCAGAACCATCAGGATGCGGATCGGATGAAGTCTACCGAGTGGGGTGCGTCTGGCAGATCTGTTTTGGAAATCATCCATAATTTTAATGACCAATTTGTAGGGACTCGACATCAAATCAAAGGGACGCGCTACTATATCAGATGACTCGCCTGAGGTGAGCATTGAAGTTCGCGGGTTAATTCCTTCGTGCAGAATCAACCGTTCTTACTGACCAATTTGGGAGGTCAGGCGGCAGCGGATTTAGGTTCACCATTCCCGCAAAATTCTTGCGTTTCTTTGGTCAAAACCTTTATAGTCAACTCGTTGAACCCCGCGGAAAAAATGATTGGGGAGTGTTTGTTGGCTAAACCCACCACACCTCGTATCTTCGTCACGCTGGCGGGTCCTAGCCTCGCGGCATTGGAAGCCCAAGCAAGCCACTTGAGCGGTGCTCCCGTGGGCTACGAGTTGCGATTGGATCACCTCCAGGACTTTACCCAATTCGAGGTCTCGCTCCATCAAGTGCTTTCACGTTTACATGTCCCACAGACCATCGCCACCTGCCGAAGGGAGGAGGCAGGCGGAGCTTTCAAGGGAACTGTGGAACAGCAAGCAGCAGTGCTTGCTGCCGCGGTGCGTGCGGGTTGCCCGTGGGTGGACATCGAGTTCGAGTCCATCAAGGCAGCGGGTTCCTCGCTGCTGCAGCAATTTCACCCGGCAAGGGTGATCGCTTCCTATCACAACTATCGTAAGACCCCCTCGCTCGGCGCCGTCTATCGCCAACTCGCTCGCCTCCCGGTAGATATGGTCAAGGTCGCCACGCAAGCGCAGCATTTGCGTAACAACATTCAAATCCGACAACTCCTCAAGACTTATCATCGTCAGAGTCCGAAGCTTGTGGCGGTGGCGATGGGCGCGTCGGGCATTCCCTCGCGATTGTTGGCTCTGCTTTGGGGTTCGGCAATCACTTACGCTTCCCCGGGAAACCATTCGGTGGTGCCCGGCCAAGTTGGCGCAGAAATCATGCGCTCCATTTACCGGGTGGACCGGCTTAACCAGCGCACTCAGCTTTATGGCGTGGTCGGGTCACGCGCTTCGATTTCGCTTTCGCCCGCCATGCAAAACGCGGCTTTCCAGGCCAAGCATGTGAATGCCGTTTTCCTGCCCTGCGAAACCAATCAACTCTCGGACTTCCTCACCTTCGCGCGCCAGGCGGGCTTGTTCGGCTTCGCTGTGACCATGCCCTACAAGCGCGCCGTTCTGCGTTCGCTCGATTGGGCTGACCCGCTCGCCACTCACATCGGCGCGTGCAATACTGTTGCCGTCCAGCACGGCAAATGGATGGGCTGGAATACCGACGCGGCGGCGGTGGTCGAAGTGCTCACGAAGCGCTTGAGGTTGTCCGGCAGCCGCATGTTGATTTTGGGCGCGGGAGGAGCCGCCCGCGCCGCCGCCTACGCCTTGCGCGCCGAGGGCGCAAGAGTCATCGTCGCGGCGCGCCGCGAGGAGATGGGGCGGCGGCTGGCGCGCGCGGTCAATGGCGAAGCGGTCTCCTGGGAGGGCGCCGAGGGGCTGGAAGTAGATGCGGTGATTAATGCTACTCCGGTGGGCATGTACCCCTACGTGGATTCTTCGCCCCTCGACTTAGCGCGTTTGCGCGCGTCCGTGGTTTTCGACATGGTGTATTACCCCCTCGCCACGCGCTTCATCACGGAGGCCAGGGGGCGCGGCTTGATCACTATCTCCGGCCTTGAAATGCTGGTGGCGCAAGGCGCGCGTCAATTCGAAATCTGGACTGGGCTCACGGCCCCACGTGCCCTGATGGAGCAGGCCGTCCGCCAACTCCTGGATCGCTCCACCGGCGGGTAGCTGCTCGTCGGTATGTTGTCAGTCGTCAGTCGTCAGTGGTCAGTGGAAAAGAAGAGCTAAGGCTTGGAGGTTGGCATTTCTCCCCCGCCGGCAACCTACTGGTTTCTGACTTCTGACTTCTGACTCCTGAATCCTGACTCCTGAATCCTGAATCCTATTCCTATGCCCGACATCGAACCCACTTTCGCCGAATTCCAGCGCCTGGCCCGCCGGGGAAATGTTGTACCTGTTTACCGGACGATTGTGGCGGACCTGCTCAGCCCTGTTTCTGCTTACTTGCGACTTTCCCCGGAGACCTCTGCCGGGGCGAGCCACCGTGCCCCTGCTGGCAAGGCGCATCCCTATAGCTTCTTGCTTGAGAGCGTTGAAGGCGGTGAGCGCGTAGGGCGCTACACTTTTTTTGGCGTTGACCCGTTTGAGGTGATTTCCTCTCGCGGCGATCGAATTACCATCGTCCAGGGCTCGCGGCGGAGGGAAGAATCCGGCGACATCTTCGAATGCCTGCGTCAAGTGGGCGCGCGTTACCGCTCCGTGACCCTGCCCGGCCTGCCGCCATTCACTGCCGGCGCCGTGGGCTTTCTTGCCTATGAAGCGGTCCGCAAGCTGGAGCGCCTTCCGCCCCGCGTCGAGATGGACGTTGACGTGGACGACGCTGCCTTCATGTACTTTGCCAACCTCGTCGCCTTCGACCACGTCCAGCACCGCCTGTTCCTGATTGCGAATGTTCTGACGGAAGAAGGCAGTGGCGCCCTGCGTGCCAAGTACGACGCCGCGGTCCACCAGCTCGCGCGTATGGAAAGCCTGCTGCGCCGCCCGCTCGTCCTGCCACGCCTCCGCCCGCCTCGCGGCCCCTGGCGCGTGCGTCACAACATGACCCGCCAGCGTTACGAAACCATGGTGGAGCGCTCGAAGGAATACATCCGCGCCGGCGACATCTTCCAGGTTGTGATCTCGCAACGCTTGGAAGCGCCGGTGCGCGTCCCGCCCTTCGAGATTTATCGCGCCCTGCGGGTGGTGAACCCGTCACCTTACATGTACTACCTGCGCATGGGCGATTCCACTATCCTCGGCTCTTCCCCGGAAATGCTCGTGAAGGTTTCCGGACGCGAAGTGGAATACCGGCCCATCGCCGGAACGCGCCCCAGGGGAAAGACGGAGGATGAGGACAAGCGGCTGGAGGAAGAACTGCGCGGCGACCAAAAGGAGCGCGCCGAGCACATCATGCTTGTGGACCTGGGCCGCAACGACATCGGGCGCGTGTGCGAGTTCTCCACCGTGCGCCCGCAGGAAGTCATGTTCGTCGAGCGCTATTCCCACGTGATGCACTTGGTCTCATCCATTCGCGGCCGGCTCCGCCCGGATGCGGATAGCTACGCCGCGCTGGCAGCCTGTTTTCCCGCCGGCACGCTCACCGGCGCGCCCAAGGTGCGCGCCATGGAAATCATCGACGAGCTCGAACCCACGCGCCGCGGCCTCTACGGCGGCGCGGTGCTCTACCTCGACTTTTCCGGCAATCTCAACTCCTGCATCGTCATCCGCACGGTGCTCATCAAGGGTAAGCGCGCATACCTACAGGCTGGGGCCGGAATCGTTGCGGACTCTGTCCCCGCCCGTGAGCACCAGGAATGCCTCGATAAAGCCAAGGCCATCCTCAAAGCTTTCCAAATCGGCGAAAGGGGTTTGTAGGGCCAGGCCCGTCGACCACCTGCTAACTACCTTTGGTTTCAACAACATTCCCGCTTTGGTGGGCTAAGTGCCTTTGTTTTCATAGACATTCCGGCTTCGTGGCCAAGTCTTCCACAGCGGTCCTTTGTTTTCAATAACATTCCCGCATCGTTCCTTCGATTTTTAAAGTTACTAGTTCTTTCTTCCCCTATCAGCGGCGACATCTTGTCCGGGCCTGCTATGCCTGCCAAGAGCCCTCTCCATCCCGCCTCCCTCAAATGGAGTAGGCAGTCGGGAGTGAGCAGTAGGCGGAGGGCAGGCATAGCGCAGGTCCCGTCCCGCCCTGCGGGAGACCTGCGGCCCTTCAAAGGCAGAAGGCAGTCGGCGGTGGCCAGAAGTAAGAAGGCAACTCACAGTCCATAATTCACATTCAGAATTCAGCGCTGCCTCAGCCCCACATACCATCCTAGCCTATCGTGTGCCGCGTGTCAAGAGACACAGAGTCGCCCCCATTCGCGGATAAGGTTGTCGAGAGCAGTAGACACTGGGTTCGGAGCGCGGGAGGTTAGCGCCGACGGATTGCTTCGCCGCCGCCCTCGCCCAAGTAGCGCCGACCTTTAGGTCGGCACGTGCTGAGCTAAAGCTCAGCGCTTATTGACGAGTCACAAGGACTTCGAGCGCGTGGGGACGACCCTCAAGATCCTTTGGGTCCGCGAGTGCAGGTCGTAGCCCCGACCCCCTCCGTGGTCCAGCGCCTGACCGCTTCAATCGCGGATTTTGTGTGTGCTACGCGCGCTTGCCAGGATAGTGTCTCTGAGTCATAATACAGAATGGTAGACGATGTTACAGAAGGGTAGAGACGCCATGAGCCTGAATGTCAAAGACCCGGAAGCCCACCGTCTGGCCCAAGCCATTGCCAAGGCCACCGGCGAGACGCTGACCCGTGCCGTCACTGAAGCTCTGCGGGAACGCTACGAGCGCCTGCGGGTCCGCCGAGGCAAGGCCCTCCGTCGAGGAACTTCTCGCTATCGCTAAGCGAGCCTCTGCCCAAGTCAAAGGTCCCTATCTCGACCACGCCGAATTCCTCTATGACGAACGTGGTCTCCCCCAATGATCCTGGACACTTCCGCTCAGAGGAGAAGCAGGACATCGAGGATATTATGTTGCAGAATCTGGATTGACGGGAAAAACGGAAGCGGGTAGGGCGGGAGGCGACGGCACAGCCCACGGAGACACGGCCATGACCATCGAACTGAAACCGGAACATCAGCAAATGATCGACCTGGCGATCCGATCCGGAATTTATCATGACTCCGGCGAGGTACTGGACCAAGCGTTCGAGATCATCCGCGCACAACTTCACAGCGAAGATTGGCTGACGGAGCAACGCGAAGCAGTGGCGGCCCATATTGCCACCGGCTTTGCGCAAGCGGAGCGCGGCGAACTCATGGACGGTGAGGCCGCGGTCGAGATGCTGCATCAACGGCGCGCCGCGCGCTTGAAGACGCGGGGATGAGTGCGCCCTTCCAACTCACCCCTCAGGCAACCGAAGACCTTGATGCCATCTGGTGTGCCCTCAAAATCCCTCGGGTCTGAGGTCGCAGGTCCTCTGTAGCGGCGCTCGGCGCCTGCCCCGCCTTGCGGTTCGTTTGACATAACCAGGCGGTCGCCTCTACACTGGCATCAGCGGGAAATCGCCGAGGCCGCCGGGAGAATTGGCCATGCCTATCCAACTGAAGCCCGAACAGGAACACCGCATTGCGGAAGCGTTACGCTCCGGCGCTTATCAAAGCCCCGACGACGTGATCGACCGGGCGCTCGAGGTGCTGCACGAGCGGGATGAATGGCTAATGGCCAATCGCCAAACGGTGGATGCCAAGATCCGCAGGGGGATCGAAGAACTTAACCGGGGAGAAGGGATTCCCGAGGACGAACTGGACGCGCACCTTGAACAACTGAAAGCTCAACCGGAATGACACGGCGATATGTCCTGGCTCCGCAGGCAGCCCGCGACTTGGTACAAATCTGGCGTTACGTAAAGCGGGAAGTCGGCAGGGAAGCAGCGGACCGGGTTGAATCTGTCATCCGAGCCAAGTGTGTCTACTTGGCCAGCTTTCCCGGCGCGGGCCACTGGCGCCACGATTTGACCTCAGCCGGTGTGCGGTTCTTTTCTGTGTACTCCTACCTGATTGTGTACCGACCTGAAACCAAGCCGTTACAAGTGGTCACCATTCTGCACGGCAGCCGTGATGTAGCGGGGATCCTGAGCGAGGGGCTCTAGAAGCGGCTTTCCGCGCCCGCCAGCTTCGCCGCCGCCCTCGCCCAAGCCAGGAAGGCAACCTTGGTCACGGGTGACAGGGACTTCGAGCGCGCCGACAGCGCCGTCAAGATTCTTTGGATCTGAGGGTGCAGTGACCCTCGCCCAACCGCACACGGCGCAGAAAGCTCGATGCGCCGCCCGGTACCAGGGATTGCCGCACATCGACGGCCGTCTAATACTGAAATCCTAGTTGTTCGGGGGTCTCCTTTGGCTGAATGGCCTTGTCGTAAGCCCTTGACATCAAGTGCGGAGCCTCAGGATGGTCTGTAGCGTGGATCATCTGGTACATGATGCGTCCACCGTCTTCTCGTTCGTAGATCGGCCAAGGGGTGGCGGTCTCATACCCTAGCTCGTCCCTAAATCTCGAAACAATCGTGTCCAAGATTGAATGCGTCGGCATGTCGGCAAGTTTTAACCAATCGTCCCTTCCCCACCAGTCGCCAAGCTGTTGCGTGTTCCTTTTCAGAGCGGAGACCGCGCGCTTTATCCAATCTTGGGGGAAAAAGTAGAACAACTCAATCTTGCGTTCGCCACCATGTTTGTATCCGGATAGTGCTTTCAAGGTTGCCCAATGGCATTCGAACGTCCTTTGGTCCAGCAGGCAAAATGTGGCTTCCTTTTGGCCGATACCCCCTGATCTGAGCAAATCGTGCACAGCAACGTTGAAATCAGCGCAGGCAACTTGAATTTCTCGAAACAACTTCCTGCCCTTCGAGTCGGCTGGGACTTGGGTGTCGCGGAGCCTCTCTAGAGCTTTGGCTTGGTCTTTGTTAATGTCGAACAGGTAGAAGTGCCGGAACCACTTGGGCTCGCTGTCCAGCACAAGCTTCGCAGCCCACATTTCCGGCTTATCAGGCTGCTGCGGGCCGGCGAAGCCGTCGACATAGGTGCCGTGGCGCGTGATCAGTACAAAATAATACAGGTACCTTTCGATAAGCCTAGCCTTGCTCTCGGTCCAAACAGGCTGTTGTGGCCGCCTAAATTTCGGTTGGGGCGGAAATGAGAGGAAGAATTCCCTGGCAGGTAGTGGAAGCCTGAACTGCCCGTCGTCTTCGCTATCAGAGGTTTTCGGCTCTGCACTTTTTGAAATAGTAGCGGGGTCGTTCACCATATCACGATATTATACCCCTAGGCGTCAACCGAACAGACAATATCTCTGGCCAGTTCCCCTCTCTGTGTTCTTTCCGGAATGGCCAGCGCTGGCCGTGGAGGGAGCTCGTCGTAAGTCTTTGCATTTAGAGTGCGGCCGTATGTTTTCTTGATTCGTCCCCCCCACTGCTTGAAGAAGAACGGCACTTTTGCTGCCCTACATTGTTCCAAGATGGCTTGGACCCATTCCTCGCGCATCGGCCTTGCGCCAGGCCCGCTCTCACCTCCAACAATCACCCAGCTTATACCGGAAAGATCAAGGTGTCCCAGGTCCTCCAAGAGCGGCTCGATGGACAAAAACCTTACGCGCACGTCTGCGGCTCTCAGGTCCGCGACGCGAGGGAGCCCGTGTCTGCGATTCTCAACACTGACGCCCCACCATACGTGCGGGATTCCGGCCGCAGACTTGAGTTTCCCGTTGAGCATCTGGCGCATTCGGCCGGACCTCTTCGTCAGCACCTGGTACGTATGCCAGTTGGCGACCTCCATCACTTTGGCAACGGCCACGATGTAGTCGTCCGGCACTCCGCTCTGAAACAGGTCGCTCATTGAATTGACAAAGACCATGCGCGGCCCGGACCACGATAGAGGCTCGGCGAGTTTTTCAGGAACCAGTCTTAAATCGAAACCTTGCTCGTAGGGGTGCCCAGGCACCCCACGAAATCGTTCGGCGAACGTTTCTGCATAACAGTGTTTGCAGCCTGGGCTGACTTTGATGCACCCACGGAGGGGATTCCAGGTAGCATCGGTCCATTCAATCTTGGAATGGTCACTCATATGCTGGCCGCCCTGGGATTCTACCCCGAAAACGCTCCGGACGCCCACTGCTCGCGCGGAACACAGGATGCTGGTCGGCACTCTCTTAGACGTGCCCAAACACAAGCCACGTTCGCCTTTTATTCGCCTTCTGTCAAGGTAGCGCAGGGTTTGTGCACTTCAAACTCTGCGGTTCTTGGTATGGGAACTGCCGAAAAGCCGCAGAGTTTCCGGGATTCGAAACTCCACCCCGCTTTCGGGGTTTGTGACCTTGGCAAGGATCACGCGATGCGGATTATGCAACCGGGTTCTAGCTCGAATTGGTGTTTCTTTGGCTCGATTATTATTTTCTGAGCGGACTCTCCCAGCGCATCGCGATAAAAATCACTGGCTGTCAAACATGCAGAGACGAGCTCAACCCGATCATCGCTTGTTGGGACATTAGAGACATATATGCACACGGCGACCGCGTTGTTCGGCTCCAGGATTTGTATGGAGGCCGTTCTGCTCACGGAGTAATTCTTGTTGGGGTTACTGGTGTCCCATATGTTGTACTCCGCTTCCATCGTTAAGCCAGTCGCGGGTCCACGGCCCACATTTTGGACAACGGCGAACACAAACTCTTTTTGCTGCCCGCCTTCGCCAAACTCTCGCAATGCCCTTTGGTAATCCTCGTTATTGAAGGGAGCAAAACCCTTCCTTGCCTGCAGTGTGGGGTCCTTTGTGTTCAGCGTCCGGTACAAAAGGTTGGGTGCGTACGAAAAGCGCAGGGTTCGTTCCATGACTTTGGTGGAATCACTCGCGGCCCGTGCCATGGTCTGATTCTGGAGCAGCATTTCGTAAGTAATCAAAGCATACACTGTGGTTGCCGCGCAGATAACAGCGGTCACGAACAAGGTAGCCCGACTCGGGTCCAGCGGAGTTCGCCATATAAACACGAGTCCCGCAACTAGCAAAATGCTTACGCAGACTAGCCTAATGACCGTTCCGCGTGACATCAGATGTTGACCTCTTCAGCGGAAGTAAAGTCGTCTTTCCGTTCACGCAACGATTCCATCTTCTTGCGAACTTGGCTAAGCACACGCCCTTCGTAATCCTTGGCTTCAGCCTCATTCGCGAAGCCTCCCGTAAGATTGGGGGTGAGCTGGGTCAGCGCTGCTGTGGTCGGTAGCGCAGGGGGTCCACCAGCCCTTATGGCGATCCCCGGCACGCCGAACCTCTCCATCTTCTCGCGTTCCTCGGCCGTAAACTCACCGACCTTGAAACCGACGTAATAAACTCCCCCTCTGAGTGCCCGAATGACGGTAACCCTCATATGCCCCTCGCTGCATTCCCCCAGCTTGTTACTCTCACACTCCTCCAATATCTGCTCCCGTGGTGACTAGCGAGCCGCGCTCGTTCCGAACTCGCGCCGTTATTTACAGCTGCGAAATGCATGGTTGTTGAATACGTATTTGCCTGTTCAGGCGTCGTTATCACGAACTTGATCATTCCCACTATCATGTCGCTGGCCGGCGCAGGGCGCTGCTCTGCGCCTCAGGATGCTATATTAGCGCTGTTCATGCCCGCCCACAAAGGCCATTTTGCGCCCGGAGACCCGCAATCCCTCACCAACAGCAGTTACCGCCGAGGCAGGCTCTTTGAGAGCAAGTAGCGCGGACCTCCGACTTTGAGGTCCGCGGCTTTTCTGGTCATCGCATCTCCGGTGCTGTATTCTAGCACTGTGTCGTCCCGCGTTGCGGGATTGATCTTTTCTTTCCGATCGATTCTTCTTCGTCACTGTGCGGTTACTCGATAGGGCAGTGACCCGCCCAGGCGGGACGAGTGGCGAGTCCATTGCTGTCACCCTGAGTCCGTTCTTTGGCTGGCGCAGAGCGTTTGCGGTCTGCGTCCGGAGATTGGACTTTTGAGCCCCAAAGGGGCGTCCCGCCCTGCGGGATTAGCCCAGGCCGACGGCCTGGGTCACGACGCCGGACCTGCTTCAAAGCGCCAGCCCTGAAGGGGCGTGCCACGTGAATCTGCATGGGTCCATCGCTCTTCAAACTGCATCTTCATTTTGTGTTCAGCAGCAAGCATCGCGGACCCTTGCGCTTGCCACCGCGGCAAGGGCTCCTGAACGCTTATTGGGCCACCTTCCTCACGAATCAGGACTCCCCGACCGCCAAGATTGAGGGCGCGAGCCACCACGTTCATATTCTGAGTGGCGGGCTTGTTAGCACGCCCTTTCAGGGCTGGGTGTCAGAACTGCCGCCCGGCGGACCCTGGGCGTTGCCCAGGGCTGGGATGGATCGCCCCTTCGGGGCTGGCGAATGTCCAAACTGCTGGCGCAGACGGTTTGTGGTCTGCGTGCCTCTGGGCGCCCTCACGGGAGCAATACAGCGCATCGCGAGTATCGCTTCCCGGGCGTGAATTGCTGCATCTTCCTGGAGACTCACCGGCTCGAACGTCAATAAGCGAACGTCATGACCCTTCGGCGGTGCGCGGCAGAGGAGATTCGGCAGAGCGGTTTCTTGCGGCGGCTTCAAGCACTGCTGAGTAGTTACTTAACAACCTGCCGTCGGTCAGCCCGTGTGCTCGAAGAAGTTCCATGGCCTGGTGGCAGATCTCGAGGGAAGCTTTCATGAGAAAAGATTTTGCGAGAGACAATATTTTTCCGGAAGCGGTCCCACGGTTGACAAGCTGAGCGCCGGAGCGGATTACCTGACCGGCCACCCATAGTTTGGTACCCAGGTCTGCAACCTTAATTGCACTGGACTGCCTAAGCGAAGACAAATCACCACAACCTTCAGCCTTCTTGATTTGTTCGAGTGCAATCCGGAATGAATCGCTTGCAAGTTGAAAGGCATGATGAGACGGGCCCCAGGGGGAGCTTGCAGATCCGCATGTCAATCCGGCATCACTCTCCAGGCTCTCCAGCGAAGGGATGAGGTCCTCGCCGCCAAACCCAGGCTCTCCCAGATGCCCGGCAATGGCGAGCCGCAGGATTTCGGAGGCGCCTTCCCCAATGGTTAACAGGCGTAGGTCACGGTAATTCTGCTCGACCTTGTAATCCCTCATGTACCCGTAGCCGCCGAGGAGTTGGATGGCCTCGTCGGCAATGCGCAAGGCCGTCTCCGTAGCAAACACCTTGGCCATGCACACCTGCACCTTGAAGGGCTTGGATTGATCAGCTAACTGGGCAGCACCACGCACGGCTTGCCACGCCACCCACAAACCTTCTTCCATGCCGGAAAGTTTCGTGCGTGTAAGCTGTTGCTCGAAAAGTGTTGCCTTGCCGATGTTTCGCGTCTTCGTGTAACTGGCCGCCCGCTCGAGCGAGTCGCGGGCAAGGCCCAGGGCAAGGGCCGCTACACCAATTCTTGCCCGCAAAAGGACGCGTCGCGCAACCTGTCCAGCGCTTCCGACTGGACCCAGAATAGAGTCCTCAGTAATAAAGACGTTATCAAACTTCACAGCCGCGGTGTCTGTGCGCCACATCCCCATTTTGCCATGGAGCGGCGTGGGGGTGATTCCGTGTCGATTACCTTGCCTTTCCACAAGGCAGCCGGTCATGCCTGCATCTTGCCCGTCCTGGCCGATGGACCGCGCTATGACGACATAGAGATCGGCGTGACATCCGTTCGTGATAAAGGTCTTCTCTCCGCTTAGTATCCAACCTTTCAAAGTCCTTGAGAGCTTTGCTCTCATATCGTTAAAGATGTTACTACCCGCCTGAGGCTCAGTGAGACACCACGCGCCGATTTTCCTACCCGTCGTCAAGTCGGGGAGGTATCTCCGCTTTTGCTCGTCGCTCCCTGCCAGTAATACATGCGTTGTGGCAAGTGATTCATGAGCAGTAAGCGTGAGGGCCAACGACCCATCATAAGCCGCGATACCCTCGATGACAGGTAGAAACCCTCCCAGCGTTCCACCTTGACCCCCGAATTCGCTAGGGATGGCCGTGCCCAGAAATCCACTCCCGGCAGCTAGCGGAATGAATTTGTCTGGAAACTCCTCCTTGCCTAACTCTCTAAGGTACGGCACAAGCTCGCGCTCACCGAACTCACGTACTGCCTTGGCAAGCAGCAATAGATCGTCGTCCTGAAAGATTTCTGCTAGAAGTCCGCGCGCCCCCATGCGAAGCCTCCCCCATACTTTATTAGAGCATAATGTGGGAGAATTGGTTCGATAGCAAAAGGAAAACGATGGGTAAGTTTCTGTGGCAACCGAGCGGTGATTACCTTAGCGGCTCCAGAGTGGGACGATTTATGGAATGCCATGGTATTCAGTCCTGGCAGGAGCTCATCCGCCGCTCAACCCTTGATATAGACTGGTTCTGGGACGCCGCCCTGGAGCACCTTGGAATCGAGTGGTCCCACAAATACTCGCGCCTGCATGATGACTCGCTGGGCATGCCCTGGACCAAGTGGTTCTTGGGGGGAAAACTCAACATCGTCCATAACTGCCTCGACCGCCACGTACGCGATGGTAAGGGGTCCGAAACGGCCCTGTTCTATGAGTCGGATGACGGGTCCTCACGAACCATTTCATACAAGGAACTCTATGATGCGGTGAATCGCCTTGCCATCGCCATGAAACGCTTGGGCATCCGGAAGGGTGACCACATCGCAATGTGTATGCCCATTTCTCCGGAGGCAGTCACTGTAATGCTCGCCGCATTCAAAGTCGGCGGTGTCTGTATGCAACTGCCGGCAAGGATTTCCCCAGAGGAAACAGTGCTCCATCTCCAAGAAGCCGGTGCGAAAATCCTTTTCCTCAACGATGGATACTCGCGTGCTGGCCGGTTGATAAGTTGTGAAGACATTTACAACGCGGTTGCGGAGCGCGCGCCGTCGGTGGGCTGGATCGTGATCGTTGAGCGCCTTGGCAACGGCTTGGCCCATCGACGGAAATGCTTGGCCTGGAATTCCTTTATACAGGGCAGCGACGTTGGGCGAGTTTGGGAAACCGAAATCGTCGAGGCTGAACATCCGGCGCTGATCCTTTATAGTTCTGGTACCACGGGCAGGTCAAAAACTGTTGTCCACACGCATGGGGGAACCCTGGCTCAGGTCGCCAAAGAAATTGGTTTTGCGTTCGACTGCCGTTCCAACGACGTTTTCTACTGGTTCACTGACATTGGCTGGATGATGGCCCCCTGGGAGATTATTGGGGCATTGTTTTTCGGCGCCGCTCTTGTCCTCTACGAGGGCACGCACCTTTACCCCACCGCGCATCGTTTATTCGAGCTGATTGAAAGGTATGGGATCTCTATTTTCGGGTGTACACCTTCAGTCCTTCGCGAACTGGCGAGCCTGGGGGAGAACTTCCGCGACCATAACCTGTCCACCCTTCGAATCTTAGGCTCGACGGGTAGTCCGCTGGACGCGCCCACATGGGAGTGGTACTTCAAGACCTTTGGGCAGGAGCGCTGCCCGATTATGAACGTCTCGGGCGGGACAGAGATTATCGGCTGCCTCGTCTCCCCACTCCCGGTCATGCCCCTTAAACCCTCGACGGTGGGAGGCCCCGGGCTTGGCATGGCCGTGGACGTTTGTGACGAGAAAGGGGAGCCGGTGCGTGGTGAACCGGGTTACCTCGTCTGTCGCAAGCCATTCCCCTCGATGACGCGTGGGTTCCTGGGGGACCCAGAGCTTTATCTCAACACCTATTTTCCGCGTGGTCCGGATCTCTGGGTTCATGGCGACCGCGCCAAAGTCGATGAAGATGGCTACTGGTATCTTCTGGGTCGGGCCGACGACTTAATTGTCCGGAGTGGCGTGAAACACGACCCGGCAAAAATTGAAGAAAAGCTAGTTACATTCCCCGGTCCACCGCGCATACGAGAGGCCGTCGCTATCGGAGCTGAGGACGCAATTAAAGGAGAGCGTATTGTTTGTTTCGTTGTACTCGATTCGCCTCCTCCCGCCGACCCTGAAAGATTCGTTCAGGTATTGAGAACTCACATAAAACGGACCTACGACCCCCTGGCCCAGCCAGACGAGGTTTATTTTGTGAGTCAGCTTCCCCTCAACCTTGCGGCCAAGATCCCGCGCAAGTTGATTCGCTTGGTCTATGAAGGAAAAAGTCTGGAACAGACGGGGTCGCTCGCCAATCCGGAAGCTCTCGCGGAAATCCGGCGGTCGGCTGGAGAGGCAAGCCGTAGCAAGATGTCATGACGATCGCAATCCCAACAGGGGGCCGAAAAACCTTTGTGATCGTTGTCATTCCGACCCAGAGCGGAGCGAGGGGGAGGGATCTCGCTCTGAAATCAAAGGACATGCGAGATTCCTCGCGGAGTTTACCCTGAGCGGGCAGAGCGAGATTCTTCGCGCAGTTCATCCTGAGCGGGCAGCGCGAGATTCTTCGCTTCGCTCAGAATGACAGCGAAGGACTCAGGATGACAGCGAAGGGCTCGGAATAACAGGCTAGACGGGTTTTTCAGCATCCTGTCAGGACTTGGCGGTCCCAGCCAAGACGTGGTCTCGTCGAAGGGAGCGCGGAACGCGATCAAGGCGAGTGATAGTTTCCAACTCGGGTTTATTCAGCACCAGCGTTCCCTCGACTACCAGATCGGTTAGCGCCGGGCTCTCAAATCCTTCCCCCATGCCTTCTGTACTATCGCGCAGCCAAGCGAGGAGAACAGAGGGGTCCTTTACCCTCAAGATCAAATCCGCTTCTTCAGCACTCTCATCTCGCACCTGCAACTTTCCCTTCTTCACAGCAAAACTGAAATTTCCGCCGCCCGTCTGGACGTTGACAGTACGATTCCAGTTGGCAAGATTGGCAGTCGCTCGCGCGCTTTGCGGGACCATTTCGGCAAGTTTTTGGAAATGGATCTTGACTTCTCGCAAGGCTTCCTGAAGTTGCGGAGTGGCCTGGCCTAATTCATGTTCAGCGAGCCGGCCCCACTCAATCTCGCTTTCAAGCAAGGGACTCTTGGCGAGTTGCTCAGCCGTAAGCTCAGACTGGGGCAGCGCAAAGATGTCTTCGATCCCGCCTTTTCTTTCGTCGCGGAATGCGATTTTGACAGGCGTGCCCTTCCTATAGATCCCGGGCCGTATCGTTCCCCGTGTGGTTCGTACCCTGATTAGCATGGCGGTATCACTGAGCTTGCCGTCCAGAGTCTCGAGAAACACCCGGCCCGTGCCAAACGGCACCTGTCCCTTGAAACGGCTGGGAGCAAAGACAGTGATTACCGGGGTGGCAGCCACAACGCCCAAATCCCTTACATACTCCTTGCTCATCTCGACGAAATTACATGCCGGGCAACGCTTCATAAAAGGCGGGATGATCAGGTGCTTGCACTGCGGGCAACGGTGGCCGAAGACTTTGCCTTCATCTCGAAGCGAAAGAAAGAAATCAGAGAATTCCCCCTGAGCGTGTTGCATGGCAGTGAACATGACGTCGTTTCGCAACAGGTATCTACTGCCTCCTGCTTGGACTTCCGTAATCCCCACCTTTGGGAGCATCGCAGGTGAGATCACCGGCTCTTTCTTTCTCAGCGGCATGATCAAACTCTCCTTTCCAGCACCATAGCCACACCGTACATCGAAAGCGATGCGCCTGTGCCGTGGACCAGCCCGTGCTCCAGGTTCTTCCCTCGCAGTTCCCGCATGACGCTCCAAGTCGACATCATATTGGACCCCCCAACGAAGTGTCCGCCGAACACGAGTCCGCCCGAAGGGTTCACCAGGAGTTTCCCGCCCGGCATGATGATGCCTTCCTCGACAAGGTCGTTGCCGCGACCCAGTGGCACCACGCCCATTTCGGCGAGTGTGATCATCGCCTGGGGGATGAAAGCATCGTGCAACTCAATCACCTGAATATCATCAATGGTGAGCCCAGCCTGCTCCAACGCCTTTCGTGTGGCCAGGTAATCCGAGTAGATACGATGGAGGACCTTATAGCGTGTAATGTCATTTCCGACGAAGTAGGGTTCATTCGCGGCCCCGACGCCCGTTATCCAGATCGGTTCTCGACCCGTCCGCTCTTTGATTCTCTGCGCCATTTCCCCTGAGGCAAAAATCAATGCGCAGGCGCCCTCCGTGTACACGCAGGTTTCGAGGGCTCGAATGGGGTAAACCACGTAACGCGAATGGAGCACCTGCTCTGCGGTTACTTTCTCACCTAGTCGCTGTGCGTAGGGATTGTTCTGCGCGTGTGCGCAGAAGAGTTCTACTATCTTGGCGCGCGCCCTGGGAGCGAGGTCTCCGGGATGCTCATCCATATAGGCCTGGATAACCTCCGCATAGCTTTCGGAGGCATGTGCGCCAAGCGGCCGCTCGAACCACGGGTCCCACGAATAACCGATTGTCTGTACCACCGCAGGGGTGGCGCTCTCCGCTTCGAAGTCATAACAATCGAGTGCCTTCTCTACCCCGAAGACGAGCATGAGGTCATATTGGCCGCTGGCGATCATGTTGTAACCCGCCAGCATTGCATAGGCCCCGGTTGCACCACCATTCGAGACCCTCATCAATGGCTTGTTCTGAAGCCCTACGATGCCCTGCAAGCCGCTTTCGGGGATCGCCTGGAACTCGAAAATGTCGTTGTAAATCCCCGCAACGCCGGCTTCCACTTCCTGGACATGGATTCCGGCGTCACGGACCGCCTCACATACCGCCATTTGCGCCAATTCCCAAAAAGTCTTTTCAATCCAGCGGGAACGGCACGGAGTCATCCCCGCACCCATGACGGCTACTTCTCTCATTTGCGTTGCCCCTTTGATCTGATGATACCACTAAAAGGAAGGCCTTCCTGCTCTTTGTTGGGCTTGTGCAGAGGAGGGTAAGAGTTCAACCCGGTACAATTCCCCCTGCTTCTCCAGGAAAGAGGTTGTGCGTCGCCAATATTGGACTCGCTTTCACCGCCAGCGGCGTACGGCTCTCCCCTCTTGACCGATTATCATCAGCCCGTCGCAAAGATTGTTCCAGCGTTTCCGTTCTGGTTGAATGCCTTCAGTTCATTCACCTGCTACCCTGCTGATTCACTCTGCAACGACATCATGGTCCGGGGCAGGCGTCGACTCCACCATACACTCATTAATCGCCAGCCTATTCAACCCGAATGCCGAAATTAAGGAGTACTGTTCCGTCCCAATCCTTTAGATTAAAGGTGGTTAGACACAAAGGGAGGAGGAACAGAATAGTGTAAAGGGAAATTACCCCGCTTTGGGCAGAAAGTAGAAAGTCGGGGCAATCTGGGAAGGGTGAATTGTGAATTCGGGGGCGAAAGATTCCGTTCAGCGCCGTGTCCTAGACAAGCACTTAGTGGTACACTCATTCGCAACCAGGAGGCCAAAACGGCAATCCTGGTCAGGAAGGATTCCTGCCATGAGTGCAAAAAAAGTTATCGGGCTTGGTTTCAAAACATTATTAGTCGCCATGGTGGTGGGCATCAGCTTCCTTGTCGGGGCGATGGTCTCCGGAATAGGGCGGGGAGCTCCGGCCCCGACCGGTGCGGCGGCGGCAGCCACGGCTGCGATGAGCCCCGCAAATCCCCTGTTGTTGCTCTTTATCGCGTCGCTCATTCAGGCCATTGTCGCCACCTACCTCGTGCTGGAAGCGAATTGGAGTGGCTGGAAGGTCGCGGGCGCGCTTTTCCTGTTGTCTCTGAACACGTCCGTGCAGGCGGCAATTGAAGGCACCGCGTATCTCCGGGGCCACTTGTCCCCTCATTTTATCCCCCATATGCTGATAATGGGATTGGTGGCCAGCGCCCTATTTGCGCCGTTGGCCGTGTGGATTCTGGGAGGCTTCCGGCGAGGCCCGCGTGAAGTGCCCGGCAAACGCGCCCACTGGTCCGCCGCTCGGTGGACCGGAACCCTCGCCGCAACCACCGTCGTCTGTATCGTGCTCTATTATCTTTGCGGTTACTACATTGCCTGGCAGAGTGCGGCGCTCCGCCAATTCTACTCCGGCTCGACGGCGATCAGGAGCTTCTGGGGACAGATGGCCTGGACCTGCTCTTCCACGCCTTGGATGTTTCCGTACCAGGCCGGGCGGGCGCTGCTGTTTGTGGGGCTGACGCTACCGGCGATACGGATGCTCCGCGGCGGAGCCCGGCGCGTGGCTTTGGGAACCGCGCTAATGTACATGGCGTTCGACGGGAGCCCGGGGCTGATCATGCCTAACCCCATCATGCCCCCGCCCGTTGCGCACGCCCACGCGCTTGAAATGGTCGTGTGGGGCCTGCTGTACGGCGCGTTTGTGGGCTGCTCGATGAGCCGGGGCCGCGCCGCCGAACCTGCGGAGTCGCAGGTCGCCAAAGCCGCCTGAGTCGCCGCGCATCAAGGCGGGACCGCGCGCTTGCGGGCGGTGCGGTTGGCGCGCGAATAGGCGCTGGCTTCGGGTTACCCAAGCGGGATACGGGCCTTGTTTTGGGCGAGCCACGCGTCGAAGCTTTGCAGCGCGGGGTTGAGGGCTCGGGCGACCTCAAGGTTGCGCGCACCGCAGAAGTACTCGTTGAAGTCGCGCTTGAACTGGAACATGTTGCCGAGGTCCTCGGCGCCCGGGAAACCGAAGCTGCGGTACACCTCGGGTGGCACGTCGTTGTAGCGCACCTCTTCACCCAGCGCCTTGGTGAGCGCGGCGGCCATCTGTGCGCCGGTCAAATGCTCGCCGGCAATGCCGACCGTCTTGCCGATGAACTCACGGCCCCTCTTGAAGATGCCGTAAGCGCAGCGGCCGATGTCCTCGGCGGCGATGCCCGGGAGCTTCTTGTCGCCCATGGGCATTGTGAGAGCCAGCTTGCCGTCCGGGCCCTTCTTGGGGCCCATGCCGAAGTAGATGAAGTTGTCCCAGTAGAACGACGTCTGAAGGAACGTCACCGGCAGGCCGAGGTCGGTGAACACCTGGTTGGCCTCGCCCTTGGCGTCCAGGTGCGGCACTTTGTATTTGCCCATAAGGGTGGGCATGCGGCTGTCGCTGAGGGGCACCCACTTGCGCGTGTCCTCGAGGGTCGACCAGATCACGTGTTCGATCCCGGCCTGCTTCGCCGCCTGGGCCATGTTGGTGGCCTCGGCTAACTCCTTCTCAGGCGAGAAGTGCGCCCAGAAAAACGTGACGCAGTACGCCCCGTAGGCGCCTTCAAACGCCCTCTTCAGGCTTTCCACGTCGTCGACGTCGGCGGCGACCACCTCGGCGCCCAGCTTTGCCAGTGCTTTTGCCTTGTCAGAGTTGACGTCTCGCGTGAGGGCGCGTGCGCTGAAACCACCCCTCTGGTCGCTCAAGATGGCGCGGACCAAGCCGCCACCCTGCGCACCGGTTGCACCTACCACTGCAATGATCCTCTTTTCAGCCATACGATCCTCCCTGCTAGATTGGAAAGGGAATGTTCAACAGCTAACGGGCACACACATACCCCTTGGCGGCGCCCCTCAATTAAGGCTCGAAGATGTCGCGCCACCACGGCTCCGGTGCAGCGGGTGCTCAGCCAGCCCTGGGCGTCATGACCACTTCTTGCCCAGTTCGTCCAGGCCGGCTTTTGCCAGGTCTTCCGGGGTCATCACAACACGGAACTCGCAATCCGCATTGAACGTGAGGAACCATGGCTCCGCGAACGTCGGAACCTTTGACGGATCATCCAAATTAATGATCATGATCCCCCCGCGGCGACCTTGGAACTCCCCGAAGTAGACCGCCTCTGGCTTCAGCTCGTCGAGAATGCGCCGTATCTTCTTTCCTGCCGTGCCGTCCTTCACCGCAGCGTTAAATGGCTCGGGCGGAAGCTTGACATGGAGAAGCATTCGCATGTGTCACCTCTTTCAATCGAGATTAGATTCGTTTAGCTAACTCTTGATATGTGCTGACCCGCATAAAACCCCGTCCCGGTGGGCAAAAGACCGAACCGCCCTGGACGCACAAGCTCGGGCGCGCTTCGAATTCAGCGACTTGTGTGCTCTTCGACGATTTGCTTCCGAAATGTTACGCGGACTGCCCCGCAACCCTGAACTATTTATTAAACCGCCACTCTACCTGAAAAGTCAAGCAGTCTGAGGCAGTCTGAGGCGATTGAAAGAAGAGAGAAATGTCATTTGCGCCTGCGTTTCTGGTGTTCAGCCTGCGGCCATTCTACCAGCGCGGAGAGGCCAGCGCGGAGAGGCATGGTGCCCCGCTGCAACCATGATAAGATACAGGGAACTGGAGAAGAGAAGGGCAGGTCGGCAAGGCTAGCGACAAGAAATTGCAGGAGAGACGAGAGGAGATCCTTCAGATCGCCGCTCGCTACGGAGCGCGAGACGTGCGCGTCTTCGGCTCTCGTGCCCGCGGCGAGGCCCGTCCCGGCAGCGACCTGGACCTTCTGATAAGACTCGAACCGGGGCGGACCCTGCTTGATATGGTGGCCATTAAGCAGGACATCGAAGACATACTGGGTTGTAAGGTCGACGTGGTTACGGAAAACGCGATCAGCCGTTATATCCGCGAGCAAGTGCTGAGTGAAGCGGTCGCCCTATGAAAAGCGATGCCATATATCTTCAGCACATCCTGGACGCCATTCACAAAATCGAGTCGTACGTCAAGGTGGGCCGGCATGTTTTCATGTCAACGTCTCACTGGCAGGATGCGGTGATTCGGCAGTTCGAGATCATAGGAGAAGCTACAAAGGGTCTTTCAAGAAACCTCCGTTCCAGGCACGCTGAGGTCCCTCGGCAGCGAATCGCTGGACTGCGTGACTTCCTCATTCACGAGTACTTTGACGTTGACCTCGTGGCGCTCTGGGATCTCACCCAAACCAGCCTGCCTGGATTCAAGAAACAGGTCGCTTCAATCCTGAAGGAACTCGCCTGAGGTAGACGGGAGATTCTCCCCGCGTGGGAAGGCAGAAAGCACAAAGCGCGGCAAAAAAGGGCCACGGACGGAAAAGCTGTATGCAGCGGGCAAGATGCCGTGCCCCAGTTTCGGTTGTTGCGGCGGGGATTTTGCCTTTTATTTTGGGGCAACACGCGGTAGGCTGGATGCTTCCAAAAGCATGGAATGACATCCCACGAACCGGAAGGTGACTTATGCTGAAGCAACGCACGCCGCGCCAGCTCGTCTGCGCCGCAGCAATCACGCTCCTGATGGGCGCGCAATCTTTCCCCCAAACCACCGTGACTTCCACGCAGCAGGACCAGAAAGACTTGGCGGTGACCGTCTACAACTCCAATGTCGCGCTGGTGCGTGACGTGCGCAGGCTGCGGCTTCCCGCGGGGAGCCTGGACTTGCGCTATATGGATATTGCGGCTCAGGTGAATCCCGCCACGGTCCACATCGTCTCGCTCACTACGCCCAAGGAGCTGAGCGTCCTGGAGCAGAACTACGAGTACGACCTGCTGAGCCCGCAGAAGCTTCTCCAAAAATACGTGGGCAAAGAACTGACCCTCGTGCGGTTGGTCACCGAGAACAATTCCACCAAGGAAGTTTCCGTTAAAGCCACCCTGCTTGCCCTTAACGAAGGGCCGGTGTGGAAAGTCGGAAACGAAATCATCACCGGCATGGGCGCTGACCGGTATGTATTCCCGGACCTGCCGGACAACCTTTATAGCAAGCCGACGCTGGTGTGGCTGCTGGATAACAACAGGGCTGGCGAGCAGACGGTGGAAGCATCCTACCTGACCAACCAGGTCAATTGGAACGCCGACTACGTTCTCACGATTCGTTCGGATCAGAAGGCGGCGGATTTGAACGGTTGGGTGACGGTTATCAACAATAGCGGAACGGCATTTCGGAATGCGCAGCTCCAGCTTGTGGCGGGAGAGGTACACCGCGTGGCAGGAGCAGGAGAGGGCGGTGGCGTTGGCGGAAACAGGCTTATGAAGGCAATGGCAGCGCCGGCGCCTCAATTTGTCCAGGAACCGATCTCCGAGTATCACCTCTATACGCTCGAGCGTCGTACCAACATCCAGGACAATGAAACCAAGCAGATCAGCTTGCTTGACGCCACGGGGGTCAGCTTCAATAAGATTTTCGAGGTGGACGGGCAGCAATACTACTACCACAACGCCCAGCGCCCCGGGGAGCCCATTAAGGAACCGGTCCAAGTCCATATTAAGTTCAAAAACTCACAGGAAAACTCTCTCGGCATCCCGCTGCCGGCCGGAACGGTGCGCGTGTATCAAGGCGACTCGAAGGGGCGGGTGCAGTTCATCGGCGAAGACCGCATCGGCCATACTCCCAAGGATGAAACACTCGATCTACACATCGGCAACGCGTTCGATGTAGTCGCGGAAAGAAAGCAGACGGATTTTAAAGCTTATGGCCGAGCTTTCGAGTTCGCCTTTGAGATTTCACTTCGCAATCACAAGCCGGAGCCCATTACCGTGGTTGTGAATGAACCCATTGGCGGCGATTGGACGATGCTGGACTCAAACTACAAGTACGAAAAGACGGCTGCTTTCGCCGCGCAATTCACTGTGCCGGTGGCGGCCAACACGGAATCCGTGCTGAAGTATCGCGTGCGGGTGCAGTGGTAACTCCGCGACGGAAGGCAGTCAGTCGTCAGTTGTCAGTCGTCCGTTGTCCGTTTCCTTGCCGCCTACTGCTTTCTGCTTACTGCCCACTCTCTGCTTGCGTCTCCTGACTTTTGAGCCCTGCTCATCAGGAACCGTTGGCTGTTGTGCTCGAATTCCGCAACACGTCGGCAGCAGACGGGACTGCCCTTGAACTTTCCGATCGTCGGGTGGGCGATAAAGTACCACGTGAAGACTTGCACAGGCTCGTGGAGGGGCGGGAGGACTTGTTCAAGGCACAAAACTCGAGCCTGTGAGCAGCCACTCCATGAGTTGGCGCCTTGCTGGGTTCCGCAGGTCGCGCGGATTCACCGTTGTCCTCTGCGTGAGCGGCGGGATGAGTTATCACTCGCGAGAGCCAGGACATGACCCGGACATAGACGATGGCGGCTTGTTGCTGCTCCACTGTATCGCTCGGATGGGTGCGCGAGGCGGATGCGGGACGGCCAATCCACTCCCCCAAAGTGCTGGCGAGCGAGAAGAAGGTGGCGAAAATCAGGATCAACAGCGGCAATGGCAGCTTGGCTTTCTTCATAAACCGATACCTCCCTCCAAAGGCAACTTTTCCCTTCTGAATAGCTCACTCCCAAATCCAGTGGTTAAGGATTTAGACGCTTCACGCAAGTTTTAGTCACCAATACTGGAAAGCCCCGAGTGCCTGAAATTAATTAGATGTTCGGCCTACTAGGCGGGTTGCGCGGAAGGCATGAGTGAATCCGCTTTTGGCAGGATGCTGAACAAATGAATTGCCGTGGAAAATGCCTTTCTTCCGCAATCTGTCGGTGCAAGCGTAGCGCAGGCCTCGCGGTTCAAGCCCTGCGGTTCTTCGAGATCCCTGCTTTGCTTCGTCGCAGCAGCCCGCGGTTAGCGACAAACCTCCAAAAGCCGCAGGGCTCCCGCCAGGGCGGGACGGGCCGTACGCTACACTTGCCCCGGCCCAGCGTGCACCATTGTACGGGAATCCCGAGCATTTGAGCGTGTGCCGCGCGGGTGGGACGCTGGTTCGAAGGCCGGTTGCTAAAACAGCTTGAAGGATACTGCCACCACGACCTTCACGGGCACGGCTTTGCCTCTTTTCATGGCGGGCTTGAATTTCCAGGTGCGCACGGTCTGCATGGCGCTCTCATCCAATCCCTTGTCCACACCTTTCCGCAGCTTGACGTCGGTGACACTCCCGCTGGCATCCACCACGATCCAGAGGAGGACGTCGCCCTGAAGCTTGGCGGCCTTCGCTTCTTTCGTATAAGCCGGCTCGGGCTTGTAGATGGGGACCGGCTCGGTAACGTCGCCGCCCACCTTATAAACCTGTGCGGTGTCGTTTTTCGTGGTGGGATGTGGCGTAGCCGCCGGCTCCGCGGGACCTGGGGCTGCGGAGTTCACGGCGGGCGGAGTCCCCGCCGGAGCCGTGAGTGGGAAAGCCCGGACCACCAGTCCCCCCGCCACCAGCAGGATGGCCAGCGCGGTCAGCAACGAGGCAATGAGTCTCACCTTTGACATACGAACCTCCTTCACCAGCAGCGCGACGCGCTGCACCAACTGGGTCTCACCCAGAAAGAGCGGAGCCGGCAGGGGCACCGCGCGGGCCGCGCCCGCGATTTCAAGCAGGGCATGCAGGTAGGGCCTGCGCGCCCCGGTCAGTTCCACGACGTCACGGTCCACCACCTGCTCGCGGCCGAGCCGGATGTTTCGAATCGTCCACCAGATGGCGGGATGAAACCAGAACAGCGTCAGGACGAGTTCCTCCAGAAGATTCAGCAGCCAGTCGCGGCGCGCCACGTGCACCAGCTCGTGGCAGGCAATGGCGCGCTGGTAACTCTCGTCCATCTGCTCGAACGGTGCCGGAAGGACGACCGCAGGATCGAGCCACCCGAAAGTCACCGGCACACTCACGCGCTCGGAGAAATAGAACGTCGGCTCGACGCCGACCAGCGCCTGCGCCTCTCGGAGCGCGCCCGGCAAGGGAGCGATGCGGAGCGCCGTGCGCCGATAGTGGCTGAGCCGGAAAAGCCCGAGCGCCAGGCGCAGCAGCCCCAGAACTCCGCCTGCCACCAGCACCAGCAGGATCCAGGTTTGAAGCGGAAATAGGAACGCCGCCGATCCCAAAACTTCGGGGTCGGTGCGGACGGTGGCCGTCGCGGCGCCGCCCGCCGGGGCGAAGGCCATCCGATGCCAGGGTTGAATGAGGGGCAGCAGCAGGCAGGCTGCGAGCAGCGCCTGCCAGTAAACGAGCATCACGCGCGGCTGCCGGAGGCGCAGCAGAACGGCCGCGAGGCCTCCGGCCGCGACCAGGGCCGCCACCTGGACGCAATACGACGCGAAATTTGCCAGCCAGAGCGGGTGCATCATTCGCCCTCCCGAATCGCCCGCGCGATCTTCTCGAGGTCCTTTTGAGACAATCGTCGATCCTTGAGGAGGTGGACCAGCAGCGGCTCGGCGGAGCCGTTGAACACCCGGTCCACAAACTCGCGCACCATGGCTTTGATCACATCGCTGCGCGGGCGCGTGGCCTGGTAGACGTAGGCACGGTCTTCCGCCTGCTTCTTCAGATATTTCTTTTCTTCCAGGATGTTCATCATGGTCATGACGGTGGTGTAGGCGATCTTGCGCTGCTCGAGTAGGGCCTCGTACACGTCGCGCACCGTGGCGCTCTGGAGGCGCCACACGATCTTCATGATTTCGAGCTCCTGCCCGGTGAGTGTTCGGCTCCGAGGTCTCATACTAGTAAATTAGTACTAATAATTTGAGCTTGTCAAGAGAAAAAATCGTGGCAGCGGAGCAGCAGAGGTTCACCCCGGAAACGAGAGCCAATGCGCACTCGGTCATTCCACGCCAAGCCCCGCGCCGACCGGCGCTGGGCACAGCAAAGAATCCCGGCATATCTGGAACCGGCGACTGCCGACCCGCCGCGGCGGGTTCGTCGTCCGCCAATAGGAATGGCTGACTCCTCGGGATGACCGTAAAATGGCTTTCTTCAGGAATCTGTTAGATCACAAGCATGCAGTCACCGTAGCTGTAAAAGCGGTAGCGCTCTCGAACTGCGTGCGTGTAGGCGCGGAGTGTGAGGTCGCGGCCTGCCAAGGCGCACACCAGCATGAGCAGTGTGGACTTAGGAAGGTGAAAGTTGGTGAGCAGCCCCCGAATCACGCGAAATTTGAATCCGGGATATATAAACAAGCTCGTTTCTCCTCGCCCCGGCTCGATTCTTCCGCCGCGCTCGTGCCCCACATGTTCGAGGGTGCGGACGCTGGTGGTGCCTACGCCAATGATGCGCCGGCCTTGCTCGAGCGCCCCATTCAAAGCGACTGCGGCGGCCTGGGAAATCTCATACCGTTCGGCTTCCATCTTATGTTCTTCCACTCGGTCCACCCGCACCGGCTGAAACGTCCCCAGGCCCACGTGGAGTGTGATCTCGCAAGTTTCAATCCTGCGCTGACGCAGCGCCTCGAGAACTCTTTCCGTGAAGTGAAAGCCTGCCGTGGGGGCAGCTACTGCGCCACGGACTTTGGCGTAGATCGTCTGGTAGGTCTCGCGATCCTGCGCTTCGTCGGCGCGCCGGATGTAGGGTGGCAAGGGAACATGGCCCAGGCGGTCGATCGCGTCTTCGATCGTACCTTCGTGCGCCCTCAAACGCACGCGGCGCACTCCGTAATCGCCTCGGCCGATAACTTCTGCCTGCAATTCTCCCTCGCCGAAGAGAAGTACCTCGCCCGTTCTCACCTTTCGGCCCGGGTGGACAAGCCCCTCCCACACATCCCCGCTCTCCTGCCGAGTCAGCAACAACTCGACTTCCCCCTTCAGAAACTCCCGCGCCGCGGGATTGCGCTTTCCGATAGCATGGGAGTGGAGGCCCCGCCGCCGGCCGAGCAAGCGGGCTGGAAAGACTTTAGTGTTGTTAAAAACCAAAAGATCGGCGGGCTCGAGGACTTGAGGGAGATCTTGAAACACCTGGTCCCTGAAGGTCCCCGCTTCGCGGTCGAGCACCATCATGCGCGAGGCGTCACGGGAGGCCAGAGGCCGTTGGGCGATTAACTCCGGCGGAAGCTGATAATCAAATTCCTCGAGAAGCATCGATCAGGAATTGTATCAGTGAGAGAGGTCCGTTGTCCGTGGCCAGTTGTCAGGGTTTGTCATGAAGTAACCGTTCCGTCGTCCGTCAAGCAACCCCCTCATCCCACCCTCTCCCCCAAGGGGGAGAGGGCTAAGCACAAATCAACTTTCCCCTCGGTCCCGCGGAGGGGGACTCTGGAGTTTAGCCATTTTACCTGTCTGCCGTGGGTGCGGATTCTTTATTTGCTCCTCCCCTCTCCCCCTTGGGGGAGAGGGGCCGGGGGAGGGGGTTCCGATCGAACATGGAATAGTTATTACTTGGCAACCGTTTTGTTGAAAGGACCCGAAGCCGGTGGGTCACACAACGAATCACAGACCACGGATAATACCTCCGTTGTGGTAGAGTTTCAGTATGCCCTCTCAAGCGGTCACCATTTCACAGCGGGGCGTGGACCGAGTCCTCTCGGGTCACTTGTGGATTTACCGCGCCGACGTCCTGGACGCGGGTGAGGCAGGTCCCGGGGCCGTGGTTCGTCTGCAGGACCGAAGGCGGCATTTTTGGGGGCAGGCGCTTTACAGCAGCAAGTCTCTGATCGCGTTGCGCCTGCTTACACGTGAAGAGCGCCCATTCGACCGCGCCTTTCTTGCTGAGCGCGTAGCCGCGGCGGCGAGTTTTCGGCAGCAAGTGGTGGACGGCGCTCAAGCCTACCGCCTTGTCTCTGCGGAAGGCGATCTGCTTCCCTCTCTCATTATTGACCGTTACGGCCCATGCTTCGTCATCCAGACTCTCAGCCAGGGCATGGACCGGCTGAAGCCGCAGATTGTGGGGATTCTCCAGGAGGCCTTTTCGCCACACTCGATTCTGGAGCGCAACGATGTGGCGGTTCGGGAATTGGAGGGACTTGCGGAGCAGAAGGGCACACTGGCCGGCGAAAGCATTAGCGAAGCTGAGGTGGAAGAGAATGGATTGAGATTTTTCTTCGACCTGATGGGCGGCCAGAAGACCGGCGGCTTTCTCGACCAGCGAGAGAATCGCCTGGCGGCCCGCCAATACGCGCGAGGCCGCGCGCTCGACTGCTTTAGCTATGCGGGCGGGTTTGCGCTCAATCTGGCGCGGCAGTGCGATTCCGTCCTGGGGATTGACACCTCTCCGGAAGCGGTCAACCTCGCGCGCCGCAACCAGCAATTAAACAGCGTTACAAACGTGCAATGGAAGGAAGCCAACTGCTTTGACTTCTTGAAGGCCGCCGACCAGGAAAAACAACACTATGACACCATCGTGCTTGATCCCCCGGCTTTTGCGCGGCAGAAGTCCAACCTGGAGGCGGCGCTGCGCGGCTACAAGGAGCTGAACCTGCGCGCGCTCAAGATACTGAACCCGGGCGGATTCCTCCTCACCTGCTCATGCTCGCATCATGTGAGCGAGGCGGACCTGCTCGAAGTCATCGCCGGTGCGGCGCTCGATGCTCACCGCACTTTAACCGTGGTCGAGCGGCGCACGCAATCGCGCGACCACCCGATACTGTTGACCGTGCCCGAAACACACTACTTGAAGTGTCTGATTTTGCGGGTGCTTTGAGTCGCTCTATGATTCCAGGTGCGTTCGGGTTTTTCAGCAAATTGCTGCACACAAACTGCGGCTTCATGCCGTTATTCCAAGGGCCATTTCATTACGCGGTACGAATGGCTAAAGGAGAAACATGTCTGATCGCAAAACGTTTTACACGAACCTCCGACGAATCTCGATTCGTGTTTCTACAATGTGCGCTTGGCTCCTTGCTGCGGCATTGTTGCTGGCGCCGCTCCCAGGATCCGCCCCGGCAAAAGAAGCAGAGCCGCAGTTCACCTCCAAGGAGTTCCTGGAACCCATCAAGTTCCTTGCCAGTGACAGGTTGAAAGGGCGCGGAGATGGCACCAAAGAACTTGATGAAGCTGCACAATACATCGCAAAGCGCTTCAAGAAGTTCGGACTGAAACCTGTGGGAGACAACGGAACTTACCTCCAACGTTTCAGGATCACAGTGGGGGCGCAAATGGGCCCCAACAACTCCGTGACCTACCAAAGCGGCGCCACACGCACCGCCCTCACCCCCGCTCAGGATTTTGTTCCATTCAGCTTTTCGGAGGCAGTGACGGTTCAAGCGCCGCTGGTCTTCGCGGGATATGGAATCACCGCTCTCGAATTCAATTACGACGATTACAAGGGCGTGGACGCCAAGGGCAAGATCGTCTTGGTGCTCAGGCATGAGCCGCAGGAAAACGACGAGAAGAGTGTCCGCGCGGGAAAACAGCTCACGACGCACGCGGAAATTGTGAACAAGGCCATCAACGCAAGGAACCACGGCGCAGTCGGGATGATCCTGGTAAATGACCTCGGCAATCACCCTGGCGAGCCTGACGAGCTGATCAAGTTTGGCACACTCACTGGTCCCGAAGAGATGCAAGTCGCAGCTCTCCAGGTGAAGGCCACGATCGTGGATGAGTGGCTCAAGCCTTCGGGGAAGAGCCTGGAAGACCTTCGCCAGGCCATTGACAAGGACCTTTCGAACCACTCCTTCGCGCTGGAACCCTCGGCGCAAGTTGCTCTGTCCGTGGACGTCAAGCGCGTTCGCAAGGAGGTGGCTAACGTGATCGGCGTCTTGAAAGGCCAGGATGAGAAGCTCGCCGGCCAGTGCATTGTCGTCGGCGCGCATTACGACCATCTTGGGCTAGGCGATCAACATTCGCTCGCCCCCAGCCAGATCGGTCAGATCCACCACGGAGCGGACGACAACGCTTCCGGAACCAGCGCCGTGCTCGAATTAGCCGACGGGTTCGCGCATGAGCGCCCTCGTTCCACGCACACGCTCCTCTTTATAGCCTTCGCGGGAGAGGAAACCGGCTTGCTCGGCTCCAGCTACTATACCAATCACCCCGCTTGCAGCCTCGACAAGACGCTGGCCATGGTCAACATGGATATGATCGGTCGCGTCTCCAAAAACAAGCTCTACATCGGAGGAACCGGAACCTCTCCGGGATTTAAGAAGCTGGTGGAAGATGCTGACCGCGACCTGGGATTCGATCTGAGCTATTCAGGCTCGGGGTATGGCGCCAGCGATCACATGTCCTTTGCGGTCCGGAGCGTGCCGGTGCTTTTCTTCTTCTCCGGCCTTCACTCCGACTATCACAAGCCGTCCGACACTTGGGAGAAGATAAATGCCGAGGATGGGGCGAAGGTGGTGCGATTGGTGGCGCACGTGGTCAACGGACTCGACCAATTGAAAGACAAGCCGCAATTCGTACGCGTGGCAGAGCCCACTCCTCCTGCCATGGGTGGCGGCGGCGGATACGGTCCGTACTTCGGTTCCATCCCCGATTTCGGCGAAGCTGAGCACGGTGGGGTGAAATTCGCGGATGTGCGCGACGGCAGCCCCGCCGCCAAAGCCGGCTTCAAGGCTGGAGACACCTTGATTGATTTCGGTGGTAAGAAAATCGACAACCTTTACGATTTTACTTATGCCCTGCGAGCCCACAAGCCGGGCGACAAGGTCTCGGTAACTGTTCTGCGAAAGGGAGAGAAGGTTACGCGCGAGGTGACGTTGGAAGTAAGAAAGTAGGCCGGACCCTTACCGCTCCCGTAGTTGCGGTGCGTGGCGCGGTTGGGGTTCGAGCCTTGTGAATGAGCGCCTGCGGCTCGTGGTATGATTAATGCTATCTGACACTTTTCCGTTCAAGACACTTCGAAGCATGGTAGAAATACAGGCCCAATGATAATGGGAAGATCTCGATCGTCGAGAGCTGGTTTTGTCAAAACGCTGCTGTTACTCGTGCCTCTCGCTCTGCCGGGTCAAGGTGCGGCAAGTGACACGTCTCTCAAGCTCCTCATCTCCGTCGAGCAGCAGAACATCGCGGCGCCGTTCCCAGCACGCGTAACTCTCCATGTCCACAATGCCGGCAACGAAACCGTCTGGCTTTACCGGCACGCGCGGGGCAAGCTGCCAACCCCGAGGCTGCTGGAAGAGGATACAGGCCCACAACCGACGGGCGGCTCGATGCTCACGGTCAAACTCGAGCCGGTAAGCGCGGGGCATGCAGCCATCTCGAATCCCGCTCAAGGGGCGGTCTTCGAGAGCGTCGGTCTCCCCAAGCCGAAGCTGGTCAGGTTGGCGCCCGGCGAGGACTACGAAGAGAGGTCAACGATTCGACTGACGCCCGCGCTTTCCGAGGTGCAGAAACCAATCTGGGGAACGTACCGGCTATCGATCACCTACAAGGCCCAGTATTCCAACGCGGCAGAAATCCAACGCAACCTGAAGGTAACGGTCTGGCAAGGCGAAGTTTCGAGCGACGCGATTGAAGTTCAGCTTCAACCCCCCGGCCCGGAGTCGCGTGGCCAACTCTCGGGCACAGTCAACACCCCGGATTCATTTCCAATTCGCGATGCCATAGTTTCGTTAACCGATCATGCCGAACGCCTCATGGACCAGACGACGAGCGACCCAGACGGCCGGTATTCGTTCTCCAGCCTTCCACCCGGCCTTTACTGGATTACGGCGCGCCGCGACGGCGCCACGGAGGATACGACAGTATTCCGGCACGTCCAGCTCACGCCCTCTGAAGCTTCGGCAACTCAGGAACTGGTCATCATCCCGTCGGAAATCTACGAGCACCAAAAGGTGCTCCACAAACCCGTGCTTTTTTGTATTACCGATAGCGCCGGGCGGCCATTGGATCGGGTGGGCCTCGAGACAACCTGGTCGAATGGGACCGTCGTGGACAACGTGAAGGGAGAAACCGGCAGTGACGGCGCGGTGGCATTAGAACTCATAGCCGGCCGCAATTTTGTGACTCTCAAACGTCGCGGTTGTCCCAAGCAGGACGAGCGGGCGGACGTGGCAGCCGGCGAGGGCATCGACGGGTTTATGTTCACGCTCGAATGCGCAAAGAAATGAGCGGCGCAGAGTGCGATTTATGGGTGTGCTCTATAGATGATGATGAACCTCGGGAACAAACCAACAAGGAACGAAGTTGTGACAAAACTGGAGCCAATACAATTCTTCGCCCTGCGCAAGCACGCGAGTGCATGGAGGGTCGCCCTGGCAAGTTTACTGCTGATTGTCGTGCTCGGGTTGGAGCTTGGCGGCCAACAGAAATCCGGGCTTTCCGGCACCGGCCCGGTCGTCCAGGGCACTCCGGACGACCCTCTGCGCGACCCGCGGGAGACGCACCTCCGCCACGTCAAACAACTTACTTTTGGCGGACAGAACGCGGAAGCGTACTTCAGTTATGACGGCAAACGGCTGATATTCCAGACCACGCGCGAGCCCTACAAGTGCGACCAGATCTTCATCATGAATGCCGACGGCTCGGACCAGCACCTTGTTTCGACCGGTCAGGGCAAAACCACTTGTAGCTACTTCTATCCCGACGGGAAGCATATCCTCTACTCGTCGACTCACCTCTCGACCCCGGAGTGCCCGCCGCGTCCCGATTATTCCCAAGGCTACGTTTGGGGGGTTTATTCAGCCCTAAAGATTTTCTACGCTACAGACAGCGGTAAGATCGTGAAACAGCTCACCAAAGGGCCGGGCTACAACGCCGAAGCCACGCTTTCTGCCGATGGAAAGAAGATCGTCTTCACCTCGTCGCGGGATGGCGACCTCGAAATCTATACCATGAACCCTGATGGCAGCGGGATAAAGCGTTTAACTCACCGACTGGGTTATGACGGCGGGCCTTTCTTTTCGCCAGATGGGAGATGGATCGTCTACCGCGCGCACCATCCAACGGCTGCGGATGAAGTGGCTCGTTACAAGTCGCTTCTGGCCGCAGACCTGGTCGAGCCAATGCAGATGGACCTTTACGTGATGCGCGCCGATGGCTCTGAGCAGCGGCAGATCACCGGCCTCGGCGGCGCTAGCTTTGCGCCTTTCTTTTTCCCTGGCAGCCAGCGCATCATCTTCGCTTCGAATTACCAACATCCCGGCACAAGCGAGTTTGAACTCTATGCGGTGAATCGCGACGGCTCGAAGCTCGAACGCATTACCTTCACCGGCGGCTTCAATGCTTTCCCGCAGTTCTCTCCTGATGGTAGGCGGTTGGTTTTCGCATCCAACCGCAACGCCAAGCAGCCGCATGAGGTTAATATTTTCCTGGCGGATTGGGTAGAATAACAAGAGGGCTATTCCATGGAAAAACAGCATTCCCCCGCATTTCTGGCGCTCGTCCGGGACGCGAAACAACGCGTCCGCGAGACCACTATGCCAGAGTTGAAGAAAAGGCTGGATGCGAAGGAAGAATTCTACCTCATCGACGTCCGCGAGGATCACGAATGGGCTGCCGGGCGCATCCCCGGGGCGAAACACCTTTCCAGGGGAATCATCGAGCGCGACATCGAATGCCAGATCCCGGACCGGGAGGCGGAGATTCTCCTATATTGCGGTGGTGGTTATCGCTCCGCGCTAGTCGCCGACAATCTTCAAAAAATGGGTTACAAGCGCGTGGTTTCCGTGGACGGCGGTTGGCGGGGATGGACGGGGGCGGGGTTTCCAGTCGAGAAACCAGAGGTTTAGAAAGCGTGAAACGATCTCGGAAAAAATCAGTGGGTTAGCATCGAGTGCCGCGGTAGCTGTGGACCAGGTAAGAAAGGCCTGGGTCAGGGCATCAGTCCGGGGCACCGCTGGGCTAACAATTTCCGCAAGGAGCTTTTATGTCGCGCCGGGCAGCGGCTCAATCAAACATTCGCGAGGTTTTGCTGGAAACGTACGCGGCCAATGACCGAATGAACCAGCTTCTCTTCGAGCACCTTGATGCGGGCGCTTGGCGAGCCAACCCGCCCGGCCTGAACCGGCACGAAGGCCGCACCATCGCCGCCATCTTTGCCCATATGCACAACAACCGCTTAGTTTGGCTGAAGCGTTCGGCGCCTCATCTCAGATGCCCTGCGCCTCTTGATCCCGTTCGCTGCACCCTGAGACAAACAGCCATCGCTCACCGGAAAAGCGCCGCGCGCTGCCTTCAAATGCTCAAGGAAGCACTGTCGGAAAAGCCGGATCGGCAGGTGACGAAATTCTCACGCGGCAGTTGGGCGCCCGTTTGGCCGGCTGGCGCGACAATGTTCGCCTACATGTTCGCCCACGAAGCGCATCATCGAGGTCAGGTGATCGCACTGGCTCACCAACTCGGCTACCGGCTGCCCGAAGGGGCTGCTTACGGGATCTGGCACTGGGACAGGCTTTGGAAAGAGCTAGGTTTCGCCTACGGCCCCAGATAAATTCCTAGGTGCGAATATCTCGCTTACATCGTTAGGGAAGGCTCCGCGATAGGCTGAAGCACATTGATCCAGGCGCGAGTACTGAGGCCGAGGAATTTGTGCAGCTTATCTATGAGCAGCGCCGCCTGGATCACGAACGCCCTGCCCTCCAATGAAACAGCTCGTGCGCCCTTACATGAGCGCCTGCATCACCTGGTCGAGGACCTCTTTGGGTGGCCGCACTTTGGACTCAGGCAAAGTTGCCAGCGGCTCGTCGACAACATTCAGCAGGGTGAGGAAATTCTCCTGCTTGGTGTTCACGTAGAAGAGGCCGGTGATGATCTCACCCTTGTCGTGGGATTCTGTCAGCAAGCGAAGGGCCTCTATCTTATTGGTGGGATCGTAAGATTCCTCGAGTTTGCGCAGCAGGATGTGCGAGCCGTCGTGCATGGTGATGTCCATGGTTGAGCCCGGGTCGTAATCCACCGAGATATCTTCGAAGTAGGGGACGAAGCTCACGTCGGCCAAGGGCTCGTCATGGTCTTTCACATAGCTGTAACTCTTCGTTGATCCCTCGTGATCGTTAAAGGTCACACAGGGCGAGATCACGTCCAACATGCAAGTCCCGTGGTGGGCAAGTGCGCCTTTCAGCAAGGCTGACAACTGCCTCTTGTCGCCCGAGAATGAACGCCCCACATAGGTGGCGCCGAGCTGGATGGCGAGCGCACAAGTGTCGATGGGCGGCAGGTCGTTCACCACACCCGTCTTGAGCTTGGAACCGATGTCGGCCGTAGCGGAGAACTGACCCTTGGTCAACCCATAAACGCCATTGTCCTCGATGATGTAGATCAGAGGCATGTTCCGGCGCATCAGGTGCACGAACTGGCCGATCCCGATGGAGGCTGTGTCGCCGTCGCCGCTTACGCCCAGGGCAATCAAATTCCGGTTCGCCAGCATGGCGCCCGTGGCAATTGAGGGCATGCGCCCGTGGAGTGAATTCACACCATAAGCGGTGCGCAGAAAATAGGCCGGGCTCTTCGACGAGCAGCCGATGCCCGAAAGCTTGGCCACACGATGCGGTTCAACGCCCATTTCGTAGCAGGCCTCGATGATGCGCTCGGAGATAGCGTTATGACCGCACCCGGCGCAGAGTGTGCTCTTGTTGCCCTTGTAGTTGGCCATCTCAAGGCCGAGGCGGTTAACTTTGGCCGGCGATGCCGGAGGAACGGTTGCAGTTGCCATGTCAGTTCTGTGCCTCCTGGGAAACAATCTCGTCCGTGATGCTGCGCGCGTCAATGGGCAAGCCGTCGTAATGCCGCACGCTGCGCAACTTCTTGATGTCTTCTGCTTCCAGTTCCAGCCGCAAGAGGCCCAGCATCTGGGCGTCGCGGTTCTGGTCCACGACATAAACTCGGTCGTACCGGCGGATGAAGTCGCGGACTTCCAGGGCGAACGGGTAAGCACGCAGGCGGCAATAGCTAGCCTCAATATCTTGCTCTTTCTTTAGTTGATCGAGGGCTTCCAGCACCGCCCAGTGGCTTGTGCCATAAGCGATGATGCCCACCTCACGCGTCCCATTTTCCTGGATCACCGGCTTGGGGAGCTTCGCGCGGGCGGTCTCGAACTTCCGAACCAAGCGGTCCATGTTGTTAACGTAATCGTTCGGTCGTTCGCTGTAGATGGCCTTCTCGTTGTGGCCGCTCCCACGCGTGAAGTAACCGGCCAAAGGTTCGGGCGTGCCGGGTAGGGTGCGGTATCCGATTCCGTCGCCATCCACGTCCTTGTAACGAGCGAACCCGCCAAGGCGGCGGACATCTTCGGCGCTGAGCACCTTGCCGCGCATCATGGGCTTCTCAGGGTACGGGAAGGGATCAGCCATCCAGCTATTCATCCCGAGGTCAAGGTCGCTCATGACGAAAACCGGAGTCTGGAACTCTTCCGCCAAGTCGAACGCCTCGATCGAAAACGTGAAGCACTCCTCGACAGAGCAAGGAATCAACATGACGTGCTTCGTGTCCCCGTGGGAGAGGACGGCATTCTTCAGCATGTCACCCTGCGCCGTCCGCGTCGGCAGACCCGTCGAGGGTCCGACCCGCTGGATGTCGAATATGACGGCAGGAATTTCTGCGTAATAGCCGAAGCCCGTGAACTCTGCCATGAGGGAAATGCCGGGACCGGAGGTAGCCGTCATGGCCCGCGCCCCCGCCCAGCCGGCACCCATCACCATTCCGATGGCTGCCAATTCGTCCTCTGCCTGGACGATGGCGAACGTGGCCTTCCCGGTTTCCTTGTCCACCCGGTACCGCTTCATGTACTCGATCAACGTTTCACAGACTGACGAAGAAGGAGTGATGGGGTACCAGGTCACCACGGTGACCCCGGCGAACATCGCCCCAAGCGCGCACGCCGAGTTGCCGTCAATAGCAATTTTCCCGCGCGTCGCGTCCATGCGCTCGAGATAGTAGGGATCTTGCTTCTGGAAAGTCCTCGTGGCGTAGTCGTAGCCGGCCTGAGCTGCATTGAAGTTCAGGTCCACCGCCTTGGCCTTTTTCTTGAACTGCTTGCGCAGGGCGATCTGGATCTCTTCCATATCGATACCCAGCAGCCTGGCGAGCACGCCGTCGTAAACCATGTTTCGGACTAACTTGCGCAACCTGGCATCGGGGCAGACGGGCGCCACGAGCTGGTCAAAAGGCACCGGATAAAACACCACATCATCGCGAAGCCGTCTCAGGTTTAAGCGCTCGTCGTAAACACAGGCGGCGCCCGGCTTCAGGGCAAATACATCTTCTTCGGCGCTCTCAGGGTTCATCGCCACCAAAAACTCGCTGTCTTTCCGGCGGGCGATGTACCCCTCTTTGGAAGCGCGAATCGTGAACCAGGTGGGCAGGCCGGCGATGTTCGACGGGAACAGGTTCTTGCCAGCGGCGGGAATCCCCATCTGGAAAATGGCCCTCAAAAGGACGCTGTTTGCCGTTTGGCTGCCTGACCCGTTTACGGTTGCGACCTGAATGCTGAGATCGTTTACAACCCTTTTCTGCTCGGCAGGCAATTCACTTTCTTTCAACTCAACATGAGTGGTTGCCATAAAATTTCTTGAAATACCCCCAAATTGAAACGTAAGATAGCTCCCAAGTCTTCTCGATTACTTAAGCCTGGGCACAGGGTTTCGCAGTCGAGTGCCAGGAATGCGGAGCTTTGGTCGGCCTTGCAGTACGAAGCACAGGTAGACCAACGTCCATGTTCACGCCTGGCCGTGCTGGTGTCACCCGAAACGGATCGCCCTTCCACTGTCCCTTCATTATACCAAAAGAAGGCCCGTGATAATACGTCGCTTGCTCTCGGACACAGGAAGACTTGCTCGTGAGGCAAGACATAACCGCGGGTAACAGGCTTGGACAGCATGAAGCGAAAGGCCATCAACCGCTGCTGGGCGTGCATCAAAGGGACTCGCGATAACACGGACCCCAAATGCGTCCTATGGCTCTCCGCTGACCCCAACAACCGTGGCCTGGATTTCTACGAATTCGCCGAACCTGGGGATAACTCCCTGCCGCTGCCGAATGCGGAGTACCTCAGTAAACCCGTCGTTGCGTTCACTGCTCTGGTCAACCCTCTTCGAGTCTCACTGGTCAAGCCAGTGGCTTACCTTCGTGACAGTTAGCAGTAAACCCCTGCTCGCGGCGGCGGGGAAGATCCGCCAGACACCCGGCACCCGAGACCCGCACCCAGTCCTTCTTCCCCACCTACCGCTTGCGACCTACCATCTGGAACCTACCCTTCCCCACCTACCACATACCGTCTACCACCTACGTCATTTCTTTTCAATAACATTCCCGCTCTCAACGCGTAACTACCTTTGTTTTCTGTAACATTCCCGCTTCGCACTGGCCTCTGGAAGGCCGACCCTTTGTTTTCATAGACATTCCCGCGTCGTTCCTTCAATTCTTAAAGTTACTAATTTCATCTTTCCCTGTCGGCGGTGACATCTTGTCCAGGGCCGCCAAGCCTGCCAAGAGCCCTCTCCATCCCGCCACCCTCGAATGCAGTAGGCAGTAGGCAGTAGACAGTGGCGACAAGCAATTAAGCACCCCACAAACCATCATTCACAATTCAGAATTCTTCTTCCACAACCCCGCTTACTATCCTAGCCTATCATGTTCCGCCTGTCAAGAGACACAGAGTCGGTCCCCGCTATCTGGTCCGAACTTACCTCCGGCGGATGCTCCCGAGAGAGCCTTTCCCGGTCCGCCGCGAGGGGTCTTGGGCATCAGGCTCGATGCGAAATTGGGAACGAGCTGTTGTTGGGCCAGGGGCAGTCTGCTGACTTGATCGAGGATTTGTTTTTTGATCGAAACCCTCACTGAGGCACCTTCCTGTGCGCCGATAAGCCGCAATACCATAGATGCGCGCCGCTGCGCACCTCTTGTGTTGGCTTTTGTATTCGCTCCCTGGCACAGCCCTCGCCCAAGCGCCCCGCGCCAGCCTGCCTGCCATGTGATATAGGGCTGGAAGTGACGAACTGCAATTGTCCGGGGTGGAGGCAACGCCCGTAAGACGGCGTGGGGCAGATGGAGTTCAACGGCTCTCCGCAGCCATCACGCCGGGCAGAATCGTAGACTCGCACAAAACGCCAACCAGCGCCCGCCGGCGCGATCGGCGCAGTCGTCGCGCCCTGTGGGAAGTGCATTCTGCCCCACGCGACGCAGAGAGCGCTATAGGCGCAACCCGCCCGCTTCGCGGGGGTTACATGCACTGACCTCCACACAATTGGAGGATGGTGTTCAGGAAAGCTCGCAATTCGGGACACGCTGCGGCCGCAACCGCAAGGTCGTTTTCGCGCAGGATCCGTTCGGCGTCTCGCGGCTTGACGTAGTCCCTGCTACACGTCCCGGCGTGGAAGATCTCCTCGATACGATCCGAGGGCGGCCGGGTTAGATTCACGGCCTCGGGAGAACCGCCCGGAGCGCCCATGCTATGACCTGCCAACCGCTGGATGGTGCCCCAAAACGGAAGCAGCCAAGCTTCAAACTCATACTGGGCGGCGTGTGGAAAGAACTGCGCGTTCCCGCCGACCCACTCACGCATTTTCCTCTTTGCGTCTCCGGCGTCCTGAAAGTCTTTGGTTCCGGTATAGACGTCCGTCAGTGCGATCACCGCGTCGGCTGGCGGCCGACCCGTTCGCAGGAGGCGCTCTACGACGCGCCTCAGGCGCTCGCCTTTCGGGATGCGGCCGTCGTACGGTACCGGATCGAGGCGCGGCATCCCACCGGCGAGCCTCGTTTCGAGAAAGCGTCGGACATGAGGAAGAAAAGCCCGCTCGGTTTGCCCTTCTATTAGAAGAGCAATCTTCATGCACGCCCTCCCATACGCCCCATGCGCCAAACCTCATCCAGGGTGTACTCGGCCAGCCACTCGTCTAAATCCAAGTGGTCCGCCCACGTGAGTTGAGCCATCCCGTCAGGGGTCGAATCTATCACGACCACCTCGGCCGGCTTCAGGAACCGCACGAGGCGGTCCGAATGTGTGGCCACAATCAGTTGCGTGTGATTCGCAGCTTCTCGTAAAAGTCCGGCGAGAAGGCTCAGAAGCTCGGGATGAAGGCTGACCTCTGGCTCATCGAGCAGCGTGAGGGCAGTAAGGCCTGAACTCTTGAGGAGCGTACCGAGCCACAAGAAGCGCAGCATACCTTCGGAAAGCTGATGCATGTACAACGGCTTCGACAGATTCTTGTCCCGCCAGGTCATGGCCAGTGTCCCCGCGGCGACCGGAGGGAAATCGAGGCGCTCGAAAGTCGGGAACGCCGCGCGCAGCGAATCCCCTATAGCCTCGAACCGGTCGTGGTCCACTTCCCGGAGGTAGAATAAGCACGAGACCAGGTCCTCGCCGTCTTTTCCCGGCAGAGGGGCGGGGTGCATCTGTTGCGGCAGGCGCACCGGAGAGCGCGGCTCCACGTTGAGGACGTGATAGAAGGTGGAGGACGCAAGGTTCCTGCGGAAATCCTCGGGCTCCCGATACATTTTGGGAACCTGAGACAAGGACGATTCCAGATAGTTATGCTCCCAGGAAGGAGGCAACAGGTGTTTCTTCTCTGGATCGAAGTACCTGACGTCCGAAGTGAGGGCTTCGATATGCTTGAAGGGCGGCGGTGCCGTATAACGCTGCTGGCTGAGGACTTCCTCCGCGATAACGTAGGAGGCGCCTTGCGGCTTCAGGCGCAGAAGGTAATCGAGCGGTTCGTAGCTGGGAACGGCCATCGAGATGCCGATTGAGAGGTCTTCCGCCCGGTCGTAGGTGATCAATGCTGGTAGACCCGAAAGGTCGCTAATTGCCTTGTTAAGAGAGCCGCGCGCTGAACTTGCGAGGAGGGACAGCACATCCAGCAAAGAGGTCTTGCCCGTCCCATTGGCGCCGATCAGAACCGTCAAAGGGCGCAGGTCGAGATTAATGTCGCAAAGGCGTCGGAAGCGCTTGACCGAAATCGTGTTGAATCGGGCAACCGGGTTCGTACTCGAATCTCTCATATGGCCAACCTCGCTTGTGACAGCCGCCCCTATGCTGGCCGCGGCGAGTCTGCGCCGGCCCAGACCGTCGCGGTGCATTTCAACTCACGGGTGGGTGACGATGCCCGTTGTTTGTTCAGTCTCCCCCTGTAGGTGTTGGCGCATCAAGACCTGCAACTTGTCCGCCCCAGCGTTAAAATCCAGCAAATTCTCTGACCGGTGCGTGAACCACTCCGCTCTTCCTTTCTCGCCAAACATGACCATCGAATCATCATAAAACGGGTCAGGGTACTGCACCGTTTGAATAGCCTCCTCTTGGGCAAACATAAGAAGCGCAGTTGCGCCATCCGCAATGGACTTTGGAATGCTAAGCGTTTCTTCATCCAACAATTGACGTGCTTGGTTGTAGGCCGCCACAAAATCGCCACTGCATTTAAGGTGATATTCGTGCTCCTTCTGCTTATCCGGGTTAACAGGGGCGCCCCCCGCCTTGGGAATGCAATAAAAAGCAGTCCTCAGAACGGCAATGCGTTTCCACAGCTCCCTTACCTTTTCAAACTCACTTTCAGCTCTAAGTTTGTGAAGATGACCAACGGCATCGAGTTCAACTTGTACCCGGCGGGAAGCAAGGTCAAGCTGGTGCGTAAACTCAAGGTTCAGTCTCGTGTACTCCTGCCGCTGCTTCTCAAGTCCACGTTGAGCCCAAACCTTGCCCCAGTAGCTAGAGAGGGCAAAAACAATTCCGGCCCCACCACCAAGGCTGACGATAATCGCGCCGCAGATTTCCGCAACGTCCTTTAGAGTCATCTGCCCAATAGTATAGTCACAAATGCCGCCTGAAATGAAGGGCTGCGAGGACGAGGTTCTTGAGGGCCGGCGGGCGCCCCGACCAGTCGGGGCGATTTCCCGAAGGGAGTCGCGACTGAATTTGAGAATGTCGGGGATTTCCTGGGCTCCCTCCACACACTACTGGGAAGCCGACTTGATGAGCCGCGATGTATTTCGAGAAGACCGAGTGGCGCAGACTTCTTCTGGAAGTCTGCGGTTATTCTGCCTTGGCAAAGGCCGCGGACCCCGCGACGCGGCGTGCACGCTACATTGCTTCCGGCGTGGGCCAATGGATGAGGCGACCGGGAATGGGCTGAAGGGGAGATGCGGCCCAGGCCTCCAAGAACCGCGTGCGGTATTCTGGCCAGCGCTGTTGCGGCAGGGTGATTACCACCAAAGCGAATTCCGGAAAGGATTTCAGCGCCTGCGCGGCCGATTCCCCGAAAAGCTGATCGCGAGTGAGCAGGCAGCGAAAGCCCTCAGCAAAAGCCGTGGCCACCAGCTCGCCATTTGACAGAGCCTTCCAACCGCGATGGGCAGCGGTGTCGCAGGGGATACCCCACTGCCTGAAGACAGCAGCCAGATGCACATCCACATTCGCGTCAAGCAGCCACATGAACGGAATTCGTAACCTCCGCAGCGACCCTTAGAACCTCGGGCAAAGCCTCGTGAGGGAAAGCGCGGTCAAATGCCTCATCGATTTCTGCCAAAGACATGCCACCTGCGAGGCATTCGAGGATTAGAGAAACCGACAACCGGGTGCCACGAATCGCCAGCCTTCCGCCCAAGAGCTGGGGATCGGCGACGATCCACTGATAGTCCTTGTATGGCATCGGCTGCCAGTTCGACATAACTCACCTGGAACGTTGCTTAAGCAGAATTATACCACAGACTGGCTGCCTGGACGTCCAGGCCGCCTAAGGCTGGCAACCGTTTGTCCAATCGCGGGCGGGATGGGACATTCCAAAACGAGGCGGCGGGGTGTACACTCACGGGTTCGTTGGCGATGTAAAGCCGCCACCAAGGTGGCGATGTAAAATCGCCGCGACCAACGCGATGTGAAATCGCCGATACTGGCGATGTAAAATCGCCGCTACAACGAGGAGGCAAAATGAGAAAACTCTGGCGTGGGTTCTCGGTTTTCATGGTGTTGGCATTATCTTGGCTTGTCATCGTCCCTTCTCAGACGCGCTTGAGCCCAACCATAGCCCTAACAACCTCATCACCTTCTGCCAATATCTCTGACACCGTCGCTTCCCCCAAGGATGTTGGTCTTTCGTCGGAACGCCTGGAACGCATCGCCACCACGGTCGAGAGGAGTATCAACGATGGACGTATCGCTGGTGCTGTCACCCTCGTCGCCCGGCACGGCAAGATTGCCTATTTCAAAGCGTTTGGCATGGCAGACCGAGAGGCAAAGAAGCCCATGCGCACCGACAACATTTTTCGGATCTGTTCCATGAGCAAGCCTATCACCAGTGTTGCGATCATGATGCTCTACGAAGAAGGGCGCTTCATGCTGAATGAGCCCGTCTCCGACTTCATCCCGGAATTCAAGGATATGAAAGTCTTAGACCCGCCCTATCCCCAGGACAAAACTTCTCCCCCGGGCGCCCTGGTCAATGCCAAGCGCCCCATCACTATCTTCCACTTGCTTACTCACACCGCCGGACTCACTTATCCCTGGAATGCGAGGCTTGGGAAAACATACCGCGAAGCGGGTATCGGCACCGGGCTCCTTCAGCAGGAAGGGTCCACAGGCGATTCGGTGAAGAAGCTGGCATCTCTTCCACTGCTGTTTCAGCCCGGTGACGCCTGGGAATACAGCTTGTCGGATGATGTGCTGGGATACCTTGTCGAAAAGGTTTCCGGGATGCCCCTCGACCGGTTCTACGAGGAACGCATCTTCAAGCCCCTGGGGATAAGGGATTCCTACTTCTTCCTGCCGGACGACAAGGTTTCCCGGCTGGCAGCAGCCTACACCTATTATCCGGAAAAGGGGCTTCAGCTTTTTCCAGAAAAGATGGTTGTTAGGGAGGGCGACTCTGCCTACTCGTCCGATTATCCCTACCGCGGCCCGCGCACCTATTTCTCCGGAGGTGGCGGCCTTTGCTCAACGGCGGAAGATTACTATCGGTTCTGCCAAATGATGCTGAACAAGGGCGAGCTCAACGGTGTGCGCCTCTTGAGCCGCAAATCCGTCGAATTAATGACCCAAGACCACGTTCAGGGGAAGCTGGAGGACATGGGTTACGGCCTTGGCTTCGGGGTGAACAGCGATGCCAGGTATCTGACGGAACTTGGTTCCATCGGTTCCTATTATTGGGGTGGTTTCTTTTATACTGCGTTCGTTATCGACCCAAAGGAAGACATGATTGCCATCTTTATGGGGCAACTCCATCCCACCGGGGGACTCAATCTTGACGCGAAAGCAATACGGCTGGCCTACCAGGCGATCACAGATTAAGGCGATTTCTGCTGATTGCGCGCCCCCCACCCCCGGCCCCTCTCCCGCACGGGGGAGAGGGGAGAAAGTGGAAACTCGAGACCCCGCTTTCGCGGAGATGAATTGTTCTCAAGTACTTTGTTCTGGAAGACGGACTCATAAGTTTGCCCGTGTCCATAGCGGGTAACCTCTTAGATTGCGCGATACGCCGAATTGCAGGATAGCCGAGGGATGACGTATACTGACTTCAGTGGGTTAAGCCATAAATCTCTTTTGAATTGGCGGTGGGGGGAATACCGGCACTGAATCAGGGAGCAACCCCCACACCGAGCGAAAAGGAGCGAGTGTATGGGCAATTATGAAGTCTCGGGCATGACCCTGATCCCGCAACAGATGACGAGGTCTTGTTGGTACGCCAGTGCGCAGATGTTGATTCAGTGGCGACAAGATCTAACGAAGCAATCGCTGGCGTGGCTCGTACCTCCGGATCTGGATGCCGAGAGCGCTAAGATTCGCGACGGCAACGCAGGCATTCTGAATCCGCAAATCCTGCCGATGGCCAAACGCCTCGGCCTGAAGGCCGTCCCACCCATGAGCCCCACGCCGGAAGCCTTGGAGCGCTGGCTGCGAAATTACGGCCCCCTCTGGGTGAATGGCAAGACGCACATCGTGGTGATTGCCGGCATCAAGACCGCAACCCTGGAGGTAAAAGTCTACGACCCGTGGCCACCCAACCAGGGCAAGATCGAATGGCGGTCGTTGGCTACCTGGTATGCCTTCGGCACTTCGCCTTCCACGCGAGACACCGGTGCGGACGTGGAAACGGTATTCCTGTACGTGCCGCGCTGAGAGCAAACCTTCGACGCCCGAAGTGGGTAACGCGAACCTCCGCCTTTGAGGTCCGCGCTACCCCTGAAAACACGCACGTTCGGTTATTGGGTCCGCACGTCCTCGTCAGAAAGCTCGGCGGCCACGCCCGGAGCGGGAGCTTCTGGCGGGGTCGGAATAGTAGCTTCCGTGGGCGCTTCCATTTCCGGCTGACGTGGCTCTACCTCACTCAACAGCTTGAAGTTTCGATAGAACTCCAGGCCCGTGCCGGCCGGGATCAAACGGCCCATGATGACGTTTTCCTTCAATCCCCGCAGGTGGTCCACTGCGCCGCGGATGGAAGCCTCCGTCAGCACACGGGTGGTTTCCTGGAAGGAAGCAGCGGAGATGAACGAGTCGGTAGCCAGGGAAGCTTTGGTGATACCGAGGAGCAAGGGCCTGGCGGCTGCGGGCTTGCCGCCATCAGCCTTGGCCCGCTCGTTTTCTTCCCGGAACCTGAACTTATCCACCTGCTCGTCGAGGAGGAATTCAGTATCTCCAACTTCCTCGACTTTCACCCAGCGCATCATCTGCCGAACGATGACCTCGATGTGCTTGTCGTTAATGTTGACGCCCTGGAGCCGGTAGACCTCCTGGATCTCGTCCACCAGGTACTTTTGCAGCTCTTTTTCACCCAGCACCGCCAGGATATCGTGCGGGTTGCGCGGCCCGTCCATGAGAGGCTCGCCGGCTTTTACGCGTTCACTCTCCTGCACGGACACGTGGACGCCGCGAGCCACCAAGTACTCCTTGGGCTCTCCACGATCGGGCACCACCACGATTTTGCGCTGGCCCTTGACGACTTCTGCATACTTTACGAGGCCGTCAATTTCCGTGATGACCGCCGGCTCATGGGGTTTGCGGGCCTCGAAGAGCTCGACCACGCGCGGCAGACCTCCGGTGATATCTTTGGTCTTGGTGGTTTCACGCGGGATCTTGGCCAGCACGTCGCCGGCCCTCACCTCATCGCCATCTTGAACCATCAAGTGAGCGCGCGAGGGCATCAGGTACTTCTTAGCTCCCTTGGCCCCGCTTTTCTCGTCGCGAATCACCAGCCGGGGTTGATGTTCCTCACCCGGCGCTTCCGTCACCACCCACTGGGACATACCGGTGACTTCATCGACCTTTTCCTGGAGGGAAATTCCTGCCTCCAGGTCCTTGAATTGGACCGTGCCGGCGACTTCCGTCAAGATCGAGAAGGTATATGGATCCCATTCGACCAGGATATTCCCCAGCTTGACGGGAGCGCCGTCAGCGAACTTGATCCTGGCGCCGTAGACTACCGAGTAGCGCTCGCGTTCGCGGCCCTTCTCGTCAACCACCACCACCGCGCCGTTGCGGTTCATGGCCACAAAGTTGCCGTCCCGGTTAATAACGGTCTGGAGGTTATTAAACTTCAGGAACCCGTTGTTCTTCGCCTCCAGGGTAGTCTGCTGGATTTTGGCGGTTCCGCCGATATGGAAGGTCCGCATGGTGAGCTGGGTGCCGGGTTCGCCAATGGACTGCGCGGCGATGACTCCGACGGCCTCGCCCATCTCGACCACTTTGCCGGTGGCCAGATTTCGCCCGTAGCAGCGCACGCAAACTCCGCGCCTCGACTCGCAGGTCAGCACGGAGCGGATTTTCACCCGCTCGATTCCGGCAGCCTGAATGGAAGCGGCCAGGTCTTCGTTGATCTCCTGATTGACATCCACGATGACGTTGCCCTCGTAGTCCTTGATCTGCTCCAGGACGACGCGGCCCACGATGCGGTCACGGAGCGGCTCGACGACTTCCCCGGTTTCCACGATGGACTCGACGTAGATGCCGTCCAGGGTGCCACAGTCGAATTCCGAGATGATGACGTCCTGCGCCACATCGACCAAGCGGCGCGTAAGGTAACCGGAGTCCGCCGTCTTGAGCGCCGTGTCCGCCAAGCCCTTGCGCGCGCCGTGCGTGGAGATGAAGTATTGCAAGACGTTGAGGCCTTCGCGAAAGTTGGCGGTGATGGGCGTCTCGATGATTTCGCCCGAAGGCTTGGCCATCAAGCCGCGCATTCCTGAAAGCTGTCGGATCTGTTGCTTGGAACCGCGCGCCCCGGAATCCGCCATAATGTAAATGGGGTTCAACTGGCCGGACTTGTCCTGGGCTTCCATGGTTTGGAACATCTCGTCCGCCACGTCGTCGGTCACCTTCGACCAGATGGCGATCACCTTGTTGTAACGCTCACCGTGGGTGATGGCGCCTTCCTGGTACTGCTTCTCCACATCGATCACTTCCAGTTCGGCATCGTTCACCAGCTTGGCTTTGTTGAGAGGCACCACGAGGTCGTCGATGCCGATGGAAATCCCCGCCTTGGTGGCGTAAAGGAAACCGAGGGTCTTGATCTCGTCCAGCATCTGCACCGTGGTCTCCAGGCCGAGGCGCAGGTAGCAGTAATTGACCAGCGCCCCAAGACCTTTCTTCCTGAGCAGGCCGTTGACGAAGGGCACACCGCTGGGCAGATGATCGTTGAAGATCACGCGCCCGACCGTAGTGTTGATGAACTGGTTCTTCACCGTGATGGGCTCGGCGTGAAGCACGTCCTGGTCATCATAGGCGGTGGTCAGGTCAATCACGCGGCCGGTGAAGCGCAGGCGGATGGGTGTTAGCGTCTCAACCTCGCCCGCTTCCAGGGCTAACAGGACCTCTTCGGAATTGGCAAAAGCCCGGTCTTCCCCCTTGGCCCCGCGCTTGTCCTTGGTCAGGTAGTAAATGCCCAGCACGATATCCTGTGTGGGAACCGCCAGAGGCTGGCCGTTGGCTGGGGAAAGGATATTGGACGAAGACAACATGAGGACCGAGGCCTCGATTTGCGCTTCGGGGGAGAGGGGAATGTGCACCGCCATCTGGTCGCCGTCGAAGTCGGCGTTGAACGCCGTGCAAACCAGCGGGTGAATCTTTATGGCCTTGCCTTCCACCAGCAGGGGCTCAAAGGCCTGAATGCCTAGGCGGTGAAGTGTGGGAGCGCGGTTGAGCAGTACCGGGTGGTCATTGATGACTTCTTCCAGGATATCCCACACCACCGGTTCCTGCCGTTCCACCATTTCCTTTGCAGCCTTGATGGTAGTGCAGTGCCCGGCCTGTTCCAGGCGGTGGTAAATGAAAGGTTTGAAGAGTTCCAGCGCCATCTTCTTGGGAAGACCACACTGGTGGAGTTTCAGCTCCGGACCCACCACGATGACGGAGCGGCCGGAGTAGTCCACGCGCTTGCCCAGCAGGTTCTGCCGGAAGCGGCCTTGCTTGCCTTTCAGGGTGTCGGAGAGCGACTTCAGTGGCCGGTTGTTGGCGCCACGCAGCACACGTCCACGACGACCGTTGTCGAACAGGGCATCCACCGCCTCCTGGAGCATGCGCTTTTCGTTGCGCACAATGACGTCCGGGGCGTGCAGCTCCATCAACTTCTTCAGCCGGTTGTTGCGGTTGATCACCCGGCGATAGAGGTCGTTGAGATCGGAGGTGGCAAACCTGCCGCCATCCAAGGGCACCAGGGGCCGCAACTCCGGCGGAATCACCGGAATCACATCGAGGATCATCCACTCCGGCTTGTTGCCGGACCTGCGGAACGCCTCCAGAACCTTCAGACGCTTGGCATACTTGACCCGCTTCTGCTGGGACGCGTCGGTCTTCATCCGCTCCCGCAGTTCCTCAGCGAGCGCCTCAATATCCACTCCCTTGAGGAGTTCCTTGATCGCTTCCGCACCCATCCCGGCGCGGAACTTTCCCGGGAATTCCTGTTGAAGTTGCCGATAGCGCTCTTCCGTGAGCAGTTCCTTTTCGTTAAGGGGGGCTTCGCCGGGGTCCACCACAACGTACTTCTCAAAATACAGAATGGCTTCCAGGTCCCGGAGAGAAATGTCGAGCAGGTGACCGATGCGGCTGGGCAGACCTTTGAAAAACCAGACGTGGGAGCATGGAGCTGCCAGCTCAATGTGACCCATGCGCTCGCGCCGCACCTTGGAAAGAGTCACCTCGACACCGCACTTGTCGCAAATCACCCCGCGGTGTTTCATGCGCTTGTATTTTCCGCACAAGCATTCCCAGTCGGTGACCGGGCCGAAAATCTTGGCGCAGAAAAGTCCATCGCGTTCCGGTTTGAAAGTCCGATAGTTGATAGTTTCTGGTTTAGTGACTTCGCCATGAGACCAGGAACGGATCTTTTCGGGCGAAGCCAGACTGATGCGAATGGCGTCGAACTCACCGATCAAACTGACTCGATCATAAGGGCTGCTGCGGAACAAGGTTTACCTCCTTTGTTGCTGGTACATCGACCGCGAAAATCGAAACCCGAAATTCGAAACCCGTCCTGTCCACGAGTCAGACGACGTGCCACATGCCGTTCCTCAATGCAAATTTCTCGAAATCAGGCAACGTACGCGCAACCTTGTACATTTCGTTCCGAAGTTCGCGTGCCACTTGCCAAACATCTAGGTCCTTGAAGTCTCTGATCGCTCCAGCCATCTTCCCGCCTCGACACCGAATTTCGAGTTTCGGTTTTCGAGTTTCGAATTTCGAAACTCACTCCGCACTTAGCGGCGCGAGTTCTTTCGGCTTCTTGATCAATTCCACATCGAGGCAGAGGCTCTGGAGTTCCCGGACCAGCACGTTGAATGATTCCGGAACGCCGGGCTCGATGGCCGCCTCTCCCTTGACGATGGCTTCGTAAATCTTGGCGCGGCCGTACACGTCGTCGGACTTGGCGGTGAGTAGTTCCTGTAGGATATAAGCCGCACCGTAAGCTTCCAGCGCCCAAACTTCCATTTCTCCAAAGCGCTGTCCACCGAACTGCGCCTTGCCGCCGAGTGGTTGTTGGGTGATGAGGGAGTAAGGGCCGATGGAGCGGGCGTGGATCTTGTCGTCTACCAAGTGCGACAGCTTGAGCATGTAGATGTAGCCCACCGTGACCGGCTGTTCGAAGGCCTCACCCGTCATCCCGTCATAGAGCCTGATCTTTCCGGAAGTGGGCAGCCCCGCCTTTTCCAGGTACCCCTTGATTTCCTTTTCGGTGGCGCCGTCGAATACCGGGGTCGCGAAGGGAACCCCTTCCGCGAGGGAACGCGCGAAGGCGAGCACCTGTTCGTCATCGAGGCTATCCACAACCTTGGCGGAAGCGTTATTGCGGAATGTGGCCTTGAGCTCTTTGCGGACGACTTCGGCGCTGGATTCCGTAGAAACCAACTGGCGAATCTTGGCGCCCAGCTCTCTGGCGGCCCACCCCAGGTGAGTTTCCAGGATCTGACCCACGTTCATTCGAGAGGGGACGCCGAGGGGATTCAAAACCACCTCCACGGGTGTGCCGTCCGGCATGTAAGGCATATCTTCTTCGGGAAGGATGCGCGCAATCACACCCTTGTTCCCGTGCCGTCCCGCCATCTTATCGCCCACCGAGAGCTTGCGCTTCATGGCAATAAAGGCTTTCACCAGCTTGATGACTCCCGGTGGAAGCTCATCGCCTTTCTTGAGCTTCTGGATCTTCTCATCCGTAATCTTCCTCAGGATGTCGATCTGCCGCGACGTCATCTCCTCGATCTCATCGATCTTCTCCATGAGGGTCGGGTCCTTCTTGGCGATCTTGATGCGCTTCAAGTTGTGTGTGGAGAGGCGCGCCAGCACGTCGCGATCAAGGTCCGTGCCTTTGACGAGAAGTCGTTTGTTGGTCCTCTCATCGTGCAAGTCCGCCAGCAGCTTCTCCCCGGCGAGGAGAGCACAGAGCCGCTTCAAACGTTCGTCCTGGAGGATGCGGATTTCGTCGTTCAAGTTCTTTTCCAGGCGAGCCACCTGGAAGGCTTCGATGGTTCGAGCCCGCTCGTCCTTATCCGCGCCCTTGCGCGAGAAGATCTTCACATCCACCACGATGCCCTCGATACCCGGGGGGCACGTCAGGGAAGCATCGCGAACGTCACCGGCCTTTTCGCCGAAGATGGCGCGCAGAAGCTTTTCCTCCGGAGTGAGCTGAGTTTCACCCTTGGGGGTAACCTTGCCGACCAGAATATCGCCGGACTTTACGTAAGCGCCGATGCGGATAATGCCACTCTCGTCCAGGTCCTTCAGCAAGGATTCTGAAACGTTCGGGATGTCACGGGTGATTTCTTCCGGACCCAGCTTGGTGTCACGAGATTCGATTTCGAACTCCTCGATATGAATCGAGGTATAGGAATCCTCTTTTACGAGCTTCTCGCTGACCAGGATGGCGTCTTCAAAGTTGTAACCTCGCCAGGGCATGAAGGCCACGAGTATGTTACGCCCCAGGGCCAGCTCCCCATGGTCGGTACAGGGGCCGTCGGCGAGGACCTGCCCTGCCAAAACACGCTGGCCTTTTTGGACCGCCGGCTTCTGGTTAATGCAGGTGTTCTGGTTGGAGCGGCGGAACTTGGTCAACTGGTAGATGTCCGCGCCGACTTCCCGCGAGAACTGCCCGCTGTGACCGTCGCCCTCGACGCGCACAATGATGCGCTCGCTGTCCACGCTGTCCACCACGCCGTTGCGCCTGCAAATGACCACCGCGCCGGAATCGCGGGCGGTAACCTCTTCCATGCCGGTGCCAATCAACGGGGCCTGGGCGCGCAGGAGCGGGACCGACTGCCGCTGCATGTTGGAGCCCATGAGGGCGCGGTTAGCGTCATCATTCTCCAGGAAGGGGATCAGTGAGGCTGCCACGCTCACCAGTTGCTTGGGGCTGACGTCGATGTAATCAATTTCATCGCGGCGCTTCAGCACGAAGTTGCCGGCCTGCCGGGCGTTGACCAATTCATGGGTAATGCGGCCTTTTTCGTCCACCGGAACGTTGGCCTGAGCAATGACGTGTTGATCTTCTTCCCAGGCGGACAGGTAAAACGAGTAAGGTTCGTATTCCACGAGCTTGCGCCTTCTCTCGCCCAGATCTTCGTTGAGCTTCTCGACTTCGCCCACCTCCACGTGTTCGCCAACACGCCAGGGGCCGTCCCCGCCGTGAGTAATCGTGACATAATCCACAATCCTGCCGCCGCGGACTTTACGGTAGGGGCTCTCGATGAAGCCATGCTCGTTGATCCGCGCGTAGCAGGAAAGCGAGGAAATGAGGCCGATGTTGGGACCTTCCGGGGTCTCGATGGGACAGATGCGGCCGTAGTGCGTGGGATGGACGTCGCGCACCTCAAATCCAGCTCGCTCGCGCGAGAGGCCGCCGGGTCCCAGGGCCGACAAGCGCCGCTTGTGAGTGATTTCCGAGAGCGGGTTCGTCTGGTCCATGAACTGGGAGAGTTGAGACGAACCGAAGAACTCCCGGATGGCCGCCATGACCGGCTTGGCGTTGATCAAGTCATGGGGCATGGCCGTGGACATTTCCTGATAAACCGACATCTTCTCCTTGATCGCCCGTTCCATACGGACTAAACCCAGGCGGAACTGGTTCTCCAGCAATTCGCCCACGGCACGCACGCGCCGGTTCCCCAGGTGGTCGATGTCGTCCACGGTGTAATTCCCGCCCGGGTTCTTGTGCAGCTTGAGGAGATAACGGATAGCCGCGTAGAAGTCTTCCGGCTCGAGGGTTCGCTTGTCGAGCGGAAGTTGAATGGGAGTGTGCTCGGAGTGCTCCGTGGCCATCGTCCCTTCGCAGCCCCGGACTACCTCGGAGCAGATATTCTGTTCGCGCTTTCCAACGAACATCTTCTCCTGGTCAACGACCACGTAGAAATTGGCGGCGGGGAAATTCCGCGCCTCTTGCAGTTCAAGTTCTGTGGCCTTCTCGTCCATCCGGCTCTTGAGTTTGGTGAAGTAACCCAGCTTAATGTTGAACTTCAAACGGCCCACACGCGAGAAATCGTACTTGCGCGGGTCAAAGAACATGCCGTTGAAGAGTGCTGTCGCCGTATCCAGGGTCGGGGGATCTCCCGGCCGCATCTTCCGGTACATCTCAATGAGAGCTTCCTGTGGGGTCTTCAAGGTATCGCGCTTCAGGGTCTGGCTGATGACCACCCCGGTTTCATCGCGCTCCGGGAAAAACACCTGGATCTCCGCCATCCCGGACTCCAGAATAGCGTTCAGGGCGCTGGAGGTAAGCTCGTTGTTCGCCTCCAGAATCACTTCCCCGGTCGCCGGATCCACCATGTCAGCCGCCGCAAAGGCTCCTTCCAAATCGTGCGCCGCCACCTCGATCTGCGTGATCCGAGCCTTCTGAATCTCCTTATAAACCGACTCGGTAATCTTCCTCCCGGCGTTCACCACGGTCTCATGAGTTCGCGCATGCTCGATATTCTTGGAGAGTTTTGTTCCGATCAGGCCCTCGGAGACTTCCAAGAAGAGTTTTCGGTCCTTCAGGGAAATCTTTTCCACGCCGTAGAAAGCCCTGATAATCTCGGAATCATTCTTCAGGCCCAGCGCGCGGAGGAAAATTGTGGCCAGGAACTTTCGTTTTCGGTCGATACGGACGTAGAGGATGTTCTTGGTGTCATACTCGAATTCCACCCAGGAGCCACGGTAGGGAATAGTCTTTCCCAAGAAATAAGTCTTCTGGGTGTTGCATTCAAAGAAAACGCCCGGAGAACGGTGAAGCTGGCTCACGATGACGCGTTCCGTCCCGTTGATGATGAAGGTGCCGTTCTCGGTCATCAGGGGGATTTCGCCGAAATAAACCTCTTGTTCCTTGATATCCCGAATACTCTTGTGGCCCGTGTCGCTGTCCTTGTCGTAAAGGGTGAGGCGGATGGTGACCTTGAGAGGGGCGGCGAATGTCATGCCGCGCTCCTGACACTCGGTCACGTCGTACTTGAGCTGCAGAGCGACGGGATCGCCACACTTGTTGCAGAAGGTCACGACGTTCTTATTGAACGTGCCGCATCGGGTGCAAAGCACGTCCCCGACCTTGAAGGGGTCGGTGATAACGGTGTGACCGCAATTCTTGCAAGTGCTGCGCAAGTGGTGGAGTCCTTTCAGACTGCCACACTTGCATTCCCAGTTGCCAATGGAATAGTCCACGAAGTCCAATTGGGCAATGCCGCGAAAATCCGTAATCGGAAACACAGAATTGAACACGGCTTGCAGGCCCGCGTCCTCCCGCTCCGAGGGAAGGAGGTTCATCTGAAGAAATCGTTCGTAAGACCGCCGCTGGACCTCGATGAGATTGGGAATCTTGATGACAGTCGGTATTTTGGAGAAATTTATGCGCTGACGGATAGCGCCGTTCCCGCCGTTAAGCATTCGATTTGCTCCTTGCTTGAGATGTCAAGAGCCTGCCGGACAATGGTGACGCAACACCCTTGTAACGATGGATGCACCATTAGGGCCTGGGGATGCCACAATGTCTTGCCCACGGCCCAGCCGTCCACCGGGTGGTTCGTGTTTCCAGAACGAGAGGACGTCGTCTCCCGAGCCCCCGCTCGGGAGACGGAAGAAGACAAGCCGGCCCCTGCCGAGAGGCTGCTATTTCACTTCCACTGTAGCGCCGGCTTCGGTGAACTTTTTCTTGAGGGCTTCGGCTTCCTCTTTGTTGATGCCCTCCTTGATCGGCTTGGGTGCGCCATCCACAAGATCCTTCGCTTCTTTGAGCCCCAGGCTGGTGACTTCGCGGACAGCCTTGATGACGTTAATCTTGTTCGCACCCACGGCGGTGAGGATGACCGTGAATTCCGTCTGCTCTTCCACCGGAGCTGCGCCCCCGGCTGGTGCAGCACCTGCTGCCGCCACCATCACGGGCGCCGCAGCCGCCGCGGAAACTCCCAGAACCTCTTCCAGCCTCTTGACCAGCTCGGAAGCTTCGAGCAGTGATAGTCCCTTGATTTCTTCGACGATCTTTTCGATCCGTTCTGACATTTCGGTGTTTTCCTCCTGAAGAATCCCGTTCAGCCGCCAGCCGGCAACCCCTGCAGGGTAAGCGCTTTGGCTAGCTGCTCGCCGCCTCCCTAAACTTCTTCTCCTTGACGGCCTGTTGAATGACCACCGCCAACTTGCGGGCCACACCGGCGAGGGCAAGCGCCACGTTCCGCGCCGGGGAATTGATCAGGAAGAGCGCCCTTGAGAGCAGCTCCTCCTTCGCGGGCAAGTTGGCGACAATACCTATATCGGCCATGGAGACGACCCGACCTTCCACCACGCCCGATTTAAACTTGATTAAAGGGTTTTCTTTGGCATAAGCGGTCAAGACTTTGGCTAATGCCACAGGGTCTTCCTGTGTGTAGGCAAGAGATGTGGTGCCGCGCAATTCCCTTGCTGCTGGCTCCACCGGCGTGCCTTGAGAGGCCCTCTCGATCAGGCTATTCTTTACGACCTTGTACTTTGCCCCGACTTGCGCAATCCTGCGACGAAGTTCGAAATCCTGAGCGACGGTGATCCCCTCGAAACTCGCCAGAATGACGGTGCGTGACTTTTCTAATTCCTGATGCAACGCCTCGGCTTTTTGCCTTTTCTCACCTTTATTCATGCCTACTCCTCGAAACCGCGGCTAAGCAGGTTCCACCGACGCCAGATCAATGGCGAGGCCGGGGCCCATGGTGGATGAAACGGCGATGCTGCGCACGTAGCGCCCTTTGGCGGAGGCGGGTTTCGCCTTCATGACGCTCGAAATCAGAGCGTTGGCGTTTTCAGCCAGTTTTTGGGCCTCAAATGAGACCTTGCCCACCGGGCAATGGATAATCCCCGTCTTGTCCACCCGGAATTCCACCTTTCCGGCTTTCACTTCCCTTACTGCCCGTTCCACATCCAGGGTGACGGTGCCGGTCTTGGGATTGGGCATGAGCCCTCGCGGGCCCAGGATCTTACCCAAGCGGCCTACGGACTTCATCATGTCAGGTGTGGCAACCACCGCCTCGAAGTCAATCCATCCACCCTGGATCCTCTGCACAAGGTCGTCGCCGCCCACTTCATCGGCTCCCGCCTCGCGAGCCTCACGAACCTTGTCGCCGGAGGCGATCACGATCACCCGCTTGCTCTTCCCAAGGCCATGAGGAAGAACCACGGTGCCCCGGACCATTTGATCCGCGTGCTTCGGATCCACCCCAAGGCACATCGCCACTTCCACGGTCTCGTCAAACTTGGCGAAAGCCGCTTGCTTGACAATGGGCATCGCCTCCGCCACGGTGTAGGCTGCTTTATCGACCAGCTTGGCTGCCGCCTTATATTTCTTTCCCACCTTCCACTCCCCAGCAAGATAACTCGAAAATGCCAACTCGCTCCAAGTCGAATTTCGATTTCATGCTACTACTTCAATCCCCATACTGCGCGCCGTTCCCTTCACAGTGGCGACGGCGGCCGAGATGTCGTGCGCATTTAAATCCGGCATCTTCAGCTTGGCGATCTCTTCCACTTGCTTCTGCGTCACCTTGCCCACTTTGTTCCGGTTGGGCTCGCCCGAACCCTTGGCGATTCCGGCGGCCCGTTTCAGAAGCACGGCGGCCGGTGGTGTCTTGGTTACAAATGTGATACTCCGATCGCTGTACACCGTAATGACGACGGGAATAATCAACCCTTCTTGATCCCTGCCAGAGGTCTTGGCGTTGAACGCCTTGCAAAACTCCATAATGTTCACGCCGTGCTGGCCCAGCGCCGGTCCAGCGGGAGGAGCGGGCGTAGCTTTTCCCGCAGGAAGTTGGAGCTTCACCATCGCCTGGACTTTCTTTGCCATGTCCTCTACCTCCGCGCAGAGCGGAAACTGGAAATCGAAAACTGGAAACTGGTCAACCGAGACTCGCGGGGATTCCAACGACCAGTTTCCAATTTCCAATTTCCATTTCAGATTTTTTCCACTTGATAAAAATCCAATTCCACCGGGGTGGAGCGGCCGAAAATCGTAACCATAACCCGCAACGTGGAACGCTCATCATGGATCTCGTCAACAATCCCATTGAAGTCCTTGAAGGGACCATCGGTAATCTTGACGCTCTCACCCTTGTCATACTTGAGCCTCGGCTTCGGGTGTTCCGCAGCCACTTCGACCTTGTGAACAATCCGGTCCACTTCGTCAGGGGCCAAGGGACTAGGCCTTTGTCCGGAGCCGACGAATCCCGTGACCCGGGGCGTTTCGCGCACCATGTGCCAGGTATCGTCATTCATTTCCATATCCACCAGCACATAGCCCGGAAAGAAAAGCTTAGCGGTCACCACTTTCTTTCCCTGGCGCGTTTCGAGGACGTCCTCAGTGGGGACCATGATCTCCCCGAACTGCTCGGCGAGCCCGGCGGCCTCAATGCGGCTCTTCAGGGTTTCCGCCACTTTCTTCTCAAAACCAGAGTAGGTGTGAATGATGTACCAGTTCTTTGCCATGCCTGTCATTGGTCCACTGAAATATGGAGAGACATGCTCTCCACCGCTCCGCGCCAGCCAATCCCTATCCGCGATGCAAGAAGTACCGCAATGCCTTGGAAACGGTTAGCGAAAATGCCTGGTCGCAAATCCAGAAATAGAATCCAAAAAGAAAGGTGGTGATAAGCACCATGACCGTCGTGCCGTAGATTTCCTGTTTGTTTGGCCAGGTCACGCGCTTCATCTCCGTCCGAACGTCGGACATATACTCCCGAACCTGAACCCAAGTACTCTTCTCAATACTGACCTGCTCGCCCATGGTTTCCTCTGTACTCCAACAGGCCCACGCTTCGTGCTTGAGGGGCTCTGGCAGGGGCGGAGGGATTCGAACCCCCACGTCCGGTTTTGGAGACCGGCAGTCTAGCCGTTGAACTTACGCCCCTGTAAAGCACCAGCCCACAGTTGACAGTTGACAGTTAACAGCAAAAACCTTCAGGCTCTTACGTCTTTCACTGTCAACTGTGGACTGCCAACTGTCGGCTGCCTTTCTCCTACTTCACTTCCTTATGCAAGGTGTGGTGCCGGCACGCAGGGCAGAACTTCTTGAGCTCCAGCCGGTCCTGCGTCTTTTTCTTGTTCTTCGTCGTCGTGTAATTGCGGTTCTTGCATTCACCGCATTGCAAGGTGATGATTTCGCGCATTAGAAAGGCCTCGACTCCCCTTCCTGGCTTACTTGCGCCCTCTTAAGTTTCCAACCCAATCGGTTTACGAACTTCCGATGGTTTTGTTACGCAAGAATCTCCGTGACCGAGCCGGCGCCCACCGTGTGTCCACCTTCGCGGATGGCGAAGCGCAGCCCTTTCTCCATGGCGATGGGCGTGATCAGCGCAATCTCCAGGTTCACGTTATCCCCCGGCATCACC
>JBEKHR010000020.1:0-90683 GCA_050012175.1 Terriglobia bacterium | reverse complement strand
TCCTGCCCACTGCGACGCGCTTTCGACAAACTTGACCGGGAGGTGACGTCCTGGGTCCAACAAGCCCAATTGGCTGCCTGAAAACTTGACTCATTTACACCAAGTTTCGTACTTCAAGATTTCTAGATGTAATCAACAAACCATACGAGTTCTGAAAGGGAGGTTAGCTTGCCGGAGCCGACTCGCCTTTGACACCGGCGTAGAATCGGTTCCATGCGGTGAGAAAATTGGCGATGTCGTAACCTCTTGCAAGGCGTTGCGCTTCCAGCCCAAGATGGTGCCGCCGTTCGCTACTCAGAGTAATGAAACGGGCCAGCGCGGCTTCAACCGCCTCGGGACTGAAGGCGTCGATCACAATTCCATTGACCCCATCTTTTAGGTATTCTTCTACCCCATATACGCGAGTGGCCAGTAAGGGCAGCCCGGCGGCGAGGCTTTGGATCGCGGCGAAGGAAAATGTTTCATAGCTGGAAGGCAGTACCGAAGCGTCTGCCGCCCACAAGTAGGGCCGTATGTCTTTTTGGAAACCCAGGAACGCGACTCTCTCTGTCAAGCCCATCTGAGTGGTGCGAGACTGCCAGGTGGTGAGAGCGCCCGCCTCCCCGCCCACCACGAGCAGTTTGACTGGAGCGTGTTGCAGCCGCTGGAGGGCGCTCAGGAGGAAGGGCAGGCCCTTCCGCTCAAAATGCCCAAGGGCCACGAAGAGAAAGACGATGTCGGATTCGGCAAGGTCAAGTTCTCTTCGGAAGGCTCGCCGGTCAAATGCTTGCGGAACGACCATGCCTTCCATGTCGACTGGGTTGCTGATTACACGTATCTTGCCGCCGACAAACGGGAACTCCCGCTCCAGTTCACGTTGCAGTCCCTTCGAAGGGGCAACAATCATGCGTACCCGGCGGTAGATCCACGGCTCAATCAGTGAGTGGAACCAGTGGTCCATCCATCGGAACCATCCCCGCAGACCGCTTGGGCGGGATTCCCGCCAGTGGTACTTCAGATAGGCCCTGTGGCAGAAACGCGAGTTCGACACATCTCCGAAGCTCAGGTTGCTCTCCACCATCTGGAGGAGGTCGAAGCGCACCCGGTATCGGACGCAATACGCCCAGTAGCAAATGGGCGCAAGCAGGTGATAGGCGACGAAAAGTAGCGCGAGGGGCCGGGTGGGGGCGGGAACCCGCACCCAACGGATCCGCTCGGCACAGGGATTTTCGAACTCCACAGAGAAGACCGTGAACTCGTGTCGTTGGCAAAGACCCTTCAGCATCCTCAGGTGGCAGCTCCCGACGGGATTGTTGGGGGTGACGCGGTAATCAAAGATTGCGATTCTCAAATTGCGGGAAACCTTGAGAAGGGGTTACTTGCGGATGGCCGTCAGCCGCTGGACATTCAGGTAAGCATTGGGGTTCACCTGGTGCTTGCGGCAGAACTGAAGCCACCCAAAATTGGCGTCGTCAGAAATCAGGACTCCTCCCGGCGAAATGTGCGCCCACACGAGCTCGTATTCCCATAGCATGTGGTTGGGGGTATGCAGGTCGTCGTGGAAGAACATCTCCACCGAGGGGAGGTCAGCGACTAATCGAGGCAGTTCACTTCGAACGTCGCCCAGTATAAGAACGTGCCGGGACCCGAGCCCTTGCCGAATCTCGCCGGGAATGGCCCACCCGACGCCCTTCTTAGGCCAAGCAAAAACGGCCCCATCAAGATGATCGCTCGAGGCGCTCTCCGCGGGCGGCAGCTCGATTGAGAACAGGGTCCCTTGCTGGTTTTCGACCAGGGCAGCACCAATGAAGGACGTCGAGACGCCGGCAGCCACTCCGGTCTCAATAACACGTTTCGGCCGCAAAGCTCGAGTAATACCATAAAGGATAATTCCATCCTCCAGGCTGACTCCACCCTGGCAGCCTGCTTCCTTCCAGACCGAGGAAACAACGCCTTCGAGTTTCGGTTTCCAGCGCTCGAACCCGGCAAGCGCACCCGTCAAATCCAGGCCGAGGCTTTTTGCCAGGAAATCCCTCGGGTCGGTCAACCGGTGCCGGGAAAAGACCAGCTTTGCGTATCCGAGGCGAAGCACTTCGAGAGGGTGAACCCTGTAGTAAGGTGAGAACAAGACCTCCCGGAGCGTCTGGTTGAGCACGTGGTTATCCTCGCTGATCACTGTTTTACGGAGCGGATGGTCGGCGGACAAGCCAACGGTTTCACAGCGTCCCCTGGCCCTCTGATGGTTTCAAAAAGTGTTCTTATTTACGATAGCATGCTGGGGAAACCCTCGAAGGCCCGCCTGCTACGCGACTACGGCGGCCGTTGGCATCAGGGGTTTTCGCAAAGCCTCTTCGGCCCCGCCGCTACTGGCTTTCGTCTACAGGAAAGCTCAGCTCGCGTTGAGGGGTGCGGAGCGCCCGGTGGGTCTTGATGGCGCGCTGGTAGATCTGCATCAGCAATCCGTAATTGCGCTCGGCGGTGTACTTGGTTTCGTACTCGGCGCGGGCCGCGTGGCCCATGGCTTCCATCTCGGCTGGATGCGTCCACGCCCATTCCACCTTTTCGGCGAGTTCTGAAGCGTCGCCAGGAGTAAAGTGTAGTCCGTTCTCGCCGTCTGCGATGATCTCTTCCATGCTGCCCAACCGCGAAGCCACTACAGGCAGCCCACAGGCGAACGCTTCGGCAATGGTGCGAGGAAAACCTTCATACCATACGCTTGGAACCACAAGCAACCGAGCCCCGTGCATGAGTGTAACGACTTCACTCGGCGAGACATGGCCAAGTAACTCCACGCTCTGCAACCCCTTGGCCTCTGTCTCTGCGGCCATTTCTTTGCGCATCGGACCGTCACCTGCGATCCGCAATGGGATCCAACTCCTAACCATACCCCAAGCTGCCAGCAGGACACGGAGTCCTTTTTCTTCCGACAGCCTGCCCACGTAGAGCGCGTATTCGCCGGCCCTGTTCTTCAGGCCCGGATCGGGATGAACGAAGTTTGGTTTAATGAAAAGCTTGTCGCGAGGAAATCCTGCCTCAGCAAACTTTCGAAGCGCAAAATCAGTCAGAGCAACATAAGCGTCCACTTTACTGGTCCAGGTCCGCAGAACATGATGGGTAAGAAGCATCGCCGCAACAACACCGGAGCCTAAATGGCTTCGCCTGTAGCATGCATGAACTACTCCGGGCCACGCGGTGCGGCGATTAAGGCAATCCTCGCAAGGGCGGCCTTTTCGGAACAGTATGGCATTGGGACAAAACAGACGGTAATTGCTGAGAGTCTGAACCACTGCCACCTTTTTCTTCTTTGCCGCGTAGTAGATAGAGGGGGAAACGAGCGGGAAGAAATTCTGCGCGTGAACGACATCAAAATGCGTCTCGCTAAGCCTCTTGAGAACTTCTTCATATATCTCCTGAGACCAGACTGCGCGTAGTGAGGTTTTGACTTTCCCAATTTCCTTGATTTGTTCGTTGCTTACATACAGAGTTTCGACATCAATTCCGTTATCCTTTAGCAGCGTTAGCTCGGCTTCCGTCGAAATATCCTCGCCGCCGGGCTGCAGATACTTGTTGTGGACCATCAATACGTGCATTTGCCTTCGCCTCTTTTGCGCTGACCTCCGTGAGGGTGCGCCAGCACGCTCTTGGTTCCCGCAACGGGAGGCTTAAGCCGATGCTCCTTGATAAATACTCAGGAGCTGCTCGTAATTGTGTCCGGCCGTGTATTTGGCTTCGTATTCGGCGCGCGCCGCGCGGCCCATGGCTTCCATCTCGGCTGGATGCGTCCACGCCCATTCGATCTTTTCGGCGAGTTCTGAAGCGTCGCCAGGAGTAATGTGTAGTCCGTTCTCGCCGTCTGCGATGATCTCTTCCATGCAGCCCAACCGCGAAGCCACTACAGGCCGCCCACAAGCGAACGCTTGGGCAATGGTACGAGGAAAACCTTCATACCATACGCTTGGAACCACAAGCAACCGAGCCCCGTGCATGAGTGTAACGACTCCACTCGCCGAGACATGGCCAAGTAATTCCACGCTCTGTAACCCCTTCGCCTCTATCTCTGGGGCCACTTCTTTGCGCATCGGACCGTCACCCGCGATCCGCAATGGGATCCGCCGCCGAACCTTGCCCCAAGCTGCCAGCAGGATACGGAGCCCTTTTTCTTCCGAAAGTCTGCCCACGTAAAGGGCGTACGAACCAGGTTCGTTCTTCGGCTTCGGATCGGGATGAACGAAATCAGGCTTCGCTATGATGCGTTCTGCCGGGAGCCCCCCCTCGATGAACTTGCGGCGCGAGAACTCGGAAAGGGCGATGTATCGAGTCACCTTCTGCTCCCAAGTGCCGAGCCCATGGTGAACCGCGACCATCGCGGCAACCGCCGCCGGAGCCGTCGCCGCATCCACGCGCACGGCCGGGACTTTGACGGCAGGCTAGCGTCGGCCCTTGTCCGCAACGGTTGCCCTGAAGAGTCGCGCGTGCTCTCTGGCGACAGCATCCCAATTGAAGTGCGTCTGAGCGCGGGCTCTCGCTCTTTCCCCAGTTTGTCTCACTTCGTCCGGCTTTCCGGCAAGTTCTTCCAACATCCTGGCGAGGTTCCCCGAGTCCTTGTTGAACACGTAGCCGATTTCCCCGACTACCGTAGTGTTAAAAGACACGTCTAGCACGACGGGCGCGGTTCCCGCGTGCATGGCGCGTAGAAGAGACGGGTTTGTTCCCCCTACCTCATGTCCATGGATATAGATATACGCCCCAGCGTAAAGGGCGTTGAGCTTTGGCTGGTCAGACAGACGCCCAGCGAAAATCACACGGTGATCGGCGAGTGTCCTCAGCCGGGCCATAAAGTCTGAGTTGTAGGAAGAGTCCCCGACAATGAGTAGCGGGAAATTCAAATTTGTTCTTGTGTATTCGCCTATCACCAAGTCCGTGTTGTTTTCCGGCTCCAGCCTGGCGACAACCAACAGATAACCATTGGGTTCGATTCCGAACTCCTTGAAGACGGAATCATCGACGCCGTAGTGGCTTTCTCCTCCATACGGAATACACACGGAGTCGACGCCATATTCCTGCCTGTAGTAACCCTGCATTACCGGATTGTCGGTGACTAGGGCCGTGGCGCTTCGCGCGCAGACCCATTCCACAATTTTGTAGTACCGGCGCGCGAGGCGGCCCCATTTCCGACGCTTCCATCCCAGCCCATCAGTATGGATGACGACCGGCTTCCCTAGCACCCGCAAGAGAGCGCAGAAGGGGGCATTCCCCGGGTCAAGGAAGTAGATGACGTCTGCGTGTTGTGCGAGTACGTGCAAGGAAGACAGAAAGGAATGAAGAAGGCTCTCAACTGCCTTGATGCGAGGCACGGGAATGTAAGCGAGTTGAACTCCCTCATATGACGCCGGCCGGGCCTTGTAGTAGGGCCTCCTGCAGTACACGAGGACCGATATGTCTTGTGAGCGCACTAATCGGAGCGATAACTCCTCAGCCAGCGTGTCGTACCCGCTGTAACAAGCCGGTATTCCTCGCGCTCCTAGGATGGCTATTTTCACAACTAGTCCGCGATCGGTTGGGCCTCCTCGGTTAAAGGAAGGCAGTCTGGCTGGCTTTGACCGCTACACTTATCCTTGGGCGCTTGCCCCGCCGTTGCTCGCTCGACATTAACCCTCGTGTAGAGTCCGCGTTTCACCAAGCCTCGCGACAGTTCATCGCCTGCCGTCTCGAATCCGCCGAAACGCGCCGGGATCCCCTTGATTCCGATCATGGCTATTCGCATTATGTATGGTTCCGAACGGCTGCAGTTGGATTTCGCTGCACTGGGTCCATGGTGAAGCGTCAGGCCAGCTTTTCCTTGGCTTAATGTGCATGGGAAAGAAGGGAGTTCCAGAAGTTCTTCAACCCAGGGGGTGGCTCTCTGCGTCAATCCGGGCGGAAATGCACGCTCAAAGCACTCGGAGACCGCTAGTCACGAAGGACTGTTTGAACGCGATCCGATCTGCTTGGTTTGTTCGTTGCACCGGGGAATCCTGCCCCTCCCGACAGGAGCTCAGTGTACAGATATTCAAAATCCCCCACGTATCGATCCACATGAAAGTGTTCCCATGCGCGGTGGCGACCTGCTGCCCCCATGGCAGCCATGAGGCTCGGACGTTCCGCAAGTTTTAGGATGGCAGAGGCAAGCGCCTGAGGATCTCTTGGAGGCACCAAATACCCTGTCTGATTGTTGACTACTATCTCTGTGGGCCCGCCATGCGCAGCGGCAACAACCGGCTTACCCGCTGCCATGGCCTCCAGGATCACAATCCCAAAAGGCTCCGGCTGTGTGGATGGAAGTACAAAAATGTCGAGCGCGCTCAAGACCTCCGGGATGTCCACACGAAAGTCACTAATTACGAAGTTTTGCCGCAAACCAGAGTTTTCTACCGCTTCGCGGAACTGGTCCATATAGAAGGTCTCGTCGTCGAAGACTCCGCCCACCGCGAGGAAATAGGTTCCAGGCCGCTGCCCCAAGACCAACTTTGCCGCTTGCAAAAATAGGAGCTGTCCTTTCCAGCGGCAAACCCTTCCTATCATTCCAACGAGCAGAGCTTCAGAGGGAATACCAGAATCCCTGCGAAGTTCTTGACCGTGGCCAGAAGTCGCAAACCGCTCTAAGTCGATGCCATCATGGATAACGTGAATCTTGTCCGAATGGCTTGCGCAATCCTTCAGGACGTGACTTCTCACTGCGCCGGAGATAGTTACGACCGCTTGTGAGAGATGACACGCTAGAAAGTGCATAGCCCTTCTTACGATAACTGGGTCGACGATGATCTCGTGCAGGTGCCAAACATGTGGGGTTCGTGTAATGCTTGCCGCAATCGCCCCGCACACCACGGCTATTGTGTTGCTGTGGACGAGAGCAACCCGTCTTTGGCGAATGAGGGCCACCAGGCTCATAATCCCGAACACAAAGCCTATTGAAAATCGCACAAGCCCCACCGGATGGAAATACTTGCGCCGCAGGATTCCCATCCGGACAAAGTGGTATTCGATTCCCTCTTGATCGAGGCATGCCGATAGACGATGAATGTGTTTCGTGTCTGTCGGAAGGACTACGATCGGACAAAACCTGTTGCGATCCAACCCTTTTAGGAGTTCCAACAGAACTACTTCCGCCCCATATAAATCATTATTGCCATGTACGAATAGGATAGTCTTCAGTCCATTAGAGTTCTTGGTCATCAGCTTTTTGTCTGAGAGGAAAGTATTGAATCCTCCAAGAGTTGCTTTGCGATTCCAGCCTGGATCGAATTCATGACACATCACCCGTCGCATTCGAGTGCGACAAAGCTGGGGTCGTTCCTTCCGGCAGCCTGGATCGGATAACGCGTGCCGGGGCGCCGACGGCGATGGAATACGGAGGTATTTCGCCGCGCACGACTGAACCAGCCCCAATCACGCACCCATGTCCCACGTGAGCACCATCGAGAAAAGTAGTGTTAGCTCCGACCCAGCAGTCGTGTGCGATCACAATTCCCTTGCTGTTCACACCTTGCAAGCGGATCGGGACGTCTGTGCGCTCGAAATTGTGGTTCTCCGCGTGAAACGAGACGTGCTGGCCCATGGCTACGCCATCACCAATGGTGATCAATCCGCCGGCTCCGATATGTGAATAGGGGCCGCAGGATGAGTTCTTGCCGAACCGCAACCCTGTCCCCATGCGGGAGAGCATGCTAGCCTGCAGGGTTGTGTACGCCCCAATCATCACGTTGTCGCCCAGTTCATTGCCCTGGAGCGAGAGGCCGTCGATAATCACTCCGCGTTCCAGCGTTACAGCCTTGCCAAAACGTACCAGGACAGCGTTGCGCAAATTGACGCCAGGCGCCATGAAGACAAAGCGGAACTTCCGTTCTGACAGGAGGCACTTCAAGATACCACGCAACACCCAGACAAGCCGACGGCAGCTCACACCCATCAGGACGCCAAACGGCACGGAACGATCGATCCGGTATCCATGCCCCTTGATACGGCTTAGGGTGTACTGCAGGCTACGGTAGAGGAGATCGCACATTGGACGGACTCCAGACACATTTTACCGAACTCAAGGAACCCTCTGAGCCCAAGTCCTGTGAAGCTCAATGAACTGAGAGAGTTTCTCCTCAATTCTTTTGTTTTTCGTCATCCGACACCAAAATCCGTAGACTAAGATTCGCGCGATTAGGCCCGCACGCAGGACAAGGTTCGCCGCAAATTGCTCAGTGCGGCTGGAAAACTTCTCGTGATATCGGCGGAAGCCGGCGTAGAGATGTTTCGTCCTGCTGACTTCAAAGCCGCCATAGTGTATGTACTTCGTGTCTGCGCATTGAACGGCAGCAAGCTCACGAGCAAGCGTTGCCTGACAAAAATCAACGTCATTACCGTACAGAGGGTTCTGCTCCTCAAAGCCGCCCACCGCCGCCCAATTCTCGGCACTCGTCATGAAGAACGAGCCTTCTACCCAGTCAACCTTGTATGCGTGAAATTCCTCGGGTCCGTAACGAACCCGTGGTCTTAGCCAGAGGCTACGAAACAACCAGAGCCGCCAAGCTCGCGGGAATCGTCCCGCCGAAGGGCGCGCTTTGTGAGAGGCGCTATACGCCTCCGCCCCCACAACACCAATATGGCAGTTCGACTCCAGTAAGCGTACCGCAGGCGCGACATCGGTCAACAGAATGGTGTCCACATTAAGCAGGAGGATGTGCTTGCCCCTCGCACTCCTCGCCGCGAGGTTGTTGCCTGCATTAAAGCCCAGGTTCGTCTCGCTCCGAATCAACCGTATCCAGGGGTGTTGCCCTGCAAGGTCCTGACATATGCTGGCCGTCGATCCGTTGTCGAGAAGAATGACTTCGAACGGACAGGAAACATTCTCCCGAATAGATCCGAGGCATCCCCCCAAGAACTTGTTGCTATCGTTATGGGTCAAGATAATTATCGAAAGCAACGGCTCCGTGGATGGCATGTGACCAACTTCAACGCCGGGTGTTCTCGAGCTCAAGGTGTTCCGCCAGTCGAATCGCTGTGGATGACGAATTTGAGCGCCACGACGCGGCTGAGGGGAGCACATGTAGCGTTCTTTAGCACTCCGCCAAACTTCACGAAACGCGGCACCCCTTGGCTCCAGGCACTTGTGCTATTCGTGCACTGAGCGCCACAAAACAGCGGGACGAGTACCAAGAAAAGCAGAATTAAAAGAGCCTCAGCGCCAGTTTTCATGTCTCTCTTCGCGCAACGCCATTCTCGCTGAGCGGAAGATCCAGCGCAGACTCCGCAACCTTCGGATAGGTGCGGTAGGCGATGTCTAGATCGTAGCCGTTCATTTTCGGCGCTCAGAGCGGCAATCCCACTCCGCCCTAGTGCGGAACATTTTGGCTGGACAAATCACGCGGCTTGACTACGATATAGTAATAGCTGTGGTACTGGCCCTCGCTAGGATCGTACCTCTCCACCGCTTGTACCCGCGCGTCCTGCCGGCAGATGAATTTCTCAACTTCCCGCCTGGGAATTCCGTTCATTTTTATTGGCGCCAGCCCAAGCTTCTTAAACAGCCAAGCATGAGGAATTCCTATTGCCGCGAGCAAGGACCAAAGCCGTCTCCTGCCCTGAATTCGCCGCCGAAGTGGAACTTCGTTCGGGAGCTGGAATACGATGGCAGCGTTGTCTTTCGCAATGCGGATGAACTCGCCAATGTAGCGCAGGATCATGCTCTTTGTTGCGAGGTGCTGGAGAACGAGTACTGAGAAAACGAAGTCGAAACTCTTGTCTCCAAACGGAAGGACAGCAGCGTCGCTGGCTACAAATTCGCAGCGCGGCTGGTCAGCGTTAAACTTCCTCGCCAAGCTGACCATATTCTGCGAAATGTCGATTCCAACGCACGACTGAAAGAAGGCAGAGAATGCCCTGGTCATTCGCCCCGCACCGCAGCCGAAATCAAGGAGCTTTCCGTAAGAAACGCTAATCCCATTGGATTTGCACATCGCCAGAACGCGCTCAGCTTCGCGCGCTCCAGTGCTGAAGAATTCCGCAGGGTCCCATTTGCCACCCTTTTTCTCCGGGTCAGAAAGGATCGCCCAGAGCGGGTCAAGCTCAGCCAACGCGTTCCAGTTAGATGACATGGTGTGGCACCCCTTGGCTACAGGCACTTGTGCTACTCGTGCACTGAGCGCCACAAAACAGCGGGACGAGTACCAAGAAAGGCAGAATTAAAAGAGCCTTAGCGCCAGTTCTCATGTCTCTCCTCGCACAACGCCATTGTGGCTAGGCCCCTTCATAAAGATTGCTGCCGACGCGAGAAGTCCCAGATGCACCCAGCAAAAAGCCAAGATAGTGGCATCGGTCGCCTGGAATGAAATGCCATAAAGCAAAGCTCCGGCCGAGAGGGCAATGAGCATCGGAACCTGGCTATTCCATCCGCACAACCGCCGTCGAATCCTCCGCCAAAGCGAAATTAGAAAGCCCACAAATACGGTTAGACCAAGAAGGCCGGTATCGTGGAGAATTCGGACGGTCACGTTTGATACCCAAGCCCCCTGCCCCGCCCCTCCCCCCAAGTCAAACGAGAGCCCCAAGCTATTCGTGCCGCTGCCTAGTAGAAGGTGCTGCGGTACCTCCTGCAAGGCGTCCAGAATCGGAATGACGCGCGCGGTAACGCCTCCCTCCCCCAAGCCTTGCTGGTAGAGGTTGCCAAATCTTTCTAGCAGCCCGCCGCCCGTCACACTGGCAGCCATGACCAAAATCAGTCCAAACGCTAAAATGAAAGTACTGAGTTTGTTGCGACGCGCTTTCTTGAGTGGGTGGGCCCCCCAAAAGACCCAACCAAGAGCTACCACAAAAGCGAAGAGAGCCCCCCGAGAGAAACTAAGGACCGTAGCCAGCAAAGCGACCAGGAAGCAAACCAGGCAGCCGAAGCGATGCTGCCCTTCACACAAATACAGCGCCAGAAACAAGACCGCGCAGCATGCTGTATACGCTCCGAACAGATTAGGTTCATACAACGAGCCATGGGGTACCGCGATGTTGCCCAGATACACATCAATATCCATCCCGGCAACGGTGCCTAGCACATGGTGCGATGCGTAGCAGAGTATCCCGTAGGCCGATTCGGCAATTCCCACGCTCAGTAGAATCCGGAAGGCTCTTCCAAGCGTTTCCAAGTCTCGGATCAGCAAGCGAATCAAGAAATAGGGAAGAATCGCCAGATTATTCATGAGCGCCATGCGCAAAGTAGCAGACGGCACAGAAGACCCGAATGCAGAGCTCGCATAGTTGATCACCACGTACGCTACAAGCCAATAATCCAATTTCTCCAACCGCATTTCTCGCTTGTGGCGCAAAAGCCAAAGGCCAACGGCTACGGAAACGATCGCCACAGCAAAGTGTTCCGGCCGGGCCTTCAAGCCAAAGATTTCGACGAAAAAACGGGGCATCGCACTCGCTCCGATTAGCACCAAGAGGGCCCCGTAGGGCCAGCGGGTCACGGTCAGAAGAAGTACTGCCGCCATCCCTACAAGCGCGGCGCTCCAGGGAGCATAGATGAATAGCGCGGCAGCCCCGGCTCCCACCATGCTCAACGCCAGCGCAGCCTTCCATCCTCCAAAGCTTTCAAACGGCTCACCCGAGACCGGAAGGCGCGGAGTAGGAAAGAGGCAGTCTTGAGTGTTTTTAGCCATGGCTTGCGGATGTGTCGTTCATCCAAATTGTGCGCGGTCTCAGCATGCGAGAGCGCGCCCCTCTCGCACTATGTCCGCATAAACTCGCGCCAGGAACTCTCCCTTTCTGTCCCAATCGAAGTGTTCCTCAACACGGCGTTGTGATGCATGGCCCATGCCGATTCGCAGGATTGGGTCGGTTGCCAGTCGAAGCATTGCTGCTGCCAAGTCGGCCACCACCTGGTCCGGTGTGCACGCTGGCACCTTTATCCCCGTCTCCTCTGTGACCTGAAGGGCAGGCCCGCCCAAGTCAAGACAGATCACCGGTCGGCCGCTCGCCATGGCTTCGAGACAAACATTTCCGAACGCCTCGTGTAGCGCCGGATGCACCAGAACGTCGCACTCTGCTAGCTTGCTATACACCTCCTGGAGTGTCGGCAGCGTCCCCCAAAAGGTGACCTTATTTTCGACTCCAAGCTTCCTGGCCAGAGCCTTGAGGTGGTTCATCTCAAGGCCGTTGTTAATGATCCAATACTCGCAATATGGATAAATCGCCTGGAGCTTGGCGAAGGCTCGGAGGCCGAGGTGAAATCCCTTCCAAGGGAGGAGGCGTCCGATACTGATAAGTCTGAACGGGCTCTGCCGTCTTATGGGCAAAAGCCGGAAGGGCCGTCCCTGTTCTCGCGTCATCGCGAATTGTGGGTGGACAATCACATGCCGGACTCCGAGTCTTCTCAGCCTCGCTGCGGTCTGTTCCGTCGCCGCCAGACCAAGTGTAGCCTTCCGCGCAGCGTGTCGAACGAAGGGGTCACACTCACCCATCTTGCGACCGAGGTCGCGTGCCAGCTCGAAGATCTTCCCTCGGAGGCTGAAAGACGGCCAAAAGACACGTGGCGCTGACTCGCCCCCGCCCACAGGCCCCCATATGAAGGGCGGCGGAAGGAGCGCCAAGAAACTTGGTCTCCAGTAGCAACCGAAGGTCACATGGTGCACGAGGTCGAAGCTTTCCCGGCGATGCAATTTTCGGCCGACGAAGTACGCGGCAATCTGCCATGCGTAGTGGAAGATGTGTCCGCCCAGCCAGCCCAGCCTCCTAATCTTTCTCCATCGTGGCAAATCCAGATAGACGAAGTGCGCGTTGGGGAGTGGGTGTGAGGACAATGCGCGTTCGATTGCTGGCTGTTGTTCCCCCAAGGCCACCACCCACACCTCATGGAACCGAGCGATCTGTAGCACCCAGTTCCAACCCACCGCGGGCTCTGAACCGCATCCGGGCGCGCACGCGTATGCCGAAAGAAGGACTTTCATATGCGTGTTATGCACCTCTCGCGGCGCACGGATCGCATAAGGAAGAAAAGCATGAGGACGCCCATAAGGACATAAGACACCACGAATCCTACGAGAGCCCCCCCGGCTCCCAAGCTGGAGGCAAGTGGAACACCGAGCGCAAGCGCGACGGCGCCACTTCCAACAGAGGACCAGAATCCCAAGTTTGGTTTTTCGAGTGCCCCAAGCGCCCCGCCCATGACGGTTGGGAGGCTCTGGGCGAAAGGAAGCAGACCCACCAGCAGCAGCGGCCACGAGGCGTACGCGGCGTATTTGCCGGCGTAGAGGAAGTGGAAGATCTGCAATCGGAATCCCCAAAGCAGCGCCAGGTAGCAGGCGGAACCCAGAAGGAACAAGGCGAGAGACAGCTTGATGGTTCTCTTCATGGCGCGAGGGCCGCCGCAGTCGCGGTCACGCACCAGGATAGGCAGAAGCAACACTCCCAGCGCGGAGATGCTCTGCAATGCCGGCATGGCAAGGTTCAGCAGGGCTTTCAGTGCGCCAGCTTCAGCGAGGCCGACCCAGGCGGGCAGTACGAGATAGTAGATATTGTCCGTGACCCAGCCGGGGCCAGCGGCAGCGGCACCCCATTTGCCGAAGCGCCAGTGGTCGGCGGCGACAGCGCGCATGGCGGATGAGTCCCTAGCCAACGTGGGTCGGAGCAGGACGAGAAGAATCAGGCAGGTGATGAGGCTTGCAGCGGCCATGGCGAGAAAGCCCGTGGCAGGCGTGAGGCGCCCGGCGGCGCGGAGCGTTAGGGCACTCGCGAGGAGGATCAGGAGGTAAACACCGCCGCCCACTGCTGCCCATCCGGGATTGAGCCGGACGTAAAACGCCCGGCGCAGGAGCCAGAGGAGGAGGATGAACGGTCCGGCAATCGCCAGCGCGAGGAAAGCTCGCTCGACCGCCGGAGAATAGAGCCATCTCAGCAGGAAGGCCGCCGCCGCGAGCAGGGCCGCGCCGGGGACCATCAGCGCGAAGTGGCCGCGCAGCAGAATGCCCAGGTATTCGGGAAAGCGCTCGCGGTATTTGCCCGGACCGAAGACCAGCATGGGTCCGGTGAGGATGGCGCTGTGGAAGACAAGCAGCAGCAGGAAGACGGAATACGCCAGGGCGAAGGCGCCGTAGTCGGCTGGCGCGAGCCAGCGGGCCAGCAGCACGTTGAGCAGGAAGTTCGAGCTGGCGAAGAGTCCTTGGTCGAGGACGGCGAGTGACCCCTTGCCCACCCAGGGCATCCAGCCTGTTAGCGAGGCGCGAAGCGGCTCGCGCCCAGAGGGAGTTTCTAACTCTGCTATTGCCAAAGACATAAGTTCCCTATGCGGCTCCCGCGCCCTTCAGAGCGGCGGGAATGGTTTTCGCCAGGATTTTGAAATCCATCCACAGCGACCACTGGCCGATATATTGCATGTCCATTTCCATCCATTTTTCGAAGGGGATGGAACTGCGACCGTTAATTTGCCACAGGCAGGTGATGCCCGGGGGGACGCTGAAGCGGTGGCGCTGCCAGTGTTGGTCGAATCCCTGCTAATCACGCACGGGAAGTGGCCGGGGGCCCATCCCCAGCCGACTGCGGGCTCAGAACCCAAACAAGGGCGGCACCCATATGCAGATAAAAGGACCTTCAAGAACCCTCCCCTCGGTGAACTGCGAGTACATTTCCTCGAGCGGGCGGCTCCGGAAGCTGGGCACACCCTCCCGCCTCGTCCACAGCGTAGAATTTGTAGTCAAATTCGGAGAGGAGCGACCAGGCACCATCTCCCGACAGGCCTAGACGCTGGGCTGCTTCCTTATTGGTTTCGAAGAGGACCGTTGGGTGAGAATGAGTTAAGGTTTGGAGGGCCCCACGCAAGACAAGCTCTTCCGCGCCTTCGACGTCCAGCTTAATGAAATCGATTCGCTCAATCTGCTCCTGGCTCGCGATGTGGTCAAGGGTAACTGTAGAGACTTCCTCAAAGGTCTCGGCACCGAGATCCTCTCGGCCCAATGAGAAACTCACCGGGCCGTGAGAGTGGTGATACAAACGTGCCCTCCCCATCTCATCGGAGAGGGCGAACTGGTATGTCTGGACGTTCCGTAGCCCGTTGAGGTCCGCATTCCGTCCGAGGATCGCAAATGAACGTCGTCCTGGCTCAAAGGAAAGGACCCGTCCTGACTCCCCAACCAACTTCGATGCTGCGAGGGTATAGACCCCCAGATTTGCACCTCCATCAACAAAGGTCATCCCGTGTGAAACGAAACGGTCCAAATGCTTCAGTTCCAATTCGTAATACTCACGGGTCGCATAGATCATCGTTGTACCTTCGCCGCCCCACCTAGGCGGCAGGAACATCCTCACACCCCATTGGGGCAGCTCCACTACCGCTGATCTGTTCAACAGGCAATGTGTGCGCCACGAAGCAAGTCTGAACAGGGTTCTGACAGGCGCATCCTCGAATCCGGGATGGGTCTTAAGTTGTTGCCATTTCGACCCGAGTGACGCGATGGCCACGAGATCCTCCTCAGCCTGAAGCCCTGAAAAATCCCTTCTCAATTGCTTGACGGTTTGCGGTGTCGGTCACCACCAAGTCTTCGTGATGGCGTGAATTGTGCCGGGTCCATCCTCACCCAAGGCATCCAGGCTGTTAGTAAGGCACGAAGCCCTTCGCGCACAAAGGGAGTTTCAGCTGCTGGTATTGCCAAAGACATAAGTTCCCTACGCGGCGCCCGCCCCCAATCACTTGGACAAGGAGCGCAGCACTCACCGATTCCGCTACCGACTCGTGATTCCCAAGTTCCTGGTGGTGGGCAACATATTTGACAACATTATCTGACAATCCGAAATCAAGTAGACCGAAATGACCGAAAAGACCAGTCAAAAGGAGATAGATTCCATACCCTTCTACACCCAGGTATCGGATGAACATCTGCCATCTGCATTGCTTTCGTTCCCAGGCTAATGTCCGGTTCCACGGAATACTTCCGGTATGGTCTTGAGCAAAATCTTCATGTCTAGCCAGAGGCTCCAGTTCTCGATGTAATCGAGATCAAGCGCCATGTTCGCCTCAAAGGACGGATCGCGCCGGGCGGTAACTTGCCACAGACCCGTGAGACCGGGTTTGACGTCCAGTCGGCGAAGATTTTCAAGCGTGTAGCGGTCATAATCGTCCACCGGGTGTGGCCTCGGGCCCACCAAACTCATGTCTCCAAGCCACACGTTGATCAATTGGGGTAATTCATCAATGCTGAATTTACGAAGCCATTGTCCACAGCGTGTGATTCGTGGGTCCTTTTCCATCTTGAAAAAAGGTCCATTGCGTTCGTTTGCGCCGCGCAGGGTTTCTTTGTGTGCGTCGGCGTTCGCCACCATGGTACGCAGCTTGTAGCAGCGAAATTTGCGTCCCTTCTTCCCCACCCGTGGCGCAGCATATATGGCAGGTCCGGGCGAATCGAGGCGAATCCACAGCGCCGCAATGGCGATTATGGGAGCAGTGAGAACTAAACCGAGCGACGCGACCGAGATGTCCATGGCCCGCTTGAGCGCAAGGCCTAAAGTTGGAATCGGCTGCCAGTGCAGGTCCATCACCGGGAAACCCCCGATCGTATGCAGCGGGGCTCGCCACGCGAGACCATCGTACAGATCGGGCACGATTTTCAGCCCAAGCCGCAATTGGCGCGCGTCGAGGGCCATCTCTTTGACAAGTTCCCGGTCAAAAGGCAGTGCTATGAAGAGCTCATCCACAAAATGTGCAAGGGCCACGGCACGCAGATCGCGTAATGATCCAAGCGCGCGGGCGTCCCCCTTGGGGTCGGCAACGAGAAAGCCGCGCACCTCATATCCAAGATGCCGATTCTCTTCCAGCCAGCGGGCCAGTGCGTGTCCTTGCCGCTCCGCACCAACCATCAACACCCGCGAAACGCCATGACCCGCTGCCGTCCGCCTCAGCAGAAACTGCCGTTTGGCGGCGCGCCATCCCGAAAGCGTCAAAACACTGATTGCAGCCGACCCGGTGATAGCAATTCGCGACAAACCTTTGTTTCCAGAAGCAAAAATGGAGAACACAAGAAGTGCTGTTGCCAGGCCCACGGCTTTGACCACTATTACGGTCTCAGTCATGAACCCCCGGTCACGCGGCGTACTGTAAAGTCTTTGGCTCGTGCAGCAGAGAACTACCAACGCCGAATAGAGTAGAAAGAAGTTCACATGCGTGCGGCCGAACGAGCTAGCAAATAATTCGTATCGCGCGCCGAACGGACGCCCTACCCCAAACCGCAGCCAGAAGATGGATACACCGCTAATTAATACGAAAAATGCATCTATAGTGGCATAGGCAATTTGCACTGAAAGCCCGTGCATCAAGCTTCGGCCCTTGGCTTGGCCTCGAAAAACCGGCTGTGGCGGGAGCATCCCTTCAGTGACGAGATCGTGTGGGCGCGCCTGCCCCGTCATCGGTGCGGCGGCAGAAGGGCGTGCGGCTGTGTCATTCATGGCAGTTTCTTCTCTCCTAGATTCCAACTCTTGTTGGGCTTGCGATGACAAAAACCAGTTCGTTCAAGGCGGCGTACCACAACTTCAGTGACGAATGGCAAGTGACAAGCGACGAGTTAGCACCTTGAAGGTCGTCAGTCCTCTATCCTCCGTCATCAGTGCTCAGTCTCCAGTAATGAGGCCCTTTTACTGGCAACTGACCACTAACCACTGACCACTACCATTTACAGCTTCGCCCCGTCACTTACAGGGGCATTTGTGACCTAACCGATTGTATTAAAGAGAGATACAGAAACTTCTTGTACTACTTGCCTACTTCTTTCTCGACGCCCGGTGGGTCGACATGACCCCCAGTTCTTCGACTCTCCGCACGAAGCCAAGAGCTATTTCGCGAAGCCCAAGGCATCGCCATCTTCACGGTATCGAAGACCTCTTGCGCGAACACTTTTCCAGGGTTGGACGGGTCCGTTTGCTCCCACATCCTGGCGCCAAATACCCAGGCCACTCCGCACGAAAGCGCCAGCATTGTCCCCAGTATCATGAACAGGGAGCGTGGAGGAAATGACTTCTTCTCCGGAAGGTTCGGAGGGTCGAGCACCTTCACGGTTGGGATTTCTTTCGCTTCTTGCACCTTGGCGAGCTCATACTCTTGAGTCAGCGCATCGAACACCGTTTCCTGAGCCTTGGTCTTGCGGTACAGGTCGGCGTAAGCGACGCCGAGCAGGGGCAGCTTCCTGATCGAGGGATAGAGCGAATCGCTCTGCGTCGCTTTTTCCAAGGACGTACTGCCGTATTTGCCGCCGACCTTCTGGAGTTGATTTTCCAGCTCGGCGACTCGTGCTTGCGCGGAGCGCACACGGACGTTGTTGTCCGCGTAAAGCTGCCTGAGCCCTTCGAGTTCTGATCGCGCGGCAATGTATTGTCCTTGGAGAAGCGCTGCCGCGTCGACCATGGCCTTACCCTGTTCCTTGATATCAATCGCCGTATTCTTGCTCGAAAGCTGGCTAAACTCTATCTCGGCTGCCTCCAAATCCTGCTTGACGGCTTGCAAACGTCCTTCCAGGAAAATCCGTTCGCGGCGCGCTGAGGACGTGCTCACCTCGACCACCGTTCGGTTCAGTTCTTCAACGTAGGCTTGGGCCATCGCCGCCGCCCTCTGGGGGCTTTTATCGGTTACACCAATCGTGATGATCTGGTTCTTGCGATCTACCGAAATGCCGGTCCGCGCCGCCAAATCCTTGCGCGCATCCTCCATCCGCCGGTCCCTGTAGACCTCTCTTAAGTCAAACTTCTGGATGAGCGTGTCTGCCACGGTGCGGCTGCTTAGGATGCCGACCAGGAGGTCGCTGGTGTTCTTCTGACCCAAAAGCTCGCTCACGATCCCCCCTAGCCCAGGCGCACCTCCTGCAAGAGCCACCGCGGCCTGGGCGAGGCCGGGATTTGACGGGTTGTCGGGCGGCATCAAACGCGCCACGGAGTCATAACGGTTGGGGATGAGAAACGCTATGAGCGTAGAAAGCAGCAGGCCAGCACCAGCAACGCGCCCCAGGAACCGGCGGCTCTCCCAGAGCAGGCGGAGGCTCGCAACCATTGGAGCTTGAGTCGCGCCCTCGCGGAAATCCTGCTGCGCCTTCTGCTCGCCCGCCATAACCTCGCCGTTTTCCGTGCCCACCGAGATCGGAGCTTCGAGGTCCGAAAGTCCGGCCGAAGTTTTTGGATCTGGTCCCTTCATGGATATCCTCCCTGTTTCATTTTCGCCAGCCCCAGCGCCGGGGCCAGAAGGTCAGTTGTAACGATGTCGTCACGTTGTTCTTGGCGCCCGGAGCGAGTACGGGCGCCAGCCATTTTTCGTACTGAACAGCTGAAGTAGCTTCGGAAAATCGCGAGCGGGGTAAGGGTGCGGCCCAGCGAGCCAACGAAGATCGCTATCCCCAGCGTCCCGGCAAGAACCCACACACACCCATCGATGCGCGTTCCCGCTCTCTCGAAAATCACCCCATGCCCGTCATTCCCGCGAAAAGCTTGCCCTGAGCTTGCCGAAGGGCGGGAATCCAGCTCGATGTGAACTGACCTGGACCCGCTTACGCGGGCGTGACAACACCGGCGATTTTCATCTCCTTGGGTGGGCCGCAGGCCCATGAGCACTCATGGGATGACCGCAGCCGTGATCGCACCTGCCTCCGCTATCTGCGCAAGCGCTATGAAATTTTTCCAGCGGGTGTCCCCGATGACCGGCCGCTCCGGGACCACAACAGTGTCGCCAGGGTGAGCCGCTGTCGAGAGTGCGCTGCCGGACCACCACCGACCCTGGTGGCAGCTTATCACTTCTCCATCCGCGCGCACAATGAGAATGGCGCCCTTCTCCGCCAGTCGCGTGGCGCCGCCGGCTTCGGAGAGATACCATCCGGCGTTCTTACCCGGCACGTAAGTTATGGCATTGCTATTGTACACCTGTCCGATTACCAGGACGATTCCCGGCTGCTTGGGGATCTCGAGTCTATCGCCATCGCGCAGTTCGATTTCCTGCGATGAATTCTCAAATCCCTTCAGACCCGGATGCAGCCGAATCACCCGTCGCCCGGAAATGGGCGCACGCCGCAACGCCTCCAGGGCGCGCTCGCGCTGTAGCGCAGCTTCCTGCACTAGCTGAGCTTGTTCCGTGCCGGTCGTCGTCAGGGAGGTCTTCAGCGTCGCGCCTTCCTGCTCAATGCGCTAGATGAGTTCTTGCCGGCTCTTTTCCTGGAGTTCACGGACTGCCCTGCGCGTAAAGATGGCGCCTTGGGGGTAGGCGGTCGGGAGCAGGCCTCCGGCGCGCTTCAAGACGGAGCTCAAACGCTCGCCCGGACGGATACCGTAAACGCCGGGGTTTGTGATCTCGCCGCTCACGCTGACGGCTGCACCCAGATCGTTCCACCTGGGCAGTTGCGGCACGCTGAGGACGTCGCCGTCCTTGGGGGGAAAGTTCAGGCTCGTATCATGAAATACAGCCGTCAGATCCACGGTCTGGTGCTTACCCCCCGGCGAGGCGCCGCTCATCGCGTAATACCGCGTCAGGTTGCCATTCTTGAGGTCGGCGCTGCGTTTTAGGCCACCCGCGGCCCGCAGCAGATCGGCGCCGCAAAGCACTACTATTCTCTCCCGCGCTTGCGGAAGAAACTGATTGATCGCTGAGGCCTTACCCTCGCGCCGCGGCTGCACCATCAGGCGAATTCGCTGCTCCCGGGTCGCCCAATCTTGCACGATAGGTTCGGTGCAGTCAGTACAGCCACTGGCGACGACGACAATCTCCGTCAGGGTTACCTTTGCCGTCCGTTGCGAAACTAGGGCCTCGAGCATCCGGCCGATATTGGCTTCCTCGTTATAGGCCATAATCCCAATCGAGCATGCGATGGACATGGGATGATCCTGCCTCGTCACAGCAATCTCGAATCATGTCCTGCTGACCCATCACGGAATGCCGCGCCGCACACCCTCTCGGCCCGACGAGGAAGTGTGTCCGGTCGAAACCAGCCTGCGGTTGCCGGCTTCGTCCCACACCGGACGGTCGCGGCGGAGGGTGGGCGAATCCCAACTCCGCCAGATGGCCGGCACGTTGAAGAAGAGGTTCCACGCGCCCCCCAGCGTCACCCCGGCGGCGGAGGCCAAGGGAATCGGCACCCCTCGCCAATTCAGCAAGAGCGTCAGCGATGCGTTAAGAGCCACTCCAGTGGTGCAGACCTTACCGTAATGGAGCAGGCGGCTGAGGACTCCGGCTCGAGGTTCCGCGCTGGGGGCTTGCGAAGTACGAAAAGTGAAAAGCCAGTTCCAGAAGAAGTTGTTCACCAGGGCGAGCAGGATGGCGACCGCCAATGCCCACCCGACCGGCCAAGCGCGCCGCTCGGCCAGAAACGCCAATACACCGACGTTCACCACCGCCCCGGTGAAGCCCACCCCCGCGTAACGGATCCAGCTCCGCAGTTGACCCGTGGAGTGGGCCAGACGTCCCAAGTGAGCCAGATATTGCAGGGACTCACGCATGCCAAGCTTGGAGCTTCCCAGGCTCCGGGCCTGGAACACGAAAGGGATTTCCACCAGTTCGCGGTAATGAGCCTTGCCCAGGACCTCGAGCAGGATCTTATAACCCGTGGGTTCAAGCCGGACTCCCTGGAGCGCCCGCGTGCGGACCAGAAACATTCCGGACACGGGGTCGCTTACCTCGGCCAGCGTCCGGGGCAGCACGCACGCCGCCAAGTGCCTCGCCGTCCATGAGGTTAGCCGCCGCCTCCAGCGCCAGTCTGCGGCTGAGCCACCGCCCGGACCCGCACGGGTGGCAATCGCCACATCCGCGTTGTAGCTGTGGAGCGCGCTCACGAGGCGGAGCAGGACTTCGGGCGGATGCTGAAGGTCAGCATCCATTACGCCCAGAACTTCTCCCCTGGCGATGCTCCAACCGGCCACCACGGCGGTCGCGAGGCCCTGTCGTCCCGGCCGCCGTATGACTCGCACGGGAATCTCGCTTGCCAAGGTTTGAGCCAAGTCTGCGGTGCGGTCCGGACTGGAGTCGTCCACCACAATAAATTCGTGGTTTTCCCCGGCCTTGCGCAAGGCTTCGGAGCCCCGGCGCAGGACTTCCTGAATGCTCCGGGCTTCATTGTAAGTGGGAAGCACGATAGAGATCATGGTTGGGAAAGTTTAGCACACTAACTGCCAAAGTCTATTCAGAAGCTCGGGACCGGGCGACGATTTCGGACGGGTATCCGAAATCGCATGGCCCTATACGAATTTGGGGGGGCGATGGCACGCCCCGTGGGGGGACATATCCAAGGAAACTCGAAATCGTCTGCCTCGTCTTTGTGGTTGTCGAGCGTCTGACCGGGGAGCACGTGTGGGCCTTCGTCGCCGGCGCTCTGTTCGCCCTGCATCCGGTCCACACCGAGTGGGTCGACTGGATTTCTGGGGTAACGGACCTCGAGCTCACGTTCTTCTATCTCATCACCTTCCTCCCTCCTTTAACGACCCGGCGATTCTGGCTTAACCACTGGTCCAGTTTTCGGGGCCCATCATACCACAGCGTATTGGAACTAATTCTCTGCCCTTAACTCCAGAGACACGATGCCCAACCCGAGGCGTCGGGCATCGGCTGACATACCTAACTCTGCTGGTGATATCGGGTTTTTAAAATTGAATTTGATCAATAGGTGCCCATTTTTCTCCAACGCCAGAGCCTTGGGTATCTTAACCACTCGCACCCCGCTATTAGATTGCAGGTCGTACTTCAAAGTGTCAACAGGGTGTCCGTTAACGAGGATATCGACTTCTTGAGACGGATGTTTATCCGTTAAGAAAGCATGACCATGAATCAATAATTCAAGATCGTTTTTGGGTATGCTAGAAAGGGCTAGAAGCAGTAAAGCCGAATCACCATCGGACCATGTTCCCCATTTTTCACCAAATGACCAGCCCCGCCAGACCGGGGGATTTAGCTCATTAAAATTAATCGCCCTACCCAGAACAATAGGCATTGGCGTTCCAACGAGGGGGTGATCCGAAGCCAAAATAGTAGCGCTTTCATATTTCAGTGTTCTCACTGCGGATACGAGCAATAAGGCCAGGGCCACGCCGCGGAACCAGCGGTGAGTGGTTTTGCCCTGCAACCCCTCCGGAAGCAGCATCAGCCATAAAGGGATCAAGCAGAACAAATAGCGCATGCCGCAGCACATCCCGCCGTAGACCCGGTTAGGGCCGAAGAAAGTATAGAAGACGAGCAACAACAAGCTGAGGAAGGCAGCAAGCGCTGCGAAGGCGCGTAGCGGGCTCCCTCGGGACCGGAGGGAACTCCAGACCCCCATCAGGGTGAAGATGAAAATCGGGGAGAGTGAGAGAATCCCGTCGTATCCGGTGAGCATGTGGAACAGGTACACGGGCCAGGGCTCATAGATGTTGTCAATTCCCTCCCTGCCCACCAGGCGACCTGATATCGGAGCAATCGACCAATAGGAGTCGGGAAATACAAAGGCTTCCATGTGCGTGTAAGCGGGTAGAAGGTCTCCGGTAACCAAGTAGCTCGTCCAGAAATGGCCTGCTATAGGGAGCAACGCAAAGGGAAGAAACCAGATTAAAGTCTGCCGCCGCGCCTTCCACGCCAGGCCGGCGCCCAGCGCCAACAGGAAGGCAGCGGCCGGGTATTCGTTCACCGCCGCAAATCCTGCGAAGAACCCTGCCACGGCAAAGAGCCACCCCGTGCGCTGCCCCTCGTACCAGATCAGGAAAGCTGGATAGAGAGCGAAGAACAAGCTGAAGGCCGTGATGGTGTGGTTGTTCAACGTGATGCTGAATCCCGTCAAAAAGGTTCCGAGCCCTGCGGCCACCATGGTGTAAGCCCGAATCCAGGGATCAGGGGCAAGCCGGTTGAGGAGGCGCGAGAAGAGACCCAGAAAGATGACCAGCGGCAGCAGATTTATGGTAGCGAGGATAATGTGGACGACACTTTGGGGGCTGTTGCGAAAACTCAGCCGGCCGAAGCTCAGTTCCTTCAGGAGCAAGCACTCGCCGGCGAGCAAAGTCGGCAGCAGGGGAGGCTTATCGGAATAGTAGTGGCCGTTGAGTCGGACCCGGTCGATCGAAGCAGGCCAGGGTGTTTTATCGATGTTGTAGGTGCCTCGTTCCGCGAGGCTGTAGACCGTCGCCCATCGCGACTGGTCGTTTGAGCTGTAAATGGGTGGGGCCAAGAGAATCAAGCCGAGCACGGCCCCTGCGGTCACGGCAATCAATATGAAGTCCAGTCGCCTCCTTTCAGCAAGAGTGTCGTCTTGTGCGTTGAGTCGTGTCGGAACGTTCGATCGCTTCCTTCTTTGCTTTTTTCGCCCTCTTCGTCTGTCGTCTTGGGCATTGAGTTGTGTCGAATCGTTCATCTCACGTTCTCCTGCGCCAAGATCGGCTTGCACTAGGGCATCGCGCCGCACTTGCCGCGTGGGAAGAGGCTCGACCGCTAGTTGGGATGCCGGCGTACGCATGCAGGGCACGGCGCTCTCATTGGCCAGCCCGGAGGAGCACCTGGTTAATCTCTTTGTCCACCGGAGGAGGCGTGCAGGGACCCGGCCTGCGATATAGACATACGCCGTTCCAGCATCCTGCTAACTCGAAACCGCCCTTGGGGTCAGGGAGACTTCCGTCGGTGACAAGAGCGTTAAAACTCCCCGACTCCTGCTCCAGTTCGGATGCTTGCCCAAGAGGAATGATCGGAACATTCTGATGCAAATGCACATAACCTGCGGTATGCGACCATTCAATTTGGTAGACTCCAACCCCGCAAAGAGTCGAGTCTCGGCTGAGTTGGTCGAAAGCGATCAAGCTGCCGGACCTTAGAGACCAATTGAACTGCGGGGCGAGAAAGCCGGAACTGAGCACGCAGATGGCCAAGCCGCTGACCACGATCGTCCTTGACGAGGGCGGCGATTTCCGCCCTGTGTTGAAGGCCGGTGCGACTTCCAGAACGCCGAGCGCAGCAAGCGTGATTCCAAGGGGCAAAAGAGGATAAAGAAAGCGGCCCTCCTTATGGGCGATCACGGAATGCGAGACAAGAATGATCAGCGCTACCCAACCCAGAAATGGACTCCGGCGTATTCCCATAACAGCGAGGAAAACTAACGGGCCCAGGTGTACCGACAAAATCTCCAGATACCAATACCAAGGCAAGACTCCATAGATCTTGGCTCGTCCCTCCACAACCTGCACCCAGAAATTAAGGAAGAATGACTGGAAGGGGTATGACCAAGTGATCTTATCTACCAAGCCGAAAGCAACCACCGGCAAAAGAAGCCCCGCGGCGACAGGGAGAATCCTCTTACGCCAGTTTGGGTAGCAAAACCAAAGAGCCGCGAAGGCCACCGCCGGAGCTAGCTGGATTCGCAGTGACATGGCGAGCCCACAGAAGATTCCCGCAAGGAACATTCGCTTTTTTCCTGCAACCCTTCACCATACACACCCAGATATAAACCTGGTAGGAGGGCGTGGCCGGCCACGATTTCGGTCAGCGCTTTTGGGGCAAAATAGACCAACTCGTACCAGGTCGCACGAGCTCCCGCGGCAACAACGGCGGCATACGTCCCGCTTGCGCGCTTGGCCCAGGCGAAGCCGAACCAGACAGTGGTCAGGGAGATCAGGGCGAGCACAAAGATAATCCCCCACACATATCCCTTTGATCCGCGGCCCATCCAATCAGTGGTTCGCATCACACCTGCTAAGAAGGCGGGAAACACCCAGGAGCGAATTCCCCGTCTCCATTCCCAGGTAACCACGCCGTAACCGTAGGCCAAGTGATGTGCGGGTTCTTGGGTCTCAAAGATTTCGTCCGGCTGAAGGATGGTCGGGAATCTTATGGCCGCGCCCACCCGAAGGAATAGGCCCATGAGCAGAAAGACAAGCAGGAGAAGGCGGGCGGAGGAAGATGATTTCATTTCAGACCAATCATGCCCATTCCGGAAACGGCTTCGGTTTCCCCGCGAGATCCGAAGTAGTTTAATGCAGCTTTGCGCCGCTTTCATATCCACGACGCGTCTACCACTATGATCTTTCACGTCGCAGCGGTCCGGTGTATAGTCGCTAGGAATGGGGAATCAAAATGGAAATCTCGGTTTAATGCACAAAGCTTGGAGGAGTCGCACGCTCTCTGCAAGTGGTGTCATGCTGAGGCCATTCGCTTCGCTCAGGCTAAACTCCGCGAAACATCCCGGCAGTTTGTGGCTGGTGCTCAGCGCAAAAAACAACTGCGGACTCGCCGCGGCGGGCTCAGGATGACAGACGGCTCCAACTTGAGTCGGGGTTAAAGCATATGGGACGTGGCCGCAAGCAGAGAAGTTCAGGCGTCATTCCCAAAACGGGTGGCCCGCCTGGCACGACAGAGGTGCTGTCCTCGAAGGGAACTTTCTCGATACCCGAAGTGTTGGTGTGGATTACATTGGCAATTTGTTTTACTTTTTCCCTCGTGACCTTTCACTATCCGATAGTCCGAGCTTTCTATCGTTTTCAAATCAAGTACAACGAAGGGTGGAACGTTTACAATACGCAGACCGCGATGCAGCATCTGCCCTTGTACTATCCGAAGTGTGGCTGGACCACGGTCAATTATCCGATCCTTTCGTTTTACTTACCTGGATATGTGTCGCATTTTATTGGCGATTACTTACTAACGGGTCGTTTGCTTTCTCTCGTCGCGCTTCTCGTCTCGTGCGTTCTGGTGGGGCTGATCGTTAAGAAGCTGACCGGCGGTTGGGGACCTGCGGTGTTTGGAGGCGCGTTTTGTCTCGCCCTCTTTTGCACACGAATGCCATCCTACGTGGGGATGGACGAGCCGCAAATGCTCGCCCATCCATTTTTCCTTTGCGGCTTGTGGCTCTATTTGGGGGCTCCTCCCAGCACGATGCGGATCGCTGGGCTCACATCTCTCTTTGCTCTGGGAGGCAACATTAAGCAGAATCTCCTCCCAGTTCCCCTTTCGGTACTCTCGGACCTTTTCATAAGCTCGTCAAGCAAAGCACTTCGATTCTTGGTATTTGGAGTCTTTTTCGTGGCCTTGTCAATCTTAGCCAACACATGGGTCGGCGGGCCATTCTTCATTTCTCATCTGTTGACTTCAAGAGCTTATTCACTCGTAAAACTCCGTGAAGATTTCTTTTCGTTTTATTCCCCACTAGGGCAGCCCCTTGCAATTTCTGCTTTTTGGTCACTCTGGGGGCTTCAAAACCGACAGGCGCGTGTGATCTCCTTCTACTTTTTCTCCTCGCTACTGATTGGCTTGGCCTTTGGAGGAGGCGCAGGAGTTTCCTCCAACACGTTTTGCGACAACTTCTTTGCTATGTCGATAGTTATGGGTGCTTGCCTGGATTTGTTGTGGAAAGCTCCAATCCCCGCTTTTGGGAAAGGCGGTCGGTGGAGATTCCTGGTACCGGTCTTGCTTTATTCGACTGTGGTCATGGCGTTTGTCCCGCGGAGCGTCGAGAATCCAAAATTGCTTTCCGACCTGCCCTTGCGGGAGAGGATGTTTGACCAGGAGGTATCATTCCTGGTCGCGCAACCGGGACCTCCAATCTGTGAGAGCTTGATTCTGTGTTACGACGCGGGTAAGCCGTATACTCTCAATTCGTTTGGCGTCGGCATCCGTGCGAGACTTGGGGGAGGGAACAATAACGCGCTCGTGAGTCAGATCGCTGCGAAAAAATATGGGGCCATCCAAACCGAAACTCCAGCGACTCAGAAGCCAAGCGCGCGGTTCCCGGACGATGTGCTTGACGCCATAGATCGATACTACGTCGAGGCGCTCAGGGGTCCCAATTGTCATATCTACGTCCCCCGCGTCGAACCACGGAGTGCCTTAAACCCGCATTAACAGTCGGGCACTCCATATTGAGACTACAATAGCTCCCCCTCCTCGGCTGAGGAGGGGGTGGTGGGTGCGGGAGCAAGCGAGCAGGTCAATCCGTCGGCTGACGGACCCCCTCCTTATCAAGGAGGGGAATCACGAGGAACCACATGCATGTCCCCTATTTTGATTTGAAGAAACAATTCTCCAGCCTTCGCAATGAGATCAGGGAGGCTCTGGATCGAGTCTGCTGTAACACGTCATTTATCCTGGGCGAAGAGGTTAGTGAGTTTGAGAAGGAATTTGCCGCCTATTGCGAAGTCAAATATTGTGTCGCTTTGAACTCCGGCACAAGCGCCCTGCACCTGGCCTTGCTGGCTTTGGGAGTGAGCCCCGGCGACGAGGTGATCACCACTTCGAACACGTTCATCGCCACTGCCGAAGCCATTTGTTACACGGGCGCCAAACCGGCGTTTGTGGACATCGACCCGAAGACGGGGAATCTGGATCCCGCTCTGATCGAGCGGGTCATAACCGGCCGGACCAAGGCCATCCTTCCGGTTCATTTGTACGGACGCCCTGCCGATATGGACGCGATCTTGGGAATCGCGCGAAAACACGGGTTGGTGGTCATTGAAGATGCCTGCCAAGCTCATGGCGCCCGCTACCGGGGCAGGCGCGTGGGAAGCATTGGCCATGCTGCTGCCTTCAGCTTTTATCCGAGCAAGAATCTAAGCGCCTACGGTGAAGGTGGAGCGCTCACGACGAATGACGCAGGAATCGCCGAACTCGCACGCTCGCTGCGCAACCATGGCCAGAGCGGGCCCTACACCCATGAGAGAATCGGCTACAACTACCGTATGGACGGATTCCAGGGCGCTGTCTTACGGGTCAAGCTGAAGCGGCTCGAGCAGTGGAACGCGCGCCGAAAGGAAATCGCCGCTCTCTACCGCAGTGTGTTGAAGGGCGCCAACGTGGAGATTCCGCTGGATGATCCGCGAGATGAAAGGGTGTACCACCTGTTCGTGGTTTACGTTGAGCGACGTGATGCCGTGCGCGCGGCTCTCGAAGCGCGCGGAGTGCACACCGCCATCCACTATCCTCGTCCCGTGCATTTGCAGCCGGCCTTCGCTGCGCGCGGATTTGGACCCGGCAGTTTCCCTCATGCCGAGCGCGCCTGCGAGCGAGTTTTGAGCATGCCGTTCTTTCCCGAAATGACCGATGAGCAGGTGCACTATGCTGCCGAACAACTCGCCGACGTTGTAGGAGGGTTCCCGCGAAAGCAGGAGTCCAACTCTTTCTGATCTAGTGTGGAGGGGATTTCCATTTGCCCCACGGGTCTCGCTTTTTTGAAGTATTCTGTGCCAGCGACATCCTGTTCCCGTGTGTTTTCAATGGGTTAGAAGAATGCCGGGGACATGCGGGCGCGCGCATGAGTGTGGCAATGTGGCACACTCCGCGGTTCGCCCCCGTAATGATACGCTACATTACTAGCCGATACTAGCCAAGGACAAAAGACAACTGCGGAGATTCTTCGCCCCGACAAGTCGGGGCTCAGAATGACAGGCGTGCGGAGATTCTTCGCCCGCAGCGAGCCAGGTGAGGGGTTGCTTGGTAATGTGGGCCTATGTGATCCCTCCTCATCGTGCAAGTGACCCCTCACCCGGCCCGCGTCCCGATGAAGTGCATCGGGATCGCGGTCCACCCTCTCCCCTCGGGAGAGGGCAAGCGCCAATTGCGATGCACTCCGTTTCTGACGTCATGGATAGCCGTTTTCGGCTATGCACACTCAGGATGGCAGTCTTGCAAGTCTGCCGCATCCGCCCAACCTGCCCGAAGCGCAGCCCGCCGAGATCCGTGTTGTTTCCTGAGTACTTTCGTGCTACAGATTAGAATTCAAAACTGATACACCATAACGCAGGAAGCCGCTCATTCTCTTGGACGCAAAGACCTCGTGAATCCTGAAACCATTCCTTCCACACAGCCGGTCGCGGCCGACGTGGCCGGAACCAAGGCCGGCGAGGCGCAGACTTCGCTTCTTAGCCGGGCCTTGCTTGCCCTAGCCGTGCTATTCGTGGTGGTACGAGCGTTGCCAATCTTGAGCTTTCCACCGGGCTGCGACCAGGGGACCTACCTGACCATCGGAAAGGGCCTGCTCGAAGGCAAGCAACTGTACCGCGACTTTTGGGACAACAAACCCCCGGGCATCTTCTACTTGTACGCCGGCATTGCCAAGCTTTTTGGCAGGGCAATGTGGTCGGTGCCAGTGGTCGATATCCTCTTGTTGCTTCTCATCTCCTACTTTCTTTTCCGGTTCGCCGAGCCCTGCGTGGGCCGCGCGGGCGCCGCGATAGCGGTGATGGTTCATGCCTCCTGGCATGGCGAAATGGGACACTTCTGGATCGCCCAACCCGAAACGTTTCAGGTGGCCTGTGTATTGGCTGGTTACTTGCTCATGAAACGCCGTGGACAGTGGTGGAGGGCGACTTCGTTTGCAGCCGGCCTTGTGTTTGGTTATGCGTTCTGGCTTAAATACAATGCCATTGCATTCCTGCCCTTTCTCCTCTTCCTGCCTTTTCTCGACACGAGTGGTCTTGACCGAGAGCCGCCTGGGGTTTCCCTCTCAATCCCCTGGCGGAACTGGCTGGCGAGGGCCGCCCTTCTGCTGGCTGGGCTCGTTGCTGCAATTGGCATTGTACTGGCTTGGATCGTCTTCAAGGGCGCTTGGCCTGCCATGAAGGAGATGCAATTCGAAGTCTTGCCGCGTTACGCGGCCATGGCATTTGAGCGCAATCCACACTACTTGCTCTCGGTCTTTGCTCGAACAAACTATTTTTTGGGCGTGCGGAATCTATGGGCCACTCTGGTGGCACTTCTGGTGGCGTGGATGCGCCGAGATTTGAGGCGGTTCGCCCCGGTCTTTATTGCTGCCCTTTTGGCTTATGTTGCTACGGTGATGCAGGTTCGTTTTCATGATTACTACTTTCAGACCTGCTATCCTTTCTTCGCCGCAATATGGGCGTACCTCGTGGTCAGCATCTATGAGGGCACTTGTGTCCTGGCAAGAAATCTCAGGCAACGGGGCTGGCGGCTCGCGGCTGGGCTGCTTTGGATTGTTTTTGCCGAAGCCGTTTTCTGGCCGCTTCCCGACGAATTTAACAAATTGACGATGCGTTATGAAGAACTGCGCGAATGGCGAGCCGATCCTGAGACCTTTTACGCGGGCTACTCACGACAGTTGCCATTCGAGCTTCTTCGCGGGCAATTCGACGTTATTCATTACCTTGAGAAGAATGCCAAGCCAAGCGACGGCGTTTATCTGTGGGGCAACAACTGTTTGATTTATTATTTGTCTGGCCATCAAGCCCCAACCCGGTTCGTCTCAAACTTGGGGATTGTCTCGCTGTGGGGGCAGCCTTCCTGGCGGGAAGAGTTGGTGCGGGACCTGAGGAATGCTCAGCCCCGTTTCATCATTGTAACGCGCCGTGACGCTGTACGTACCATCACCTATGTGAACCTGGACTCTGAGAATTATCTCAAGATCTTTCCGAAGCTCGATTCCTTTATCACTGAAAACTACAAGCCCGTCGCCGACTTTGACACTTTCGTCGTTTACCGGCGGCAATAACCCACTTCGACGATGAGATTCGGGGATGCGAACTACGCGTGGCACAAAGATCCGGTCTCGCCCCGGTCTCCACGAGGGGATCAGATTTCGAGGGTCTTTCAGCCTTGCCCAGATTCTCCTGGTGCCCTGGAAGCAGAACGTGTCCCCCACCATATCTTCAGGAGCGCGATGATATGGCGCCGAGCAATGCCGGGCAACTTTGTGGGGTTATAGACGCGGGTTTTTCCCGCAAGCCGCTCCCGGTGGTTGATAGGGAGCTCCTTTATACGGAACCTGTGGCGACGAGCGCGTGCGGCAAACTCCCACCAGAGTCCTTCTCTCATTGCCCCGAGTTCCGGGACTAGCTGTTCTACTACTTCTCGGCGCGCAAGAACGAAGGGGCAACTGGGATCATGTATGGGAATGTTGTAAATCGCTTGATACACGGCGTGAAACCCGCGCGAGAGAAACCTGCGTGCGAAGGGATCCTTCCGGTGTACCCGCCAGCCGATCAGTACCTCGCATTCCTGGCGCGAATCCCAGAACTTCCAGAAGTCCTTGGGGTCGCATTGACCGTCAGAGTCGAGGCACAGCAGATACGGTGCTTCCAACTGCTTCATTCCGTCGGTCACCGCCGGCGCATAGCCCTTGCGCGTCGGACTCATGATGAGCTTCATGGGAATAGACTGACTTAGCCGGGTAAGAATGCCTCTTGTGTCGTCTACGCTGCCGTCTTCCGTAATAATGAACTGAAACCGGAGGCGCGGAGATAACTCGCCACAAATCTCCCGGACGGTACGCTCGATACTCTCGGCCTCATTGTGCACGGGCAACAAGACTTCCAACTCGGGATTAGGGATTAACATCTGCTCGCTCCGCCGATTCGACAAATCATGATTTAGGCTCGTAAGCAAAGCTGGAGTCAGCGCAGTCGAAGATTCTAGTAATCTTGTAGTTCTCCTCGATGGCGTCCAGGACAGAGGGTGGCCAGCGCTCCTGGTTCGGGTCCTTTTTCATGATTTGAACATCATTGCCCACAATGATCAACTGGATTTCCCTCGAGCGGATTAAGTTAACGACCCGCGTGTCGGGCCATCCGTTTCCTAGGACCTCTCGCGTCCAGAGGAAGGGTTCGAATACGACCGCTGGCTTCCCCGCCATTACCAACGGACCCACATTCTCGGAAAGAATTTGCTCACCACGATAGCTCTTCACATACTCATAAGCCAGCCCACACCCTGAGAGCGTAAAGGCTGGAGGGCCTGTAGCCCACGGCGGAGTTGGAAGTCCGTGTACTTGAGGCCTACGAATGTTCGCCAAAGCGAGCGAGGCGAGCAGGCCGAGTATAACGGCAGGCCTAGTTCCCCGGTTTATGAAAAGCCTCCGCAGGAAGGCGTAACTGCATCCCGCACTCAGGCACAAAGCCGCCTCCCACTCCAAGAAGTAGTTAGAATTGCCGCCTAGTTTGCCAACCGCAGCAAGCGTGGTGAGAGCGGAAGCGGAAATGTAAAAGGCCGGGAGGCTAACGGCCTCCCCCAAAACCAGATAGTAGATGAGGGCAACTGCCGCGACGAGCAAGGGGATATCCAGCATCAACTGCGACCGGAAACGTTCGAGCCCACCCACGAAACTGTAGGGATGCCCCGCACTGGCCATGATCGTATGGAAGACAAACCAGCCCCCAGTTTCCCATTGAAGTAGCAAGAAAATGAGAGCGCTGGGTATCGCAAGACACACTGCAAACTTGAGCGCCTTCCTCCAATCCCGCTTGCAGACGGCATGCATTAAACAGGCCAAGGGAGCAGCCAGAAGTGTAAACTTACAAAAGAATCCCGCGATGAAGAAAGGCACGGATAAATACCAACGCCGCCGTTTCGCAAACAAGTACAGGCCGGTTAGAGAAAACGCCAGCCCCATCAAGTCGACTCTGATGATGAACAGCCAGTCTTGGAGCGGGGGTCTTGTCAGGAACAGTAGGCCGAAAGCCCAACCGACTGGGCGCGAACCGGTCCAGTGACACACCAGAAGTGCTATCAACACGGCGCACCAGACCCCTGAGGCCACAATGAACAATCTGGCCGCGGTGAAGCCTACCCCGAAAAGCTTCACCAGGGCAGCGAAGATATAGTAGGGAATTGGTCCGTAAGGGCTGATAAAGTAAGGGGCCTTGTCGGGTTGTGGGTAGGCACCCCACCCGTGGGCCACTCTTACGGCTGTACCCAGCAGGGGGCTTTCCGCGAACTCCAGATGGAAAGGTAATGGGACAGCAGACGCGACCCTCAGGAACGTGACGAGGGATGCAAGGACAATTGCCGCGAAAAACAGAATCTCGGATTTCTCGAACAATGTGCGACTGCTCACCTTGCCCCCCCCTTTCCTTCTCGCGCTGTCGGGTCGAACGACATATCACCTAACGCCAGCGGGGAAGGATTTTGAATGGGTCGAAAAAGTAAAGCGATGCCAGCAGTAGACAGGTCAGCGCGGAAATGACTGCCCCAGCCAGGAGCCCACTTTGACGATAGTAGAAGCGTAGAGCGTGCCTTCCCGCTGGTGTGTACACCGCACGGAAAAGTTGATTGGCGCGAAGAACCGGTACTTCCCGGCCATCAATCCTCGCGTGCCAATTGGAATCATAACGATCGAGCAGGACGACGTACCCCGGTCGCGAGAGATGGGCGGTCAGTGTCACCCTATTGGGCTGGCGTTCCGTGACTTCAACCCGGCCTGCGGGACCAGATCCCTGGACGGCAGGAGAGCCGCCAGGCTCTGCGGCTAAGATCACATTTTCCGAGGCATCGAATGCCGGTGTGGCCATCTGCGAGAGCGTCTCGAGCGGGCTGGTCGTGAAAATGGATGTGCCTGCCACGTAGGCACGAGGCACAAAGTAAAGGTTCTCATACAGGTAGCTCGGTTGCGGAGAACCGTTGAAGATTTCGCTGACAAGTTTTGCGCCTGAAATATCTGGGGCTGGGCGTATGACGTACTTCACATTAGTGCGACCCAGCAGGCAGTCGATCCGCAGAGCGTCTGGCGCTTGGCGAAGGATGTAAATCCATACGTCGTAAAGAAACGGCGGTAGTGAGCGATCGTCGAAATCCAGGTTCAGGCTTCCCTCGACACGTTGCACCATTGATCCCGTGGCCAATACGAGTTTCTGGCGAAATACCCCCTGCGCGATAGGTGGGATGGCCGCGGCCTCGGGGATGGATTGGAAATTGACGTATCCCTGAAGGTCGCTCGATGGGGCGGTAGAAAAGCGGGTCAGCGAAGCGACGCGGTATGTCCCCGGCGAACCTTCGAATCGGGACACAACGGGAGGCACATAATCATAGAAGCTGGGAGGAACCGAGGGGTTGGCGCGGAAGCCCGCCGCAACAAGCTGGATCATCCCTAGAATAGCGAAAATTGGCACCCCAATACGTGCCCAGTGCTTGTTCTGTATGAGGCCGGTCAGGAGCAGGAACCCGGCGAGAAGGAAGCCGGCGACTCCGGGTAGGTAGAGTCGCAACATGCTTTCCAGGAACTGCGCCATTTGGGAGGCTTCGTTCGCCGAACGGCCCTGCCGGAGGAGCGCCCACTCCGTGGGTCGCAGAGCGAGATTCGGCACAACGCAGGCAGCCGTCCAAATCAACAGGCAGCACCCCAGCAAGAACCCTAGTGGGAGGAGGGCACGGTTGCGCCGAGCCTGCCAGCAGGCAGCCTCCCCCCGGAGCGCGTCCAATCCCCATCCGGCGAGGATCGCGACGAGCATAACAAAGGGGACCAGCAGCTTTACGGGAAACCGCACCAGGGAGAGTAACGGGACGAGCAGGTAAGCGAGGGAAAAGAGCGGTGTAAAGTGGCCGAAGGAGAGCAGGAGAATCAAAATCGCGGCCCCGGCCACAAAGTTACGGCGGCGGTCCCGTCCGAAGGCCCAGCCGGCCAGGGCGAAGAACAGCGGCACGAACCCCATGAAAACGGAGATGAAGTAGGGGGCGCTGCCGTCGTCCGCAAGGGCATTCCAACTCGTCGGCGAGATCAAGGCGGGCCCGTAGAAATCAGGCACCAGCATTTCCATCAACAAGAGAGGGTGGAGAGACCAATTGGACGTCTCGCCGGACCGCAAACCCTGCGCTCCCCGGTATGAGCTGCTCAAGAACTCTGTCGAAGGCAGAAACTGGACGGCGCACAGCGCCAGCATGAGGCACCCAACCAGTGTGAATCCGGCTAAGATCCGCAGATTTGACCGAGACATCAAGGGGTGCCGCGTCCCTGCAAGGTAGAGCGCGTACGCCAGGCACAAGATGAAGGTGGTGATCAGGGTGAACGGCTCAGCGGCGAGGAACTGCAATGAGAAAACCAGTGTCAAGAGAATCCAGGGGCGAGCCGTTCGACCCTGAACGGCCCGGTCGGTGGCGAGTAGCGCCCAGGGCATCCAGGCCGCGCAAGCTGCGTGGTTGTAAAGATTGCCCAGCGACAGCAAGGGGCCGCTGAACGCAAAGACGAATCCGGCAAAGAAAGCGGCCTGGCGGCTCTGTCCCCAGCGCCGCGCCAAGAGGAATGTGCCGATACCGGCCAGCGCGAAATGCACGACGTAAAACAGAGGGTAAGCGAAAACGATTGGAAGAAGGATGATGAAGAGCGTGTAGGGATAGAAAAACAGCAGGTTTGGGTTCTCCAGCAGCGGCTGTCCGCAGTTCAAGTAAGGATTCCAATAGGGCAATTCGCCGTGCCGGCACATTTGTTGAATGAAGTGGGCGCAGGGATACGTGTAATTGGAGATGTCGCGAAAGAACAGCACGGAAGGAGTAAAGATGACCCTCCAAAACAGGGCCAGCGAGGCGAGCGCGAGGATGGTCGCCAACGCCAAATCAACGCGGTCAAGCGGCTCCCCAACTTTCGCGGAGGGGTCCGACGCTGAATCAATCTTCGCTTGAGCTTGGAGCGACGTATTGAGACTCATAGGCGTTCTGGAGTGCGGCAGCTTGCTGCCGCTTTGATCCGGCGAGCTTGCTCGCGGCCTCACCTGCCCAAGCACCGCGCACGGGTGCACGGCCAGCAAGCTGGCCCCGCCGAGCGGGACAAAGCGGCAGCAAGCTGCCGCACTCCAGACCAATTACACTACCGTATCTTACCTTCTTTGCGGCGTTAAAGAATGGTACTTTTGTAAGCGGAGGTTGACCTATGCATGCAGTCCGATTCCACGAGCACGGCGACGTTGATGTGCTGAAATACGAAGAAGCGCCGCAGCCAAAAATCCAGGCCAACGAAGTGCTTGTGAAGGTGAAGGCTTGCGCTTTGAATCATTTGGACCTTTGGCTCCGGCAGGGGGTCGGCGATTGGCAGCTACCACTCCCTCATATTGTGGGCAGCGACATTTCCGGAGAAGTGGCGGAAGTGGGCTCGCAGGTCAAGCGTGTGAAGGCCGGTGAGCGCGTCCTGCTTTGTCCGGGGATCAGTTGTGGGCAGTGCGAGATGTGTTTCAAAGGATTGGATAGCGCCTGCCGAAGCTATACGCTTTTCGGAGTTTTCGTGGACGGCGGCTATGCGGAGTATGTAAAGTCACCGGAGGTCAATGTTGTACGCATCCCTGGTGACCTGAGTTTTGATGAGGCTGCCGCAGTGCCGCTGGTTTTTCTCACCGCCTGGCACATGTTGTTCACTCGCGCTCAGCTCAAGCCGGGTGAGGATGTGCTGGTGATTGGGGGCGGCTCCGGCGTGGGCAGCGCCGCCATCCAAATCGCGAAGGCAGTGGGCGCGCGCGTGATTGCCACTGTCGGAGCGGATTGGAAGCTCGAGAAGGCGAGGGCCCTCGGCGCCGACGAAGTCATTAACCACAGCCAGCAATCGATTTCCGGAGAAGTCAGGCACTTTACGGGAAAGCGCGGCGCGGACGTGATTGTCGAGCACGTGGGCGCTGCCATTTGGGAAGAATGCTTCAACTCTCTCGCCACCTATGGCCGGTTGGTGACCTGCGGCGTGACCAGCGGCGGAGAAGTGAAGCTTAACCTGCAGGGCCTGTTTGGCCGCCAACGCACCATCCTGGGTTCTTTTATGGGCGGAAAGGCGGAACTGCTGGAGGCCCTCAAATTCATCGCCCGGGGCAATCTCAAGGCCGTGATTGACTCCGCTTTCCCGCTCCGGGAGGCGGCAGCCGCCCAAAAGAAAATGGAAAGCCGAGAGTTCTTCGGCAAAATCCTGCTGCACCCCTAGGAAAAGCAGAAATCAGAAACTTGAAATTAGAAACTGGAAAATCGAAATTGGAAACTGGCAGCCTTGTTTTCTAAGTTTCAGTTTCTATTTTCCAGTTTCGATTTTCGATTTTCCATTTTCGAGTTTCCATTTTCGCTGTCCCATTTTCACCACGCCGTGGGGCAGCGCTGCGCTGGACTTTGGCGTGGTCTCGGCTTATTCTGGCTATGCCTCAAAGCCCGCAGGGGGCTCAATTTGAGAGGCGGACAAGAGGTCAATATGAGTACTACCACGCAAAAAGCGATTCGCCTGGCCGAGCGTATGTCCCGGCTGGGCACCGAGACTGCTTTCGAAGTCCTGGTACGCGCCCGCGCACTGGAAGCACAGGGGAAAGAGATCATTCATTTGGAGATTGGAGAGCCTGATTTCTCCACTCCCCCTAACATCGTAGAGGCCGCCGCCCGCGCTCTGCGCGACGGTTGGACGCATTACGGGCCTTCTGCCGGCTTGCCTCAGCTCCGGGAAGCTGTGGCCGAGTATACCGCGGCGTATGCAGGAATTCCGGTTGACCCGAATGAAGTTGTCATCACGCCAGGCGGCAAACCCATCATGTTCTTTGTCATTCTGGCGCTGGTGGAGCGGGGCGATGAAGTTCTTTTCCCCAATCCCGGCTTCCCCATTTATGAATCCATGATCGACTTCGTTGGCGGACAGGCCGTTCCGTATGGGTTGCGTGAGGAGCGGGACTTCGATGTGGATGCGGAAGAAATCATCGACAAGATCACAGACCGCACACGCTTGATCATCCTGAATAGCCCTCAAAATCCGACCGGCGGCGTGATGAGCCGCGACGGGCTGAAGGCTCTTGCCGATAAACTTGCGGGGCGCGAAATCCCCGTCCTTTCCGACGAAATCTACCATCGGCTGATCTACGAAGGCGACCACTCGAGCTTGGCGCAGTTTCCAGGCATGAAGGACTGGACGATCATTCTGAACGGGTTCTCCAAGACCTATGCCATGACCGGCTGGCGGATGGGTTGGGGGGTGATGCGGGCGGATCTGGCGCGGTATGTGGCGCAGTTGATGACCAATTGCAACTCCTGCACCGCCAGCTTCAGTCAGATTGCAGGGATCGAGGCATTGCGAGGCGATCAAAGCTCCGTAGGCGTCATGCGGGAGGAATTCCGGCGGCGTCGGAGCGTCATCGTCGAAGGCTTGAACCGCATCCCTGGCTTTAGTTGCCGGCAACCACGCGGGGCCTTTTACGTATTTCCAAATATCAAAGAAACGAAGTGGAATTCCCGTATCCTGGCAGACACCATACTGAATGAAGCCGGCGTGGCGTGCCTGGGTGGGACCGCATTTGGACAGTGGGGTGAAGGGTATCTGCGTTTCTCCTTCGCTAATTCCGTGGAGAACCTTCAGAGGGCTTTGGAGCGAATCGAGACTTGGGTCAGAAAGAACAGGATTTAGGATTCAGGATTCAGGAATCAGGACTCAAGATTTGGAAGACTGGGCCCCATCAGTGAAATAGGACGGCAGGGCTTAAACCGGCACAAATCCTGGGCTAAGTTCTGCCGCCCGCCAATAAGAATGGCGGGCTATCTGAAGGCCTCTGTGGGCCTTTCGAACACTTACTTTCCTCTAGTGCACCCCCTGCATTCATACCTCTTTATTTTCCAACGCGGGGTTGTATAATGCAGTGCCATTCGGAGGGCCTTGCGCTTCGGGTTTTTCAGTAATGCTCAGAAGTCAAGAGATTATCGGTACGCGAACGCTCGATGGAAGGAGAGTCGCGCATGAAATATGGCGTCAATACGATGATTTGGACGACGCGCGTGGACGAAAGCCACGCGGCGCTGTTCTCCCGGATCCGGGAGTGGGGCTTCGACGGGGCTGAGCTGTTTCTATCCCCGCAGGAGCCTGCAGACATACCTGCGGTTCGAAAGATGCTGGAGAAGAATCAACTGGAATGCACGACGTGCAGCGTCATACCCCGCGAGTGCCATCTGGTGAGTCCCCAGCCTGAGGTGCGGGCCGGGGGAGTGGAGTTTCTGAAGACGTGCGTAGACCGCACGGCGGAGCTTGGGGCGCGCTTGATCTGCGGTCCGATGTTTGCCGGCCTGGGTGTGATGACTGGCCGCCGCCGCACTCCCGAAGAGTGGAATTGGGCCGTAGAGGGATTGCAGGTGGTTGCCCACCATGCTCAGAAGTTCCACGTGATGGTCTGCTTGGAGCCACTCAACCGCTTCGAGACTTACTTCCTCAACACACTGGAGGACGCGGCCCGCTTGATTCACGATATTGGCGAGCCCAACGTCAAGATTCACTTTGATACCTTCCACGCCAACATCGAAGAGCGGCATCCGGCAGAAGCGCTGCGGTCTGTCGCCAGTGAGCTAGGGCATGTCCATGCCTGTGAGAACGACCGCGGCATCCCGGGGACGGGGCACATTGATTGGCAAGGGGTGCTAAAGGCGTTGAAGGTTATCCGTTACAACGGCTGGATGACCATCGAATCGTTCGCGCAGCCGGAGCCCGGCCTCGCTGCGGCGGCGGCCGTCTGGCGCGACATTGCTCCCTCCGGCGATGAGTTGGCGCAACAAGGATTGCGCTTCATTCGAAGTTTGGCCAGGGGGCTGGGGATCAAGTGAGGACAGGTGTCAGGTTTCAGGTGTCGGGACTGGGTGGGGTGCAGGCCCTGCCCTCCTGACCCGTGGTTCTTCAAAGGCAGCAGGCGCGGGGACCCCCGGGAATGACACGTATGAAATCTTACCGATGATGGCTGACAGCACAACTGACTACTGACAACTGACGACTGACAACTTCGTTTTCCCGCGGCCAATTGGGGGTTTCTATGAGTGCGAATTTCGTTAATGTGTGTCGGATTTCCAGAAGGGCCGGGGCCAGGCTTTTCATCTTATTTGCACTTCTCGTCATAGTTGCGTCGGCCCTGTGGTTCATTCCCCGGACTGGCGCTCAAGGCTCGGATGAGATTCCCTTCCGCAAGCACACGATTGACTTGGGCCCGAGCGAGACCGTGGCCATTGTGGATATGAACCGGGATGGCAAGTTGGACATAGTCTCCGGGGAAAACTGGTTCGAGCAGGCGCCGCCCGCTGCGCCCGGCGAGGGGCCGCGCTGGATCAAACACAAGTTTCGCAGTCTGCCTTATACGGATTTCTACTTGGAAGACCTGAGCGATCTGGCTATCGACGTAAACGGGGACGGCTATCCGGACATCGTGAGCTGCTCTTACTGGTCCAAGCCACTCACTTGGTGGGAAAACCCCGGCGCGCAGAACAAGTCCTGGAAGGAGCACTTGATCGAGTCGCGCGCTCCGGTGGAATTCGCATTCCTGGTGGATATTCTCAACACGGGCAAGCCGCAGCAACTCTTGCCCCAGTTTGGTGATCCGAACTTTCCCTTGACCTGGTATGAGTTGTCGGGCAAAGGGGGTGATTCCGCGTGGATCCCGCACGTCGTGAGTCCAAAGAGTTACGGCCACGGCATCGGAGCAGGAGACGTGAACGGCGACGGGCGAACCGATATCATCACGCCCAAGGGATGGTTTGAAGCGCCTCCCGACCCTCGCCATGGCCAGTGGATCTTCCATCCGGAATTCGATTTGGGAGCCACGGGGTTCATTTACACGCTGGATGTGAACGGCGACGGACTGCCAGACATTGTCACTTCCCTGGGCCACGACTACGGAATCTTCTGGTACGAGCAAAAGAAAGATGCAGCGGGCAATCGAACTTGGATCAAGCATGTGATAGACAATAGCTGGTCACAGGCCCACGCCATGACCCTGGCGGACCTGAAGGGCGACGGGCACATGGATATCGTAACGGGCAAGCGGTACTTTGCGCACAATGGTCACGATCCGGGGTCCCGCGAACCGCTGGGAATCTACTGGTACGAACCTATCAAAGTGGGGAACGAACTGCAGTGGAGGCGACACGTCATCGACTACAGCACGCGCACGGGTGGTGGCATGCAGATCGCCGTGGTGGATATCGATGGTGATGGTGACTTGGACATCGTGGTGGCAGGGAAGTCCGGCCTGTTTCTATTCGAGGACCTGACCATCACGCGTTGACCGCATCACTCCGCCGTTCCATCCCCTCCCCTCGGCTGGAAGGCTCAGCCTTCCAGCCGAGGGGAGGGGAAGAAGCGGGGCGGTGTGCGCCGGAAAGCCAGAGGCTTTCCGCACAGCGGGCGGCAGAGCCGCTTTTCTCCCGACTTTGACGCAGTACTGAACACCCGGCAAAAATTCACGCTGCGGAGGCGCGTTCCTCGCGACCCTCCATGCGCTCGCGAAGCTGCAAGACGCGCGCGGCGATATGTTCGGCGCTCAGCCCGAACTCCTGAACCAGTTCCCAGGGTTTGCCGGAGAGTCCGAACCGGTCATTGACCCCGACCATATCGAACCACAGAGGGTGCTTGCAATTCTTGCGATGTCGCAGGATGGCGCCAGCCACGATGTTTCCGAATCCTCCCACTTGGTGCTCTTCGGCAGTGACGATCAGGCGCGTATGGTCGGCGGCCTGCACCAGCGCCCCCACATCGAGCGGCTTCACCGTGTGCATATTCACCACTCGCGTTTCGAGGCCGAACTCTTCCTTGAGCAGCCAGGCGGCGCGCATGGCCTCGGGCACCATCGGCCCGCAGGCGATGATGGACACATCTTCGTCTTCGCCCGCGTAATCTGTGGAGAGGAAGGTCTCGAAGGCATCCAGGAAACGCGGCTTCTCACCTCGATAGCGAATGACGTTGGCCACGCCGTACCGGAAGGGAGTCGCCGGGGTGGTGACGACAGGCGTAGCCTCCCGCGCAAAGCGAATGTAAGCCGGCCCAACTAGGTCGAGCAGACTGTAGAGTGTGGCGCGCTCCGTCTCCAGCGAATCGCACGGGGCCAGCACGTGCATATTGGGCAGGATACTCATCAGCGCAATCTCTTCCAGCGCCTGATGGGTGGCCCCGTCCTGGCCTACGGAGATGCCGCCGTGCGCCCCGGCGATTTTCACGTTCAGGTTCGAGTAGCAGATCGTGGTGCGGATTTGGTCCCAACAGCGGCCGGAGGCGAACACGCCGTACGTGCCGGTCACCGGGATCAATCCTTCCTTTGCAAGCCCTGCGGCAACCTCCATCATATTCTGTTCGGCGATCCCGACGCTGAAGACGCGGTGCTTGCGCTCCGGGTGCTTGGCCTCGAAATCCGTGATGCGGATGGAGCCCGAAATATCGGCGTGCAACGTGACGACGCGCTCATCGGCGCCGGCTTTCTCGAGGCCGCGCCCGAATCCCATGCGCGTCGCGTCCATATCCACTTTCATCGTCGAGCCTGCATTCCACCAGTAATCGCGGCGGAAGGTCGGCAGGGCGTCGTGTGTTTTGCGCGCTACCTGCACGCCATATTCAGCGGCCCTGGCAAGCAACGCCTCGACGCGCGCGCGAGGGAGCGAGGGCGAGGCCAGCTCCACCATGGCCTTTTCAAACTGCGCGCGGTTGGGCGCCACGCCGTGCCATCCCGCCTCGTTCTCCATGAATGACACACCCTTGCCTTTCACCGTGCGGGCGATGATGAGAGTCGGCAGGTCGTCCTTCGCCCGCGCGCTCTCGAAGGCCTCGAGAATCTTGTCCATATCGTGCCCGTCGATCTCCAGCACGTTCCAGTTGAAGGCCCGGTATTTCTCCGCCAGCGGGTCTACGTTCATAACGTCGCGCACCCAGCCGTCGATTTGCAAATCATTCTTGTCAATAATGCCGCAGAGATTATCCAGCTTATAATGGCCGGCAGCCATAGCCGCTTCCCAGATGCTGCCTTCCTGCTGCTCGCCGTCCCCCATGATGCAGTACACGCGATAGGGGCGGCCCAGCAGCTTTCCCGCCAGTGCATTGCCCACCGCGACTCCCAGCCCTTGCCCCAGCGAGCCGCTGGAGACTTCCACGCCGGGGAGTTCAAGCCAGTTGGGATGGCCCTCGAACCGTGAGCCAAGCTGGCGCAGCAGGACCGTGTCCTCCAGAGGGAAGTACCCGGCTTTACCCAAGGCCACGTAAAGCGCTGGCGCCTTATGGCCGGTTGACCAGAAAACGCGGTCGCGGTGGGGCCAGGCAGGATCTTTTGGGTCATGGTTCAGCACCCGAAGGTACAGGGCGGCAGCAATGTCCATGATGGAAAGTGTGCCACCGGGGTGGCCCGAGCCAGCGGCAAAAATGTCGATTATATCGTAGGCGCGCATCTCGGCGGCGGCGGTGCGCAGCTCTTCCACGCTCAGCCGGGGACCGCGTTGCTCGCAACTTGTGCTCATAGTTCTTACCTCCCCTCACTCCTAAGCGGGCGTAAACGCCCAATGGTGCGAAGATTGGCGCGGTAGCAGGAGCAAATGCGGTGAGTTGGATGTCGCCCCCAAGTAATCAGCTCAACTCGTGGCAATGCCGTAAGTCTTTTACTGTGAGTGTAATAGGCCTCTTCGAAGAGCCTCTTAATGGGGCCTTTCGAGGTGTCCTGTAGGCCGCGCGTCAAAGGCAATCCTCACTCTCGCCAGACTGAATCTGCACAATACCAGCCGAGGCAATCAGCCAGATCAAACCCCGTGGGGGAAAACAAGGGTCAAACCCGAATTCGAAAACTGGGAGCCGCCGGTCGAGCCGAATCACTTGATTAGAGGCCCGTTTGACGCAGATACCGGAGGAACAAAATGGTGCGGGGTCGGGCGTAGGGGCATCCGCCGCAGCGGACGCTGTGCCCCTACAAGATGTACGTCGCACATCCGCTAACTTCCGAATTCGGGTCAAAGCGGTCCGAGCTTCCAGATTGGCGACTTTAGGGCACAGGCTGGGGCTGAGTTCCCGCGCCATAGGCGTCTCGACCTAATGGACAAACGATGAGTCTTGCCGCAGCCGGTTTAGTCTTCCCTTAATGAAACGGGTTGATAGCGCGCACTGTGCCGTACATCCGATCGTGTTCGAAGTCCTCCGATAGCAATTCCGGAAGACCGTAGAATTCGGCGTAGGCCCACAAGTGCGCATCGAACCAGGAGAGCTGGTAAGCTACCGCGCCCCGCAGAGCGGTTCGAAGAACATCTCCAGTTGGGTAAAGGACCAGAAATTGACTGAGTAGCTCTTCGGCTTCCCGGTGGGCCTCGGCTTGGGAGAGGAGGGCCTCGCCATTGATGCGCGGGCGTGTCACAGCCGCGACGAATTCGACGATGGCTTGGTGGGGGATCCGAACACTGCGTTCCACCAATCCTTGTCGCAGCAGTTCGGTCGCTATTCTCCCTTTCACTGAATATCGCCAGTCGAACCGATAGACAAGAATGTTGGTGTCAATGAGAGCCGCCACGCGTGTAAAGGTCCTCTCGTTTCCACCCCCGGTCCACGGGTTCCTTCGTATTCAGCCGCCCGTCGTTGGAGAGTTTCCTCGCTCGTTCGCGCTGGCGCTCGGTGGCCTTATCGAACAGGCGCAGGCGGGTTTCGAGGTCGGGTTCGTGGACCGCTGGGCGGGCAGGAGCCACGCGGATCGCCTCCCCTGCGGGAACCCAATCGAGTTCGTCGCCTGGGCGAATCCCATATTTATCCGCGAGCGATTTAGGAATCGTCACTTGGAGTTTGCTGGTCACTTTAGCCATGGTCCTTACTTTAGCAAGGATTATTTCCTTGTCAAGTGGCTAGGTCTCGGTCGACGTCCGCTCGGCCGACGCTGAACATGCCCTGCTTGCCAGGTGACGTCGCTACGTATTGCAGGGCGTGAGCAGCCGACGAGCTGCGGTGCTTCCATCCAACGCCTCGAACGGCAACGCCAGTTGGGGGTGTCTCGCGGCCGGTGGCGGCTCGCCGTGATTGCCCTCGAGGCCGTAGCGGGCGCGGAGTTCCGCCAGAAGCTTCGTCACGCGGGCTTTGTAATCCCCATTCAGGTAGGCCGAGTGAGCGTAGAGTTTGCGGTACCGCTTGACCAGTCGCGGAAACTCTTCTTCCAGGAAAGGCATGAACTGTTTCATGGCGGATGGCGTCAGGAAAAGGATGTTCCCGTACAGGAACTTCGCACCAGCCTCGGACGCCGCACACGCCAGGGTTTCCAGTGACCTCTCGGAATCGTTCAGTCCGGGCAGGATGGGCATGGCATTCACGCCCACGCAGATCCCGGCTTCAGACAACTGCTTGACAGCTTCAAGCCGCTTTGCCGGTAACGGTGCCTTGGGTTCGAGCAGGCGCGCCAAGCGTTCATCTGTCGTGGTTACTGTCATGTGAACGCTGAAGCGGTGCCGGGCGGCGATCAGCCTGAGCAATTCGAGGTCGCGAAGGATCAGGACGGACTTCGTGGTAATGGAGAATTCCAGCCCTTCGAACTCGGCAAAGACTTCCAGCATACGCTTCGTAATCTCGAACTGCTTTTCCGCCGGCTGATAGGGATCGGTCGCCGTACCGAGCGCGATGGGCAAGCCCTTGTCCTTAGCTTGGCGGAGTTCCGCGCGCAACAGTTCCGGCGACCCGACTTTAGCATAGATCTTCCGCTCAAAGTCCTTTCCGTCCCACATCTCCATGAACTCGTGCGTGTAGCGGGCGTAACAATACTTGCAGCCGAACTCGCATCCTCGGTAGGGGTTGATGGTCCAGGCGAAAGGCATACGCCCGCTCGATTCGCGGTTGAGCGTGGAGCGGCAGGGGAGGGCAAAGTACTCCACCTCGGCGCGCTCGCGGACCCGGGGACTTTCGGCCGCCAGGCGAGCGATCCCCACGAATTGCGCCGCCTGGGTGGGTGGGGGAGGCACTATAGCAATCGAGGGCATCGAGAGGCTCCAAATATAGGATAAGCCAATATTCGCTTTTTCTTCGCCCATTGTCAAGCGATATATTGACGCAGGCAGGAGGAGTGGAAGTCACTGGTCCGCGCGCACCCATTTGTGAGCTGATGTGTTTTGAGCTGGAGTGAAAGGAATCGGCAAGAAAAGGTCGAATGGGGCAGCGTGACGGGCTGCCGCCCCATCCCATTTTCGTGGCGAGGACCGAACCAGGTCAACTGAAGATGACCAGATCTCACCTAAGTAAGAAGCTGGCCTGTGGGATAGAACCTATGGGCCGACCTCAAGCGCCCTGCGGCATTCCTGGAGCGCGCGGTCCACGTGCTCGATGGCCTTAGCCCGGTGCCCATGGAATTCTGCTGGGGCAGCCGCAAGCTCCTGCCTGGCTTCCTCCAGGTGGTGGATGGCCGCCTCAATCCGGGGATGACGCTGAGGCGCCGGACTAGCCGCGGCTGCGCCGGGAGTCGCCGCCAGCGCGCTAGGCCGCGGCGATCCAGGTTGCGCGTGAAAAACTACCGGCAGTAAAGTAGCGGCCAGCAGCGCCACCCCTACCGCCCACGAGATCAGTGTTCGTTTCATAGTTCCTCCATGCATTGAGATTTTGTGTACACAGCAATCGTCGCGTAAGGAAGCATTCCTCAACGTGACTTAGGTCTACACCAGATTTAAGCACAAGTCAGGAGCATTTGCACGAGTAATTGCTGAGATGATTGGCTATGCAAGGCCGGAGGGGCCCATCATTAACCCGGATTCCGAAGTTGGAGTCGTCTGTCATCCTGAGCCCCGGCTTGTCGGGGCGAAGGATCTCTGCAGTTGTCTATTGCACTCAGCATCCACAGACAAACTGCAGGGATGCTTCTCCCGCAGAGCGGGATCAGCATGACAGCACTCACGCTCAGCGTCTCGATTGCTCTCTTCTTTCCGAAAGGGGGGATGGGGCGTTGACCCTCAAAAGCGAATTGCTGCTAAAATGGTCTCGCCCTTTAGGGCTGAGGGAGGATTCATGAAAGTTGCTGTGGTGCAGATGGACGTCAAGATCCTTGAGAAACAAAGGAACTTGGAGAAAATTCTTGCCGGCCTTGAATCTGCCGCCTGTGCTGGCGCGGGGATCGTGGTGTTTCCTGAATGCGCGCTTACCGGCTATTGCTTCGCGGGCAGGGAGGAGGCCGACGCCGTCGCAGAGCCGGTTCCTGGCCCCTCCTCGGAGAAGCTATGGGAAGCGGCAAAGTCGCTTGATTGCACCGCAGTGGTTGGCCTGCTCGAGCGCGATGGCGACCGGATTTTCAATGCTGCTGTGGTGGTGACTCCGCAGGGAATCGCCGGCACTTTTCGCAAACTCCATCTTCCGTATCTCGGGATTGATCGGTTTGTTGCTCCGGGTGACAAGCCATTTCCGGTGTTCGAGACGTTGCACGGCAAGATTGGCATCAATATCTGCTTCGATTGCAGCTTTCCGGAGGCAGGCAGGGTACTTAAGCTCAAAGGCGTCCAGCTCCTGGCGATCCCCACGAATTGGCCCATTGACTCAGATTCCTGGCAACATACCACCAAGGTTCGCGCCACGGAGAACCATTTTCACGTCGTTGCGGCAGACCGTGTCGGCGAAGAGCGGGGATTCCGCTTCTCGGGCCACTCGCAGATTGTAGATTTCACTGGCAAGGTCCATGCCGAAGCGGGTGAAACCGAGGAGACAATCCTGATTGCGGACCTTGACCTGATGGGGGCGGACCGCAACCGGGTGGTCCGAGTGCCCGGGCAGTGGGAGTTTGACCGCATCGCCGCACGGCGGCCTGAGATGTACGGTCCCATCACCGAAGGTTTGAAACCGCACCCCTGAGATGGCATAATAGTGTTTGAAGGGGCGTACGATTCATGCAAACAAACGAATCATCGGGGTTTGAAGGTTTGATCTTCGCGAAGCTGGACCAGGCGGTGAATTGGGCGCGCAAGTCCTCGATTTGGCCCATGAGCTTTGGTCTGGCATGCTGCGCCATCGAGATGATGTCCACCGGGGCCTCACGTTTTGATATTGCGCGGTTTGGAGCGGAGGTCTTCCGTGGCTCGCCGCGCCAATCGGACTTGATGATTGTTGCCGGCCGCGTCGCGCAAAAGATGGTTCCTGTGATCAAGAAACTTTACGAGCAGATGCCGGAGCCCAAATGGGTGATCTCGATGGGCGCTTGCGCAACCTCCGGTGGCGTTTTCAATAACTATGCGATCGTCCAGGGCGTAAACCAATTCATTCCTGTTGATGTGTACGTTCCTGGATGCCCGCCGCGGCCTGAAATGCTCCTTCAATCCATCATCCTGCTGCAAAAGAAAATCATGCAGCAGCGAGGGACCTTCAAAGAGGCCGTCCTCCACATGAAGTAGTGCCCGCCCAATCGGAAACTGGAAATTAGAAACTGGAAAAGCGAAATTCGAAAATGGAGACTTGTGTCCTCCACCAGCTCTCACCTAGATTGGCTCGAAGTGCGCGAACATGTTCTGGAATTCTGGCAGGTTGGAAGGTGTCTCATACCAACATACCGCCTCGAAACGTTTCCATAAATCGAGGACGGCAGGATTCTTGTGAGCGCCAGCGATTGCTTCCTGAGAAACCCACTCGAAGATCTCGACGATTGTTCCATCCGCAGCGCGCATCACGATCGACGTGCGTTCAGTTACGAGACCCTGGGCGCGTAGCGGCGGGAGATGGTTGCGAACCAGCTCAAGCAGCGCTTCCTCGCAACCGGGCCTCGGCTTGTAACATGCGACTGAGATCGATCCCATAAAAGCGCCTCCGTGACCGATAGTGGAGAGGGATAGAATATCGGAAGGAGTTTACCATTTACCGGCGTAGATAGGAGGCAATGAAGATGATGACAACTGCAAGGCCGACAGCGATGGAGAGCCAGATTTGCCGTCGAGTGCGGACCCGGTCGAAGAGTTTGAAGGGCAACGTCAGCGCGAACGCAATGACGAAGACGAAGAGGGCGAGAACAATCTTTACAGTCAAAAGCGCCCAGGACTTGCCCCAGGCCATTTCCCAGTAATACTGGCGAATGCTATAGAGCCCTGAAACGAGCAACACGATGATCGCCGACCAACTTATCCATCGGAACCGGTCCATGACCTGTTTGGCGAGCAGACCGCGCTGCTCGGGGTCCAAGGCTCCGAGGGAGGGCATCAGGATGAGAAGCAGGAACGCCATCCCCCCCACCCCGATGACGGCAGCCGTCACATGGATCCATTGCACGATTGTGGACATCAGCTTTTTCCTTACGAAAGCATGGGCGCGATTCTATTCGCTTTCGCCCCCAAGAACAAGACACCAACGCGATTATTAACGTTGCGATCAATGCGGGATTTCCGATGTGTTAGCGCCAGGTTTTCATCAGTAAAGCTTGTCAATTGCTTCAGCCAGGTGGAAGTCCTTTTCCGTGACTCCCGACTCGCTGTGCGTCGAAAGAGTGATGCCCACCTGGCTGTAATTGATGGTGATGTCGGGATGGTGGTTGGCCTGTTCGGCGGCTTCGGCGATCTTATTCACAAAGGCGATGGCCGGCAGGAACGATTTGAAAGTAAACTTCTTGTAGATCGCATTGCCGATGAGCGACCACTCCGGCATATTCATCAGCCTCTCCCGAATTTCTGTTTTGCTCAGTGCTGCCATGATAGCTCCTATTCTCGCGTTGGGAATGAAGGGCCGAGAAGTATCTCCTGTTCCCTCGCCGCTGCGAGCCGTTCGCGAACGAAGCGGCTGAGCGCGGGATTCGACCACTCACCCGCCGACACCGGGAAGACGGGCTTGTCTTCGAGCATGGGGAGGGACATTCCCGGCCAAACGGGCGCCTTGAGCTCAGGTCCCACCCTGACGAATGCGTCCGCGCGGGGGAGGAACTGCCTTGCTGAAGCCTTCAATTCCCGCCGCGATTCATCAATTATAAACAGAAAAACCGCAGGTTTGAGGAAGGCGAGTATGCTGTTGCTTTCGATGATGACGTGCTCATCGCCCTCCAGAGCTTTGAGTAATCCTGGCAGCGCTTGAGCAAGTGTTCCTCCTCGAGCGCGCATCCACAGCGCGCGCCGCGCTCCCGCCGCGAGGTACTGGGAGGTGTCGTGGTGTCCATTGGGATCCTTTTCTTCGCTCCATAAGAAGTCAAGATGCGCCGGGAGGTCGTCCGCCGATTGCCTATCCTGCGAGTCGGCATCGCCGCCGTGATGGCTGATCTTTACTGCCGTCCAGGCAAGTGAATTCAGCCCCCGAATTAATTCGGCGATCACCGAGGTCTTGCCGACCTTCCGCACCTGCCCGCCCACCACCACCAGTTTCATTTGTTGCCGCACACCCTGCTCGCGTTGGAAACGAGTATAGAAGAGCGTCCCAGGCAAGTCAACGAATTCGAGTACAATAGTGGGGGGCGAAAGGAAGGCTAAGCGAGGATGATTCACGAGATTCTTCCCGTGGGAATGCTGGCCTGTAACTGTTCCATCGTCGGCGATGAAGAGACCGGCGAGGCCATCGTTATTGACCCGGGGGACGAGATTGAACGTGTCCAGGAAGTGCTGGCCCAGCACAAGCTGCGGGCCAAGTACATCGTCGCCACGCACGCGCATATCGACCATGTGGGTGGCCTCGAGGAGTTGAAACGCGCCACGGGAGCCGCTGTCTTGATGCATGCGGCAGATCTGCCTCTCTACCAGAATCTGGCCAAGCAGGCGGAATGGCTGGGTCTCCTCCCTCCGGGTGTTGTGGATGTGGATCAATTCCTGAAAGAGGGTGACGCTCTGCGCTTCGGCTCGCATGTCCTGGAGGTCCTGCACACGCCTGGACACTCTCCTGGCAGCCTCTCCCTCCACCTTCCGGGCGAGCAACAGAAGATTTTCAGTGGTGATACCCTGTTCCAGGGAAGCATCGGCCGTACGGACCTGTGGGGCGGGTCTTACGAGGAAATCCTGCGCTCCATTCACAACCGGCTGCTGATTTTCCCCGATGAAACGCCGGTCTTCCCTGGGCACGGACCTGCGACAGTGATTGGCGAGGAGCGGGAAACAAACCCCTTCTTGCAGGAGCAGCGTGGCTCGGGCGATTTTGGATTTTAGATTTTGGATTTTGGATTGACCCTGCCTACTGCCTACTGCTTCCTGCCTAGTGTCCTTCCCCAGCCCCAACACTGTTTACATAAGGGGTGTTCAGGAAACTCCTTCTCAGTTCGTTCCGGGCTGACCCCCTCACCCGGTCCTCCCGTCCCGCCTTGCGGGAGGACGGGACCACCCTCTGTCCCGCTCTGCGGGACCGAGGGTAATAAATTCAAATTCCCCCCTCGCCCCCTTGGGGGAGAGGGGCGGGGGTGAGGGGGTTCTAGGGTCGAACAGCGAGCAGCCTCCTTGAAAAAGCTTAAGTGAACAACATTGCCCCCAGCCCCCAATTCTCTCCCTCTTGGCCCATTCGCGCATTGGCTCAATTGGCTCTTTACAATAGGCTGGAAATGGCCTAATTTGGTCTGTTAACCTCAGACTGGAGATTCGGTCGCCGTGTTAGTGACACTCGATTCCAGCTTGCCCAAGCCTCTTTATATTCAGATCCGCGAGCAATTGCGCGAGCGGATCGTTTCCGGAGCCTTGAAGCCGGGAGACCGGCTGGAACCCAGCCGCGAGCTGGCCAAGCACCTGGGCGTACACCGCACGACCGTCGGCAATGCCTACGCCGAACTGGAAGCTGAGGGACTTATCCAGGGGAATGTTGGTCGCGGAACGTACGTCACGACTATGGCGGAAACGCTGCGATCCACTGTCCGCGCTCCGCGTCCGGCAGGCAACGACGTGTTCTGGGAGAGTTATTTTCCCGAGGATCCGCGCGACGACTCCCTGGGACGGTTGATGGCCAGCGCTTATGAGGCGGGAGTCATCTCCTTTGCGACTGCGCATGGCGCCGATGAGATGACCCCTCATGACCTCGTTCGGCGCGCCACAGACTCTGTGCTCCGCCGCGAGGGTGGCAGGGTTCTCCAGTACGGTTCAAGCGATGGCTACCTGCCGCTCAAGAATTATTTGCGGGCGCGCTTGCAGCGTGACGGAATCCCCGTGGAACTGGACGAACTGGTGATCACGAACGGGTGCCAGCAGTCGATTGATCTCCTCCGCCGCACCTTGGTTGCCCCCGGTGATGCCGTGGTCTCGGAGAACCCCACTTATACGGGACTCTGGAATGTCTTCGAGTCACCGAGCACCCGCTTGATCGGCATTCCCGTCACGGCGGAAGGGATGGACCTGGATTTCCTGGCAGTGGTGCTGGAGCAAACCAAGGTGAGGTTGATTCTGAGCAGTCCCAATTTTCAGAACCCCACGGGCTACACCATGCCGCTGGCGGCCCGAAAGAGGCTGCTGGAGCTTGCCGCGCGCTTCCAGGTTCCTGTCGTCGAGGATGATATCTACGGGGCCTTGCGTTACAGCGGGCGGCAGTTGCCCCCCTTGAAAGCTCTCGATACCACCGGGCTGGTGATTCATCTGAACAGTTTTTCAAAAGTCGGGTTCCCGGGACTGCGGGTGGGTTGGATCGCGGCTTCACGCCGCGTGATCGATCGCCTGCGCTGGGCCAAGCAGCGGGCCGATCTCCACACCAACCTGCTGGGACAGGCGGTCCTGGAGGAACTGGGAAGACGCGGCTGGCTCGACAAGTGGATTCGGCGCACCTGTAAGGTATACGAGCATAAGCTGGAGGTCCTGCGTCAAGCCGCCGCGCGCCACTTTCCGGAAGGTGTCCGGCTGGTTTTTCCGGAAGGTGGAATGTCCGTCTGGGCGGAGTTGCCGCCACAGCTCGACACCGCGGAACTTTTGATGAAAGCGCGGGAGCGAGGCGTGATCTTCGCGCCCTCGAAGTATTTCTATTTCCAAAACCCCAAGCACAACGCCTTACGTTTGTGCTTCAGCGGCCCAACGGACGGGCAAATTGAAAAGGGAATCACCATCCTTGGAGACCTGTTGAAGGCGGAAATCCGCAAGGCAAAGACGGGCCGGAAGCGCTCCACGGAGGGAGCCGGGGTAGCGCTGGTGTGAGAACAGTCGAGAAGTCGAGAGTCGAAAAGTCGAGAAGTGGGGTAGGGGCGCATGGCCATGCGCCCCTACCGCCGGGGTGGACTCTCGATCTTCGACTCACAGTCAAAAGGTCAAGGGTCGAAAGTCGAAAAGCGGGGTTTTTACTTCTCGACTCTCGACTCTCGACTCTCGACTATTAAGGAGACTAGCGATGTGGGAATACGATCAGCAAATGAAATTGAAAGTCGGCTTGGCGGAAATGCTGAAAGGCGGCGTCATCATGGACGTCACGACCGCCGAGCAGGCCAAGATCGCCGAGGACGCGGGAGCGGTGGCGGTGATGGCGCTCGAACGCGTACCCGCGGACATCCGCAAGGAAGGTGGGGTGGCCCGCATGGCCTCCATCAAAATCATCAAGGAGATTATGGAAGTGGTGACGATCCCGGTGATGGCCAAAGCGCGCATCGGCCACTTCGCGGAGGCGCAGGTGCTGGAAGCGGTGGGCGTGGACTACATCGACGAAAGCGAAGTGTTGACGCCTGCCGACGAGGAACATCACATCAATAAGTGGCCTTACAAGGTGCCTTTCGTTTGTGGCGCCCGAAATCTGGGCGAGGCGCTGCGGCGCATCGGTGAGGGCGCGGCCATGATCCGCACCAAGGGCGAGGCCGGCTCCGGCAACATCGTCGAGGCGGTCCGCCACCTGCGCGCCATCACCAGCGAAATCCGGCTACTCACCACGCTGCGGGAAGAAGAGCTGATGGCCAAGTCGAAAGAACTCGGCGCGCCCTACGACTTGGTGAAATGGGTGAGCCAGAACGGCAAGCTGCCGGTGCCCAACTTCAGCGCGGGCGGAATCGCCACGCCGGCCGACGCCTCGCTCGTGATGCAGCTCGGCGCCGAGGCGGTGTTCGTCGGCTCGGGCATCTTCAAGTCGTCCGATCCTGATAAACGCGCCAAAGCGATTGTCCGCGCCACCACGCATTACAGTGAGCCACAAGTGGTGGCGGAATGCTCCGCCGAGGTCGGCGAAGCCATGCGCGGCCTCGACATCCAGAAACTCGATCCCAAGGAGTTGTTGCAGACGCGGGGGTGGTAGGAAGAGCAGTCGACAGTTGACAGTCGACAGTTTAGAACCGGAGGGACGTGTTCCTTATTCCGCAGTCAGAAGTTGGCTGACTAAGTCATCTGTCCTGGGGCTGTCGTTCCCAAGCCCCGGTAGGGGTCCCGCAAGGCGGGATAGCCCAGGGCGCAAGCCCTGGGGGATGAAGCCCTCACCCCGTCCCGCAGAGCGGGACACCCCTCTCCCGCGCGGGCGGGAGAGGGGACGGGGGTGAGGGTTAGGCAACTGGCCCCCACGTCTTACGACGTGGGCTACTTTCTTTCGCCCCGACAAGTCGGGGCTGACCAAATCGACGAACTTATGACTAAGGACACTAGAAGCCCTACGAGCGAGATGAAATACGTCTTAATCGTCGAAGAAGGCGAGAACAGTTTCGGTGCCTACGTGCCGGACCTACCCGGCTGCGCCGTTGTGGGGGAAACGCGCGAGGAAGCCTTGCAGCTAATTCGCGAGGCTGTGGAGCTTCACGTCTCCAGCATGCGGGAACAAGGCGATCCCCTCCCGGAGCCGGCCTCCACCACGGAGTACGTCCAGGTCTGACAAAGCCAAGTGGCGCGGAATCGGGGCGGCCAAACTCAGCCTTGAAGAAATGCTGCTACTGATAACTGACTACTGAAAACTGACAACTGAATGATGACACTGAACAACGGACACAAACCCATTGGGGTACTCGCTATTCAAGGCGATTTTGCGATGCATGCCAAGATGCTGGAGCGCCTGGGCGCGCCTTACAAGCTGGTGAAACACGCTTCGGAGCTTGCTGAGGTTGGCGGCTTGATCATGCCGGGTGGCGAGAGCACCACCATGCTGAAGTTTTTCTCGAACGAAGGCATGGGCGAGGCCATCAAGGAATTCGTGACGGCTGGCAAGCCTGTGTTCGGGACGTGCGCCGGCGCCATTCTGCTGGCGAAGGAAGTTTTGAGGCCCTCCCAGGAGCGTTTGGGCCTTCTGGACATCACCATCGAACGCAACGCTTACGGCAGGCAGGTTGACAGTTCGGTGCGCCTAGGTGAATGTCCCGAACTCTCGCCCCGCCCGCTGGAGATGGTCTTTATCCGGGCGCCCATCATCCGCCGGGTGGGGGAAGGGGTGCGGGTGCTGGGGCGCTGCGATGGCCTACCGGTGCTGGTCGAGCAGGACAACATCCTTGCCGCCACGTTCCATCCTGAACTGACTGAGGACGAGACGGTCCATCAATACTTCCGGAAGAAACTGAATCATTGACTCATTTAATCATTGATCCATCGGATCATTGATCCATTGGATCATTAAATCATTGCAACAGACCCCTTGCTTAGCCCTTGGGTACATGAGTGGTTTCTTAAATGACTCAATGGAGAAATGATTCAATCAGACAATGCTCAAGGTTCTTTTCGTTTGTTATGGCAACTCCTGCCGCAGCCAGATGGCGGAGGCGCTAGTCAATCATCGCGGGGCGGGAAAAGTTCGGGCTTTCAGCGCCGGATCGCGCCCGCTGGGTGTGATTAGCCAGGGCACGCATGAAGTCCTGCGCGAAAAGGGAATCACGCTCGACGGGCACTGGTCGAAAGGACTGCGGGACGTGCCGATATCCGAGATGGACGTTGTGGTGGAGATGGGGTACGGGGTGACATGTCCTGTCCCAGCGGATTTCAAAGGGCGGTTGATTCAGTGGGACATCCCCGACCCTTACGGCCTGGACTGGGACCATTTTCGGGACGTGCGGGACTTGATCGAGAATGATGTTCGGACGTTGCTTGCTGACCTCGAGGGGGATTCCGGAAACGCAAAACGGGAAGCTGGAGATTCGAAAATGGATGCTGGAAACTCGAAAACGGCTAAGCCCGACGCAGGAGTAGTGTCCTAATTTGGGACGTAGGGCCGGGGCTTGCCCCGGCCCAGGCCGCCCCAAGGGCGGCCCTACATTCGATTTGAGACACTATTGACGCAGGGCTGGAGTAGCCACCCCTCATCTCCACTGAGAAGATAGAGGAGTGCCGATTGAGAAGAAACCTGCTGCAACACTGGCCGCTTTACGCGTCGGTCCTAATTCTCTCTCTCCTTGTTTGGCTGATCTTGGCCATTTCCCTAACCCAGAACCAGGGGCATCTGGTTTATGCGCTTGATGACGCTTACATTCACATGGCCATGGCCAGGAATTTCTCCCACTATGGCGTCTGGGGCGTCACTCGATACGGATTCACCTCTTCTTCCTCCTCAATCTTGTGGACGCTCCTTTTAAGTCTCACGTATTACCTGTTCGGAGTAAGCCAGATTGCGCCTCTGCTCTGGAATCTGCTCTTCGCGGTTCTTGTTTTGTGGGTAGCCTATGCCATCCTTACCTGGTACAAGCTGTCGGCGGCGCTGAAGCTCGCAGCGCTTCTGGCCATTGTCTTTTTGATCCCGCTTCCCACGCTGATCCTCGCAGGCACGGAACAGAACCTTCAGACGGTTCTTGCGATGCTTGTGACTTTTCTCGCAGCCCGGCTGCTTTCCGGTGAAGCGCCGAGTTCCGCCCCTCGCGACTCAATCCTGCTCCTCGTGCTAGCGCCGCTGGTTACTGCCGTGCGCTTCGAGGGAATGTTCTTGGTCCTTGCCATCTGCGGTGTGTTTCTTATCTGCAAGCGGTGGTTTTACGCCCTCGCCTTCGGGGTTTGTGGATTTCTTCCCGTGGTCATTTATGGGATCATCTCGGTGTCGCACGGCTGGTTCTGGTTTCCAAATTCCGTTCTTTTGAAGGGCGTGATGCCGGACCTGACCTCCTTGAGTGGCTTATTCCTCTCTCTGGCGATTAACGCATATGGCAATCTTTACCAGGGCCTGCACGTGTTCGTGCTTTTGATTGCGGTTCTCCTCTTTTATGTCTTGGCCTGTGGCAAGGGACGCGGGGTTTTTGATAGCCGCCAAGTCATGGGCGCGATTTTGCTCGTGACGGCATTTCCCCACGTGGAATTTATGCAGGTCGGTCCGCTGTTCCGTTACGATGCCTATCTCTTCGCCCTGGGCGCGCTCTTCCTGGCCTCGCAACTCCCTATCGTAGTTCCCAACCTGCCGGCTCGGACCTCCTTCAGCCGGGAGCTGGTTCCCAAATACCTTGCCGCCGGTGCGCTGGCGCTTCTGCTCTTCTTCCCTTTGGCTGTGAAAGGCTCGCGACTGCTCTGGCTTCTTCCACAGTGCACCACCAACATCTTTGAACAGCAGTATCAAATGGGGTCTTTCGTCCGTCAGTATTACCAAGGCTCAACCGTCGCGCTGAATGACATTGGCGCGGTCAACTTTCTGGCGGATATCCATTGCCTTGATCTTTGGGGATTGGCCAACCGCGATGTAACTTCGTTGAAACGCGAGCATAACTATCACACCAGGGACATCGCCGGCCTTTCCAAACAAGCCGGGGCGCGAATTGCGATCCTCTACGATTATTGGTATGCAGGGGAGGTGGGCGGCCTGCCTGCGGAATGGGTCCAGGTCGGTCAGTGGACGATCCGACACAACGTCATTCTGGGTGCGGATACGGTCTCCTTCTACGCGTTGGACCCTTCGGAAGTTTCACACCTGAGCCAGTGCCTGCGGGAGTTTTCGCTGAGATTGCCACGAGACGTCTTCCAAACCGGCAGTTATCTGGAATGGCGCAGAATCCCGGCCAGCCCATAGGCGTTAGACTGGGGGTCGCCTGGCGTGGGTGCAACGCCTACGGGCAAACTCCGACCCTACCGTTAGCCTCCTGTGATCGACCGAGGCGGACACGGTGTCTCTTGACAAGTGGAGAGAGGTAGGCTAGAATGGCAAGGTGAAGCCATGGACGCGGTCGCGGGTCCCCGGAACCGCTTGGCTGCCATGCTGCGCCGGCCCTGCGACTCGCTCTCGAAACTGTCCCAAGCGGGGCCCAAAGCGCGAAAAACTTGCTCGTTTCAAGTGGACAATAAGTCCGCACACGGGAGAAAAGGAGAAGAAGCATTCTTAAAAAATGAAGGAACGAAGCTGGAATGTCTATGAAAACAAAGGGTCGGTTATCCACAGCTCGATGGAAAGCGGGAATGTTGTAGAAAACAAATATAGTTACGCGTTGAAAGCGGGAATGTTATTGAAAACACAGCATGTTAGTCGTAAGTCGCCATTTCATTCTGCGTGGCGGGATGTGCCATCGCGCTTCAGGCGACCGTGTGCATCGGGCAGCCGGATAGAATTGCGGCGGACTCGTGCTATCATGACTGCCCGCGAAGTAATGAGCTTGGCGCCCCTTGGACATGAAGCGGTAGTGTGGACAATTGGGGTGACCAAGGGAGTGATTCAGGGAGGTGCACGTGCGAGAAAGTCCGGATCATTTCGATGCCGAACTGTTGCTGCGTCTTTATGAACTGCGCCGCGAGGAGAAATTGCGCCGGGCGCGCCAGTGGATGATGGAGAAATTCCAGGCCGACTCGGTGGAAGAGCTTGGCAGGCAACTCCCCCAGGGGTCTGAAGAGAACACGTTCTTTCGCATGGCGTTAAGTTATTGGGACATGGCTGCGTCCCTTGTGAACCACGGCCTGCTCAAAGAGGAGCTGTTTTTTGAAAACACCGCGGAATTCTGGCTGATCTGGGAAAAGGTGAGACACCTGGCGCCTGCCATGCGGGAGGCCCGCAAGAATCCCCTCGCCTGGAAAAGCCTGGAGACGCTGGCGCGCAAATATGAACAGTGGATGGCAACGCGCGCTCCGGAGGCTCTGGATTCTCTTCGCCAGAGGTTGAAGGACGCGGCGCAGAAGTGAGTGGCGCAGCGCGGCGGAGCCGCAACCAAAACAGGCTAAAGACACACCACCCGCTTGGGTAGACAACCTACCCTTGCAAACCCTCTGTTTATGAGTGCTCCAGACACTGCACCGAAAAATGCTTGCTGAGAAAACAAGGAATTACGACCTTGCAGCACAGAGGCGTTCCCCGGGTCTACGGCTTTTGCCGGGCCTTAGCGAGCCGCTTTTCAGCAATCCATCGTCCCGCCAAGCCGGGGTAGCGTTCAGCCATCCCGCCGCGGCGGGTCAGCCTTCAGCACTCCCACGGTGCAGGTCGCAGTATCTTCACTGCCGGCTGCTTCGTGCATTTGAGGAGCCCCCTGGACGGGTTGGGGCCCTGCGCTTGCTGCTCCCCTGAAACCTGACACCTGCCTTTCACCGCGCAAGCCGGCGCTTGCATTCCTCGAGGATGTCGGCGGTGCGGCTGGCGCCGACGCGTGTCACACCGAGGGCGCGGACCTCGAGCAGCTTGTCGAGATCGCGCACCCCGCCCGCAGCCTTCACCTGAACGTGTGCAGGTGAATGCGCCCTCATCAGTTTCAGATCCTCGATGGTGGCGCCCCCGCTGCCATAGCCGGTCGAGGTTTTCACCCAATCGGCCCGCAACTCGCCGCAGATTTCGCAGAGGCGGATCTTGTGCTCGTCTTTCAGGTAGCAGTTCTCAAAGATGACCTTAACCTTTTGGCCACGGTCGTGGGTAAGGTCAATGACCGCCTTGAGTTCCTTGCGCACATAATCCCAGTCGCCGCTGAGGACTTTGCTGACGTTTACAACTGTGTCCAGTTCCTCGCCGCCGTCGTCGAGCGCCTGTTTCGCCTCGGCGAGTTTGATTGCCGTCGTGTGGCCGCCGTGCGGGAAGGCTATGGTGGTGCTCGCCCTGACCGTGCTGCCGCGCAGAATTTCCGCACAGCGCTTCAAGTAATACGGCATGATGCAGACGCTGGCGCAGTTGTAATCCACCCCCTGTTGGCATCCCTTCTCGAGTTCCTTGTCTGTCAGGCCAGGATTCAGCAAAGAGTGGTCAATCATCTTCGCAATATCTTCGTACGTGTAATCCATCGCATTCTCCTTGCTAGTTCGCCTTGCCTTTCAAGGTGAGCAGACCATTCGACTTCTGCAATGCCTTGTCGATGCGAGCCGTCGCGTGCGCGATGGCGCTCAGGAGTTCGGATGGCGCGGCTTGTGGATTGGCGAGGCGAAATCCTGCCAGGTTCGCGCGGATGGCGTTCGCCGCACTCGTCGCTTCATGGCTGAGCGACCCGAGAGCATTCTGCCACACTTTCAACTTGAACCTTTCGCCCTTGGCCCGGAATTTCCACCGTTGGCGCCACCAGAACGCCGCGGTGGCGATGAGCACTGGAAAGAGCGGCGTCAAGAAGGCGCGGACCCAGGGATCGCGCTTGAACGAAAAAAGGGTTACAAGGCAGGTGGCGACGTACATGAGGAGGAAGAATCCCAGAATTGGGAACCAGCGCGTTGCGCGCGGCGCATCCGCAGCGCGGCCGACTGAGTCTGTTGCGGCCATTGATATGTCGCCCAAAGTTGAGAGTGTTACTTGGGAAATCTCTCGCTTCGGCAGTGATGGGGTTGGAACCAAAGTCCGCTCGTCACCATCATCTGGCTGGTTTTTGGCCACCTCTGCCTTACTCATGTTACGTTTCCTCCTGCGCGTAAAACACAAGACAGCACGCGAGGGCAGCATTCACGAAGCTACTCACTCGCGCTGCTGACTGCTCGCCGTCTTTTAGTCTTTTCGGCCTCAATGCCAGGCCCATTCTCCCGAGCCGTGAAACAAATTCAACGTCCAGCGTCCTCCTCAGCGGGACTCAGAAACCGCCACGAATCCCTGCTCAATTGCGACGCAGGAAAAGGGTTTGCGCGTGCTCGTTCAGGCTATCGACCTCGCGCACTTCTGCCTCGGACAATTCTGCAACTTGCCCCGATTCGGCGGCGGCACGAACTGCTCCTGTGGCAGCTACCAACTGAACCAGTTGGTTGGTCCGAGTCGCTCCGTCGGTTGCTGGGGACGCCTCACCAGCCCAACTTTCCGCGACGCCATCCGCTTCGGACAGCTCTTGCCACTGGTGATAATTGTAAACACAGCCAGGGTCTCCAGCCTGCATATCCCCAGTGTAAGCGAAGGCGCGAGCCCTGCACCCTCCGCAATAGTGACGGTAGTCACAAACCCCGCAGTGGTCGCCGCGGTCTTCACGGTCGGAGAGGGTTGCAAACAGGGGATTGTCCCAGATTTGGGCCAGGGTCTGCCGCCGAAGGTCTCCCACCTTTATTCCAGCGATGTAAACGCAGGGCGTGATTATTCCGTTAGGCTGGATGGCGCAATAACAGCGCCCCGTGCCGCATCCGCCAATGTAACGGGAGAGGACCATGGTCTTCTTGCCGGGTCCCCTCCCGGCATGCCCTGTAGCGAAGAGTCCTTCCTCGGCGCCATACAGGATGCAGGCGCGGCCAAATTGCGGAGCTGTGGAAACGACGGTGATTTTGCTTTCCGCGAGATGTCGCTGGAGTTTCTGCAGCAACACTTCACGCTGTCCCGGCGTCATGTCCGAAGCCATGATTTCCCGGCCGCGCCCCACGGGAATAAAATTGAAATGCGAGAAAGTGTGGCAGCCAAGGTCGATAGCGAACTTGACCATATCGTCCACGGAGTCGGCGGTATGGCGGGTAAAGCAGCAAGCCATGCCCGTGCGAATCCCTGCCGCCACGGAATTCCGAATGCCCTGGACCGTCCTTGCCCATGCACTCTTCATGCCGCGGAATTCATCGTGTTCCTCAGGATGCAGGCTGTCCAGACTTACCTCGACGTACTTCACGTTGGCGGCCTTCAGGCGCTGGCAAATGTCCGGCGTCAGCAGGGGGCCGTTCGTGGCCAGCGTGACGTGGATGTCGCGCTGGGTACAACGTTCAAGCACTTTCCATAGGTCGCGAGTCAGCAGCGGTTCGCCGCCGGCAAAGGCCAGGAAGGGAACATATTCCTCGCCCATCTGGTCGATCAGATTCAACTTCTCGTCCGTGGTCAACTCATCCGAAGCAGGCTTGTGACGCGCCTTCTGATAACAGTGCTTGCAAGTGAGGTTACAGGCTTGCGTGACGTTCCAGACGGGGAACAGCGGCGCGGTGTACCTTTGGGGGACCGTCAAGCCGTAAGTCCCGATGCTCTTGGCCGTAAGAGTCAGGGCCTTAACGGTGGGTGAGTGGTGAAACAATTTCTGCGTCATGGACTCTCTGTTCAATCCGGTCTTCCACAGGCCGAAGTCAATCGCCCAGTTGGGCAAGCTCCACTTCAGCCGCGTCCAGAAATCGGCCTGCGGATTCTCATAGTTCTCGCAGAGCCGGATGAAAAAACACTTGCCCTCAGGGTCGCGGCGGGTCATCCAAAGCAGAGCCTTCCGAACACTGGGTTTTGCAAGAATGTCTTCCAGGATGTGATGGGCGTCTGGAAGGCCGACAGTCCTCTTCTCAACCCCAGGTCGGTGGTGCGTCATCACCTTGCGCCCTGAGTTGTCAATGTACATTGTCACCCCTCACTTGGGCTTTTCCCCTCATCAGACCGTAGGGATTTGCTCTCCCCTGCAGGAACGAAGCAGGTCGCAGTCCCTTTCAATTGGATGTCAAAAACGGGGATTAATCTGCCTGGCATCCGTCGATTTGAACGGACAGTCCGAAAAAACATCTCATGAAACGAGTTACGGGCATTTTGGATACCAAAGGGTCTTCGGCAGTTTTGACTCTGGCGGTGATCCAGCCCTCCTTCGCCAAGCAAAGCTACGCGACGCATCCTCCCTAGTGCGCCTTCGGCAGGTCGTTGAAAAAGCCTTTTAGGTTGTTGTTGCGAGGGGTCATCATTGACAAACAATCTGGCAGGTGCTGGAATTCTTGTGGAACGAGATTCTTCACCTAGAATTACAAGGGCAAAAGGTGCCTAGCGGGATCGCCGTCTGAATTCTCGTTGACGTTGCGGCAATCTCAGTGATGCGGAATATCGGTGGCCTTTGTAGCGCGCTCACACGCGCAGGGAATCACTTTTCCGGCGGCTAGGCTCAGGTCCGTGCTAGAATTGGTTTCAGTGGATTATCTTAGGTTGACCAAAGTGACTCGACTATGGCAGCGCATCTTGACCTGAACGAGCTGGATTTTGGAACGGGTGCTTCGGAGCAGGAGCGATCCCTAAAGAACTACTTTTACAGAAGTCTAGCTTTTGACCACGCATGCCAGGATTCCATCTGCTTAATTCTAGGTTCGAAGGGATCGGGGAAGAGCGCAATTTTTCGAATGATGGATGAAGGTGGCCAGGATATTGCGGGCTTCAAGAATCCGAACATCTACCTTCCTACTGATGCTAATTTGCGAAACCATTACATACTCCTGCAGGCTAAACTTCGCAGCAGGGTCGATTTTGTTACTCTTTGGAAGTTCTACTTCGGTAGCATCGTTGCCTTCCAGTTGGCACAGACAGCTACAGGTGGAAGCGCGAAATTCCTCCTTGACTTCATAAAACACTGGGGTCTAGACCCAAGGAAGTTCCCGGGACTGTTCGGGGCGAGGCTCAAGATTCCCCTTAAGCTGGCAGAACTGGATATTAGTCGTGAGGGAGGAGAATTGCCAAACCCCCTACAAATCCAGGAGGTGTTCGAGGTTGCTGAGCAATTGTTGGTTGAAGACCCGAGGACACTGTGGATTTCAATTGACGAGCTAGACAAGGTTGCTATCAATGGGGGCACTGGCACAACCAAGAACCATTCAAGTGAATTGCTGAGCGCCTTGATGCAGGCACACTCGGACTTGTATCGGCTAGAGCATATACGGTTTAAGTTTTTTATACGGTCCGATGTCTATGAGGGATTGACATATGTTGATAAGGACCACTTCTCGAATGCGATACTGGAGCTTCGGTGGAAGCCTGAAGACCTTGCGATCATGTTGGCAATGCGAATTGCGGCCTCGAATGGGAAAGAGAACGGGGAATTGAATCTGACGGATTCGAATGAATTGATTAACCAGATTTTTGAGTGGCCGAGAGCAGTGCCGGATTTTGACAGATTGTTGAATGAATTGAAAGACGGAAACAGCTTTGTGACCCCCCGTGATTTGCTTAACTTTGCGATCAGGGCACGGGATTCGCAGCTACAGTTTAATCGGTACGGAACCAATCCTCCTCGTACCGGAATGATTTCGGGAGCCGCTGTTGAAGATGGACTGAAAGGAGCAAGTAAAGCAAAACTAGAGGATTTTCTTACAACTTTCCCCGAGATTTACAGAAGATTCCTGAACCTAAAGGGTCACGACGCGGTTACATTGACCCGTTCCCAGCTGCAGCATCTACTAAACATACCGGACGAGCTCAACTTCAAGATTGCCGCCGAGGAATTCTGTCGGATAGGGGCAATTGGCAAAGAAGATGAAAGACCAGTCCATCTGACGGAACGTTTCGTAATTCCACCGATATATCGCAGGGCGCTTAGTTTGAGGGAGGAGGCAACATGAACGATGATGAGTCCGTGACGGCAGGTCCATCAGGAACGGAACCCGGCTTGCTCGAAGAAGCTCTCGAGACCAAAGGCAAGACGGGCAAGAAAACGGCCAAAAAGCTTCAGGGCACGTATGCCTTACCGTTAGCCGGACCGAAGGCATTAGCTGATTTCTTGAAGGGGTACGTCATTGCCAGTAACCAGGGGGCGGAGGCCGTAACGTATAAGGATGTGGCTGTGGTTGCTAACGCGCATCCTACGAATGTGAGTAAGAATAACGCGTTTCTCGCTGAATCTGGATTCATATTGGGTGAACGATACGGATATTTCAAACCAGCTCGGGAAACAACGGAGTACGCGAAAAGAGCTCCTTGGGATGAAGAGGGTGCGAAGCAGCACATCAGAGCCCTGATTGACCATACATGGTATGGTGAAGTAATCCAAAAAAAGTTTCAAATGCACGGTACTCTGACCAAACAGGACCTTATCAAGGCATTTGGAATTAAAGCGACTCCTGACCCGTCTGACGCTGGCAACCTCGACCTCCTGTTAGATTTTCTTGTTTATTTTGACTACCTGCAATCTGATGAACAGGGGAACTACTTTCGTCCACGTCTGGAGGTCCTGTTTGAGGAGCCGGGGAAGACCAAGTTTGATGAGGACATGACAAAGGTCGTTTCGGGGACACCAGTCAGTATTGCTGTTGACAAGTTGCTCGCGGAGCCGGAGGAGGTAACGCGGAGTTTTTCTTTTGTTCCGCATGTGAATATAAACATCAACCTTACCGCTTCCACGTCCGAGGAAGATGTGAAGGAGCTCATTAAGAAGGTGCGTGCCGCGTTAGAAATGCTGCAACAATCAGCCAAGTAGACGTCCTTTTTGCAAATCCATTTCACCACGTCATTGAGCCAACTCAGACCTGAATCAATTTGCAGCGGTACTCTGTTTGGAACCGCTGGGCAGGAAGACAGACCTGCCGGTTCGCCGGCCCACACTACGGTAGCAATTCGCCTGGTTGTCATCGGAGTCAACCACTAAAGTGCGCCAATTGACTGCTGACGCTTGCAGGCGCCAGGCGAGCAGTGTTACCTTCGCTGGTGGTGGCATCAAGCGCCTCTTGCTCAAACTGGCCCACTACGGCTGGCGAGGCGCGCACCTTAGCGGAGGGAGTGATTTATGCGCTGGTCCTGGAGAATCGGAACAATCGCCGGCATTGGCGTGTACATACACGCTACCTTCCTCCTGCTCATCCTTTTCATACTTGGTCTCTATTTGCAGCAGGGACGCACGCTGGAGGGGGCGCTCGCTGGCACACTGTTTATCCTGGTCATCTTTGGTTGCATCGTGCTGCACGAGCTAGGTCATGCGCTGGCCGCGCGCAAGTACGGTATTCACACGCGCGATATTACGTTGTTACCGATCGGGGGGCTGGCGCGCCTCGAGCGCATGCCGGACGTGCCGATCCAGGAGCTTTGGGTGGCGCTTGCGGGGCCGGCCGTGAATGCGGTGATTGCGGGCGGGTTGTATGTGGGGGCCCGTATCGCCGGTATTTCCCCTCAGGTTCAGCCTTTCCATTGGTTGGGGGGAAATTTCTTGAACAGGTTAATGGTGGTCAACCTCTGGTTGCTCGTCTTTAACCTCATTCCCGCATTCCCGATGGATGGTGGGCGCGTCCTGCGCGCCATTCTTGCCACGCGCATGGAATACACACGGGCCACGGTCCTTGCCTCGCGCATCGGCCAGGCCATCGCCTATGTTTTTGGTTTCGTGGGCCTGTTTACCGACCCTTTCCTTCTTTTCATTGCTTTGTTCGTTTGGATGGGCGCTGAGCAGGAAGCCGCGATGGTGCAGGTGCATACCTCCCTCGGGGGCATCCCGGTGCAGCGGGCTATGCTTACGGAATTCCGCACCCTCAACCCGGACGACGCGCTCCAGACCGCCCTCGACCATACCCTCGCTGGGGGGCAGCAGGATTTTCCCGTCGTATTCGGTGATCATGTCCTGGGTGTGCTCACTCGGGAAGATGTACTCCGCACGATCGCTCAGCAAGGTTCTAACGTCCATGTCCGCGAGGCCATGAACCGCGAGTTCAAGCCGGTTGACTCACACGACATGCTGGAGAGTGCCCTTGCCGTTCTGCACGGCTGCAAGTGCCGTTCCTTACCCGTAGTCCATGATGGCCAACTGGTCGGCATGCTCACCACCGACAACGTGGGCGAGTTCCTGATGATTCAGTCGGCGTTGCGACGGGCCCGCCACGGTGAAACACCGCGGTGAAGTTCAACGCCGGACGCCGTTATTAAGCTTTTTCGCTAGAGTGTGACGCTGCGATCTGTCACAATTAGGTGGGGGACTCAGGGGATTTAACACAAGCTTGATCTTAAGCCGAAAATTTTGGACTGAGAGATTGTTGAAAAACGTGTGACAGGGAGCCGGAAGGGTGAGGCGGGACAGGTTCCACCCCGCCATTCCGACGTGCTCAAAGAGGTTTTTCAGCAACCTGGAAGAATATGCGACAGCCCCGCTGGTCCGAGCGGAAGCGCTCTTGTTCAATTCTATTTCGGCGCCCGCGCCGTGTAACACGTAGAACCAGTGAGATTGCGCTGCGTTCGCGAGACGCGAGAATGAGGTTCCTATGATTCCCTCTTCCACACCTTCGCGAGTTGCCTACTTCTCCATGGAAGTGGCCCTTGACCCATCCATGCCGACGTACAGCGGTGGCCTGGGAGTGCTTGCCGGAGACACGTTGCGGTCTGCCGCGGATCTCGGTGTTCGGATGGTGGCGGTGAGTCTCCTTTACCGCAAGGGGTATTTTGTGCAGCACCTGGACGAGCACGGCAACCAGACGGAGTCTCCGGCCACATGGAATCCCGAAGAGAAGCTGGAACTGATGAAGCCCGTGGTCTCCGTAAAGATCGAAGCACGCGAGGTCAAGATACGCGCTTGGCGTTACCTGGTGGAAGGGATCGGCGGGGATGTCGTCCCGGTTTATTTACTCGATACAGGCCTGCCTGAGAACTCTCCTTGGGACCAGGGGTTGACGGATCGGCTCTATGGCGGCGATCTCCATTATCGCCTTTGCCAGGAAGCAGTGCTCGCCCTGGGAGGCGTAACCATCCTTCCCATGGTGGGGCACCACCACATCTCCAGTTATCACATGAATGAAGGGCACGCCGCCTTGCTGGTTCCGGCCCTGGTGGAGCGGCGCTTGGCCGGCCGCAACGTCCGGGATGCCAAGCAGGATGACATTATCGCGGTTCGGCATAAGTGCGTGTTCACAACTCACACGCCGGTGCGGGCCATGACCAGTTTCACATCGACATGGTCCGCCAGGTGTTGGGTGAAGACCGAGCGGCCGCTCTTCAGTCCCTAAAGGTCTGCCTGGATGGGCATCTGAACATGACTTACTTGGCCCTGGCAGGTTCCCGCTATGTGAACGGTATGGCTATGCAGCATGGCGAAGTTTCGCGCCACATGTTTCCGAGCTATTCGGTCCGAGCCCTCACCAACGGCGTCCACGGACTTACTTGGACCACGCCGCCTTTCCGCGAGCTTTACGACCGGCACATGCGTGAGTGGCGGCGAGACAACCTTTACCTCCGGTATGCGATCGGTATTCCTCCCGAGGAGATTCGGACCGCCCACATGCAGGCCAAGCGTACGCTGTTGGACGAAGTTCACAAGCGCACAGGTATGCAACTCGATGATAAGGTTATGACCATCGGATTTGCCCGGCGGGCAGCGACCTACAAGCGGGCGGACCTGCTGTTCTGGAAGCCCGAGCAATTGAGATGGATTGCCCGCAATGTTGGCCCCTTCCAGGTTATCTGCGGTGGAAAGGCTCATCCAAACGACGGAGGGGGGAAGGATCTGATCCGCCGGATCTTCCAGGCGAGCGAGTCCCTTAAAGATACGATTAAGATAGTTTACGTGCCCGACTATGATTGGGCCTGGGCGCCCCTGATTTGTAGCGGTGTCGATCTTTGGTTGAACACGCCCAAACGCCCGCAGGAGGCCTCGGGGACGAGCGGCATGAAAGCCGCGCTCAACGGCGTTCCGAGTTTCAGCATCCTGGACGGCTGGTGGGTGGAGGGTTGTCTGGAGGGTTTTACCGGCTGGTCGATTGGTGATGGCGCCGGGACCATGGAAAACGAGGAGGCCGAAGCCGCTTCCTTGTACGCCAAGTTGGGAACGATCATTCTCCCCATGTTTTATGGCCGGTCACAAGCCTATGCAGCAGTGATGCGTTCCGCTATTGCCATCAACGGTTCGTTCTTCAATACCCAAAGGATGATGTCGCAATACATTTCGAACGCCTACTTTCAGGATAGTGAGTTTTGAGACGAGGCTGAAAAGGCGCAGTGGAACATGTTATAGATGTCGAAGGGGAAGATGTTGTCTTGGTTCTCGATAGCGGAGAGTCCGGCCTCGTCGATTGCGCCGCTTCGGATCTGGTGTACGAGACGGTTCAAGCGGTCGAGGTGCGTCTTGGTTCGATTGGTGGCGTACTCAACCGTTGTCCCCGAGCTAATCATGAATGCCCAATCACTCGCCTGCGCTAACACGAGCTCTCTCCCGGCCTGATTGAGCGCCCGCAAGGCCAGGCCTTCGGCCCGAGGATAGCTCTCGGCCAACCTTTCCATCAGGTCCACCGCCTTGTGAAGCTGGGGATAGATCCAGTCGTTGCTGCGATTAAGCCAGACATCGTTGAAACCCTCATATCCCCAACTCGACATGGCTGGCATAGCGACCTGATTCACCGGGTATTCCTCCAGATACTCGGAAAGCGTAACAAGGCGGATCGCCTCTTGTTTCCGAGCAATCTTGCGGACCAGGTAATCGAGCCAGGTTGGCCCTTCATACCACCAGTGACCGAACAATTCGGCATCGTAAGGTGCGACGATGACGGGCTTTCGATCCATCATCGACGTCAGATATTCGATCTGTTTCTCCCGGTTGAACATAAAGTTGGCGGCGTGGATCTCGGCTTTTCTTTCTGCCCACTCGGGAACGTAAGCCTCTTTGTGATCGGTTTTTCCGGTGACGCGATAGTACTTGATGCCGGTGTCGAACCTGATGCCGTCTTGATGAAGGTACGGCTTGAGGTAATCATCATCGAGGTCATACGCGATATCCCGGTAAAACTCGCGGTAGTCGTGGTCTCCCGGGTACCCTTCCACTGAGCTCCAAACCTGCTTTGATGAATCGGGGTCGCGTCCAAAAGCCACCACGCCCGATGGGCAACTGACGGGCGCAAGGACGCCGTATCGGGGTCGCGGTTCGGCGCGAGTGATCCCGTGCGTCTCCAAGATCGTGAAGCGGATGAGCTGCTCACGAAGCATTCGATCGACGCCGGGACAAAAACCACATTCGGGTAACCAGAAGCCCCTCGGCCGTCGACCGAATACCTTCTCATAATGCTCGATTCCGATTTGGGCTTGCGCTCGGACCGCGGCGGGGTTTACCGACAGCAGAGGAAGATATGCATGGGTAGCCGAGCTGGCGAGGATTTCAATTTTCCCTAACTCCTGAAGCCTCCGGAAAGCCTGGACCAAGTTGCGCTCATAACGGCCGAGGAATGCCTCTCGCACTTCGGTGAACCGCCGATGATACATGCAGGCCAAGCGGTAGAACTCGGGTTGTGAGGCTGTTCGGGCACTCTCCTTTTCTGCGAGCTCGATGAGACGCTCGATCCTTCTCAGGTATCGTGACTGCAAAAAGGGGTCCAAGAGCATCGAGACGAGGGGCGGCGTGAGCGAGAATGTCAAGCGAAAGTCGATGGCATCTTCGAGGAGGCCCTCCAAAACGAGGAGCAAGGGAATATAGACTTCCGTGATGGCCTCGTAGAGCCAGTTCTCCTCGAGCGATTCCTCATACTCAGGATGCCGTACGAAGGGAAGGTGCGCGTGAAAGACAATGGCCAGATAGCCCTGTTCCATTTTTCCTGCTGTGAGAATAAGCGGCCGCTCGCGGTCAGTGATCCCTTTTCAATCTTCAACGGTCACTGGGATCCGCATTCTCCTCCCTGGACGCCATCTTTCTGGAGGACATGCCGAAAAGGAAGCTCCTTTCGTTCATTGCGGTGAGATCCGTGTCATCATTTAGCTCGGATTCGGGGTTTCTGCCCCGCCATTTTCCGGGCTCGGAAACAAACTGGCGCCAATCTTGCAAACTGTATGGCTCAGTAGGTCGGTGCGCAATCTCGGCGGACTCGGCTGCGCCCGACGATTCTGATCGCATTCTCACTGGCCCCGGAACGTGCCCGGCGGGCGGTGGGACACCCTCGACTCGGTGGTAGTCTCCCTCAACAAGCATATAGGTCTCTTCCGCCCTTCCCGAAGGCCAGGCGCGAGGGGTCTCGGCGATATTGGACCGCGCCATGGGATGGAATTGGCCATCATCGGTCCGCAAACCCAGATCAACACAGTAGGACTTCGCGGGGCCTCCTAGGTGTACATACCAGTTTCCCGCACCAAGGTCGATGTCAACGTCGAACTGGCTGTGCGCATTCGTGCCGTCAAAAATGATACACGTGATATCGCAGAACCTCAGCACAGGCTGGGCTCGCAGACCAGGTCGGCCGAGAAGTTTCTTGATCTCCCTCAGGTCGTCTGGCGCCACCTCCCAGTAGACATGGACCAGGTATGGGTTAACAGGGAGGAGCACCACCCGCGTATGCTCATAGAAGTGCGGGAACTCGCTTGGCTTTATCGGAAGCCCGGGGAACACTTTGGAAATCTCAACTTTCTGCCCCCTGACTAGCTTCCTTCGGCGGCCGCCCCTCTTGGACTTGGTCGAATCTCGTTGGCTCACTCTTCGCTCGCTAGCCTGTCTTGACGCGCATTCGAGAGATTACCCTGCATTCGCTCACTCCAGCCAGACCGGACATCCGTTGCGCCTACCGTCCGGGCTGGAATGACTTCCATTCCAGTCGGCAGTCCGAGCACTTGAGTGCGCCATACACGTTATAATAACTGCTGTAGCCCGAACTCGTATCGGTTTTCGCAAGCGTAAACTCGTCGTGAATGTGCGCGTGCTGATGGCAAAGGCCCCCTACTGCACGCTGCGCAGGTTCCTCTTGCCTCCTGCTCGCAGAACCAACATTTCATACAGCATAGCCCCCTTCTTCCTAAATGACAAAAGCCTCTGTCTACGAGACCTCCACCTGCAAAGCACCCATTGCCGGCCCCGAGTCCGCTACTGCGCTAATCTGTTGATTTCGTCAAGCAATTGGCGAGAGGATGCAGGTTACCCGGCGGTTGATGCATATGCAGACCCAGGAGATGGTACACAGCGGGCACTCCTCATCCCTCCTTATGGCGTCGCCGCCTCGGTTATTGGCTCGTCACCCTACCCTATGCTCGTCGCGGCTAATGATAGTACACGTGCAAGGTCTGATCCGCAATCCGGTTCCAGGTGAAGGCGGCTTCGACAGCCATCCTTCCATTGCGGCCCATCCAGCGAGCCCATTCGAAGTTTGTAAACAGCGTCCCCAAGCCCCACCCGACGGAATTGGGATTGGGATGAATCTTGAGGCCATTAACAGCGTGCCAGACGTATTCATTGGGGCCGCCGTTCACGGTTGCGACGACCGGCTTGCCGGCACTCCAGGCCTCTAACACCACAATTCCAAAAGGCTCGTTGCGGCTCGGCACGCAAAGCACATCGCAAGTCTTATAGAGCTCGGGCAGTTCATGCCCGTTCTTGAAACCGAGGAACCGCGTCGCGTGTGCCACTCCAAGCTGCCGCGCGCGATGTTCAAGAGGTCGGCGCAGCTCACCGTCGCCGGCAAAGATGAATTTCACACTCGGATAATAGCGCAGCAGGCCGGGAATGGCTTCCATGAGGAGGTCGGGGCCCTTCTGATGCACCATCCGCCCTACAAACAGGACGACCGGGTCCATGGGACCGATTCCATACCGTGCCTTCACCCCCCCCGGATCAAGCCAGCCTTCGAAGTGGTGAAGATTGACGCCGTTGTAGATCGGTGTAACTTTCCACTCAGGAACTTGGTACATCCACATAATCTCATGCCTTAGGGATTGGGAGACGGCAATCACCCGATCCGCCCAATAGGTTCCCGCGCGCTCCTGGTAGCGAACGCGCGCGCAGCGGCCGGCATAGAAGCAGTTGCCGCACCGCCCGTACTCGGTTGAGTGCACCGTGAGAACGGTTTTTCGGCCACGGCCTTGCTTGATCCAGATCATCGCGTTGGCCGCCAACCAATCGTGCGCATGTATGATGTCGAACGGGCCAATGAAGTCCTCGGTGGCGAAGACGTAATGCACGAACGAGCGGCACATGTTATTGACTTCTTCGACGAAATCCGAGTGCAACTGGAAGGGGCAGCGGTGATAATGGACACCGTGAATGAGCTGATAATGTGATTGGCCCGGACCCATCCGCGTGAAGACATGGACTTCGTTTCCTTTGCGTTCGAGCGCCGCCGCCAACTCGGTAACGTGGGCGGCGACTCCTCCGACGGGAATGGAATGAAGAGACTCCCAAACTAGCATTGCGATTCGCATCGGCGTCATCCTATCTTGATTTGAATTCCCAGTATCTCTCCTGGGCAAAATGGACGTTAGGTTTCCGGGCCAGCAGGCTCGCGGATGGAGCCCACACCTCCCCGGCCCGTCACCACTTCCATGCGGCCCAGTTGTGCGGCCTGTCCCTTGAAAGCCTCACATTATGTTGTTCCCGCTGCTGCCCTGGTGTTTGACTTCTGTTATCGATCGGACGTTTCTATCGTATGCTCTTGACGATGAACCTTCTGGAGGCCTCGTGTTCTCATAATGTTAGATGTATTTCAATACAAGAAGGTTCGATGCGAACCCCCAAAAACTAAGGATTTCCATTCCACCCCTCGGAACCCCTTTTCTGCTGAACAGCCCCCTCAGGCGGAAGGTCTTTGCCATCCAAGAAGCACGCAGTCTGGGTTCACTGGGTTGGCGATCTCACGCTGGCGTCGAATGACGATCAGTAGGAGAGGCAAACTAACGGTTGGAAGGAAGGCCCTCAACAGGTTATGATGGTGGTCGGGGAAACAGAAAAAAACAGGATTTATTATCCAGGAGTGAAACGCATGCGTCTCGCGACCGATTTGACCAGATTGCCTCAATTGTCTGAGCTGATTGATGGAGTGCCTTGTATTTCTGGCTGGGAAGAAGAGGTTCGGGCGGTGGTTCAACGCCACGAATCTGTTTTCCTGCCCATTACGAATACGCGGTTGGACCAAGTCTCTGCGGCTTTTTCGATTGCATTACACATGCACCAGCCTACCATCCCCGCCGGATTCCAAGGGGAGATGATCGGCAACCTGCAATACATGTTTGAGCACCCCAACGAGGGAGACAATCATGACGCCGGACCCTTCGCCCATTGCTACACCCGCATGGCAGACATGATTCCGGAACTCGTCGCACAGGGCTGCAACCCCCGCGTGATGTTGGACTATTCAGGCAACCTCCTCTGGGGGCTGCGGCAAATGGGGCGAGGAGACATCTTGGAGAATCTCAAACGCATTACCTGTGATCCTGCTTACCAGCCTTACGTGGAGTGGCTTGGGGCAATGTGGAGCCATGCCGTGGTTTCTTCCACTCCCATTCCCGATATCAAGCTTCATATGCAGGCCTGGCAGCACCACTTCGCGGCTATCTTTGGCTGGGATGCTTTGGCCCGGGTGAAGGGATTCTCTCCGCCCGAAATGGATCTCCCCCGGCACCCGGACACCCTCTTTGAGTACGTCAAGGCGCTGCGGGAGTGCGGATATCGCTGGCTTTTGGTGCAGGAGCATTCGGTCGAGACTCCTTCCGGGCAAGGCCTTGCCTACAAGCATTTGCCTCATCGCCTGGTGGCACGCAACTCCAAGGGCGAAACACTCAGCATCACGGCATTGATCAAGACCCAGGGATCGGACACCAAGCTGGTCGCGCAAATGCAACCGCTTTACGAGGCGAAGACTCTCGCCCGTCAGAACCTGGGAAAGGTTTCAGTGCCGCCGCTGGTGACACAAATCGGCGATGGAGAAAACGGTGGCGTCATGATGAACGAATTCCCGGGAGCATTCCATAGGGCTTGGCATGAGATGGCCCAGCAGGGTGGCGGGGCATCCAGAGTCGTGGGACTCACGGGTACGGAATACCTTGAACTCATTGAAGCGGCCGGTTGTAAGCCTGAGGATTACTCTCCTTGCCAGCCCGTCGGCCAACACCGCATCTGGGAGAGAATTCCTTCCGGCAGAGTCGAACCCCGAGCCGTGGCCAAGGCTATTGAGGAGGTGAAACACCAGGACGCGAATTTCCGCCTGGACGGCGCCTCGTGGACCAATGACAGGAGTTGGGTCAAAGGCTATGAGGGCGTCCTGAATCCCATGAACCAACTCAGCGCGCTGTTTCATGAAAAGGTCGATCCATTACTGAAGGCAGAGTCCGAAGGTCGCCTGGCCGCCCCAGGAACCCCTCGATCGGGAGGAAACATCACCAGACAGCACCGCTGCCGGAATGCGTTGCTGCACAACCTCTTGCTCCAATCAAGTGATTTTCGTTATTGGGGCCAGGGCCGCTGGACGGATTACGCTCGCGAGATCTACCGGCGAGGCGAGGCTATCCTTCGCGCTGACTTCTAGCCCCTGGCATCCAGCTCCTAGTGTCCTGAATCAGAAGTTCGTTGGTGAATTCAGCCCCGACTTGTCGGGGCGAAAGAGGGTAGCCCACGGTCCCGCAGGGCGGGATGGGTACGCGAACCCTCCCTCTCCCCCGTCCCCTCTCCCGCCCGCGCGGGAGAGGGGTGTCCCGCTCTGCGGGACGGGGTGTGAGGGCTCCTTCCCCCAGGGCTGGCGCCCTGGGCTATCCCGCCTTGCGGGACCCCTGCCGGGGCTGTGGAACGACCACCCGAAAGGGGAAGACTTTGTCAGCTAACTTCTGACTCAGGACACTAGCACCCGGTCCCTAGCCCCCAGCCCCTGCTTTATTTCCACGGTGGCTTTTCGGGCAGCAACTTTTCGAACTCATCGATCAGCGAGGCTTCGTAGTCGCCTGCGTAGGTGTGATCGAAGAAGCGGTCGATGCCCTCGCCATAGAACCTCTCCCAGGACTGCTCTTCGTGCCCAGGGTTGATGGGGAAGAACAGGGCGGCGTTGGCACGCGCGGCGGCCAGGTCGCCTGGCGCGTCGCCTATCATAAGGGTGCAATCCTTCGGGTACTTGCCTCCCGCTGCAATCTTCAGGTGTTCCTTCTTGCTGCCCATTTCCTGGCCCGCTATGACGGCGGCGTACTTTGCGATATCGTGCTCCTGCCATTCGCGCTCCAGCGCTTCGCCGGGGGTAGCTGAGACGCAGATGACGTCGGCTTGCCGCGCAAGTTTCTCCGCGCACTCGCGAAACCAGGAGAAGGGTGGCACTCCCTCGACCAAATCGGCGATCGAGCGGTTGACGGCCTTACTCCATTCAAGGGCCTGCTTCAGCACCGGGTCGCCAGTTTTGACAACCTCCGCTTCAAGTGCGGGGTTTCCGAGTGTCGCGCCGGAATCGATCCAGGCCTGAAGACTCGCCACATCGGGAATCGGCGCGCCACGCCGCATCGCTTCGGGCCAGTCGCGCAACAGTTCGAAGGTCTTTGTCAGGGCAGGGAAGCGGTTGACGCCCCTCCACTTTGAATAGAGGTTGACGAACTCGGCCGCGGCACGCGCGTACTTCGAGATGGCTTGAAGTTTCCAGTACTTGATGATGTTGGGGATGAAGCACTCTTTGTGCTTGATTTCCATGCTGTCAAAAACACAACCGTCGGAATCAATGCCAACAAAAAATGAGTGTTGGGGTTTGAAGGCGTAAAGTCTTTCCTTGGGTGATGATTCCATTATTCCTCCGCCGAGTTCGGGTGAGGGAAAACCGTAGACCAGCTTGTGGGGCGCACCGGGTCGGCCCTGGAATTGCCCCTCACTGGGTAGAACGAGTTCGCCCGTTCCCGCCTTGTGACGCGCCATCTTAGCGCAAAACCGGAGGACTTAGGAAGGGGTAGGCATTAGTTCCCTTCAGGGGAGCCTGTAACGTGTAACAACAGGATTTTGGCGCGGGAACTTTTATCTGAGGGCTCAGATAGTGAAGGATAGTGGGCCAAGTAACCATCACGACTGCGTATGCCGATTTTGACCATGAGGACTTTGTGCGGTCCCTTCACACCTTGATTGAAAATCTCCGGGTCGCCGGAGATTCCTCCGGGCCAAGGCGGGAAACGATACAGACTTAGGCCGCGACCAGGTTTTGGGCGGCCTTGCATTTCGTTGCTTACAAGGTCTATACTTATCTTGGCGAACGCGCTTGGTGGGCGAAAGCCCACTTTTTTGTTAGTCGCGAATCTTGTCGGGGTTTCCCCCCATCGGATTCGGCAGAGGAGAGGAGTGCAAGGCGCACGGCGATGCTCGAGGCCGACTTGGAGAAGATCACGGAGATGGCCCAGCGAGTCGCGGTCTCTGAAGGGTTGACACTAATTGACGTGCAGCTCAAGGGGGGGCGCGGAAGCCAGCTCCTGCGCGTGTACATCGACAAGCCGGAAGGAATTTCCCATGCGGATTGTCAGCTCGTGAGCGAGCAGTTGAGCGCCATGCTGGATGTGGAAGACCCTTTTCCGGGCAGCTACACGTTGGAGGTATCATCTCCGGGTCTTGACCGAGAGTTGGTCAAGGCCAGCGACTTTGCGCACTTTGCGGGGCGAAAGGCGCGGGTGGTGGTGCGTGAGCCAGTGGACAATCAGAAGGTCCTGGAAGGACGCTTGGCGGGCTTTGAAACGGGTCGTGTTCGGCTGGACTTGGGAGACGCCGGCCTGAAGGAACTCGAACTCTCCAATATTCAAAAGGCTCGGCTCGTGGTGGAAATCTGAATGGGGATTAGGGACCGGAGCGAAAAGGCTAGGGAAGTCGCCCAGGGGCGGCAATCCCCGGCCGCTGGTCCCCAATCCCGGGTTCCAAGCAGGTAGGAGGACACCGGTGACGACAAGTCTCTTGTTCCAAACCATTGACCAGTTGAGCCGCGAGAAAGGTATTGACGCGCAAATCATTATTGCGGCGGTCGAGGATGCCGTCCTGGTGGCCACGCGAAAGTACTACAAGTCTTCCGAGGAACTCCAATCGCGTTTCAATAAGGCAACAGGGCAGGTTGAGGTCCACGCGCTCAAGAAGGTTGTGGAGGTCGTGCAGGATCCCGATCATGAGATCGCCCTGGAACAGGCGCTGAAGATAGATTCGCTGGCGGTGGTGGAGGGCGAGGTACGAATTCCCAAAGCCACGGATGTGCTGGGGAGGATTGCGGCGCAGGCTGCGAAACAAGTGATTTTTCAGAAAGTCCGGGAAGCGGAGCGCGATACCGTGTACGCGGAGTACAATCAGCGCGTGGGCGAACTGGTCAATTGCACCGTGAAGCGGGTGGAGGGGCCCGACGTTATTGTTGACCTGGGCCGGACGGAGGCCCGCATGCCGCGCAAGGAGCAATCGCGCTTGGAAACCTACCAGATCGGCGATCGCATTCGGGCGGTGATCACGCAAGTGGACCGCGCCGCGCGCGGCCCGCAGGTGGTGGTCTCGCGCGCCGACGCGATGCTGGTCCAGAAGCTCTTCGAGATGGAAGTCCCCGAAATCTACGACGGCACGGTGGTGATCAAGGCCATCGCGCGGGAGGCGGGTGACAGGACCAAAGTCGCTGTCTTTTCCAAGGACCCGGACGTGGATTGCGTGGGCGCCTGTGTCGGTATGAAGGGGATGCGCGTACAGTCCATCATCCGTGAGCTTCGCGGGGAGAAAATCGACATCATCGAATACAACGAGGACCCGCTGGTTTTCGCGGCGAACTCGCTCAGCCCTGCCAAGATCAATCATGTCTCGATTCTGGAATTGGAACAGAAGCATCTGGAAGTGATCGTGGATGACACGCAGTTGTCCCTGGCGATCGGGAAGAAAGGGCAGAACGTACGGCTGGCGGCAAAGCTCCTCGGCTGGCACGTCGATATTAAGAGCGAAGAGGAGAAACGCCAGGAAATCGAATCCCAGATGGCTGCGATGGCCTTGCGCGGCGCCTCCATTTCGGAGCTTCACGGTCTCGGCGACAAGACTCTGCAGCGCTTGCGGGAAAAGGGCATTGAGACGGTCGAGCAACTGGCCCAGATGACTCCCGATGACCTGACGCAAATCCCGGGTATCGGAGAAAAGACCGTGGAAAAAATCCGGCGCGTGGTGACGGATTACTTCGAGCAGGACGATGAATCCTCCGCAGCCCTGGCCACCGCCGCAGAAGCGGAAGCCGTGAAGATTGATGAACCACTCGGTGAGCATCCCGGCACCCTCGAGGCGGCGGAGATCCCTGAAGAGAAATCAAGTGCCGAAGGCGCCGCAGCCGAGGTTTCTGTTCAGGCGGGAGGCGCCGAGCCGGCGCCTGAGCAAGCTGAATCCGGCGAAGAAGAGGGATCAGCCGGAGGGAAAGGAGGAAAGGAGGAATGAGATAAGACTGTCAGGGTGCCTAGTGCTTCAACCCGCAGATTTCAGCCTGCCCGTCAACTGACGCGCGGGAAGCAAGGGAGAGTAATCAGGAAGACAGAATGGGCAACATACGAATCAACCTGTTGGCGCGTGAGCTGGAGGTCAAGAGCCACCTCATCCTGGAGTATCTTGCCGTATTAGGGATTGAGAAGAAGTCTCATTCCAGTGCGCTTGACGACGAGCTTGCCGACAAGGTTCGGGAACATTTCCGTGTCTCGAGTGAAGCGGGACAGGCTGCTGAGGAAGCTCCCGCTCCGGCCCCGCCGACTCCTGTCGTGAGCAAAGAGCCTCCTGCGGCGGTCGTGGAACCCAGGAAGCTCCCCGACATTATCAAGGCTGAGCTGCAACATCCTTTGACGCGTTCCCTTGAAGAGATTAAGCACGCGGCGCGGAGGGCGGTGATACCGCCGTCACCTCCAAGAGTGGTTCACGTTCCGGAGACGCTGGTGCAGCCAGCACCGCACGGGCTGAAGCCCTTGCCCCCTTCCCTTGCTCCTCATCCTCCCACTGTCCCGGCTGCTCCAGGTCCAGCCATAGGGGGGCACGTTGGGCCAACACCGCCCCAGGAGCCTCTTGTACGGCCGGGGGTCAGTCCCCCAGTTTCTCCAGCGGCGGCGGTGAGGATTGGAGCGGAAATACCTGCGGCTGCTGTGGCGCGTGGCGGCGCGGTGAGGGAAGGCCCACCGGCCCCACCTAAGGCTTCCGAAGTCTCGCACCTGGCTGCCAGTGCCATCGCGCACGGCAAACCAACGCGAGCCGCGCGGCTTGTGCGCCGCGACCCCTCGGCCAGCCAGCCGATCTATCCGCACGTCGTAAGACCTAAGGTTGCGCCTGTGCGCCCCGCGCTTCCCAGGAGGCCCGGCGAGCCACGGCCAATGCATCCCACGTCGGCTCGGCCGACAGCAAGCGCGGCGGCCGGCGCTCTTGCTACGGGCGGCGTTCCATCGGTACGGCCTCCTGTGGCGCGACCCTTGGGCCCGCCCCAACGTCTTCCGGGCGTGCCCCCACCGCTCGCACCCAAGCCGGTTCCGCCGGAAGAAGTTCCAACCACGCGCAAGATCACGATTACCGAGGGCATAGCCATCAAAGAGCTTTCTGCGAAGCTGGAAGTACGCGCCAAGGATGTGATCAAGCGCCTTTTGGACAAAGGTATCTTCGCGACCATCAACCAAACCCTCGATGGCCAGACGGCGTCCGAGATTGCGCGGGGGTTTGGAGCGGAAGCGAATGTGGTGAGCTACGAAGAGGAAATCCTCCAGGAAGAGGAGGGAACGGATCGGCTGGAAGACCTGCAGAGCCGCGCCCCTGTCGTCACCGTCATGGGGCATGTCGATCACGGCAAGACCTCCCTGCTCGATGCCATCCGTCAAACCAATGTTGCGGCGCACGAAGCCGGCGGAATCACCCAAAGCATCGGCGCCTACCAGGTAGAAGCGCAAGGGCGCAAGTTGACTTTCATCGACACGCCCGGCCACGAGGCCTTCACGATGATGCGCGCCCGTGGGGCGCGAGTCACGGACGTGGTGGTACTGGTGGTCGCCGCCGATGATGGGGTAATGCCCCAGACCCTGGAAGCCATTAACCACGCCCGTGCGGCCAATGTTCCCATCGTGGCAGCCATCAACAAGATTGACAAACTGGAGGCACAGCCGGAACGCGTCAAGAGGCAACTTACGGAGCACGGCCTGATGCCGGAAGAGTGGGGCGGGCAAACTGTAACTGTCGAGGTCTCTGCCAAGCTACGGAAGAATCTTGATTTGCTTCTGGAGATGATTCTCCTGGTCGCCGATCTCCAGCAACTCAAGGCCAATCGGAAACGACTTGCAACCGGAACAGTGTTGGAAGCGAAACTGGATCGAGGCCGGGGCCCCGTGGCCACGCTCCTGGTCCAGAACGGGACTTTGCAGGTCGGCGATTCTTTCATTATCGGCGCGATTTACGGCAAAGTGCGCGCCATGTTCGATTACCGCGGACGGCCGGTGATTGAAGCTCTGCCTTCCACCCCGGCGGAGGTGCTGGGCCTGGAGGGTGTCCCACAGGCCGGTGACCGGTTGCAGGTGATTGACGATACTCTCAAGGCTCGGCAGATTGCCCTTCACCGCCAAGCCAAACAGCGTGAGGCCGCGCTGGCCAAGAGCGCCCGCCTGACACTCGAGCAGTTGCACGAGCAACTGGCCGCCGGCGACGTGAAAGAATTACCGCTGATCATCAAGGCGGATGTGCAAGGCTCGGTGGAGGTTTTGGCGGACACACTGAACAAGTTGAGCACGGATAAAGTCAAAGTGAGGGTTATCCATGCCGGCGTCGGCGCCGTCACCGAGACGGACGTGTTGCTGGCCTCGGCTTCCAATGCGGTGGTCATCGGTTTCAATGTCCGGCCGGAGCGGAAGGCGACTGAACTCGCCCAGCTTGAACGGGTGGACATCCGCTTACACACCATCATTTACAACGTCACCGACGAAATCAAGAAAGCGATGACGGGCCTCCTTGCGGTGGTTTTCAAGGAGACGACATTGGGCCGGGCGGAAGTGCGGGACACCTTCCGCATCTCCAATGTTGGGACGGTGGCGGGTTGTTATCTCCAGGACGGCAAGATCACTCGGGAGGCGCCGATCCGCCTGATCCGTGATAGCGTGGTGGTTTTCCAGGGCCGTGTAAGGTCCTTGCGGCGGTTTAAGGATGATGTGGCCGAGGTAAGGTCCGGGATGGAATGCGGGATCGCGCTGGAGAACTACAACGACGTCAAGATCGGCGACGTGATCGAAGCCTTCGTGAAGGAAAGGGTTCCCGAACCTGCCATGGCCTGACGACCGTTAACGCTCAGGGGTGAATGCGATGCCCGTTGGTCTACTGACCCTGGAGATCCAGCTCCCTTACGCCCACTCCCTCAAGGAAAAGCGAGCCGTCTTGCGAAAGATGCGCGATAGGCTCCGGTCGCGGTTCAACGTGGCCGTTGCCGAGCTGAACCACGAGGACGTTTGGCAGCGCGCCACGTTGGGTGTGGCATCAATCTCCGATAGCCAGCCGCTGCTGGAATCCGTCTTCCGCCAGGTATTGGCCGAGTCAGAAAAGATCCTGGGTGAGGACGTGGCGAATCATTTCGTGGAATTCTTCTGAGCCATTCGTTTCCCCCTTTGGTCAGAGCGTGGTGTTTGATGCTTTCCACGAAGCCCCTCAACCACCTCCCAGAGTCGAGAAGTCGAGAGTCGAGAAGTCGAGCACTTTTCGACCTTCGACTCTCGACTTCTCGACTCGACTGTGGGGGATGGTGCTGGCCCCCGCGCGGTGGGTTAAGAACTTCTAAAAGGTGTATGTTTCAATGACGGTTCCCGGACATCGGGCAGAGCGATTGGCAGACCGGGTTCGCGCTGAAGTGGCGGAAATGATCTCGACAGAGTTGAAAGATCCGCGCATCGGGTTCGCGACGGTTACGGGGGTGTACATGAGCGGAGATCTCCACCACGCGCGCGTGTCCGTCTCGGTGCTTGGGAGCGCCGACGCCCAGCAGAAATCGCTGGAAGGACTGACTTCCGCCGCAGGCTATATACGCCACGAACTCGGCCACCGGCTCAGATTGCGGCGGACCCCCGAGTTGACCTTTGTGCTTGACCATGCCGCAGAGGAAAACGAAAGGCTTGAGATGCTCTTGCAGAAATCGAAGAAAGAGCAGTAGCCTGAATCGCCCGTTGTCCGTGGTCCCGCCGCGGCGGGTCAGTTGCTCGGAATGCGGACGCTGTTACGAGGGGCAACGGACCACTGACGACGGACAACGGACGTCCTACGTCATTGCAACTCCAGTGCCCGCAACTAACTTATGATTGATGCTCATGCTGGAATTACCGGGGTCGTTATCATTGACAAGCCCGCAGGGCTCACATCGCACGATGTCGTAGCGCGGGTGCGCCGGATTCTGGACATTCGCCAAGTTGGACACTTCGGCACGCTGGACCCCTTCGCCACGGGCGTGCTTCCAGTTTCGGTGGGAAAGGCGACGCGCTTTGCACAATTCTACCTGAAGTCGCGGAAGGCCTACGAAGGGACCATCCGGTTCGGGTTTTCAACTGATACCTACGACTCCACGGGTCAGCCGACCTCGGAAAGCTCGCCCGTGGTGCTTGATCGGGACGTTCTGGAAAAAATCTTTCGGGAATTCACCGGTCGTCTGATGCAGACGCCGCCGCCTTTTTCCGCTAAACACGTGGGAGGCGTGCGCGCTTATGAACTGGCCCGCCAGCAGAAGCCCGTTTCGCTGGCGCCGGTGGAAGTGGAAATCTACGCGCTCGAGCTGCTGGGAATTGAGAGGCAGGATGTCCAGTTCGCAGTGGAGTGTTCCGGCGGAACGTATGTCCGGTCATTGGCGCACGATTTGGGCCAGAAGGTTCGCTGTGGAGCGTACCTGGCAGGTTTGCGGAGAACGGGCGTGGCGGAGTTCAAGGAAAGCCAAGCCGTTACGCTCGACCGGCTCGCCGCAGCGGTCGAGGAAAAGAGGATAGAAAACTGCCTTGTGCCCCTCGAAGCTCTGCTGCCGGAATTTCCGGAACTTGTGGTTCGCGGACGCCAAGAGGTGGGCGTGCGGCACGGACACGCCTTCGAATTGGCGCAATCCACGCGCGCCAGCCGAGGCGCCAATGCCGGCTGTTCACCAGTTGCTGCTTTGCTGAAAATCCTGAATGCCGAGCGGCGTCTCATCGCTATTGCCCGCCACGTGGACGGTAGCGTTTACCATCCTGACCTTGTTTTGGTCTAACAGCAGGAGGCAGTGGGCAATGGGCGGTATTTGGATAATTTTAATCTGCGTAATATGCCTCGCCAGCCTGTTTGGCCTGTATGTCTACGCCTGGAGTATTCCCACCCTCCAGCTTTTCGGGCCTGCTCTTTTGCGTGGCCCTGCGGCTGGAAATCGAATCGCCCTTACCTTCGACGACGGCCCCTGCTCAAGCTATACGGGACAGATTCTCGACATTCTGCGCTGCCATGATGTGAAAGCCACATTCTTCGTCTGCGGGCAGAACGTAGAGCGCTGTCCAGAGATTCTGCGGCGCGTTCAGGCAGAGGGCCACACCATCGGGAACCACAGCTATTCCCACCCGTTTCCTTTCTTCCGGAGCCGCGCGTTCTTCGCGCGCCAGATTGACCTCACCCAGGAGGCAATTGAAAAGGTAACGGGAGAACGCCCAAAGTTTTTTCGACCCCCCTTCGGTGCGCGTTGGCTGGGGCTTCATCCCGTGTTGAAGCAGCGGGGCCTACGGTTGGTGAACTGGTCAGACACCGGGTATGACTGGAAGCTCGAGGCGGAACGAATGGTGCGCGAAACACTCAAGACTTTGGGCCCGGGATCCATCATCCTGCTCCATGACGGCCGCAGAGCCTATCCCCCAGAAAGAGTGGACCGGTCGGCAACCGTGAAGGCGCTGCCCGCCATCCTTGACGGCGCCGTGAAAGCCGGCTTCACTTTTGTCAGCTTGGAAGAGTTGCTGGCGACGGAGAGTTAAGCTGAGGGTGAGAGGCGCCTCTCTGAGATGCCGGCGTATCAGAAGTCAGCTTGGAGACTCACTTACGCTTTGCCTTAGCTTCAATGTAGGTGGAAAAGGAATCGGGTTTGCCTGGAGGCGCAATCTCGAATCTGAGGGTCAGGGTATCGCTGCCGGTTTTAACGTAGGTTAAGCGGAATCTGGGGTTGGAAGGCAACACATCGCTGACAAACTCGATCGTCTTCTGGTCCGGGGAGATCGTAATCGAGTAGTTTATTACGTGCCCTTCATTATCAAAGTAGAGGGCTCGCAGCGGCGCGCTGTCAGAGTCTTTATATACCACCGTCAGATCGTCATGCCGAGATGCAGGTCGGTCTTTGGTGGGCGGATAAGCAGCGTAACTTTTTCGTACCAAAATGCGGTTCTGCAAACCAGGATGAAATGAGAATTCGCCTATCCCTTGGCCGGGTTGCCCTCCGCCTTCGCCAACCCAGTTGCCTAAGAGGTACTCGAGGGGAGCCCAATCGCTCTTGCTTCCTTCAGTGCTGCTAGCGATGGTTCGAGGCAAAAGTCCGGCTACTGTAATAAGAAGTAATACGCGCACCGTGCGATTCATTATTGCGGCTCCTGATATCGAAAGCTTATCACAATTCGAGTCGGCAAGAGGAGTTCAAGCGGCCTGCCTCCTGAGGGCATCATGAATGAAAATGTTTGGATAGGAATAGATGTGGGCGGAACTAAGACAGCAATCGTTACTTCTGCAAACCCGCCGACTGTCTTGGGCCGAACGGAATTTGCCACCCTTCCGGCGAAAGGCGCGGATCGAGCTCTTAAGCTGGCCAAGGAAGGGATTCGCGTCCTGCTTGCTCAGCAAGGGCTCGAGATATCCGCCATCAAGCGGATTGGCGTGAGTTGCGGCGGCCCGCTGGACCGAATCCAGGGCGTTATCCAATCGCCCCCCAATCTTCCAACCTGGGATAACGTGCCAATCAAGGCAATTATGGAGGAAGAATTTGGGGCTGAGTGCCAGGTGGAAAATGACGCCAACGCAGGCGCCGTGGCGGAGCACCGCTTTGGCGCCGGCCAGGGAACGCAGAATATGGTCTTCCTAACCATGGGAACGGGCCTCGGCGCGGGGATCATCACGGATGGCCATCTTTATCGCGGCACTAACGACTTGGCGGGGGAAGTCGGCCACATCCGCCTGACGCGGACTGGACCGGTCGGACATAACAAAGCGGGCTCCGCCGAAGGGTGGGCGAGTGGTGGAGGCATAGCCCATTGGGCGGCCCGGGCGGTTGCCAGAGCCGCAAAGACCAAGCAAAAAACCACGCTCACCGAACTTCTTCAGTCCGGTAAGGCGCTGACGGCGCGGGATGTGGGCTTGGCCGCGCAGAGGGGAGACCGCATTGCCGTTGAGATCATCCAATCAACAGGCCGGCGGCTGGGTGCGGTGCTTGCCATTCTCGTTGACTTGCTGAACCCGGAACGAATCGTGATCGGAGGCCTCGCCATGCGGCTGGGTGACTTGCTGCTCGACCCGGCTCGTTCAGTCATGCGACGAGAAGCGCTAGCCCCTGCGGCGGCAAGCTGCGAAATCGTCCCAGCGGCGCTCGACGAACGCATTGGTGACGTGGCGGCCCTTTGTGTTGCCCTGGGCTTCTAGCTCCCAAGAACAGGTGTCAGGTTTCAGGGGCCAGGTGTCAGGGGAACTGTGAATTATGAATTGGGCAGTGCTTGGTGTTTACTGCTTACTGCGTACTGCCTACTGCTCTTCCCTAGCCCCTAGCCCCTCTTTCGACGGACTACGGACAACGGACTACTGACTTCTTTGCAGAGGGAATACATATGAGCCATGACATCGCTCTCCTGGTTGCTACTTCGATCCAGGAAAGTCTGAAAGTGAAACAAGCCCTGCTCGACGACAAAGACATCCTGAGCCTTATAGCCACTGTGTCAAAGCAATTCGTGTCGGCCTTGAGCCAGGGGCACAAAATCCTGCTCTTCGGTAACGGCGGCAGTGCGGCCGACGCTCAACATATTGCCGCGGAATTGGTGGGCAGATTCCAGATGGAGCGGACCCCTCTCCCCGCTCTCGCGCTGACGGTCAACACCTCTGCGCTCACCGCAATCGGCAACGATTACGGCTATGAGAATGTATTTGCCCGGCAGGTGGAAGCCCTGGGAGGAGAAGGAGACATCGCGGTCGGCATCTCAACCAGCGGAAAGTCTCCCAACGTGTTGAAGGCGCTGGCGACGGCGAAAGCCAAGGGCTTGGTCACCATTGCCCTTACGGGAAGAGACGGAAGCATGCTGAAGGAAGTGGCACGCTACTGCATTTGCGTCCCGGCAGATTCAACTCCTCGCATCCAGGAAGCACACATCCTCATCGGGCACATTCTTTCCCAGATCACCGAGTTGGAGCTATTCGATAAGTGAATGCGGAGGCGCCTTCGGAGAATTCGGTCGGAAGAGGGTAGGTGGTATGCGGTAGGTGGTATGTGGTAGGTGGGCCCTGCACCCCCACCTACCACATACCATCTACCACATACTGACGGTCACAGGGCCGCGCGTCGCAGCCTCTATGACCTCCTCCGGCGAAGCCGTGCCCGTACCTTTCTTCATGACGGTAATCGACGCCACAAGATTGCCGAAGCTCGCCGCGGCGACGGGGTCACCTGTCACCGCCATGGTTAGCGCCGTCCCGGCAGCAAAGCTATCCCCGGCGCCACAGATGTCCACCGGGTTCTCGACCGCGCGGGCTTTGGCCCACGTTTCTTTGCCTTCTTCCACCACCAGGGTGCCCTGGGGTCCGTGCGTCACCATCACCGCCCTGGCTCCCAGGTGTTCGCGCAGCCGCCTGAAATCGACATTCCCAAAAAGTTGCTCACAGGCCGCTTCGGCCTCCGCGCGATTAGGCTTGATCATCACTTTCCGGAACAGGTGCACTCGTTTTCGAGAGTCCGCTAGAAACACCTTGCTGGCATGCCTTCCCGCAAGCTCGATAATCGAGTCACGGACCGCAGGGGTAACCACTCCGCCGGCAGTCGTCTCTGCCTGGTCGGCGACAAGAACAAGGTCAAAACCTTCGATCGCGGAAACAAGGTTATCAATGATTCTCTTTTCCGCCTCCAGGGGAAGCGGCTTCGTGGAGATGAAGTCCACTCTTGGTTGGTCTTCAATGCCGGTTTGACTGTTCAAGAGCTTGGTGTAGGTGAATGTTTGCCAGCGGCCGATTTCCACCATCAGGCTGGCGGAGATTCCCCGCTCGTTCAAAGCCCGGACCAACTCAAATCCAAAACCATCGTCGCCGCGGATTCCCAGGACGGCTACTTGCCCGGTTCCCAAGGCGGCCAGGTTATTGGCCACCGTCCCGCCCCCGCCCGGAGTGACCTCTGTGGAGACGATGCCGAGCCGAGGGATCCCCGTTTCACGGGATGGTTCCGAGGCGGCGGGATCGTAAGTGCACCAGCGATCCAGGCAGATGTCTCCCACCACCAGTGCCTTGAGTTTCTTAAAGCCGTCCAGAATCTCCGCTGTCGTCATGTGAGCTCCAGTAAGGTGCGTCGCAGGGCAGGCACGGTCGCCCGATGGTCACCGCAGAAGTAAAAGCTTTCTCCCCCATCCGCCACAGTCCTGACCAGGATCGTCTTGTGGGGTCGGAAATAGTATCCGGGGTCACTCTTCGGCAATTCATGGTGGATGTCACCCTGAATTGGGACAAGGTCAAAGACCGCCGTCGTAAAGTGCGTGATCGCGTGCCCTCGCTGATGAGCCACGTTGCGGGCCATGGCCAGGGCCTTCAAATAGACCTCCGGTCCCATGATGGCGGAGCCAAAATTCAGCATGACTCCCCCTTCCAGGCCTTCAACCGACTTCGCGAAGATCAGGAAGTCACGGTAGCTGGCCGCGCCGAGGGCTGCCCCATCACAGTTCGGGTGCTCATGGGTGATGTCATATCCAATGCCCACATGCACCGTAGCGGGAATGGAAAGTCGGTAAGCCGTGGCAAAAATGCTCACGCTCTTGTGCGGGAAGGCGCTGGTTTCGATTCGCCGCCCAACGTTTTCACCCAGCCCCAGGGAGAGGTCCGCGGCTTCGCGAATCACCTCGTTCAACTCCCCTGTCTCCCGCCACAGGCCAAACTCGCCGCTTCGAATATAACGGGCCACGCTCTCGTTGGTCGCGCCGACTCGGGCCAGCTCATAATCATGAATCGCGCCCGCGCCATTCATCGCGATATGTGTCAAATAGCCACGTTCCAGCAGGTCGATAATGTAACGGCTCACACCCGCTTTAATGACATGCGCTCCCATCATCAGGATGCGGGCTGCCCCCTTCTCCTTGGTAGCGGCGATCCTCCGGGCCACCTCCCTCAGTTGGGGATGCGCGAAGTCCGGTGCCGGGCCCTCGAGGGGCAGAAGATCGTCAAGCTTCATGTCGTGGACGCGGTCGCCCAGAGGCTTGATCAAAAGGCGTGAACGGTCGAATGTTTCATACTTGGATTTCATGTTTTTCGACTTCTGCCCCTTTTCCGGCAACAACCGGAGGGATTGGGTCTTTGCCCTCTCCCCAAGGAAAGGGCGGCGCTTCCGACTTCGGCGCCCCTACGGAAGCCGGCAATCAGGAAACAAAGCCTTAGAGAGCTGTTCGCGACAAAGGAAATTCGGAACGATGAAATCTGCACCCGCCTTGACCAGCCGCTCCCGCTTCCACGGGTTTACGACCCCGCATTGGGGTTCATCCGTCGCCACACCCACTGCGACACCACCGGCATCTTTGACGTTCTTGATTTCAACGTATCCGTCGCCGAATCCAACCAAGTCTTCCCCACGGCACTCCATGGAAGAAAGCATCCTGCGGATGAGAGTCTCCTTGGAAAAGCTCTTGTAATCGTCCAGGGCGCCGTAAATGCGGCCGTCAAAATATTGCTCGATTTCCAGTAAGCGGGCTTCTTCAAGCGTGTAAACCTGATCCGTCCCGCTCGCGCAATAGAGTTTTAGACCGCGCTCTCTCATGCTCGCGAGGAAGGCGCGAGCGCCGGGGACGAGGTATTGTTCGGAAGAGACTTTTCCCTGGCGTAGCTCTTCTCTGCGATGCTGAATCTTCTGCATCAGGCGGTCGTGATACATGCGCTTGTATTGGAGAGGCGCCAGCGGTTTGCCACCCCTTTGTTTCACCTGCTGGGTCAATTCGATCATCTGGTAGATGGTCTGCTCGCCCGTGAGACGTGCCACGAAATCGACCACGAGTGCCCGCAAATCCTCTTCGCTCTCCCCGGTCTTCAGTTCCGCCATGATTTCGACCATCATGGGGACCATGACGTCCACCCAGCCCGTGCGAATCAGGGACAGTGTTCCATCAAAATCAAACACCGCTACCTTGGCACGGCCGGGCGAAACACTCTGACGGAGGATTTCAAGTGTGTCGATCCGGACGGTATTTCCCTCCTGATTATCAGTAGGACTCTCACTTTTCAATGTGCTGACCAACTCCCGTCCCTTTCCAGCCCAATACCGACGGGCATAAACTGTGAAGACAAAGGCGCCTGCTGCAAAGCGTCAGGGTTGGGAAAAGGTAACAAGGCCGATTTGACCGGAGGTGGTTCCGAGCCACCATACCCACTCGAAACCCAGCCTGAAGCTGAACTTGCGTCATGACTTACACGAGGGTCTTGAAATCTTTTTCGTATCTTCGGCAGGCATGGACCCTTGCTCGCAGCAGGCGGCGGGCGAACCCACGATGCCTCCGCCTCAAAATCAGGGGTGATGATACACCCACTGAAAACCGCATGTCGATACGGCGTATTGCGCAAGCTAAAATGTAACGGGTGGGGACGTGGGACTAGTACTACTACGTTAAGTTATTGACCTCCCACAGGAGAGGTGCTAAGCTCCGGTCCATGACCGAGAGCGAAATCGAGAAATGTCGAAAGCGCTTGGAACAATTCTTGGCCGACCTGCTGGAGCC
>JBEKHR010000019.1:0-97365 GCA_050012175.1 Terriglobia bacterium | reverse complement strand
GTATCCCACAATGCCAGCGCTCTTCGGCGACGGTCCTCCAGCAGATCGGCACTACCCTTCAGTCGGGGCATAAGAGTTCCCCCCTGAAGGTCAGTGTATTGCATTATTTATGCAGTGGTCAATAGTGTGATTAAGGAACCATTGGAGGCAGTTGGCATTAAGGAATCCTATCGAGTTGTGATTGATCCGTGTCGCGTTCCAGCACTCGTATTCGCCCATTCTCGAGGGGGTTCGTATCATTCACTGCGGCCTGGGCCCCTTTGACGAACCGCGTCATCGACCTCGACATGTGAGCAAGGACGGTGACCCACTCTTCAAGATGCTGTTTTCCCCGGGGCGTTAGTACGTATAACCTTCTGGCGGGTCCGCTGCCTTCCACGTCCCATTTAGAGGTTACGCAATTATTCTGCTCGAGCTGCCGAAGCGTTCTATATAAGGCGGAGACTTCAATTTCGGCATCGGTCAGCGCGTACTTCCGGACATCGCCCGCCAGTTCGTAACCGTGCGATTGGCCCTTCTTCTTCAATAGGAACAACAGCACGGGCTCGACGAATCGGTACAAGTTGCCCATTGCGCAGGTGCATGGATGTTCATTTCCGTGGCGTGGGCAAGTGCGTTGAGGCATATCCATTTTCCTCTTGACGCAGAATAGCACATATATGATTATATATGCAAGTTGCATTTATAAGGCACCTGCTCTGGCTCTCATCGTCGTGTTTGAGAGCCTGGATTAAAGGGGAAACGGACCATCGCGGCATGTGACCGGCTGTATTGTCCGTGCCGGAAAGAGAAGGATTCAATGCCCAGAGGCTGAGCCTAGGATGCAGGGATGGACCTAAGTGGCAACAACCAAAGAGCGTTGGCTGGTTTCGACGGCCTTTATCGGGCAGTCCCGGCGTTCCTTTTCCGGGATCACGTCACACTCGCGCCTCACGCATCATCAAGTGCGTGCGGCGTACTGACAACTTCCGATTTCGGCCTCAGTTCTTAGCTGCAATGATGGGGTGTGATTGTAGCATCTGCGCATGGCACAGAGACGACCATTACGCTGTCCCAACTGCGGGAAAAATCTTCCTCGTGGACTTCGCCACTTGGACGCAGATCTTGCTTGCCTGCGGGGGATGCTCCACTTCGCCGTCACAGGGGAAGAAGCTTTTCGATGCCCTTACCGTTCTTGTGTGTGGAAGCAGTCAGTGGGTCGGGTTTTGAAGATCGAAATGACGCCCTTGGGTTTTTACCGTTCGGATTCGAACCACGTGCACCCACTACCAACAGGGTTCAAACCCTTCGTGCTCAAGCCAACGGAGATTAAGCCGCTTCCCCGAGTGGCGGTGAGGAAGTCTCGCAGTCGCCGCAGGAGATCGAAGAAGAACTAGAGCTTACATAAGTGGGATTTGTTGCTTATTCGCGCCTGCATCACGACGAGCGTTGACATTCGCTATCCATCGTTCCTTTTGGACTAATCCAAATCCGGAAGGTGCGGCCGCATTTTGCCCATGCCCTGTCCAGACCCGGACCGCATGTCGACCCGCAATCGGTTGCACAATTCAAATTCCTGATTGGCCTGCGCTGTCTCGCCGAGCTTGCGAAGCGCCAGGGCCAGATGATAGTGCGCCTCTGATTGCTTTGGGTCGAGCCGAATCGCCTCCCGAAACTCTACTGCTGCCGCTTCAAAGTTGCGGTTATATTCGTTCATCTTCCCTACGCCGAAATGGTAAAGATAGGTTTTGGGGGCTTCGCGGCCCATCCGCTTAAGAACTGCCTGGGCCTCGTGGAGCTTTCCTTGCACCTCCAGTGTTTCTGCAAGGTAGTAGAATGCCAAGTCCTCTCGCGAGTCGAGGGCAAGCTCCCGGCGGAATTCCTTTTCCGCGCTCTCGAGGTCACGGGTTGTCCAAGCGATGAACCCGAGGGCAAAATGCGCTCCCCGGCAATGCGGGTCGATTGCAAGGGCGCGCTGGAGTTCGCCCCTCGCCTCATCCAACTTGTCCTGCGCGTCGAAGGCACGTGCCAGGAGCAGATGGGCCCAAGCAAAATGGCCAGCTAAGGAATCCTGGCGGCTGAAAAGCTCCAGCACTTTCTGGGGCGCACGCGCCCGAAGATAGCTCTTGCCCAACCATTCCACGATTTCAGGGTTTCCGGGTTGGAATTGAAGCGCGCGTTCGAAGCTGTCGGCGGCTTCAGCATGCTGTCCGGAGCGAAAGTAAGCGCGTCCCAGTCCGAGGTTCGCTTCGAGGTTTTTCGGCTCTCGTTTCAGTACCCCAAGGTAGATCGGAATCGCCTGTTCGAAATGCTCGGCTCTCTCCAACTCCTGCGCGCGCCACAACTCACTCCGCACTTCTTGCGCGCGGCTCCATGTGACCCCGCAAAGCGGTCCCACCAGAACGACTATGACCCAAATGCCTTTTCGCATCAGCTACCATCTTAGCCGCGGAGGGACATATGTCAACAGCGGCTGCGCCTCGTGCTTGTCATCCTGAGGAGCCCCGCTTTTAGGGCGACCAAGGATCTCGGCAGTTCGCATGTAAGATTGAGCGCTTGGGCGTGGGAAGGAACTGCGGAGATGCTTCGCTGCGCTCAGCATGACAGGGAATGAGGAGTGTACCCTGAGCGAAACGGACGGGCTGAGCATGACAGGGAATGCGGCCGGTCGCTCTCACCTGCAATCGCAAGTTCGAGGTGGGCTGTGTTGTGGGAACAATGTAGCCCACGGCTTCGGACCTGCTGCGCTACTTTGTCCCAGCGGGGGTTGAGGGAGCGGGGCTGGGTGGCGACTTCCGGTGCGCAGCCTGAATCTCTTCACCGCGGAAAAAGCGGCCCGGCGCGGCGCGCATTTCCGCCATGGCGGGGAATAGCTTTGAGTAATCGCTTCGCGCATTCCAAAAAAGGAACCCCACCCCGCCTTGTTCCCTGGCCACGCTGACTTCGGTTCGAATATAGGCATCCGAATACGTTTTGGTGCGCCAGGCAAAGGCCTGAAGCCATGGCCGCAGAACAACCTCAGTTTCCGCTGTAATCTCGCCGAACCGCTGCATGGACTCTCCGATAAAGTGCTCAGGCGCATCGCCCGGCCTCGCGTATCCGTCCATGCCGAAGAAGTGTGACGGATAAATCATCGGGGAAAGCACGTCGCAGAACTGCGCCATGGCTGGGATGTCCTGGCCGGTGTGCTCCAAGTCAACCGGGCGTTGCCAGGCCATCACTCCGAAGACATCCACTGAAACCAGGACCCCAAGCGGGCGCAGTTCGTCATAGGCGCGGGAGAGAAAATCGCTGATTACATCGGACCGCTCCCAGTCCGGATGCGAAGACTGGAATGCGAATCGGGCATCCTTTTGATCGCCTTCTGCGGGGAAGCGCACATAATCGAACTGGATTTCGTCCATCCCGGAGGTCGCCACCGCTCGGGCCAGCGCCAAGTTATAGTTTTGAACTTCCGGTCGTGAAGGGTCAGTCCAAACCAGTTTTCCGTTTTCTCTCCACGGCTGACCAGTGCGGTGAGATTGCACCGCCAACCCAGGATGGTTTTGTGCAAGATATTCGTCACGGAAGAGCGCAATGCGCGCGATCGCATGCAAACTCAGGGAATGGAGGAAGCGGGCGAACTTGGGAAGGTTCCGGATGGGAACGTACTTCCGCTTAGGCGCCAGCTCGTGCTCGAAAGGTACGTCAACTAAGCCGTCCATGTCCTTTACGTCGAAGGCGACGGCATTGCCGCCGGCTTCCCGCCAACGCCGAATCAACTGAAAACCACGCTCACTGCCAGCCATGTAGCCGGTAAGGTAAATACCGCGCATCTCGAAATCCTTGGCGACGGGAACCGGCTGCTCGACGAGCGGCGCTATAAGAACGCCGGGGATAGTCACTTCGGCGCCGGGCCGAAGGTACTTTCCTATCTTGCCGCCGTTCGCCTGTCTGATTGCTGCTTCCAATTCCGCCGTGGTCATGTAAGTTGATTGGGGCAGGTAATGGCGCGCCAGCGAGGGGAGGCTTTCGCCCCGGTTCACGGTGTGGACTACGGTCTGCGTTGGAGCCTCGCCGGGTGCCGGTGGCGGGACGTTTTCAGTAGACTTTGTTCCAGGTTTCTGAGGTATATTCGTGGTCACAGCCGGTGGGGATTCGGGCAGCGAATCCGGCTTCTGGCCCGCGGGTTGCGCCTTTCCTTGCGGGGGAGCTGGCTCAGGAGGAAAAGTCGGCGAGCCGCCGAAAAGCATCATGGCGACGAGAACCAGAAAGAATAGACTGCCCAAGAAATCGAACCTGGGACTGCCCAGCATCGTTTTTTTCGCCCTGCGCTGCAAGCCTCATCATAGCAGGCTGAAAGGAAGTAGCAAAGCACGGCGTTGTGGGAGTCGCTGAGTTCACAAGCAGGCTGGATTCCTGGTTCCGGAGGTTAAGGTGACAAGAGCACGAGTCATGGTGTGGTGTGCGCTAATGCCAGTTGCTTTGATTTCGGCGCACGTGGGCTTGGGGCAGATAGGCGCAACGGAGCACAAGCTTGTGCTTCTTTGGCCGGGTGGGGCGCCGGGAGCAGTGGGCAACCATGATGCTGATCGGCCATCGCTGACGCTTTACGTTCTTCCTCCGAGCCAACCGGCCCGCAGCGCAGTGGTCGTGTGCCCGGGAGGCGGCTATGCCATGCTGGCCATGGACCACGAAGGACGCCAAGTGGCGGAATGGCTGAATTCCTTAGGAGTCGCTGCATTCATCCTGAAGTACCGCCTCGCGCCGCGCTACCATCACCCTGCCATGATGGAGGATGCGCAGCGCGCCGTGCGCTACGTCCGCGCGCACGCGCAGGAATTGGGGATCGCTCCGGACCGCATCGGCATCTGGGGTTTTTCTGCCGGCGGGCACTTGGCTTCCACGGCGGCAACACACTTCGACGCCGGAAACCCTTCCGCCACCGATGCCATTGAACGCGCGAGTTCACGGCCGGACTTTGCCATCCTGGCTTATCCGGTGATTACCTGTAGCGAATGGTTCCAGCACGAGGGTTCTTGCAAGAGCCTGCTGGGTAATAACCCCGATCCCAAGCTGGCCGAGTATCTCTCCAATGAAAAGCAGGTCACCGCTCAAACGCCGCCAACTTTTCTTTTTCACACCAACGATGACGAGGCTGTTCCGGCTGAAAACAGCGTGGCGTTTTACATGGCCCTTCGAAAAGCGCGCGTGGCGGCGGAACTCCACATTTACGAGCATGGGCGGCACGGGGTGGGCTTGGCTCCGAAAGATCCCGTATTGTCATCCTGGCCGCAACGGCTGGCGGATTGGCTTCGAGTCCGTGGGTTATTGTCGCCCGGAACGGCCCGCACGGACGCGGCGAAAACTCCTTGACGCCTTCGCTGCGCAGCGGCCCTACGTCGCATATTAGGACACCACCTATTTTCTTGTTGGCTCCTGATGATAGCTGAGCGTATGATAGACGCACGGGGAAGTCCTTTGTCGATTGAAATTCCTCCAGCCGAAGGGAGTTAAGGATGGGACGCAAGTATGGACAGCGGGGATACATGGACTCGGACCGCGATCGCGAGAGGTCCGAGAGGAAGCCTGCCCCCAGGAAGGAGCAGTTCGGGCCGAAGACTCCGGCCATGCCGGGAAAGCGCGAGGTGGTACGGTGTGCTTCCTGCGCAATGATCTTGCCGGTCGGGATCGACCTGCAAGGACGCTGTCCAAAGTGTGGCTTTGAACTGCACAGTTGCAAGCAGTGCGCCTTTTTCGACACTGCCAGCCGGTTTGAATGCACCCAGCCGATTGCTGCCCGCATCCCGAAGAAAGACGCCCAGAACCATTGCAGCTTCTATTCGCCGCGGACGACCATCGAGCGGGAGACCTCCACTTCCAGGCCTCTGGATGCACGCCAAGCCTTCGAGAACCTTTTCCGAAAGTAGCGGCGCTCAAGTGGCCGCTCCGAGTCCCGCTACATTGTTAGTTAGAGACCAGGAATCGACGTCGAAAAGTGCCGAAGCCACCCAAGAGTAGGGTGGGATCTTAGGCTCACTGCTGTTCACTTAGGCTTTGTGAAGCAGGCTGTTCACAGTTCGACCCTAGCCCCCCCCACCCCTCTCCCCCAAGGGGGCGAGGGTAGTAAATTCAGATTAACGCCCCCCGCGCCCCCTTGGGGGAGAGGGGGGACCGCCGCCGGCGCTTTCTCCAGCCGGGGCCCCGCACCGTCCGGTGCAGGGCGGGGCGGGCCGGGTGAGGGGGTCACCGCGGAACGAATTGGGAAGGAGTTTCCTGAACACCCCTTATGTGAACAGTATTGATCCTAGGCTGGAACCTACCAATGACAAAATGTCTCTATCTCCCTTCTTTTCAATTCTTTAGCCATTCCATTCAACCTCTCCTCTTTGCCATTCGCTGCTTAAATGCCGCCATTCGAGACATATGAATTGCTCCCGGAAAGATTGGGATGGTCTAATTCGGGCCGGGGAGGAGATGCCTTCTTCGGTTAGCAGACTTCATCTCTCGCCACCTTAGCTTTACGGTTGTGGCCTCAGTGTTGTCCCGTGTCCCCGCCACCCGACCGTACGTAATTGCGCCAGGATTATTCTTTACGGAGGCATTATGGCCACTGTTACTATCACTCCTGAAGTGCGAACCCCGCGACGGGGGGATTTCCAGAACGTCCAGCCAGAAGCGACTTTTACGGGCGCACCTATCGAACCTTTACAGAAGGGCCTGCCCAAGACCACGCAGTCGGTCTGCCCGGAATGCCTGAAGGTGATCGAGGCGCGGTTGTTCGAAGAGCAGGGCGCGGTTTACATGGAAAAAACCTGTGCGGAGCACGGCGACTTTCGGGACAAGATCTATTCCGACGCCAAGCTCTATCTCAAGATGGAGGAGTTCGAGTTCGGCGACAACCGGGGACTTGAGAACCCGCAATTCCCCGACGCGACACGTTGCCCGGAGGATTGTGGTTTGTGCTCACTCCATACCTCGCACACGGTGCTTTCCAATCTTGATCTCACGAACCGCTGCAACCTCACCTGCCCGGTGTGCTTTGCCAACGCCAACACCGCGGGATACCTGTACGAGCCTTCCTTCGAGCAGGTGCGCGGGATGCTCAAGACGCTTCGTGAGCAGCGCCCGGTGCCCAACCGCGTGGTGCAGTTCTCAGGCGGCGAGCCCACCATTTATCCGCGTTTCCACGACGTCCTGCGGATGGCCACCGAGATGGGCTTCACCCACATTCAGTGCGCGACCAACGGCATTGAATTCTCCGACCTGGAGTTCGCCCGGAGATGCCGGGAAGCCGGCCTCCACACGCTTTACCTTCAGTTCGACGGCGTCAGCGATGAAGTTTACCTTCGCACGCGCGGCCAGAGGCTGCTGGAGAAAAAGCTGGCTTGCATCGAAAACTGCCGAAAGGCAGGCCTGAAGATCATCTTCGTTCCCACCATCGTGAAAGGCGTGAACGACCATCAGATCGGTGCTATGATCCGCTTGGCCATCGACAACGTCGACTGCGTCAGTGGCTTCAGCTTCCAGCCGGTTTGTTTCACGGGGCGCATCAACCGCAGAGAACTCGAGAGCAAGCGCTTCACGCAATCGGATCTGGCGCACGCCGTCGCCGACCAGACCGGCCTGACCGACAAGTATGAGGATTGGTTCCCCCTGTCCTGCATATCGCCCTTCTCGAAACTGCTGTCGAACTTGCAGAATTACGAACGCCCCAACCTCACGTCTCACCCCCACTGCGCCATGGGGACCTACCTCTACGTTCACCCCGACACGAAGAAGGCCATCCCCATCACGCGCTTCTTCGATATGCCCGCCATGCTGCGCGATATCGACCGGCTCGCCCGGCAAGCCCAGGGAGCACGATTTAAGATGTTCACTAAGATCAATGCCTGGCAAAAGATTCGCCGGCATTTCAAGCCGCAGTTTGCCCCGCCGGGTTTGACCTTCGAGCGCTTCCTCCAGACCTTGCAGGGCATGACCGACCACGAATACGGGCGGGGCAGGGGCGACGGCACATTCACCTACAAGACGTTGCTCGTGGCGGGCATGCATTTCATGGACTCCTACAATTACGATTTCGCCCGCGTCAAGCGTTGCGTGATCCACTACGCTGCCCCCAATGGCCTGGTCTATCCCTTCTGCATTTACAACTCCGGGCCCTGCATGCGCGAGAAAATTGAGCGGCAATTCTCCGTGCCCTTCGACCCGAAAGCCGCGAAGCAGAATGGCAACGGCTTGGTGCAGGTCGAGAACTAGCCAAACGGATTTCATGTGCTTTGACTCGGTGATTGTGGAGCTGAAAGCATTGGCGCGGCTGACGGGGGTCGAGCACGCTCAACTCATCAACTACCTCAAGGCCACGGGCTTTGAAGTCGGCCTGCTGCTGAACTTCGGCGCACCGGCACTTGAAAACAAGCGATTTGTCCACAGTAAGTGATGCGCAGAATTAATAGACTGTGCAGACCACAAAGACCCCGGCTGCTGACGGTAATCTGTGTCATGTGCGGAATCTGCGGATTATAACTTCAATGTGCCGGTTGAAACGGGCCACCCACTCCTGATACTGTGGACGAGCGGGACAGAGTCGCCCGCAAGAAACCTACATGCTCGATCTTGGAGGGGAAACGAAGATGAAAAACGCAGCCATAGTTCTTACATTCCTGGCCTTCCTATCGCTAAATGTGTGGGCTGCGCAGGAACTAACGACCACACCTGCGCCCGCCCCGAAGGCCCCGTCCTCTACTCAGAAAAGCACCGCTCCTACGGCAAAGGCCGGAGCGGCCCATCCCAGCGCGGCTCCGCTGACCACCACGCCCACGGGACTGAAATACAGAGACTTGGTGGTTGGCCAAGGAATGCAGCCCAAAGCTGGCGACACCGTGGTGGTGAACTACACGGGAACGTTTACGAACGGCAAGGTTTTCGACACATCCGTGGGCAAAAAGCCGTTTGAGTTCAAGCTGGGTCGCGGCAACGTGATCAAGGGTTGGGACGAGGGTGTGGCCACCATGCGCGTGGGTGGAAAGCGCAAGCTGGTGATCCCTCCCGATTTGGCCTACGGGCCGGGCGGCTACCCGGGAGTGATTCCTCCCAATTCCACACTCACTTTTGTCGTCGAACTGCTGAAGATCAAATAACCGTCTTGTCGTCGCACCCCTTCCCGTTGCACAGGTCCAAGTACGCCTGTGGGTTCAAAGGCAAAGGTTTGAAAAAGGTTTGAAATTGGAAACAGAGGGCTGGAATCGAGTTCCCGCTGTGCTGAGAATACGGATTCCAGATCTGAAGAAAAGGGCCCAGAGCGCTGGGCACGAATCGGGAAGTTATGCTAATCTACCCAGTGCGTCCCACGATAAGGGCCTTCCCTGTGGGACCTCACTTATGGCCCTGATTGCTCCCTCGCTGCTGGCGGCAGATTTCGCTCGACTCGGAGAGGCGCTCCACATTATGGAGGCTGCGGGCGTACCGATGCTCCACCTGGAGGTGATGGACGGCCATTTTGTGGAGGAAATTAGCGTCGGGCAGCCGGTCGTCCGAAGTCTGCGCAAAGCCACGAACCTGGTTCTGGACTTACACCTGCTCATCGAACGTCCGGAACGCTACATTGCCGACTTCATTGAGGCGGGTGCGGATCGTATCTCGGTTCATGTGGAGGCCACGACTCGCCTGCACCGAGTTTTGGACCAGATCCGCGAGCAGGGTGCCAAAGCCGGAGTTGCCTTGAATCCGGCGACGCCCGTCGCAACAATTGCGGATGTGGTGGGGGAGTTCGATTTTCTCTCAGTTTTGTCCTCTGATCCGGGGTTGAGCGAGCGAACCTTCGTCCCCAGATCGGTGGAGAAAGTACGAGCGGCGGCATTTCTGCGTGATGAGCGTCGTGCGGATTTTGCCATTCAAGTCGAAGGTGGAATCCGCTTTGAGCATCTGGAGCAACTTACTCGGGCAGGCGCAGACATCCTGGTGGCCGGTTCAGCCATCTTCTATAGCGATGACCCAAAGGCACGGCTGAACGAAATGCTGCGCCTCGTGTCCGCATCGCGGCGGATGTCCCAAGTATGATGGGCGCGAATCAGGAGTGAAAACACTGGCGAAGCGAATCAGCAAGACCGGAGGGAAGCGTCTGCCGCTGTTCTTGTGGGTGGCTGTACTGGGTGGCGTGTTCCTGCCCGGATGTCTTTTTCATCGCCATCGGCGCGCGGATTTAGCCGCGGTGGTTAATGCTGGCGATCAGCCGGATAAGATTCTTTACGAAAGGTCGACCAACGAAATTGCACACGGTCGTTACGACGTAGGACGTCTCACTCTCCAAACCCTCATCAACACCTACCCGGATAGCGAGTATCTGGCAAAAGCAAAACTTGCCATCGCAGATTCTTACTATGCCGAGGGAGGGGTCTCGGGCCTGACCCAATGCGAGGCTGAATACAAAGACTTCATTACCTTCTTCCCTACGGCGCCCGAGGCGCCTCAGGCGCAGTACCGCATCGGCATGGCGCATTTCCGCCTGATGGCCAAGGCCGACCGGGACCAGGCCGAGGCTCGCCTTGCGGAAGTCGAGCTCAAGGAGTTTCTGGTGAAATACCCCGACAACCCCGTGGCGGTCCGCGTCAAGGCGCGCCTTCGAGAAACACAGGAAGTCCTGGCCCAGGGGGAGTTACAGACCGCGAGTTTTTACCAGATGAGGGGGGCATATCGCGCTGCACGGGGACGCTTCCGGGAGATGGTCGAGAAGTACCCCAACTTCAGCGGCGGGGATCAGGCCCTGTATGGATTGGGCCAAACTTTGGAACACCTGAAAACCCCCAAGGAAGCGGTTCCGTACTACTCGCGTGTGGTTCGTGATTTTCCTCTCAGCCCGCGTGCGGCAGAGGCCAAAGATCGGCTCGTGGCCATGCACGAACCGGTTCCAAAGCCCACCAAAGCGACGTTGGCGCGAGCGCAGGCGGATGCAGCCCGATTGCGCAGCAAGAACCTGCTTGGAAAATTGACTACGGCGATGGCCAGTACGCCCGATACAAGCGCCACCTTGCGGGGCCCGGTTCGCCTGGGGGCGGCGGAGGCGAGTGGTGTCGAAGTGGCGAAACGTACTCCTGCTGCTCCATCTCTCCCCAATGCTGCGATTGTTGCTGAGCCAGTAGGCGATGCTAGCTTGAATTCCGGAAAGGCGGTTGATTCCAAGCCTGCCGTCGACAACTCCAACAAAGGCACCAGCGCAAACACTCAGGACAACAATGCAAACTCTCCAGGCAGTGAGAGCAGCTCGAAGGCTCCGGAGAACAAGGTGAACTCTTCCAGCAATGAAAGTAGCTCGAAGGCACGGGAGAGCAAAGCAAACCCTGGTCCTCAAGACCAATCTGCCACGGTCACGCCTCCGAAGAAAAAGGGCCGATTCCACCTCCTCAAGAAGATTATCAAGCCCTTCTGATTTGCCTTTCTTTGTCTCTCCAGGGTGGGGCTGTGTTCGCAAACGGTCACGCCAGCCGATTCTGTCGGGGCGTTTTTTTGGACCTTGTGCGCCCACTGAAGACTCACAATCCCTTCGCGCCTTGACTTTCTCTCATTGACATGGTATTCGTTTGGCAAGTCATCTCGCGACACAAGGTTGAAGGGAGGCCGTGTGGCTCGGTTGATCCTTCTCGCAGACGATAGCCCTACTATTCAAAGGAGAGCCCAAGGGATTTTGCAGGGTGAGGGCTTCGAGGTCGAAACCGTTTCCAACGGTGTCGCGGCGATCAAGAAACTACCCAAAATGCACCCTGTCCTCGTTCTAGCCGACGTGTCCATGCCAGGCAAAGATGGCTACGAGGTTTGTGATTATGTAAAGACCTCAGCGGATCTTCACCACGTGCCCGTGCTGCTGGTGGCCAGCGACCTGGAGCCGTACGATGAGCTGCGGGGTGCGCAGGTCGGGGCGGACGGGATTATCAAGAAACCCTTTGCCCCCCACGACTTGATCGCTATGGTTGCGAAATTCGCCGCCCTCGGCGAAGCCTCAGCACCCCCACCCGCGCTTCCTGAAACGCTTGCTCCTTGGTCCCCTGTGGCCCCGCCTGAAGTCTCCCCAATGGGTTCCGAACCGGAAGGCGCCACAGGAAAGCATGAGCCGGATTTGGCCGCGCCTTCGGCTGGTATGGCCTTTGCGGAACCGCCTGAGATACCGGCGACGCCGCCTGGGCCTTTGCCCGATATTTCCCTCCAGCCTTCGCTTCAGACCCCGCTGCCAGTCTGGGCACAATCTTTACCCGAACCTCTGCTTGCGGCTCCGCCCGAGGACCTGCTGGGAGGTTCGTCGGAGCCGGTACTTGTACCGACCGAACCGTTCCCAGGGTTGGCACTCGAGGGGACGCCTGAGCCAACCCCAGAGCCCTGGTTGGAGGTTGCAACGGAACCAACTCCAACTGCTCCTGAATCAATTTCTGGGAGCGGTGTGGAGCCTGCGCCTGAGCCCACCGTGATCGCTCCTGAACCAACCCCAGAGCTCATCCCTGAGGCTGCGCCTGAGTCGGTTCTGGTCAGTCCTGAATCAATCTTCGAGACCATTGCGGAGCCTGCGCCTGAGCCCACCGTGATCACTCCTGAACCCACCCCAGAGCCCATTCCTGAGTCTGCACCTGAGTCGGTTCAGGTCAGTCCTGAATCAATCTCTGGGACCGGTCGGGAGGCTACGTCCGAGCTGGCATCGGTCGTGTCAGAACCACCCGTTGCAGAATCAGGCGTGCCCCGCGCGCCGGTGCCGGTAACCGAAACAGTTCATCCGCCTGCGGAGGCTGCGCCCGAGGCGCCCCCGGCTGTCGTTGCTGAAGAGCCTCTTCTTCCAACCGAACCCGCCTTGGCGGAACAACAGGTGAAGCCGCTTCCTCCGCTGCGCCCGTCGCCTGAACTCGTCAAGCCGGCAGCCGATAGAACCCTGGCGTCCGGCGTAGCTGCCGAGACGGCGGGGCCGATGCTGATTGATGAGCTGGCTCCCGCTCCCCCTGCACCCGAACCGCCTCCTTTCGTCGAAGGACAACAGCCGAAACCCATGGCAGCAACCAGCTTAGATAGTTTTTCCCTCGCCGAAGCCGCGGAGGGCCAAGTTTATATCGCCCCGCCTGGAGCGGAGGCGGCGCCATCGCCCGAAGCTGGGGTTGTACAGCCGGGCGAGTCTCCGGAGCACCCGCCTTCCGTGGTCAACCCGGAGTGGGTTTACGTGATTGTTCACAAGGTCGTTACGAAGATGGCTCCTCCCGTGCTACCCCCGGACCTTGTTGGGGAACTCATCCGCGAACTCACCGAAGAGATCACCGCAGAACTTAATTCGGAATCGTCTCAACCTTATTAGCAACTCGATCGTTTCAGGCGAAGGGAACCTGCGCCGGCGGCGCGACATTCACGCGCGATGAACCGTGGAGGGGTTGAAGATGAGTAGCCGTGGGCAAGGGCACGGTTTCTGTGCCCGCCGCCCACGGATTACGTACCAAGCAAGTTTCTGAAAGGGTCGAACCCGTCAACTGACGGGCCCCACCCGCGCCGAGATGTTTTTCCCCCGTCTCCGTACGTTTGACCTACTGCTTACATCGCTGGCCTGCGACGAGCGGGGAGCAGCAGGTAGCGCAGCGCGGCGGAGCCGTGGGGTGGCGCAGACATCGGTACTGAAGCTGTGAAAATATTGATTTTGGCCTTTTTCGCCCTCGTGTTTTCAGTTATTTGGAGGAGAAAAAAATCCGGTTTTTTCAATATTTTCACAGCTTCTACTTTGATGTCTGCGTCCTGGAAGGTCGGGCAGTCAGGCGAATCCTTCTGGGGGAACCGCAGACATGCCAAAAAGCGGCATGTCTGCGCCACCCGCCGTTTCCCGAATTCCGAATCCCGAATTCCTGAATCCCGAATCCCGAATCCTGAATCCCGAATCCTGAATCCTGAATCCTGAATCCTAACCCTGCTCCTTGACATCCTGCGCGCAAATCCTCAACAATGGCGGATTCTCGCCTAGCTGTCAGCGTTCAGCTATCAGCAGTCAGCAAGGCACGGGCTGATAGCTGAGGGTTGATAGCTGAAGGCTGATTGCCGTACGCTGAAGTCGAAAGGTCAAAGTTATGCGTTGGAGTCAAACATTCATTCCCACTTTGCGCGAGGACCCTGCCGAAGCGGAGGTTCCCAGTCATCGTTTGCTGTTGCGGGCCGGTTACGTTCGCCAGGTGGCGGCGGGAGTCTATGCCTATCTCTTCCTGGCGCAGAAATCCCTTCTCAAGGTCATGCAAATCATCCGCGAGGAGATGAACGCCATTGGGGCGCAGGAGTTTCATTTGCCGGCTTTGAATCCGGCGGAGCTTTGGAAAGAGTCCGGCCGGTACGAGTCTTACGGCGAGACGTTGTTCAAGTTCATGGACCGCAACCAGCATGAAATGTGCCTGGGCGTGACGCACGAAGAGGAGATGACGAACATTGCCCGTAGCGAGCTGCGTTCGTACAAGCAACTGCCTCAGATCTGGTACCAGATCCAGGAGAAATTCCGCGACGAGCCGCGGCCCAAGTCGGGGTTGTTACGGCTGCGTCAGTTCTGGATGAAGGACTCCTATTCCTTCGACCTTGACGATGCCGGACTGGAGATCAGCTACCAGAAGCATTACGGCGCCTACGGGCGCATTTTCGAGCGCTGCGGGCTGAAGTACGTCATTGTGGAAGCGTATTCAGGGACTATGGGGGGGACGCACTCCCATGAGTTTGCCGCGCCGACGGACGCGGGCGAGGATTCGCTGGCCATTTCTGAGTGCGGCTACGCGGCCAACCTGGAGAAAGCCGAGGCCAAAGCGCCTCGAGTCGAGGACCTGCCCGGCGACGCGCCTCCCGAGCCCTTTCCCACTCCCGGCCAGAAGACCATAGATGATTTGGCAAAGTTCACGGGTGAAAGCCCGGCGCGGCTGATGAAGACGCTGGTTTACGTGGTGGAAAGCAAGCCTATGGTCGTCTTGCTGCGTGGCGATCACTCGCTCAGCGAGACGAAGCTGGCCGCCGCGCTGGGCACGGATGTATTCCGGCCCGCCACACCCGAGGAGGCATGGGCGCTGCACGGCGCGCACGTGGGCTCGCTGGGGCCGGTGGGGCTTAAGGGAGTAAGGATATTGGCGGACCGGGCGTTGGAGGGACGAAAGAACCTCATCACGGGCGCCAACCGTGATGATACGCACCTCCGCAACGTCACGCCGGGGCGTGATTTCCAGGCCGAGTATCATGATATGCGGGTGGTGACGGCTGGCGATCTCTGCCTGCGCTGCGGCAAGCCCATTCAAATTCGCATTGCGGTGGAATTGGGACACATCTTCAAACTGGGAAGACGGTATTCCGAAACGATGCATGCGACGGTATTGGACGAGAACGGCAAAGAGACCCCGCTGGTCATGGGGTCGTATGGAATTGGCGTGGAGCGCATCTTGAGCGCCGCCGTGGAGCAGAACCACGACCAGGATGGCATGTTTCTACCGCGGCCGATTGCTCCTTTCGACGTCATCCTGACGGCGGCCAACATGGATGATGCCCGACTCCGCTCGGCGGCGGAGAAGCTTTACGAAGAAATGCTCGCCAACTCGCTGGACGTGCTGTTTGATGACCGCGCGGAAAGGCCGGGCGTCAAGTTCAAGGATGCGGACCTGATTGGCGTGCCTTACCGAGTCACTTTGGGCAAGCGGAAGTTCGAGCAGGGATTGGCGGAAATCTTCCAGCGCTCGACAAAGAAAGTTCGCGATGTTAAGCTCTCAGAGGTCGTAAAATGCCTGCAAGTGGAGTATCTTGTATAAGGAGCAAGGTCTCCACGGAGTAGCGGTATGCGACGGTCGGAAGAGGCTTCAGGACGGTTCAAGGCTCTTTTATCTTTGGCATTCCTAGCGGCCATCATCTTCGTTGCCATAAAGACCCTCCCCGCTTACGTGAACAATTTTGAGCTTCAAGACCACATCCAGAGGCTTTCCACTCAGTTGGCGGTTCGAACCAAGCCCATCACGCCGGATGCCATACGGAATGAGGTGGTCGCGTTCGCACAGGATCACGGAGTTCCGCTTACCGCCGACAATATCAAGGTCACTATCGCAAGTCGCGTATCGATCAGTGTGGACTACACGGTGCCGGTGGACTTGATGGTTTATACCCTCGAGCTTCACTTTACGCCATCGGCGGAGAACCTGTCGCTATAACCCGTGGTTCGAAATGCGCCAGCATCGCGCTCGAATCCCCGTCCGTTCCGGAAGCAGGGGCAGTCACGTCTTGCCGGCGTGGCAGGTAGGAAGAGAGGTCTAGTCGCTGCCTGCTTACTGGTTGTGCTCGGCTTGGCGGGCATTTTCGTTTACTACTACGTCCGATTCTCCCGCCTCATTGACGCGCGTCTGAGTGGCGACATCTTTAACAATACTTCCCTGGTCTTCGCCGCACCCACGCCGGTTTCCGTGGGTCAGGCGAGCACGCCGGGGGAGGTCGCCGCACGTCTCCGCAGGGCCTTTTATGCCGAAAGCAGCGGGACCTCCTCCGTTGGCGTCTATAAGCTGGCGGAAGACAGGATCGAAATCACCCCCGGCCCCATTTCTTTCTTCGCGGGCGAAGTCGCCAAAGAGGGCCCGGCGATTTTGACCTTCCGGGACGGCCGCATTTCTTCCATCGCCTCGCCTGACGGCGCCACAAGTTTGGAAAGTTACAATCTCGAGCCCGAGTTGATCACCACCCTGTTTGACAACACCCGCTCCAAGCGGCGCTTGGTGCGTTACCAGGACCTCCCGAAAGTGCTGGTGGATGCGGTGCTGGCTGCGGAAGATCATCACTTTTTCTCCCACCACGGAGTGAATATTTTCCGCATTTTGGCAGCGGCCGCGGCCGACATCCGGGCGGAGGAGATAGTGCAAGGCGGCAGCACGCTGACGATGCAGTTGGCGCGCGGCTTTTTCTTGACGCCCCAACGCGTATGGCGGCGAAAACTCGAGGAGATCTTCCTGGCTCTGCTGCTGGAAAAACGCCTGACCAAGGAAGAGATTTTCGAGCTTTATGCGAACCAGATATATCTTGGCCAGCGGGGGAGTTTTTCCATTTATGGCCTCGGTGAGGCGGCCAACGCTTATTTCGACAAGGACGTCGGCAGCCTGACGTTGCCCGAAGCAGCCTTTTTGGCAGGCCTGATCCGCGGCCCGAATCTGTATTCACCTTACCGGCGGCCGGCAAGAGCCTTGGAACGGCGCAACTATGTGATCAGGCAGATGCTGGAACTTGCCATGATCAGCTCCGCGCAGGCCGAGAAAGCCTCGGGGGCGACTTTGGGGGTGATCAATCAGAACGTGGAAGGTCTCCAGGCGCCTTACTTCGTGGACATGGCGCGCGATCAGTTGCTCGCCCAGTTCTCCGAGCAGGATTTGATTTCGCAAAGCTATCGCATTTACACCACACTCAATCTCGATTTGCAAAAGGCGGCCTCCGAGGGCGCACGGCTGGGCGTTGGCGAAGTGGACCAGGAGTTAAAGAAGTCAAGGCATGTCAAGTCCGGCGTGACCCAGGATGCGAATCAGCCCCAATTGGCGCTCCTGGCGCTGGACTCCCACACGGGGGAGATCAAAGCTCTGGTGGGCGGGCGCGACTATGGCAGCAGCCAACTTAACCATGTTCTGGCAAAGCGACAACCGGGTTCATCCTTTAAACCCTTTGTCTATGCAGCCGCTCTCAGTTCGGGTGTGGACGGCTCGCAGCCGCGCGTGACCCCGGCAACCGTACTCAACGACGAGCCAACTACCTTCCAGTTCGGCGATCTCACTTACGAACCTGAGAACTACAAGCAGGAATACCACGGTCTCGTAACCCTGCGAGAGGCCCTCACACACTCACTGAATGTGGCGACGGTCCACTTGGCGGAAATGGTTGGGTATGACAAGGTAAGGGATCTGGCGATAGCCGCAGGAATCAACAAAGACCTGCTGGCGACACCCGCCATGGCGCTGGGCGCTTATGTGGCAACGCCGCTGGAGATTGCCGGGGCTTATACTATTTTTTCGAATGGCGGCCAATACGTCGAACCGAGGTTCATACTTGCGGTCAACGACTCCGCGGGAAGGACTCTCTGGCGGGATTCCGTAGTAACCCGGCAAGTGCTCGACCCACGCGTCTCTTATCTGATGGTGGACTTGATGGAAAGCGTGATCAACAACGGCACGGGCGCCGGTGTGCGCAATCGAGGCTTCACGCTCCCTGCGGCGGGGAAGACGGGGACTTCGCACGACGGTTGGTTCGCGGGATTCACCGCAAACCTGCTGGCTATCGTTTGGGTGGGCTACGATGACGACCGCGAACTGAGGCTGTCAGGGTCGGCCTCCGCATTGCCCATCTGGACGGAGTTTATGAAACGCGCCGCACAAGTTCCCGGTTACGACGACCCGAAGGCTTTTACCATGCCGGAGGGCGTGGTTGCCGTTCCGATGGAAACAAACTCCACCACCAGTGACGCAAGAATCGTGCGAAATGAAGTCTTCATTGCGGGGACAGAACCCCAGGCGCCTCAGGTCTCGCGGGGAATCCTGGGAAGGCTCTTTCATCCCCAGGGTCAACCCAACCTGCCTGCAGCGGCTGCTATTCCCTCAGGAGCCACAGAGGCGCCGCCGCAAGGTACGGCCAAGCCGCCGGAGGTTCCGTCAACGGCGGGCAGGCACGGGATCATAAAAAGGTTCTTATCGATTTTCAAAGGCAAGAAATCGAAGCCCCCGGCGCCTCCGGAACCGGAGCATAAGACGGCCTCTCAAGAATAGGATCGGGGTCCGGCGGCCAGTGATTGTCTTTCGCCATTGCGAGGTTCGGACATGAGAGTTGAAAACTTGGCTCAATCCGCGATGAAGGGGTTCATCGCTCCTCTGCTTTTCCTCTGCCTCTGCATCCCCAGTGCGTGGACACTTCCCGGCGCACAAGAAGGCCAGTCTGCGCCGCCTTCTGCCACGGCTGGCCAAGCGCGCGAAAGCCCCGCCAAGTCCCGCCCACTCAGCTTCGAGGAGCGTGCGGACATCTATATGGCTCGCAAGTCTTACGAGGATGCTGTGGATTACTATTACCGGGATCTAAAGCAGGGCCACTTTGCAGACGCCAGTGTGTGGAACAAGCTCGGGATTGCCTATCAGCAGCTCCAGAATTACCACGCGTCTCGCAAGGCGTACAACCAGGCGATGCGGCACCAGAAGAACTATACGGAGCCTTTGAACAATATTGGAACCACTTATTTCATGCAGGACAAGTACGGGAAGTCGGTTAAGTATTACTTGAGGGCGATCCAGCTGAATCCCAACTCGGCTTCCTACCATTTGAACCTGGGAACCTCTTACTTCCACATGAAGAAATACAAGGAGTCTGTGGAGGAATACCGCACGGCCTTAAACCTTGACCCGAATATCTTCGCGGAACGCTCCGCATTCGGGAGCATCATCGAGGCGCGGGGGAGCGATCCCGAATACTACTTTTACCTGGGGAAGGTTTTTGCTTCTCTGGGGCGTGCGGACGATGCGGTGCGCAGCCTGCGCCGGGCTCTTGAGGACGGGTTCAAAGACCGGAAGAGAATCCTCAACGATCCGGACTTTATGAAAATCAGTCAGAGCCCTGCTTACGTCGAATTGATGAACAACCCCCCGGTTGGGATCAAGGATTGAATCCGAATACGCCTTGGGTGATAAAAGCATGCCTCCAGCGTCGCATAGGGGATCGAGGAGATTCCTCTGCCACGCGCAACGCCAGAGTCAATGCTATAATGCAGGTTCCGGATTGAGTCTTGATGCGAAGAGCGCTCCGATTACTCTTACTCTTGTTGATCCCCTGGCGAGTCGCTGGCGGCTCCGAGGTACATGCCGTCCTGGTTTTTCCCTTTGAAAACCAGAGTAGCCGGGCAGATCTGAATTGGGTCTCGGAGAGTTTTGCGGAGACCCTCTCCTCCCGACTTTCCGGGCCCGGCCTTTACGTTTTGGAGCGCGGGGAGCGCAATGCCGCCTATGACCAGTTGGGTATTCCTGCGGGTATACCTCTGACTGTTGCCAGTGAATACAAGGCAGCTCAAACCCTGGGCGTAGATTGGGCTGTCTTGGGGAAATTCAATGTGGAGGGAAACCGCCTCAGCGCAAGTGCCCGGTTGCTTGACCTCCGCCAGTTAAAGCTCTCCCCCGCCATCGAGGTGAGCGGTGAACTGGCCGAACTGGTGGACCTCCAGACACGATTAGTATGGCGGCTGATGGCCTCTTACGATCCCAATTTCACGGTCGGCACTGAAGAGGATTTCGACCGCAGGTTTCCTGAAGTGCGGCTGGATGCTTTTGAGAACTATATCCGGGGCATCCTGGCCACGGACGACCCCACCCGTATTCACTTCTTCCTGGAGTCTGACCGGTTGGCTCCCGCTGATCACCGGGCGGCATTTGCCCTTGGCCAGCTCTATTTTGCTCAGAAAGATTATGCCAACTCGGCGAAGTGGCTCAGGAAACTGGCCCCCGACGACCCTGACTACCTTGAATCGCTTTTCCTCTTCGGGGTGGATGAATTCTTCCTCGGCCATTACCCATCGGCTGAGAGGGCATTTGAAATGATCGGCAAAGAAATCCCGCTGGACGAGGTAGCGAATAATGCGGGCGTGCTGGCGGCCCGGGGTGGACGGTATGCAGAAGCCCTGGACGATTTCGAGCGGGCCTTTAAGAGCGATCCGACCGACGGCGATTTTTGTTTTAACCGCGGCGTCACCCTCTGGAACCTCCGCCGATACGGCGAGGCGGCAAAATCGCTTGAAGAGGCGATCCGGCTGAATGACAACGATTCTGAGGCCCATACCCTTCTGGCCGTTGTGTTGGGGAAGCTGGGCGATGCGGCGGGGGAACGGACTCAGCTCGAGTGGCTGGGCCAGCACGAAGTGGGATCGGAAGCCGGACTATCACGGGACGTCTTGCCGCAGCCGCGCCTCAAGAAAAATTTCGATGGACGCGCCTTCCGCTTGCTCTCTCTAACCGTGCACAACGCGCTCGAAGAGCGGCTCGCAGGTATGCCGGCTGACGAACACGCCGCGGTCTACAAGTCTCGTGGTGCGAGGTTCGTCAATGAGGGGCGCTTGTCCGAAGCGGAGCGCGAACTGGAGGAAGCGACGTCGCTGGTGCCTGGCGACAGGGATGCGCGCATGAGCTTGGCGCAAGTTCTCGAAGCGGAGGGCAAGCACCAGGAGGCGGCCGGGGAATTCCAAATCGCGCTGAAGCTTCAGGACAGCTTTGCGGGTCGCATTGGTCTGGCCCGGGTTTATATCTCCCTCGGTCGACCGGAGCAGGCGCGCCAGGAGGTCGAGGCGGCCTTAAAGCTCGACCCGGAAAGCCGAGAGGCGCAGGAACTGCTCCGCCAAGTCTCCTCGCACCCCTCGGCAGCAAAGAAGGTACCTTGAGATTGCGACGTTTCCGATCGTTGGTTGTTTTTTCCACCCTTTTAATGGCCGCCGAGGGTTGTCTGCCCGCGGCGATGGCCCAGACTCGCCCTCGAGTGGTTGAAATCCGCCTGGACATGATGATTCACCACGTGAGCGCCGAATTCGTGGTGCGCGGCATAAAATCTGCCAACGACAGCCATGCGGATGCGGTCCTTCTGGAGTTGAACACGCCGGGCGGCCTCGAGAACTCGATGCGCGATATCGTCTCCGCCATCCTCAATTCGAGCGCGCCGGTCATCACCTACGTGGCGCCCAGCGGGGCGGGTGCAGCCTCCGCGGGCTTCTTCGTTCTGGAAGCCGGCGACTTGGCGGTGATGGCCCCCGGGACGAATTCTGGCGCGGCTCATCCCGTGGTGCTGGGCGGGGCTGACATAGGCAAGACGATGGAGGCCAAAATCGAAAACGACGCGGCGGCTTACATGCGCTCCATTGCGGGTAAGCGCGGGCGGAATTTGACCCTTGCCGAGGACGCGGTTCGCAAGAGTTCGTCCTATTCGGATAAGGAAGCCCTGGAGGGGAAGCTGATTGACGCGGTGCTGAGCACCCCCTCCGATATCTTCGAGAAATACGACGGCCAGACCATCAAGAGGTTCAACGACACGACCACAACCCTGCGTTTGAAAAATGCGGAGATCGTGTCTTTTGACATGCCCACCCTCGAGAAATTCTTTGCCTGGGTGGCGGACCCGAATATAGCCTTTATCCTGGGTGCGATCGGGCTGGCTTGCCTTTACATTGAGTTTACCCATCCCGGTTTGGTGGCGCCGGGGGTTGTTGGGGCGGCCGCCCTGGTCTTGGCGATGTACGCCTTTAATCTACTGCCCATCAATTCTATGGGTGTGCTTCTGATTCTCGTTGGACTGGGGCTGTTGGCGCTGGAAGTCAAGGTGATGTCGCATGGCGTATTGGCGGCGGGTGGCATTCTCGCCTTAGTGCTGGGCGCGCTCATCCTTGTGAATTCCCCCTGGCCACAGGCGCGAATTCACCTCTCCACAGCGCTCAGCGTTGCCCTGCCGCTCGGTGTAATCATGGTCGTTCTGCTGCGATATGTCATCGCGGCAAAGAGGCGCAAGGCAGTGACGGGAGAGGCCGGGATGGTCAATTCCTTGGGTGTGGCGAAGACCGACCTCGAGCCTTATGGCACGGTTCTAGTCCACGGTGAACTGTGGGAGGCGCGCGCTGGGCAGCAGATTGCCAAGGGCACGCGGGTGCGGGTTCGGGAAGTGGAGGGATTGACTCTGGTAGTTGAGCCTGTCCCGGAACGCAAATAGACTTGCAAGCAAGCTAGGAGGGAATGAGCATCGCCGCTCCCCTTTTGGCCGGATACCAGATAAAGAGAATGCTTCGGGTCATCGCCTGGGATTCCGTGGTCGATCATTCGGAAACCGGCATCTTAACCGCGTCAAGAACGCGAAAAGGAGCGCAACATGGTCTACATCGTCGTGGCCGTCATCATTTTCCTGTGGCTTTCGGCTTGTTTGAATGTATTGAGGGAATACGAGCGGGCAGTCACTTTTCGTTTGGGCAGGCTTTTGGCAACGGACAAAGGGCCTGGGCTGATCTTCATCCTCTGGCCCATTGACAAGATCATTAGGGTCACGCTGCAGGAGGTGGCTTGGGAGATCCCGCCGCAGGATGTCATCACTCGGGACAACGTTTCGTTGAAAGTGAATGCCGTGGTTTTCTTCCGGGTCCTGAGCGCCCAAAAGGCGATCGTGCAGGTTCAGAACTACCGCTACCAAGTTGAGCAGCTCGCGCAAACCTGCCTTCGGTCGGTGCTGGGTGAAGTGGAACTCGACGATTTGCTTTCCCAGCGCGAAAAGCTCAATTCGCGTCTGCAAAGCATTCTTGATGTACACACTGAGCCCTGGGGCATCAAGGTGACCAAGGTGGAAGTGAAGCAGGTTGACTTGCCACAGGACATGCAGCGCGCGATTGCGCGGCAAGCTGAAGCGGAGCGCGAGCGCCGGGCCAAGATCATCAACGCCGACGGGGAGTTTCAAGCTTCAGAAAAGCTCTCCGAGGCCGCCAGCATTCTGGCCAAGGAGCCCATCACCATCACCCTGCGTTACCTTCAGACTTTGGCCGAAATCGGAACCGAGAAGAATACGACCATTGTCTTTCCGATCCCGATTGAGCTACTGAGTGCTTTGCTCGGAAAGGCCGGCGCCCACACTGCGCCCGGAGGAGAAAACAAGTAATGGGCGGGAGACACCAGGGGCCTGAGGCAAGGTATCAAGAGGTTGACCATGAATGCTGACCGTGTTCCTGGCGACAAAGGGCTATCCACGCGGCACCTTATCCTGGTGTTCTTGGCGGGGGTAGCCGTTTGCGGGGTTTTCTTCTCGCTGGGTTTCCTGGTGGGATTCAACGAAAGGTCAGCGCGGATGGCGCCGGTCACGGAGCGTGTCGCAACTTCTGCCACGATTCCGCCGACCGTCAATACTCCCCTCGAGACCACGCCGGTCGGATCCAGTGGTGCGACGCCATCCACAACCTCTGTTCCGCCGCCGCTCGCATCCATGGAAGCCAGCGCCCCTGCTTCACCACCCGGCGAGCAGAAACCTGTAACGGCGCCCGGCACCGCGTCACCCGTGACGGCGCCTCACCCATCGCCCGCGGAGGCCGAAAGGGAACCTGAACCTGGCGCGACCTCAACTCGTCCTGCCGCGGTCGGGGAAGTCGGCGTCGGATTCACGGTCCAGGTTGTGGCTTCGAGGACCAAACAAGATGCCGACGCGCTTGTGAAAATCCTGGAAGAGCGCGGCTACCCGGTATTTCTGGTTACGCCCGAATACGCGCACGCCAATGACAACCTGTACCGGGTTCAGGTTGGCCCGTTCAAGTCGAAGGATGATGCGGAAAAGGTGCGGACGAAGCTCACACAGGAAGGGTTCAAGCCCTTCATCAAACACTGAGCTCTCTAAAGAGATTCCGGTTCGGCGGGTCGCCCGCGCCTCAATGAATGAATGAACCGATGAATCAATGAATCAATGAATCTGTTCAAAAAGACTCCGGTTCGGTGGGTCGCCGGGGCCCTCAGTGGTTTCTTCCTTGTAGCCTGTTTCCCGAAGCTTAATCTTCATCCCTTGGTCTGGATCGCCGTCCTCCCGCTGCTGCTCGTATTGGCGGGCGAGGCGAGTCCCTGGCGCGCTTTTGGTTGGGGGTATCTCAGCGGGGCCATCTTTCTTGCTGGGAGTTGCTACTGGTTTGTCGAGGTCACGCGGCAATACGGCGGGCTCAGTCTGAGCCTTGCCGTGACAGCGCTGCTGCTCTTCGTGATGGTCTGTTCTGTCTTTTTTGGAGTATTCGGCTTGATTGCAGGGTGGGTGGCTCGCCGGTCGCCTGCACTCGCCTTGCTACTTAGCCCATTCCTGTGGGTGGCCATGGAGATTGCCCGCACGTACCTGATTACGGGCTTTCCTTGGAACCTCCTCGGCTACGGTGTGCAATCTGCTGGCTTAAGGCAAATCGCCTGCGTGACCGGGGTTTACGGGCTGTCGTTCCTGGCGGCCACGACGAGCGCGCTGGGGGCATGGGCATTGCTGCACTGGGGGACGAGATGGCCTGGCCTGGTGCTGGCTGGGTGGATTGCGCTCCTGCTCATTGGGAATTGGGCGTTCGCGCCGCCCGTCCCCACTAAAGGCCCGAATCTCGCGCTTTTGGTGCAACCCAATGTGCCGCTGGATGAGGGATCGGCCACCACCTGGGCGCCCTGGCTTAATCCCGCAAAGTTGAATCAGCTTGTGAACATGTCCTTGGATGCACTTTCAGACCAAAGACGGAGAGAAAACATCGCATTGGACGAGAAGGGGGCGCCGCACATCGTTGCGCCGCCCCTTATTATCTGGGCGGAAAACCCTGCGCCCTTCTATTTCACCCGCGATCAGGTTTTCAGGAAGGCTGTGGGGAGGATGGCGCGCCAGGGCGGGGCGTACGTAGTGGTGAACACGGTTGTGCCGCTCGGTGTAGGACCCTCGGAGATCACGAACAGCGCCGTGGTTGTAGACCCGGAGGGGCGCGAAATCCTGCAATATGATAAAATGCATTTGGTGCCGTTTGGTGAGTACGTTCCGGCCTGGGCCTTTCCAGATAAGATCGGAAAGATTACCGCGGAAGTGGGGAACTTCGTTCCTGGGACCAGCTACCGCGTCGCGGAGACGCCAGAAGGCACGATTGGCATCTTCATTTGTTACGAGGACATCTTCCCTCAACTGGTCAGAAGGATTGCCTTGACGGGCGCCCAGGTGCTGGTGAATATTTCGAATGATGCCTGGTATGGCGACTCAGCCGCGGCCTTTCAACACCTGGAGATGGCGCGCTTCCGGGCGATTGAGAATCACCGCTACTTGTTGCGCGCAACGAACGACGGCATTACCGCATTGATAGATCCCTACGGGCGGGTGGAGAAACGAATCGCGCGCCATCGAACGATGGTCTTACCTGCTAACTTCAGTTACTGTCGAGGCCAGACCTTCTATACCAAGCGCGGCGATGTCTTCGCGTGGCTGTGCGCGGCCCTGGCTGTGGTGATGGTCCTTGGCGCGGCGATTTTATCCGTCGGCTGACGGACCAGTAGCGGCGAATGGGCACAGCGAGATTCCTCGCGCAGTTTATCCTGAGCGGGCAGAGCGATCCCGCTGTAGCGGGACCGCAGGGCGGGATCAGAATGACAGCGAAGGACTCGGAATGACAGCGTAGCGGCGATTACATCTTCTACATTTCTGCTGAGACGTTTCTAACCCTCTCCCCCTTGGGGGAGAGGGTGGCCCGCGATCCCGATGCACTTCATCGGGACGCGGGACGGGTGAGGGGGTCGCAAGCCTGGGATTGGGCAATGACCACGCGTCCTCCACCATTTGGAATCAGGAGCAAACGTGATCGAAGAACTGCAAAGGGAATATGACGACTGGAAGCGACGCGCCATCGAACTGCGGAGCTTTCTTTGACGCCCCTCAGCGCCGCAAAGAATTTGAAACCCTCGATAAACAAATAGCCCGGCCTGATTTCTGGCAGGACCAGGAAGCTTCCCAGAAAATCCTGACCGCGCGGAAGCGTTTGAGCGAGAAGATCGAAGAAGACGACAAACTCGCTCAGCGGCTGGCCGATGTGGATGCCTACTTCGAATTGGCACGCGAGGGCGAACCAGTTGAGGGTGAGTTGAGGACCGAATTAGAGGCACTTCGGCAAGAGGTAGAGCGCATTGAGACGGAGACCATTCTCGCCGGTGAAAACGACCGCCTGAATGCCATCGTCGCGATTCACCCGGGAGCGGGCGGGACCGAGTCGCAGGACTGGGCCGAGATGTTGCTCCGCATGTACAAGCGATGGGCGGAACGTCACGGCTTCGCCTTTACACTGAATGATTATCAATCTGGGGAGGAGGCGGGGCTTAAATCCGCCACTTTTACGGTGGCCGGCGATTACGCATACGGCATGTTGAGCGGTGAGACTGGCGTCCACCGGTTGGTACGGATCTCGCCCTTTGACCAAGCCGCCCGCCGGCACACCTCTTTCGCGTCTGTATTTGTCAGCCCGGAGATCGATGACACGATCAATATTGAAATCAAGCCGGATGAACTCAGGGTTGAAACCTATCGCTCAACCGGCAAGGGCGGGCAGCACGTCAACACGACGGACTCCGCCGTGCGTATCACCCACATCCCCACCGGAACTGTCGCCCAGTGTCAGAATGAGCGCTCGCAGCACCGCAATAAGGAAATGGCGATGAAGTTCCTGCGTTCGAGACTCTACGAGTTGGAACTGCGCAAACGGCGGGAAGCGGCTGACAAGCTCGAGGCCGCAAAGGCGGATATCGATTTTGGCAGCCAGATCCGGTCCTACGTTTTACACCCCTATCGGCTCATTAAGGACCATCGAACGAAATTTGAAATGGGAGATACTGACCGCGTCCTCGACGGAGACATCGATCCCTTCCTGAAAGCCTACCTGTTGTCCCGCCGGAGTCTGGTAAAGCCGGCGTAGGGACGCGCGGCGGCCTGGTACTGTCCTAATTTGACGCTCACAATGGGACACCACCAACGGATTGAAAGCGTTGACACTTTTCCGCAGCTTATGCTAGGGTCAGATGTTTGTGCTGGCCGTCACATTCCTAGTAAATACCAAGGAGGCTCTGCGTGTCTGGGCCGAAGCAACATCATCTCTTTACGTCTGAATCCGTCACCGAGGGGCATCCCGACAAGATTTGTGATCAGATTTCCGATGCGGTCCTGGATGCTGTCCTGACCGAGGACCGGTTGGGCCGCGTCGCCTGTGAGACCGTTGTTAAGGACCAGAACGTCTATGTGGTCGGCGAGGTAACGACAAGGGCAAAGCTCGAGATCGATCCACTGGTTCGGGAGACGATTCGCACTATTGGGTATACCCAACCGGATGCCGGGTTCACGGCCGATACATGCAGAGTAATCCCAAATCTGACTAGACAAAGCGCGGATATTGCCATGGGGGTAGACACGGGCGGGGCCGGAGACCAGGGACTGATGTTCGGCTATGCGTGCGACGAGACCGAAGAGTTGATGCCGTTCCCCATCATGATGGCGCATAAGCTTTGCCTGCGTCTTGCGGAAGCCCGCCGCCAGGGAATTCTCGGTTTTCTCCGTCCGGACGGCAAGTCCCAGGTCACCGTGGAGTACGAGGGAGCCAAGCCCGTGCGCGTGGAAGCTGTCGTCGTTTCCACCCAGCATTCTGACAAGGTGGCGATTGAAACGGTTCGCGAGGGCGTGTTGCAGTGCGTCATCAAGCCGGTAATTCCCGCCCACATGCTCGACCCGGGTACTAAGTACCACATTAATCCTACCGGGCGTTTTGTAATCGGCGGGCCGGTAGGTGATTCCGGACTTACCGGGCGAAAAATCATCGTGGACACTTACGGTGGCATGGCGCACCACGGGGGCGGGTCTTTTTCCGGCAAGGATCCCACCAAGGTGGACCGTTCCGCCACTTACATGGCTCGCTACATTGCGAAGAACCTTGTTGCATCCGGACTAGCCAACCGCGCGGAGGTCCAATTGGCCTACGCCATCGGAGTCGCGGAACCGGTTTCCGTAATGGTGGATACCTTCGGGACCGGCAAAGTCGATGACTGCAAGCTGGAAGTTTTGGTTCGCGCACACTTCAGGTTGACCCCCAAAGGAATCATTGAATCCTTGGACCTGCTGCGCCCGATTTACAAGAAAACCGCCGCCTACGGCCACTTTGGCCGCTCGGAGCCCGAGTTCACATGGGAGCGAACGGATAAGGCGGAGGTATTGCGAAAGGAGTTCGGAATCTAGATGCCAACCAACCAAGGACTTGCTTGTGACGTTAAAGACTTCGGCTTGGCCGCCAAGGGCAAAACCCGGACCGAGTGGGCAGGCCAATGGATGCCCGTCCTAAACCTGATCCGGAAGCGGTTCGTTGAAGAACAGCCGCTGAAAGGCATAAGAATCTCTGCCTGTCTTCATGTGACCTCGGAAACCGCAAACCTGGCCATTACACTGAGGGATGGAGGCGCGGATGTAGTGGTCTGCGCGTCGAATCCGTTGAGCACTCAGGATGACGTTGCGGCCTCCCTGGTACAGGATTCTCACATTCCAGTTTTTGCCATCAAGGGAGAAGATAAAGACACTTACTATTCCCACATCGCGTCGGCGCTGGATCACAAACCCCAGATTACCATGGACGACGGCGCTGACCTTGTCACCGCCATCCTGAGCAAGCGGCAGGAACTGGTTCCGAGCGTCCTTGGCGGGACGGAAGAGACCACCACGGGCGTGATCCGTTTGCGCAGCATGGCGAGAGACGGCGTGCTCAAGTATCCCATCATTGCCGTGAACGACGCCGACACCAAGCACCTCTTCGATAACCGCTACGGCACGGGGCAATCCACAGTTGACGGGGTGATCCGCGCCACAAACCTTTTGTTCGCCGGCCTGCACGTGGTAGTGTGCGGTTACGGCTGGTGCGGGCACGGCGTGGCGATGCGCGCCAAGGGGCTAGGAGCCCAGGTCGCCGTCACCGAGATCAACCCCACGCGGGCGATTGAGGCTGTTATGGACGGCCTGCAGGTGATGCCGATGGCGGAAGCGGCTAAGTGGGGAGACGTTTTCATTACTGTCACTGGAAACAAATCGGTCATCCGGGGTGAGCATTTCCAGGCGATGAAGGATGGCGCAGTGGTAGCGAACTCCGGCCACTTCAATGTTGAATTGGACCTTCCTGCGATCGAGGCAATGTCCATCGGCAAGCGCCAGACTCGCGAGTTTGTGGATGAATATACTCTGCCCGACAAGCGCAAAATCTACGTCCTCGGCGAAGGCAGGTTGATCAATCTGGTGGCGGCCGAAGGGCATCCCGCAGTCGTGATGGACATGAGCTTCGCCGACCAGGCGCTTTCCGTGGAATACATAGTCAAGCATGCCCAGCAACTCACGCCCAAGGTCTATCCCGTCCCGACGGAAATTGACCAGACCGTCGCGCGGCTCAAGCTCGAATCGTTGGGTGTGACTATTGATAAGCTCACCCCCGAACAGGAGGAGTACCTAGCCTCCTGGTCGGAAGGAACCTAGAGGAATTGAGTCATTGAGTCATTGATTCATTGAGCCATTGATTCATTGACGATTGAAAAGAACAGATCGCGGGGGTGCTGCCTCCCGGTCCGGCGGCTTGGTTGCCTGATCACGCGATCTTGAAATGGTTTAATGACTCAATGATCCAATGACTCAATGACTCAATTATTTCTGAGGGTAGTGAAAGAATGAAGGAGATCGCCCGATGGGCGCTGGACACCGCCAAGGCACACGGCGCCAGTTATGCTGATGTCCGCGTTGTGGACCTGCGGCAGCGTTACCTTTCCACCAAGAACGGCCGGCCCGCACAAGTGAGGGAATCCCAATCCATGGGAGTGGGGGTCCGTGTAGTGGCGGAGGGCGCCTGGGGCTTTGCCGCCACTGACGATCTCGCGCGCGCCAGCATCGACCGCACAGCGGCGCGCGCGGTCGAAATTGCGCGCGCCAGCGCCACCGCGAAGAAGCACGACGTTAAGTTGGCCAAGGAGCCCAAGATCGTCGACCGCTGGGAAGCCCCGTGCCGGATTGATCCCTTTTCGATTCCCGTGTCAACGTGCCTGGAATTGATGCTCGACGTGGATGCAGAGCTTCGGCGGGTGAAGGGTGTGACGCTTGCCGAAGCGTCCATGGATTTTCGCCGCATCGAACAACTCTTCCTCTCCACCGCCGGTTCTGAGATCGACCAGGTGAAGACCCAGACCGGAGCAGGTTTCGTCGCCACCTCCTTCGCCGGAAGTGAAATTCAACGGCGTTCCTACCCGAATTCTTTCGGGGGCCAGTACCAAACCCGGGGATATGAACTCGTGGGGGAATTGGACCTGCTTACAAATGCGCCGCGCATTGCCGAAGAAGCGGTGGCGCTTCACAAAGCCGACCAGTGCCCAACGGGTGTGAAGGACATCATCCTCGAGGGCTCGCAACTGGCCTTGCAGGTCCATGAGTCGATCGGTCATCCCATCGAGCTCGACCGGGTGCTGGGGACTGAAGCGAATTTCGCCGGCATGAGTTTCCTGACGCTGGAAAAGCTTGGGAGTCTTAAATACGCTTCTGAAATCGTCAACGTGGTTGCGGATGCCACGCCCGCTCACGGACCAGGGCTGGGAACGTTTGCCTACGACGATGAAGGCGTGCCGGCTCAGTCCACGGCCATTATCAAGGATGGATTGTTCGTGGGCTATCTGACCTCGCGGGAGACCGCAGCAACCATCCGGCAGGCGCGCTCGGGCGGCGCCATGCGCGCCGAAAGTTGGAATCGCATTCCTCTCATCCGCATGACCAACGTCAGCCTGCTCCCCGGCGCCGGGAAGTTGGCGGACTTGATTGCCGATACGGATGACGGCATTTACATGGAGACCAACCGCAGTTGGTCTATCGACGACCGGCGTTACAACTTCCAGTTCGGGACCGAAATTGGCTGGGAAATCCGCGGCGGCAAGAAGACGCGCATGCTCAAGAACCCGAGTTACGGCGGGATGACCACCGAATTCTGGAATTCCTGCGATGCCATCTGCGGCCCCGAGCACTGGACGCTGTGGGGCGTGCCCACTTGCGGCAAAGGGCAGCCCATGCAGGCTATGGGGACCGGCCACGGCGCATCCCCTGCGCGCTTTCGCAAAGTGCAGGTCGGAGTCGCCTACGGGGGGAATTGACCCATTGATTCATTGAATCATCGGTTCATTGATTCATTGCGCCATTGGCGATGGAAAGGACATTACTGGGGAGGGTGCTTCGCACTGGGTCGGCAGCCCAATCCCTTCATCACTTAGTCTTGAAATGGATCAATGAGTCAATTCTGAGACGGCTCCCAGTCAATGGCTCAATGATTCAATGAGTCAATGAGTAAATCCTGAAATGACTTTGTCCCGTCAACGAGCCGAAGAGATCTTCGGTCAAGTCCTGAAATACTCCATCGCCGAAGAGACGGAGGTCTTGGTCTCCTCCTCCTCCTTCGCGCTAACCCGGTTCGCCAACAACACTATTCATCAGAACGTTTCGGAAGAGACCACCACGCTTTCGGTGCGCGTGGTGGCGGAGGGCCGGATGGCGCGTGCCAGCACCAGCAAGTTCGATGAGAAGTCCATTCGGCAGATTTGCGAGGGCGCCCTTGTGCTGGCACGCCTGCAACCGCCTGACCCAGACCTTCTGCCTATGCCGGGCCCGCAAACTTACCGGGCCGTTAGCCGTTTTTTCGGTGAGACGGCGGAGTTGAGTCCTGCCACTCGCGCCGCAACCGTCGCGAGTGTCATCAAGCGCGCGGAAAAGAACCGGCTGACGGCGGCGGGCGTTTTTTCCAGCGGGGCCAGCGCCTACGGGCTCTTTAATTCCCGCGGCCTTTCCGCGTTCCATGAGGAAACACTGGCGGAATTCTCCGTCACCATGTTGGCCCGGGAAGGTTCGGGCTGGGCCAAGAAGACTTCTCCCTACTGGCCCGAGCTGGAACCGCAGGAGTTGGCCGAGCGGGCGGCTCAGAAAGCTCTCAACAGCAGGAAGCCGCGGGAGATTGCGCCTGGAAAATACACCGTCATCCTCGAGCCGGCGGCCGTTCTCGACCTTCTGGGCTTCTTAGTTCTCGATTTCAGCGGGCTGGCGGTGCATGAGCAGCGGAGTTGCCTTACCGGCAGGGTAGGGGAAAGGGTCTTTGGCGAAAACATCAGCCTCCGCGACGATGTCTTTCACCCCTCCCAAACGGGAGCTCCGTTTGACGGCGAGGGCGTTCCACGCCAGCGCGTGACCATCCTGGAACACGGCGTGGTGAAAAATCTGGTTTACGCGCGCCAGACCGCCCACACCATGGAGACGCAGCCCACCGGTCATGGTTTCGCCCTTCCCAACGAGCTTGGCGAAGCTCCGTTAAACATTGTCATGGAGGGCGAGCGCTCCAGCCTCGAGGACATGGTGAGGTCCACTCCAAAGGGTTTGCTCGTCACGCGCTTCTGGTATATCCGCGAGGTGGACCCGTATCAGAAAATACTGACGGGCATGACGCGTGACGGAACCTTCTGGATCGAGGATGGCCAGGTGCGGCACGGAATCAAGAACCTGCGATTCAATCAGAGCGTCGTAGAAATGCTCCGTCAGGTGGAAATGATGGGCCAGCCGCAGAGGACGGCGGGGGAAGAGTCCTTCGAAATGGTAGTACCGGCCATGAAGATTCGCGAGTTCAATTTTTCGTCATTGACCAAGTACTAGCGGAAGATATTCGATATTCGCACCTGCCTGACAAGTCGAGAGTCGAAGGTCCAAAGTCAAAAAAGTAGCGCCGACCCCGCAAGCGCGGGGTCGGCATGTGCCGGTCCCGCAGACGCGGGACCGGCGCTAGGAAGGCGACAGGGGAGGAGGGTAGGCGCTATGACCGGACTCTTTGAAACAGAAACTCCGAGGGGCTTTTGCGGGCGCAGGGAATTCCTGCGAACCCTGGCAGGTCTGAGTGTCGCGCCAGGGGCGCTCGCGACGCTGCGCGCCGGCGCCAGGGATGTCTTGCCGAATCCTGTCGGGTACGCCACCATCGCGTGGCCTCGCGAGGAGTTCACCCATGCGCTCGACACCATCTCGCGTTTGGGCTACCGGGGCGTGCAGTTGTTGGGCTGGGTTCGCGAGGCTTACCCGGCAACAAAAGCGCAGCAACTCGGGGAACATCTAGCCGCTTTGAAGTTGAAAGCCGTAGCTCTCTCCTGTTCGGCCGTACAATTGGCTCCGGAGCGGCAAGGAAATGAGAATGCCGAGGTGCGCAGCTATGCGGAGTTTTTCTCTCGCCTCGGCGGGACCTTCCTCCAGGTAACCGACCGGGGTAATCCCTCCAAAGAGTATTCAGCGGAGGATATAAAGAACCTCGGGTCACGAATGAATACACTCGGGAAGGTGGCGCAAGACTTTGGATTGACCCTGGGCTACCACCCGCACTTCGGAACTATTGGAGAGACTCGCCAGGGATTAGGGCGAGTGCTGGAAGCCACCGACCCGCGATGGGTGAAGCTGATTCCCGATGTCGCCCATCTGGCGCTTGGCGGAGCGGACCCTGCCGAGGTCATTCGTACTTACGGGGAACGTTTGTGCTTTCTCCACCTCAAGGACTTGCGCAATGAAATAGCGGCCGTTGCCCGGCAAGACCGCAATTTGGTGGGCGGGAAGGGCCCTCCCTTTTGTGAAATCGGCTTGGGCATCGTGAATTTCGCTGCGGTGGTGCAGGCATTGCGCGCGGTCCGATTCCCTGGCTGGGTGGTGGTCGAACTGGATGGCGGGAATTCAACGCTAGTCGGCCCGGATGCCAGCGCCGGCAAGAACCGAGACGAAATGCGTAAGATGGGTTTCGAGGTTTAGAAAGAGGCTTGCGAGTTCCGATATTCCTTCTGAGGTGACTTTCCGGTGCCTATCGCAGTACGCCTGAACGCCCGGCTCGAGGAGCGGCTGGAAAGGTTAGCCAAGCGCACGGGCAGGTCAAAGTCCCTGTACGTTCGGCGTGCGCTTGAAGAGTACCTTGATGAGCAGGAAGACTACTTGATCGCCCTCCAGCGACTGGAAGAAAACCTTCCTCCGATTTCTTGGGAAGCCGCACTCAATGAACTCAACGTACGAAATAAGGTTCGATCCAAAGGCTCTCGCTGAGCTGAAGAAGCTCGACCGGACCTCACAGGAACGTATCACTAGTTTTCTCTTCGAGAATATACAACGCACGGACAAACCGCGTCGGTTGGGTAAGGCCCTCACCGGCGGGAAGATCAAACTGTGGCGGTGCCGGACTGGTGCTTTCCGCGTGGTCTGTCAGATCGACGATGTGGAGAAGATAGTCCGGGTTCTTCGAGTCGGGCACCGCAAGGATGTCTACCGCTGAGCGCTTGGGTAGTGGGTCAATTTGATGTAGAGGCGGCTTTACGCCGCCATTTGGCGAGATAAACTCGCCGCTACAGCATCAAATTAACCCAGTACCAGCGCTTGACAAGCTTTCCCAGCCGATGCTAGAAAAGTTGAGTGGCCTCTTTGGCGCTATCGTCTAGGGGTTAGGACGTCAGATTCTCAATCTGAAAACCCGGGTTCGATTCCCGGTAGCGCTACCAAATCTTCCCCTCATACGGATTGTTCGTCATCCGTAAAGCAAAACCCCGCCGCCTGTCATTCTGAGTCCTTCGCTGTCATCCTGATCCCGCCCTGCGGGAGAAGGACCTCGCTCTGCCCGCTCAGGATAAACTGCGCGTAGAATCTCGCTCTTGAGTCTTCCGCCGACAAACAGCAGGGCGGTCCCGCCACGCGGGATCGGTCCCGGCGGCATCCCTTGGCGCCGGCAAGACCCCGACACGTCTGGGCAGATTGCCGACCCCACCCCCAAGACATCGCCAGATCACGTCATCATCAATCGATCAGTCCTATCGCTGACCCCCTTGCCTGTCCCCTGACACCTGGAACCTGCTCTTCCCCACCTACCCGCATGTGGTAGGTAGTAGGCGGTAGGGGGAGCCACCTACCGCCTACGACATACAATCTACGTCCTTTGTTTTCAGCAACATTCCCGCTCTTAAGGGCTAAGTGCCTGTGTTTTCATAGACATTCCCGCTTTGCCCCCGAGTTTTCCACAGCGGTCCTTTGTTTTCATAGACATTCCCGCGTCGTTCCCTCACTTTTTAAAGTTACTTCGCTCGTCGTGGCACAGAGACGCAGTGACATGCTGTCGGTTCGGAGAGAAGGGTGGGGGAGTCATCGGTGAGGTCTCTCGGATCATGGCGGAACAGCCGAGCATCATTGCGTAGGCTACCATATTAAGCATAGCTTGTCAAGGCTCTTTTTTGAGGCAGGGTCATCGCTCCCTCGCGGCAGGTGAAGCAAAAGTCTCGGAGCAATCGGTCGGAAGAGAGGCCGTTACGGGCTTAGGCATTCTCAGGAGTGGTAAAACTGGCCCCTTCCGTGGGGGCCGGCGGCACCGAACGCTGAAAACTCGATTGGCCATTGCATTGAGAAGCGGCTAGGGGTATATTACCAGTCGAACGGGAAGTCAAAAGGAAAATCTTGACTATCCTGGCAGACAAATGAGAAAAGAGAAAGACGTTCTCTCTACCAAAGAGCGTTGGTGGGCAAGTACCGTAAACTGCGGGGAGGAAACCCTATGAGAACATTGCGTCGAGTGCTGTTAGGCTTTGTGTTGTCCCTTGCGGTTCTACTGCTGGGAGCCACACCTCTCCTGGCAAAATGTGGACATCTCAAGTTACACGTAACCCCCAAGCAAGCGTACGTTTTTATTGATGACGTGCCGCTAGGATGGGGAAGCGGCCTTTTCTGTGCCGACCCAGGCGAGCATACGCTAGCTGTTTACAACTATGGTTACAAACCGTATACGTCGAAGTTCACGGCCGAGAGCGGAAGAACCAGCAGCCTGTCTGTGGCGCTGGAGGCTATTCCCGGGACCGTACCAGGCCCTTGGGGGCGGATAGAGCTTAAGGGTCCGCAGGGGGCCGTAGTGCTCTTGAACGGGGATACGCCGGACTTCTTTGTCGGCAACGTGGGTGAGTTCAGCAGCGGGAAGCGACGACTGCTGGCGCCCCCCGGAGATTATCAGCTCACCGTTCTTGGCTGTTGCTGGGGGACAGTCTATTCCGGGCCGATTACCGTGGGCGGAAACCAGGGAACGATTATCCCCCTGGTCAACCCAGGAGAGAAAAAGACAGTGGACTGGTCAGAGGGCAAGTCTCTGGGTTCCCTGCCGCGCTTTCAGGCAGAAGCTGGCGGCATCACCGTGGCCGTGGCCAAGCCCACCGCGCAGTTATCGAGCGCCTCAGCCCAAGTTGAATGTGGGGGCTCGACTCAACTCACGTGGTCCTCGACCGACGCCCCGCGCGTCGAGCTCAGCGGAGTCGGACCCGTGGCCGCCTCCGGCGGGCAAACGGTCCAACCCAAGCAGACCACCGACTACAAGTTAACCGCCACCGGACCGGGCGGCGTGGTGACTTCCGACGCCACGGTCACCGTGAATTCGAACATTCAAGGTTCGCTGAGCGTGACACCGGCGGAGATTCGTTACCACAAGGTAGGTGACAAAGTCGATCAGCAAGGGAGCGCTTCAATCTCCTGGTCCGCCCCCGGGGCTGACACCGCTTCGCTTGATCCGTTCGGTTCCGTATCGCCCACAGGTAACCGCACTGTTCAACCTACGCCCAGCAAGACCGACGTGGGACCGATCGACGAAACCATCACCTATGCGCTCCACAGTTCCAATGCCTGCGGGGGTTCGGACACGCGGACTGCCGCCTTGCACATTGTCGGGTCCATTGAGGTGGCACAAGGAGCGACCGCTGAAGTCCTCGAGCTCAAGCTTTCTCTAAACAGCGTCTACTTCCCAACCGACCTTCCCACCAAGGCAAAACCGGAGGGCGGGCTGGTTCCCAGCCAGCGGCAGCGCCTGCAGGAACTCGTGACGAATTTCAAGCAATACCTGCAGTTGAGGCCGGACGCTCACTTGATCCTGCAAGCCCATGCGGATAAGCGCGGGTCTGTCGCATATAACATGGCGCTTTCCGAGCGGCGCGCCGCGGGCGTGCGAAGCTTCCTGATCGAGCAGGGAATCGCCGAATCCAACATCGAGAGCAAATGGTTCGGCAAGCAACAGAACCTCGACGCCGCAGCCGTCAAGCAGTTGACCGAGCAGAATCCCAACCTCAGCCCCGAGGACCGCGAGAGGGTTCTGAGGCACTTTCCCACGTTCATGCTGGCCAACAATCGCCGGGTGGATGTTGTTCTCAGCACGACGGGGCAGAAATCTCTTCAGTACTACCCTTACAACTCCGAGGATTTGAAGGTGCTTCTAGGACCACCTCCCAAAGCCAAGGCCGCACACAGGAAGGCCAAGGCTGAAGTAAAGAAATAGGTGCTGGCAGGCGCACGCATGGCCGAGGATCGCCATGCGTGCGACCGTCGCAACCTGGCCGATTCAAGCTGTCATCAGTTCCGAGGTGCATGGCGAGCAGCGCCTGGCCTTCAGGGGAACGTTCGACTAACAGTGCCGGCGTTCCTTCGTGGCCGAAGATGGCAAGGCGGTGGGTTGATGCGAAGCGCTCGCAGACTCTGCGGGGGAGTTCCCCTCAATAGCCCATCATCCAACCAAGCGAAATCGGGAAAGCGCCTCCACGCCCCAATTCGATCGTAGCCTGATACTTTTTTGAACGACCGCACGCGGCCGCATAGATTGCGGCAGATCCCGTTTAATACTACCTTCGGGTCTGTCATGCTGAGCCCATTCACTTCGCTCAGGTAAACTCCGCGAAGCATCTCGACATTTCTTTCGCACTGATTGCGCTGTCAAATGTGGGGATTCTTCGCTTCGATCTCCAGAAACTCGATGAATTACTCGTTTCAATTGAGCAATTTAGGCCGAGCGGACCGGAAGGCCTTTTGCCTGCTTTTTGCGCCCCCAGAACCTCCTCGGGACGGTCCATCCTTGATCCCCGCAGGGGATCCATACAGTAGCCGGGGGCAACGCCCCCGGAAAACGCGCCCCACACAAGGTCCGACCCTGAAAGGGTCGAATGCGGGTGACGTCACCCCGGTCTTGCGGACCACGGCCCAAGGGAATACGACCCCTCCAGGGTCGGGGATCGAGCGTGGCGCTTTCCGGGGGCGTTGCCCCCGGCTACCATCTTGTGCCCTTGCAGGGCACGACAAACCTACCCTTCGGCCTTACCCCGCGGCACCCCGTTTCTGTCATCACGGATAGCCGTTTTCCGCTATGGATGCTCAGAATGACACAGGGAGGGGTTAACCTCTACGCTGGATGGCGCAGAGCGAAGCTCTGCGCTTTAGCAATGTACGCGGCGTTGCAGGCGCTATACTAACACCCATCATGGCCGCTTCAAGGCAGCGTTTCCATTCCGGACAGCTCCAGTTAATTACCTACTCATCCCATATGAGCAAGGACCAATTCCCCTGATTCCGCGCCGTGTTTTCCCAGATCGCAGAGCTTCGCTCTGCGCCAGCCCGCGTCCAACGGGATCGATTGGCACACAGCCGTTTTGCAGGTACAATTACAAATTGATGGATACTGCGCCCCGAATCGAACAGCGCTGCGTTTGCATCGCCACGAACGCTCAGGTCGTTCTTGCAGCCGTGGTATCGAGCTACTTTCAGACCGATGGTGTTTACTTCCCGGTTTTCGAATTTCCCCCGATCGACACACCCTATTCCCCTTCCTGTCAGCTCGGGAAGGACGGGTATTTTGCGCACATCCTGGGAACGAGAGCCGCCATTGCTATAAACAATGCCCTAGCTCGGATTCATCCCGAGGTGATTTTGTTTCTGGGGCTCACGGAGGCGCAACAGAGCTATCTACGCGCTATTCTCCCATCACAAAAGCTGATCGAGATCAACTCAGTTGACGACTTTTTGAAGCGGCTGACATCCGCAGAGTTGCAGGCCGACCGGATTGCATCCAAGTCGTCGCAAATAATCGAAGGTCTTCTGCTTGCAAAGTTTACACACAAGCGCCTTGTGATCGACGAGAGTGCGCCGCCGCTACAGGAAACATACCTGCGTCGCGGTGAGGGTATGGTTCTTATTGAAAATGCCGGAAGTCTGGATGACGTTGCAGCGGTCAACTACGCTTTTGCTATCGATGCAGATGTGGTGCTTGTTCCTCCGGTTGACAGAGAAGAGATTAGGCTACTTCCTCGACAGCTTCACGATTGGGGCAACGATCACTCTCACGCAGCGTTCCACGAAGTCAGGCGGATGATCTCCGCAAGAATCAAATGCATTAATTTCTTACAATACCGGTTCGCCACCTTCTTCACCGTGGGTCTCCCATACGGGCTAAGCATCAAAAATATCATCCCGTGCAGCCACGTTATGAAGGACGTGAATTGCGGGGTACTCATCGCGAATACCATCATTGAGGAACACAATCCGATGAACTTCGGGAGCGCCCTGGTATTCTCTCCCCAACAGTTCGCCACAGAGGAAACGGACGACGTTTGCACGCTCCTCGATGACAACAATTACATCATCAAGCAACTTCTCGGCAAGAACGCGACGGTCAAGCAGATTGAGAACTATGGGAGCCACTTTCCTTTCGACGTGATGCACATTTGTGCTCACGGGGGAGAGACTGACGGGTATTATGTGATCCAAACTTTTGACGACAGGCAGGGGAATCAGCACAAGCTCGAGTTTTATGAAATTGTGGGATTCTCGCCCTCCGGTGGCGACATGGTGCATGTCACAAGGAAGGCGCTATTCGCGAAACTAGATGACTACGCCTGGCGGAGCCAACGCCTTGAGAGCTATCCAAAGTATGTTTTTGAAGACATGATGAAGGCTTTGAAGGATGAGGGCGACCGTCCAAGCGGTGTAATACGGTCCAAAGTCAACGCGCCAATCGCCACTTCGTGTCACATTCAATGCTACGACAGCATCCATCAAGGTTCTTTCGACTCGCTCGCTGGTTTCGGCTGCCCTATTGTGTTCAACAACACTTGTTCATCTTCGCACGAGATGGCAGCGATGATTATCGGTGCAGGCGCGCGGGCTTATGTCGGGACGCTGTGGAGCGTTGGAAATGCGACAGCAACGCAGGCAGCAAAGGTGTTTTACAAAGAGGCCCTCCGGCAGGGCAAGGCCTTGGCGGCCTACTCTGAAATGAACAAATCGATTCGCGACAAGCACGATCAGAACGTGTATATCTTCTGGGGTTTGCATTTCGTTTCATTTCGAACGCCGCCCAAGAAATCCGATGAAAGAATATTTCTCGCCCTAGTTGCGACTTACTTCATGTGGTTGAAGAAGATTGCCACAGCCGCGGATCCGGAGGTCAAGCGAAACAGCCTTCCGATAGCGAAGTTTTTGTTAGATGAAATCGTCACGAGGTTTCCTGATGACCGGCTCCGTGAAATCAGAGATTTCGACCCGGGGGCGGTTGAAGACTACGAGCGATCCTTGCCTGCGGCCCAGGGAGAGGATTTCTGTCGGGGTGTAACTGAGATGGAAATTAGCGAGCGCAGACCTTACCCATAGGAGTCTACGCTTGGTGCGCCAAGAAAACCGACCTTGGCTACCGGCTCTATTAGCATTTTCGCGGGTGGCATACATTGTCTTTCATGTATGCGCCCCACGAACACGCGCAACATCTCCGTCGCCGCGTCCTATCCGTGGCCTGTCCTGGCTTCTTAAAGGTCCCGCAAGGCGGGATGTCGGCGCCACCCGGGAGTTGTTGCAACACATCCGTTAATACGGCTACCGCGGCTTGATGTGGCGCTCTTCGAGTATCAGGATTGCGCTCGGTAGAAGACGTAAAAGAACACCAACACACTGAGGCTCGCGAACACATGAACCAGCGACGTCAACAGCGCCATCGCCGGAATCAGATCACGCATAACCCCCAATACGGTGGAAATGAAACCTACCACCACCAAAACCGTTAGCAGGACCATCCCGATCAATGCCAGCAGTGCCGCATTCTTGACGCTCATGTTGGGAGTATGAATGCTCTCAGCGTCATTTGCAAGCGGTAACCCGATTATCCGTCCAAGTGACGTCGGGGCACTGTGCTGAATCCGCCCGCCTAGTTCCGGTAGATCACGCCACCCTTCATGACAAAGCTGACACGCTGTAGCACGCTGATGTCGTTGAGCGGATCACCTGGAACAGCAATGACGTCGGCCCAATACCCCGGCTTCAGCGCACCAATCCGATCTTGCCAGCTCCCCGCAGATTCTTATGCTCCGCCGGGGGAGTCCGCTGGAGAAGTCGGGCCGCAGTCTACGGTCGTTCGCGGAAGGCTAGAAAGCTGTGGGGTTCGATCTGCAATTCATAGCCACACTGGCGAGCCACCTGGGTGGTCTCGGAGGGACGTGGGCGAGACAGTGCCCATCCCGCTGGGGCAAGCGGATCGCCGCTCAACGTCACTCCGGTGATCAAGTTCTCAATGTGACCGAAGCTGCCGGCGATCCTTACCACGACCGGATTATCGAGGTAAGACTCAACGACAAAGGAGCCGTTGTTGTATTCAAACAGGCTCACTTTCGCCGGGCCTTCGAGCCTCACGGGCAATTCGGGCCCGAGATATCTCCGAATGGCGTCCAGCACGCCGGAAGGCAGGCGATAGAAATCATACATGCTCTCCGGCACGGTCAAGACGGAGAGCTCTCCCTTCCCGTAATGATCCATCAGCAACAGCGGCACGCCACGGCCGTTGGCCAGACCGCGCACGACCGCCCAATCCTCGTTCGTGTAGAAATGGATTTCGGGAAAGAGAATGGGACTCGAGGTGCCGACTTCGGCGCCGGCTCCGAAGCCGGAGCCCTCCACATAAGAGGTAGCTGCAAGGACGCGGCCGGTGACGCGCATATCTGTAATCTGGTCCAAACCTCGGTCCTGGAGCGCGCTCAGAAGGCCGGAGGTAATGACCACGTTGTCTCCCGCGCGCAGGTGTTGCTCGATTTTCGTGACGATGTCGGGATCCTGCTTGGCCGTCTCCGTCAGCAGCACGGTCTTCGCTTGCGGCCATTCCGGATACATCTCGACCGGAATTCCGATCATGCCCACTACGTCGTGGAGAAAGTCCTCGCCGTTTGAGTGATACGGCCGGTAGCTGCTCAAGCCAACGGGCGTACCCAGCGCGCCCGCCACCTGGTCCACCCGACGCAGGGCGTAAGCAGCCGCATCAGCCAGCCGCGGCTCTTTCGCCCCCGGGCTGCCGGGTAAGCCGCAACATTCACGCACCATCTCAAAGAAATCGAAAGACGTGGGCCGCGTCTGCCAGGCGGTGCGATCACCGGGCTCCGCCAGGCGCAACAGGTCCGCGTACTCAAACAGGTTGATGGCGGGCGCCTTGGCCAGAATCGTGTCCCAGAGTTGCTCGGCGTACCGATCCAGGGAGCCCATGGCAATGGGATCCACCCACCCGCCGCCGTTGCGTCCCGGCGCGATGTTTTCGAAGTAGCGGAAGATCTCATAGCTCTCGTACTGCTGCAATTGCTGGTCCGTGACCACGGGATCGCGTGTTTCGTCGCCGGTCCAGATCTCGGGAAAGATTTGCGGTTGGCGCTCGAGATCGAATCCCATTCCCTGAAACGACGGATAAAAGTTGGGGAATTTGATGATGACGTGCACCTTGGGATTGGCGTCCTTCGCGGGCTTCATAATCAGATCGCGAGACACCTCGTCCATCATCTGCATGCGGAACTGGTCCCAGGTGCGGTTGCCCTTGGCCGCGATGTCGGAGTCACTCTTGGTGTTGGTGAAGAAAAGGTCGTCGAGAATGAACTCATCGAAATGCCGCGCCGCCTGGGCGGATATGCGCTCGACGAGCGCCCGGTCCTTGGGGTCGTTATAGTCCAGAGTGCGAAACTGCCCTTGGCCGCCTGGTCCCAGCAACGCCATGCCGCCGGCCACCGCCACGCCGTGCGACTGGAAGAAGCTCTTCACGTGGGCAAGCGTGGCGTCATCGGCGCTCGTGCCGCTGCGATAGTTTTCAATGAAGACTTTGTCCACATGCAGGCGGCTGCTGATGGTCTCCCAGCTCGATTCCATCCACGCCGGATCGTGGTCCATCCGCTCGACGACCTGTACGGGAATAAAGACTGTGACTTTGAAATTCTGGTACGGTTGCGGCTCAGCTCCGGCCGAGGAAACAGCCATGAGCACAATCACCACAGCGGCAAACCAAAGCCTACGCATCATCGCCTTATCCTCCTTCCTTCGGATACACGATCAGTTGTTCGGAACAGGGCGGAATCTCTATCTCCCCGCCGCCACCCCGTTCGGAACCACTCGATTTCTAACCCGGTGGCCCTGGGTGGAGAGCCAGCATATACCGAAACAGGCAGGTTGCGACAGCGACTTTTCTCCATTTTCAGGGTGGATTATGTCAGAACAGCCTGGGTTGCGCCCTGCCTGTCGGGGCATCGTGGGCCAGGTTGACCTGCGCAAGCTTCAATGGAGCATCGGGTTTGATGTAGTTGGCCGCTACCGACGCTTGCGCGACTTCCATCGGCAGGCAGGGTTTGAAGACGAAGCGCAGTGGCTGGACAAGCGGCTTCGAAACCTCGCGCCGCCGCGCTAGCCCCTCTCCTCGAACAACAGCATTGATCGCGCGCAACCAATGAGGTACCATGCTCTGTAACTTCTAGGAGAAAACATGAGTCGATACTTTCGCAGTGTTCTGCTGGGCGCTGGGGTGCTGATTTTCGTCTGTGCGGCGTTGGTTCGAGCGGCAGTCCCGGAAAAGCAACTTGACGGGATCTTGCTTCCTATCGGTAAGGGGTTCCTCAAATTGCAGGTCCGCGCGGACAACATCATTCGAGTGGCGTACTCTAACGACCGGTCCTTCTTCGACCGCCAGAGCCTGGCTGTCTTGCCGCGACAAGCTCCGATCCCTGCTTGGCGCCTGTACAACACGGGGAGTCTGGCAACCATAACCACAGCGAAACTCACAGTGCGCCTGAATCTTGCCTCGGGCGCGGTGACGTTCCTGGATGCATCGGCTAAGCCCATTCTGGCTGAAAAGAATGCTGGCCGTTCTATCACCCCCGCTGAGGTGCTGGGAGAAAAAACCAACCATGTGCAGCAGCAATGGGAGCCCAACGCGGACGAGTCGCTTTACGGCCTGGGCGAGAACCAGCTCGGGCTTGTGGACATCAAGGGCTACGATCTCGATTTGTGGCAACACAATGGAACGGCCGTTATCCCATTGTTGGTTTCGAGCCGCGGTTACGGCATCCTGTGGGACAATACCTCGCTTACGCGCTTCGGCGATTTGCGCCCGTTTGAGGCAATTCCCGCCGCTCAGCTTTTCGATGGCGCAGGCAAACCCGGGGGCCTGACCGGTTCCTACTACGCTGGAGCGCACTTCGACCGGCTCATCGCTCTGCGGAGTGACGCCAAAATCGACGTCTACATTCCCGACGGCAATCCGCACCCCAATCGGATCATCCACCCCGATCTGCCTGACGGTGACGTCAGCGTCCGATGGGAAGGCGAGCTCGAACCTGCGGTCACGGGGGACTATCTCTTCCAGACCTTCTCGAACAACGGCATCAAACTTTGGATCGGCGATCAGCTCGTCGTCAACCACTGGCGCCAGTTCTGGCTGCCTTGGAAGGATTTGGCCCGAGTCCACTTGCAGGCCAAGCGCCGCTACCACGTCCGCCTCGAGTGGACAAAGGACCAGGGCGCACTGACCGCGGTGAATCTATCGTGGAAAACTCCCGCGCCTGAAGCCGCAACCTCGCTATGGGCCGAGGTGGGCGACGGCGTCGACTATTACTTCGTGTACGGGCCGGAAGTCGACCAAGTGATCGCAGGATATCGGCAAATCACGGGAGCGGCGCCGATGATGCCGGTGTGGGCTTTCGGCCTGTGGCAAAGCCGGCAAAGGTACAAGACGGCGCAGGAAAGCTTGGACGTCATCGACGGCTTCCGGTCGCGCGGAATTCCTTTCGACAACATTGTGCAGGACTGGTTTTATTGGAAAGAGAATGCCTGGGGCTCGCACCAGTTCGATCCCGCCCGCTTTCCTGATCCGGAAGGCTGGATTCGCAGCATTCACCAGAAGCATGCGCGTTTGATGATTTCCGTTTGGGGAAAGTTCTATCCCGGCACTGAGAACTTTGACGCCCTGCACTCGCGCGGCTTTCTTTACGAACCGAACTTGCGCGAGGGAATACGCGACTGGGTCGGCTATCCGGATACGTTTTACGATGCCTTCAATCCGGAGGCCCGCAAGTTGTTCTGGTCCCAGATCAATCGCGAATTGTTCGGCAAGAATGTCGACGCTTGGTGGATGGATGCGACAGAGCCGGACATGCTTCCAACGCCCACGCTCGAGGGCCAGCAGACCCACATGAATCCCACCGCTCTCGGCACGGGCGCACGCGTGCTGAACGCCTATCCCTTGGTGAACAGCGAGGGCGTCTACAGTGGGCAGCGTGAAGCAGCGCCGCAGCAGCGTGTGTTCATACTCACTCGGTCGGCGTTTGCCGGCGCGCAGCGCTACGCGGCGGCCACCTGGTCGGGTGACACCTCCTCCACTTGGACCGCGATGCGGGCGCAGATTCCCGCCGGATTGGGCTTTTGCCTCTCGGGAATTCCGTATTGGACGATGGACGTGGGAGGGTTCTCCGTGCCCGAGCGTTTCTCGGTCGAACATCCCAAACCCGAGGATGTGGAAGAATGGCGCGAACTCTACACACGCTGGTTCGAGTTCGGCGCGTTTACGCCGCTTCTGCGCTCCCATGGCGAATACCCGAACCGCGAAATGTGGTTTCTTGGAAGCGAATCGGATCCCGCCTATCAGGCTCAGCTCAAGTTCGACCGGTTGCGGTATCGTCTGCTGCCTTATGTTTACTCCCTCGCCGGAGATGTGACGCAAAACGCCGGCACCCTGATGCGCGCGCTGGTGATGGATTTCCGCGCCGATCGAAAGGCCCGCGAGACGGCCGACGAGTACATGTTCGGCCCGGCGTTTCTGGTGAGCCCGGTCGCCACCTACAAAGCTCGGAGCCGGGCGGTTTACCTGCCCGCCGGAGCGAACTGGTATGACTTCTGGAGTGGCACTTTACATGCGGGAGGTCAGACGATCGAAGCGCCTGCGCCTTACGACTCCCTGCCGCTCTACATCCGGGCAGGTTCGATTGTTCCTTTTGGTCCGGAGATTCAGTACACCACCGAGAAAAAATCCGACCCAATCACTTTGTTCATTTACCAGGGGTCGGATGGCGCCTTCACTCTCTATGAGGATGACGGGCTTACGTACAATTACGAGAAGGGCATGTTCAGCCGTATCCCGGTCCACTGGGACGACGCCGCGAGGACACTCTCGATCGGAAAACGGCAGGGCTCGTTCGAAGGCGCGTTGTCCGAGCGTACTTTCAATCTAGTGCTTGTCTCGAAACAGAAACCTGTCTCATTTTCGTTCAGCCCCCGGGTCGATCGCACGGTGCATTACAGCGGAGACAAGGTCGTCGTGAAGCTCCAATAAGCGGCTTGTCCGGTCAAGGAGCTCTAATGAAGCGAAATCCAGGAGTAATTCTGGCACTCATACTGTCGGCGTTCGCTCTGCGCCCCAGGGCAGCCGCTCAACCTCCCCAGGGCCGGCCTGGGTCCGTGCCGTACACATGGAAGAGCGTGCAAATTGTGGGTGGCGGGTTCGTCGACGGGATCATTTTTCATCCCACCGAGAAAGGTCTCCGCTACGCGCGCACGGATATCGGCGGCGCTTATCGCTGGAATGACGGGACCAAACGATGGGAGCCGCTGTTGGACTGCGTTTCCTACCCCGACCTGAACTTGATGGGCGTGGAAAGCATTGCGGTTGATCCCTCCGATCCCAATCGGGTCTATCTCGCCTGCGGCACTTACACCAACCCGGCTACACCGAATGGCGCGATTTTGCGTTCCCGTAACCGTGGCAAGACTTTCCAGCGCGCCGGCATCCCGTTCAAATTCGGCGGCAACGAGAACGGTCGCGGCAACGGCGAACGTCTGGCGGTCGATCCCCATGAAGGGAACATCCTATTTCTGGGCACGCGTCACGACGGACTGTGGAAGAGCATTGACGCCGGAGCGACGTGGAGCCGCGTGGAGAGTTTTCCCGATGTCACCGAACCGCCTGACGCTTCGCCTGACCCGAACCCTTGGGTGGCGGCTGCCCGCCGCGGCGCCGGAATCGTGTTTGTCATCTTCGATCCGAGGAGCGGATCCGAAGGGAAGGCCAGCTCCATTATTTACGTTGGCGTTTCGCTCCTGGGGAGAGACAACCTTTTCCGCTCCACCGACGGGGGCAGGAGCTGGCAACCAGTTCCCGGCCAGCCGACCCAATATCGTCCACACCGCGCCGCGCTGGGTTCTGACGGCACACTCTACGTGGCCTACGGCACCAACCCGGGGCCTTGGAGGATGGCGGATGGCGGCGTCTGGAAGTTCAACACCAGATCAGGCCAGTGGACCGATGTCACGCCCGATAGACCTGTCCCTGGAGACGCCGGCTTCGGTTACGTCGGGGTCGCGGTGGATGCTCACCATCCGGAGGTGGTGATCGCCAGTTCGTTCGATCGCTGGCACAGCGGCAGAGGGAACGACGATATCTTTCGCAGCACCGACGGCGGCAAGACCTGGAAAGCGGTTTTCGGGAATGGCGGTACTTTCGACTACTCCCTGGCGCCCTATGTAGCCGACACGCCGATTCACTGGCTCTTCGACATCGAGATTGATCCCTTCAATCCCGATCACGCTATCTTTACCACCGGCTACGGTGGGTGGGAGACGGTCAATCTCACCGCCCTGGATGCCGGCCAACCGACTCGATGGAGCGTGATGAGCACAGGGATCGAAGAGACGGTGGCGCTGGAGCTGCTCAGCCCGCCGCAAGGCGCGCACCTGATTTCTGCCATCGGCGACTACGGTGGATTCGTCCACTGGGATCTCGACAAGCCTGCGCCGCAGCGCAGTTCTCAACCTCCGCTCTTTGGCAACACCAATGGCCTCGCGTGTGCCGAGAGGAATCCGGAGGTGATTGTCCGCGTAGGTCGAGCTTCCGGCCATCACCCTGGCCGCAACATCGGTTACTCCCTGGACGGCGGCAAGTCGTGGCAGCCGGCCGCAGCGACGCCGCAGCCTAACAGCAGTCTGGGCCATATCGCGGTTTCTTCCGATGGCAGCACCTGGGTGTGGGCGGCGGAACGGAGCCCTGCTTACTTCACACGCGACCGTGGCGCCACCTGGATCGAGTCACAAGGCGTTCCGGCGAATACACGGGTGATTGCGGACCGTGTGAATCTGAAGAAGTTTTATGCGCTCGCGCTCTTCGATGGCAAGTTGTTCGTCAGTACGGATGGAGCGGCGACGTTCGCTGCGCAGCCGCTCGTGCTCCCCGGAGGATTGCCGAAACGCGGTCGAAACCGCGGCGACGACCGCGGCGGACAGGATCGCATTTATGCCACTCCGGGCAGGGAGGGCGATCTGTGGCTCGCCGCCTTCGACGGGCTGTACCGTTCCACTGACACCGGCAAGACATTCATCCGGCTCGAGGGCGTCGAGGAGATTCATGCTTTCGGTTTCGGGAAAGCCGCGCCCGGGGCCGACTTCCCCGCGCTCTATCTGATCGGTGTGGTCGACGGCCTGCGCGGGATTTTCCGTTCCGACAATATTGGCGCGAGCTGGGTTCGCATCAATGACGACCAGCACCAGTGGGGTCTGCTGCTGCACATCACGGGCGATCCCAAGCAGTACGGCCGCGTCTACGTCGGCACACACGGACGTGGAATCGTTTATGGTGATCCTCTGGGACCGCCGAACTGAGGGTGACAGAATTTGGAGGCGCGACAGCTATGCGGGGATTCCTCTTACGTAGCAACAGCCTCGGCCGCAGTCTTTGTCCCCGCGATCGTCTCCAGATGCCGGCGCCACCCCCGAGGCATCGCCAGATCACGTCATCCTCAATCGACAATTCCTATCGCTGACCCCTTGCCTGTCCCCTGACACCTGGATCTGCTCTTCCCCACCTACCCCCCTACCCGTTGTGGTAGGTAGTAGGTTGTACGTTAGGGTTTCCCCACCTACCACCCACCACCTGCTACTTACGGCATACAATCTAAGTCCTTTTTTTTCACCAACATTCCCGCTTTTAATGGCTAAGTGCCTTTGTTTTCATAGACATTCCCGCTTTGCCCCCGAGTTTTCCACAGCGGTCCTTTGTTTTCATAGACATTCCCGCGTCGTTCCTTCACCTTTTAACCCGAATTCGAAAGTTGGGAGCCGCCGGTCGAGCCGAATCACTTGATTAGAGGCCCGTTTGACGCAGATACCGGAGGAACAAAATGGCGCGGGGTCGGGCGTAGGGGCACAGCGCGCTGTGCCCCTACAGGATGTACGTCGCACCCACGGTAACTTCCGAATCCGGGTTTAAAGTTACAGCGCTCGTCGTGGCAAAGGAAGGCAGTGACGTGCTGTCGGTTCGGAGAGAAGGGCGGGGGAGTCATCCGTGAGGTCTCTCGGATCATAGCGGAACAGCCGTGCATCATTCCCTAGGCTATCATATTAAGCATAGCGTGTCAGGTTGGATCGCTTGGATTCTTGTTCCCTTGCTTTGCCCGCTGCCACTGCTCGCCGTGGCTGCCACTGAGCAGGCGAAACCGTCTGAAGCGAAACTGGTGTCCTGAGTCAGAAGTTAGCTGAGAAAGTCTTCCCCTTTCGGGTGGTCGTTCGACAGCCCCGGCGGGGGTCCCGCAGGGCGGGATAGCCCATGGCGTCAGCCCTGGGTCCAGAAAGCCCTCTGGTTGGCGGGAGCCCCAGCGGGGCGAAAGAACAGGTGTCGACGCGGGAACTCTCCCTGGTTCTGCCGCCCCTTGCGGGGCTTGGCCGGCGCTTGGGCTTGGTTTCCCAGGGCTTGCGCCCTGGGCTAAGTTCTATCGCCCGCCAGGCGGGCTCCCCGGACCACCCTGCTGCTGCCGCCGTCAGCTTTCACAAATATGTCATGCACCAGCGGCAGGACTCCCACCTTTATGTCGCGCACCAGCTGCAGAGTTTGCGAGCGGCGAGACTTTGCGCCACCTTCCTTTTCACGCACAAACCGGGCGCAGTCAAAAGCTGAATTCGCTTTACACTGCACGGGAGCGGGCCCGCCTCACACATCTCGACAATGAGCTTAAGATTGCGAGTGAGGATCAGGTCCAAGCGATTTGCCGCGAGCAGTCCCGAATATCGGACCGGCTATACTTGTTTCACCCCGAAACCGATGATCTTGGGAAGTGGGATACCTGCGATACCTCGCCGGCCGGCATTCGGAATGGCTCTGTGGTCTTTTCCGGAGTTGTCAAACCGCTGGGCGATTTGGTAGTGTCCTAAAATAACTTGATGCGCGAAAGGAACAAGTGCCGATGCAACCAAAAGCGTACATGGCTGCGGGACTATCGCGTAGGAACCTCCGCCCCGAGCCGTCCAGATGACAGGAGCCACTAAACGTACGAGTTGAGGAGCGACCCAACCTTGCCGAAGGCACTGTTGATGGCGCTTGCCAAGGTGTGCATCCCCGCGGTGGCAGCGAGGGCAACCAAGGCGATAATCAACACATATTCCACCATGCCTTGGCCTTCCTCGTCCCGGTGGAACCGGGCGAGAATGCTCACGAGTGAATTAGCCATAGCCAAACTCCTCAGCTCTTTCATCTCGACACGAGTAGGCGATACCAGCTCTTCGACGTAGCAGCACCCTAATCTGTGTCGCTTGTTCCTCCATCGCATTACATCGGCTGCCTCCATTTAAACCTTTAAGGTTTAATCTCAGAAACTCGACGTCAACAACACACTTTTAGCCCACTATCCACAATTTTCATGGGCAAATGATGCCATATTTCACCAGCCGATTACGGTTCACATGCTTCAAGGGATTTTAGGACACTACCGGCGATTTTGATCCTCGTCCCATGGTCTCCAAGCTGCAGGTTCCGGTACTTGTGATCGAGGGCGAGAAGACGAACGTGCCACTCGATGGCACAGAGGAATGGGCCAAAACTCCTTAGGACGCACGGATGGTCGCGATACCCGATGCAGGTCACGCCGCCTTCGTTGATGAGCCACAGGCTGTCGTGTACGGCATCCGGGTTTTCTTGAATGGTGAATGGCCGAAGATGGCAAGGCGGTTGGTTGATGCGAAGCGCTCGCGGACTCTGCGGGGGAGTTCCCCTCAATAGCCAATCGTCCAGGCAAACGAAATCGGGAAGGCGCACCAACGCCAGCGAGGCCGCGTGGCCACTTCAACGGGTAGGCCGTTACACGGCCAGCTGGGTTCGGGTGTCTGGGAGATGTGGCGACAGCCGTGCCGCTGGCTGGCGCAGAGCGAAGCTCTGCGCTTTAGCAATGTACGCGGCGTTGCAGGCGCTATACTAACACCCATCATGGCCGCTTCAAGGCGGCATTTCCATTCCGGACAACTCCAGTTAATTACCTACTCATCCCATATGAGCATGGACCAATTCCCCTGATTCCGCGCTGTGTTTTCCCAGATCGCAGAGCTTCGCCCTGCGCCAGCCCGCGGGAAATCCGCACGTCCGGTTTGACGAGGGGAGAGGAAGTCGTGCTTCGGCATCGCTTACTCTCCTACTCTACCGCCGCCCGCGGTCAGCAAGCCACTGACCGTGGCTACCCGCTTAATTGCGGTGTTTGTTGCCAAGCTGCCATACGTAGTATTGCAGTTGGTCATATCTGCGCCGAAGTTTTTCGACGACAGTCAGTGTGGCGTTAGTATAGATATAGGATGTCTTCGGCAAATTCTCCCTGAAATATTCTTTTAGCCATGGCGGGGCAACCTTGAACATGAGCCGTTTGCTCAGGTGCCTGTTCTTTAAATTGTTCAGTACGTACTCGGCAGCGAATTCTGCATTTCTGAGATGCTGATCGTTGTCATCAAACCTTCCATTTATCACGTGTTCGAAATCCCGGTAGTGATTTTCAATCCAATACAACTCATCGAAGCCAAGACTATAATAGGCGGCGGCATCCTTTTGGGCCAACTCGTACGCTAAACGTTTATAAGACATTGCAAATCGTCTGCCGATGCCATCCTTCATTTGGATATCGTGCTTCGCCATTTCAACTTGGCTATGCAATGCACCGAAGTTGTTCACAATCTCATTGTACAAGGCTCTGCGTAATTCCTTGCGCCTCAGATGTCGTTGAATGAATGCTTTTATGGGCTCAGCGATGGCAGCAGTGAAGAGCGAACTGATAAGAGCAGTTGCCAAGATTGTTGCCCACCCAATTTGATCTGCCATGTTCTTCGACGCCACTAATCACACAATGCGAATAGCAACTGCTTAAGTGTTTCGACCCGTGCCAGAACCTTCTCGTCCATAGCTTAATTATATCAGCGCTTCAGTGCACGGCGCAGACCGCGGCGTCTTTGAGCTCTGGTCCGGTCCTTTGCATAAGAACAGGCGGCGTCCACACCCCGCCCCGCTTGCTGGAGGACTTCCGCAACCTCAGGCAAGGGAAGCGCGCCCCGCCGCGAGAGGGCTTCGCGGAGAGATTCACCTTCCAGAAACTCCATGGCGATGTAGAGCGTGCCGTCATCGCCCTGGCCTGATTCGCGGGTGGCGCCCCGATGCATCGGGGCGCCCCACCAACACGCGCAACATCTCTGTCACCGCGTCCTATCCATGGCCTGTCCTGGCTTCTTAACGGTCCCGCGAGGCGGGATGTGGGCGCCACCCGCGGTAAGCCGGCTATCCGTCCAGGCGACCTCGGGGCACTGGGCTGAATCCGCCTGGTTAGTTCCGGTAGATCACGCCACCCTTCATGACAAAGCTGACGCGCTGTAGCACGCTGATGTCGTTGAGCGGATCACCTGGAACAGCAATGACGTCGGCCCAATACCCGGGCTTCAGCGCACCAATCCGATCTTGCCAGCCGAGTAACTTCGCGCCGTTGAGCAGGCCGGCTTGCAGCGCGGCCAGCGGCGACATGCCGTACTTCACCATCAACACAAACTCCCGTGCCTGCGTGCCGTGGGGAAAAGGACCAACATCCGATCCCACGGCCATCGGTACACCCGCTGCAATCTGCTTATGAAACTCCTCCACATGAAACCCGAGCATCTGTCGCAGCCGCTCGGCTTGTGCGGGCGACGCCGCATGATCCGCGAAGTACTCGAGGATCGTAAACGTGGGCACGGCGAAAATCTGTTTCTCCCGCATCAATCGCATGGTTTCATCGCTCAACTGATCAGCGTGATCGATCGACACGACGCCCGCCTGTGCCGCATACAGCGTGCCCGGCTCGCCCGTCGCATGAACCGCGACGCGCTTGCCGGTGCGCGCGGCTTCGCGCACCGCAGCCCTTAGTTCGGCCTCGGTGTACTGGTAGGGCGTGGAAAAGTGACCCTCGTGAAGTGAGTCCGGACCAGTTTCGTAGATCTTAATGAAGTCAGCTCCCTCCTTTAGTTGCTGGCGGATCACTGTCACCAGTTCGGCCGCACTATTCGCGTAAGTGGCGTTCGAGAATATGCGCTGTTCGGGGTTGTAGGCGATGGCATCTTCGTGTCCGCCCAGAATGTCCACCGCATTGCCGCTGATTCGCAAGCGTGGTCCGGGAATTGAGCCCTGATCGATCGCATTGCGCACCGCTGTGTCGGCCGAGCCTGCCCCTTCGGTCCCCATGTCCCGCTCTGCCGTAAAGCCCGCCATCAGGTCGTCCCGTGCCGCGAGAACCGCGGAAATCGTGCGCTGCGGCACCGACTCCTGGATGGTCTGCAAATCTTCAGCACCCGGATGCAAAAACAGATGCACGTGAACATCGATCAATCCGGGCAATAGCGTACGATCACCTAAATCGATGACCTCCGCTCCTGCCGGAGGCTTGACCGCCGAACCCACCTCGGCGATTCGTTCCCCTTGCACCAGCACTTCGCCGGGCGTGATTACTTTCCCGCTCTCGATATCCAGCAGCCGGGCGGCACGCAACACCACCGCGTGCCCCGATGTAGGCGGCGGAGATTGAGCCCATACACGGGAGAAAAGAATGCAACATACGAAGAACCCAGACAGCATTGCGGAGATGGAAGGTTTTGTTCTCATAATGCCCACGATAATACCACTAGTGTCCTGTCCCGCGTTATTGTTGACAACGAGCAGCTTGGCACGCACCCCCTCACCCGGCCCGCCCCGGCTGAAGAACACGCCGGCGGCGGTCCGCCCTCTCCCCCAAGGGGGAGAGGGGCAGGGGAGTGAGGGGGTACTGTCAGCAATTAGGTGGGACAGGACACTAGTGAACCAAAAACCCCCTTCCCTGAAACTGGACGAGACGATGGCTTGGTATTCGGAAACCTGCAACCCGATTTCTCCCGGGTGACCGCGCACTGGGAGGAGACCTTGCCGCTCTTGGGGCAGCGCGCGCTACTGCGCGGCGTAATGCGCTGCCCGCTTAGGCTTTGTTTCAATTTGGGTCGGCTCGCTGCCGGGAAGCGGCGTAGGGCAGAGTCCGGCCGTTTCGAACCCTGCGGCAGATGGTTTGAGCAATGACTTCGTGCGCGTTGTCTATGAAGACCATCAGGGAATCCTGTGGGTGGGAACAGATGACGGACTGTTCCGGCTATCCGGGGATCGCATCCTCCGCGTGGACGGGCAGGGCAACATTCCCTCGCTTGCCGTCCACGCGATACGCGAAGACGACACCGGCGGTCTGTGGGTCGGTGGATCAAAACTGGTGGTGATCCATAGAAGGGATTGCAAAGAATACCCGCTCAAGGGTTATCCCAGTGCCAGCCGCGTCAAGTCCATTCTCCAGACTCGTGACCGTATGATTTGGGTGGGAACGGTCTCGGGGCTACAAGAGGATGCGCCTCAATGCAACTGGGGACGCTCGCTTTGAGAGAATTGCGGAGATTACCAGCACGGTGCGGACCTTGCACGAGGACAATGCGGGCACTTTGTGGATCGGCACCATCGGAGGCGGGTTGCTTCGCTATCGCGATGGGCGCTTCTCCCGAGTCAATACCCCCGAAGACCCACCCAGCAACACGGTCCTCGCTCTATACGAGGACAGCGAACGGAACATCTGGGTGGGGCTCCAGACTGGATTATTGCGCCTCAGTCGAACGCCTATGACTACCTTTCCATTGCCGGGCGCACAAAACGCCGATTTTGGGACTGTCTATGCGGACAAAGACGGATCACTCTGGGTGGCCAGCGCAAATCTATATCGTATTAATCCGCGTCGTAGCGCCTCCGAATTGATTCCGCCACTCGGCCCCGGAATTCGAGTTCGCGATGTCCTTCGCGACCACACGGGAAGCCTTTGGGTGGGCACGGAAGGTCACGGAGTCTTCGTTTCAAAAGGGGGAACCCAAGTTCACTACACGACCCGCAATGGCCTTACGAACGATTTCATTCGTGCCTTCCTGGAGAGCCGCGACGGCAGCGTTTGGATCGGGACCGACGAGGGGCTCAACCGCTGGCACGATGGCGTATTGACGAACTATCGTATGTCGCAGGGCCTCTCTTATTTCAGCATTCGCGCTTTATTGGAAGATACGCAGGGCGACATCTGGATTGGAACCGAGCAGGGTGTAAGCCACTGGCAGGATGGGAAATTTGTCGAGGATGCGGTTACGGAGCGGCTCCGGTCCGAGAAGGTTTGGACCATGCACCAGGATCGCGATGGCGGGCTGTGGTTTGGAACTCGCGGGGGCGGCTTGTTTCGGTGGCGCGCGGGGAAACTGTCCGCCTTCACCAGCGCACAGGGGTTGGCGAGCAACAGCATCTATCAGATTCTGGAGGACCAGCGAGGGACCTTCTGGATGAGTGGTCCGAATGGAATCGTGTCCGTTGCCCGCGCGGATTTAGACAAGCTGGCCGAAGTAGCCGAATTTCGCCCGGCAGTGACTCTGTACGGACTCTCGGACGGTGTGGAAGCGACCCAGATGCACGGCGGGGTGGCGCCCGCTGGTTGCCTTACCCCCAGCGGTGAACTGTGGTTCCCCAGCAATCGTGGACCGGTGCGCATTTTGCCAGACCAGACGAGACCGGGTGTTTTGCCTCGGGTAGTGATCGAACAAGTGCTGGTTGACGGCCGCGAGGTGCGGAATTCCGGACATCTGGTGGTGCCACCGGGGGAAGGGAAGCTCGAGATCAACTACAGCGCCATCCGCTTGCGATCCCAGGAACGCATCCGTTTCCGCTATAAGTTGGAAGGGTTTGATCGCGACTGGACGGAAGCGCTAAGTACTCGGGCCGCTTACTATACGAGTTTGCCGCCGGGACAGTATCAATTTCGGGTCCAGGCGTTTGAGATGAACATGCCGGAAAAGGCAACGGAGGCGTCCTTGCCCGTTGAATGGCGCCCCCATCTGTACCGCACCGCATGGTTCCTGGCGCTATGCGCGCTGTTGATGGTTGGCGGCATCTTCCTCGTCCACCAGCTTCGGTTGCGGCAGGTACACGCCCGGTTCGAAGCTGTGCTAGAAGAACGAAATCGTATCGCGCGTGAAATGCACGATACAATCATCCAGGGCTGCGCGGGCGCCTCGGCATTGCTCGAGGCTGTGGTAGTGCTGGAGCCAGAATCGAAGGGGCCGCGAAAAGATCTGCTGGACTCCGCGCGCCAACAGATTCGCGTCACTGTCGATGAGGCGCGGCAGGCAGTCTGGAACCTCCGCCAAAAGGGAACTGCTTCGCCCGAGATAACTCAATTGCTGGGGAACATGGCCCAGCAAGTTGGCCACATGTCTCGCGTACCGGTGCGATTTGAGGCTTCAGGCAAGCCCTTGCCGCTCGACCGGACGGTGGAGTATGTACTGTTGATGGTGGCACGGGAGGCCGTCTCCAATGCCGTGCATCACGCCCAACCTGAGGAAGTGCGCATCAAGGTCAATTTTGACAAGGACAAAATGCGAATGCAGGTGGTGGACAATGGCAGAGGATTTAACCTGGACGAGGCCCTCGCGAGCCAGAGCTCCCACTTCGGGCTGGTCGGGATGCGCGAACGAATCGAGCACTTGGGGGGCCGCTTCGAGATTGAAAGTGCGCCGGGAAGCGGGACGCGCCTCTGTGTGGATGTGCCAGTGCGTCCTTCCGTCTCCTAATTCAAGGGCAGATGATATCCATGAACCCCGAACAAAGAACCCGCATCCTGGTGGTGGATGACCATCCGCTCCTGCGTTTGGGGGTCGCCGCAATCATCGACGCTCAATCGGACATGCGCGTCATCGCGCAAGCCGGGTCGGGTGAGGAGGCGGTACGGCTCTTCCGGAAGCACCGTCCCGATATCACGATGATGGACCTTCGCCTGCCAGGGATGAGTGGCCTGGAAGCACTGCGCGCCATCCGCCAGGAGGATCCTCGCGCCAAGTGCCTGGTTCTCACCACCTACGAAGGGGATGAAGACATACATCAGGCCCTCGCCGCCGGCGCGCTTGGCTACATCATCAAAGGAATGTCGCACGAAACGCTCGTCGACGCATTGCGCCGGGTGCGTTCCGGATCTCTGTTTCTCCCGCCACCGGTGATGCGCAGTTTGGCGGATCGTACCCCAAACTTGGATCTGAGCCCGCGCGAGCGCGAAGTGCTTTCCCTGATGGTGCGGGGAGAGAGCAACAAAGAGATTGCCAACGAGCTCGGGATCACAGAGGCGACGGTGAAGTGCCATGTGAGCGTAATCCTGCAGCGGTTGAGCGTCAATGACCGTACCCAAGCAGTGATAGCAGCTCTCCAGCGCGGCCTAGAGCATCTCTAAGTCAGCCATTTCCCGCCGCCTCGAAATACGACCTTAGTCGGATGGCAAAGCTGCCCGCCACGTATAAAGTCATAGGCGCCTGCGGCGAAACATCGCAAAAAGATTTGCGATTCTGAGTTGGCAGGCCTGGGCCGGTCGCCGCTGCTTACGGTCCAGCGAGCTTAATGGCGGGCGACCCTTGGAGTGCTGTCGTAGGGCCAATCCCGCCATGCGGGATTGGCCAGGGCCGGGGCAAGCCCCGGCCCTGCACGATCGGCAATTTGAAAGCCGTCCCGCAAGGCGGGACCGCACTCCAAGGCGCTTCGCGCCAGCAGCATTTTCCGAGCGCAGTCTCGGAAAATACTTAGTACCTTGGTCGTGGGATTCTGCCTGTTCCTGGCAGGATACTTTGAGCCACCATTGTTTGGCCCTTTGTTTATGCGGCTCAGGACGATATTTTGAAATCGTCCAACTTCCTTGTTTGGTTCCGGCTATGCCGGGTTAGGATTTTGGTGATGAGAGACAACCTTGGAGTCCGTTTGACGTTCGCGCTTCTGGCTGGCATCGGCGTCCTGTTCGCCACTCCCTTCAGAGGACTGTGCCAGAATGCAGATTCATCCCTATTTATCGACGTAAGCCAACCTCCCGCTCCACCAGAACCTCTCCCCTTTGCAATCGGTGGACGAGCACCTGACGGACACGTGCTTTCGGCGAACAGCCGCTATTTAATCAAGGACGGAACTCCGTGGTTTCCCGTGATGGGGGAGTTCCATTTTTCGCGCTACCCAGAAAGTGGTTGGGAAGAAGAAATCTTGAAAATGAAAGCCGGGGGTGTGCAGATTGTTTCTACCTACGTCATCTGGATACACCATGAAGAGACGGAAGGTCAGTTTGATTGGACGGCTCGACGCAACCTCCGTCGGTTTGTCGAATTCTGTGCGAAGCACGGAGTGTACGTCTGGATCCGGATCGGACCGTGGGCTCACGGTGAGGTGCGCAATGGCGGCCTTCCCGATTGGCTGATTCAGAAATGCCCCACGCGCCAAAATGATCCGGTTTATCTTCGCTATGTTCGTCGTTTCTATGAACAAATCGGCCAGCAAACGAAGGGATTGTTCTGGAAAGATGGTGGCCCCATTATCGGTGTTCAGATCGAGAACGAATATCACGAGCGTGGACCAGGCAAAGGGCCCGAGCACATGCTGACTCTGCTCCAGATAGCGCGCCAAGCAGGCCTCGACGCACCCTTTTATACCGCCACCGCCTGGGATGCCGCAGAAGTTCCGCCGCAGCAATTCCTGCCGGTGTTCGGGGGATATGCAGACGCCTTTTGGAGCCGAACTGTGCAGGAACTGCCACCTAACGCGAACTACTTCTTCACCCCCATCCGGTGCGACGAAAATGTGGGCGACGATCTGCGTTCAAAACGCCCGGATATTGACGCCCGTTTCGCTTCCTATCCTTTCCTGACGGCGGAGATGGGTGGTGGCATGGAGCTGTCTTATCACCGGCGGCCTCTGATCAGCGCAGATGACGTGGCCGCCATGATCCTGGTGAAATTGGGCTCGGGCGTAACGTTGTACGGCTACTACATGTTTCATGGAGGAACGAATCCGGACGGCAAGCGCACAACTTTGCAGGAATCCCAGGCAACGGGTTACCCCAACGATCTCCCGGTGAAATCGTATGACTACCAGGCTCCCCTCGGTGAATTTGGCCAGATGAATCCTTCGTTTCGAGACCTGAAGACGCTTCACCTGTTCCTTGATGATTTCGGTTCCAGTTTGGCCACTATGACTCCGTATTTTCCGGACCGCATGCCTGCCAGCAAAAGCGATACCGCGACGCCTCGGGTGGCAGCGCGGTTCCAGAAGGATCACGGCTTCGTCTTCATCAATAACTACCAGCGGAACTATCCGCTTGGCGCACGAAAAAATTTCCAGCTTCGCTTGAAAACAATGGCAGGCGAAATGAAAGTGCCGCGGCGCCCGACGGAGATTCCCAGCGGGGCCTATGTCATGTGGCCGGTGAATCTCAATCTGGGTGGAACCGTGCTCGAGTATTCCACCGCGCAACTCCTGTGCCGATTGGGAGAACTCAATACTTATGTGTTCTTCGCCTGGCCGGGGTTGCCTGCGGAGTTTGCCTTCGATTCCGCTGTGGATGAAATCATCGAAGCTCCCCAAGCCAGAATCGAGCGTGAAAATGGTCACGTCTTTGTCGATCGAGTCGAGCCAGGAAAGCAGACCGCCATACGCATCCGAAAGCCCGGGGGCCAGGAAATCCAGATCGTCCTACTCTCCAGAGGAATGGCCCGCGATGCGTGGAAGGCCAATCTGGCTGGCGGCGAGCGATTGTTGCTTTCTGCCGCTGACCTCTATTTCACTTACCACGCCGTACATCTCAGCAGCGTCGACCCCAGTCAGTTAAAGTTCGAGATTCTCCCGAAGCCCGATGTCACGCCGCCGGGATTCACCGCCTCCGGTCCTGATGGTCTCTTTGAGCAATACCAGACCCACGTGAGGCAAGAAAAGATTAAAGCGCTGGTCGAAAAACTCCGGGATGCGGACGTCCGCCCACCGGTTCGTATGGGCAAGGAAGTGGCCGAGGCGCCGGAGGCCGAGGCATTTCAGGGCGCCGCCGAGTGGAGCATCGAGGTTCCAACGATCACCTCTCCCGCAGTGCGAAATATTTTTCTGCGAATCACCTACATTGGTGACGTCGCCCGCGTCTATGCCGATGGCAAGCTGGTGGCCGACGACTTCTATAAAGGAACACCCTGGCAGGTTGCGTTGCGCCAGCTTTCGGCCCAAGTGACCGACCCGACCCTGAAATTACAAATCCTCCCGATCAGGAAGGACGCGCCGATTTACTTGCCTGCCAGAAGCCACATCTCTTTCCCTCCCTCTGGCCAAGTTGTTGAATTGAAAGAAGTTGAAGTAGTCCCGGAATACCAGGCCGTGGCCCACTTGGGCAGATGAGGGAGCCTCCAAGCGGGGAAACTCCTGCCACCCGGGCAGCCGGATAACAATCTCTTGCGAACACGAACGGCCTCCCTCCGCCCACAAAATCTAGCGTCCGACACAAACCATTCGTGCTTGGCCCGCCCCCGGCTAAAGTGCTAGTATTGCCTCCACTGTTATGACCGGTCGCAATCTTGAGGTCGCCTACAACTGGAAAACTGCCGAGTACCTGAAACGGCCGCCACCCTTTCCCGAAACTCCGGAGGGACAAAAAGAGTTTCTGGAGGAAGTAAATCGTGTTGTGCAAGAGACGCCGGGCGGGCTCGGCAAGGGCGTCTTCTGGTGGGAGCCTGCGGTGAGCGGGCCGCTTGTTTCGCGAAGCTTTTTCGATGACGACGGCAATGCGCTGCCGGTAATTAAGGTTTTCGATAAGTTTACGAGGCATTAGCGCTGGATGTACAAAGCTGTTCGTGGTCGCTGAGTCGGTTCTCGGTTTTAGAATTCATAATTCAAAATGTTTCCCACCCCCGTTGTTTCAGCAGGCAGTAGGCAGTGAAGGCTGTGGCACTCAAACCGCAGGAAGGCTGAAAGCTGATAGCTGAGAGCTGAAAGACACAAAGAAAACGCGCTTTCTTCTCAGTTCGGTGCGCCTCTGCGCTACTATTCCCAAACCTCTTGTCGGCGCGCGAAGATTTCTTCTCGGACCAATAACGCCTCCGTGTCCTCCGTGGCCAGGAAAGACTCAACACAGAGGTCACTGAGATCCTCCGTGGTCTCTGTGGTGAGGCTTTGAAGGGGTCGGAGAACACGGAGAAGCCCGTTTTGGTTGCGGCCGCAGGCCGCGCTGTGTCTCTGTGGTGAGTCTGTATGGGCTTCCATCGAGTTGCTTTCCTGTTAGAAAGACCGGATAATCTGTGCGGTCCGACCCAAGACAACCAAATTCAAGAGGAGGAGCGCCATGTCTCGAAACAGCGAAGCAAGCGCAGGGAACGCTTACAAGAGGTTATTGCAAAGGATAATGCTTTTTCTAGCCGTACTGGTTATTGCCCGCTTCGTGTTGGAAGTTACCGGTACGCCCGCGGCAGTGACTCGCTACCTTTCGAGCACCGCCGGACTGGTTCTCGCGTGCATATACCTTGCCGCTATAGCGCCATTGAAAAGAGGAATGCTGAAGTTCTCCCAACTCTTTCTGCCCGCCTTGCTGTTGTCCGCCTGGACGGTAGGCTGGGTGATTCTGGCCACCTTGGTCTCCGGCGCGTTTCGCCTGGAGCGGAGCCATTTTGCGGGACGCGCGGATTACGGGAGCTGGGGGCACCTGGGCTATCACATCTTTGAGCACCTGGTGGAGATTGGTGTTCTCTTCGTTGTGGTGCTCGTCCTCATGGCTTTGGTTCACCTCCTGTGGCGCTGGCCACTGACGGTTGGGCCAGGAGCGATCTTAGGCGCGGTGGTAATTATCCGTTACTGGTTAGAGGCGATGGGAATGCCCTGGTCGAGCACTGCCGCTTGGAGCTCCACGGTGGGGATTCTGATTGCCGGTTTCTATTTGGGGGGCGTTGGACCCCGCCTGGGGCTAGCCGGGGCCCGGCAGCTTCTCGTCCCGGCGCTGGTGCTTGGTTGGACATGGAGGCTGTGGGTCTTCATCGCTACGGTGGTGAGCGCCCTCCTGCCCTTTTATAAGACCCACTTCTTCGATCCCTCCAGGGGCAACGTGCCGGTGCGACTGCTGGGATCCTTGAGCGGTACCGTAGTGGAAGGCTTTATTGCGGGGTTAATCGTCTGGGGAATTGCAGCCTGGATCGCTTCTGCCACTCGTGAAGCTACAGATTAGCTTCGATATCCAAATAGAGATTCTGGCTAGAAATTAAATGGGAGCATGAAATGGCAGACACGTCCGGCAGTGCTACGGCCCTCTCTCCGTGGTGGCGACACTCGGCGATACTCGTCATGATCGGTGGTTTCTCGGTTCTATCGTTCGTGACCGTCTTGACCTACACGAACGCCCCGCCCATCCCGGAGAAGGCCGTGGATGCGGCGGGAGATGTGGTGTTCACAGGGGCCGACATCCAAAAGGGCCAGGAGGTTTTCTTCAAGTACGGCCTCATGGAGCACGGGAGCCTTTGGGGCCACGGGGCTTACCTGGGTCCGGACTACAGCGCCGAGTACCTGCACAGACTCAGCGAGGTGACTCGGGATACGATCTCGGTAGAGAAGTACGGCAGACCCTTCGCACAGCTTTCGCCGGATGAGCAAAGCGCCGCATCGGCGCAGGTGAGGAGGGTGCTCAAAGAGAACCGGTACGAACCGGCCTCGCGGACGCTCCTCCTCACACCTGGGGAGGTGGCGGCATCCCGCAGCCAGACTGCCGAATGGAGCGAGTACTTCGCCAAGAAAGGCGGCGCCCCTGGCCTGCCTCCCAGCTATATCAAAAACCCTATGGAGCTCAAGGCGCTGAGCGCCTTTTTCGCGTGGGCCGCCTGGGCAGCATCGGCGAACCGGCCGGGTAAAGATTACTCTTACACGAACAACTGGCCTTATGAGCCCATAGTGGGCAACAGGCCCTCCGCTGAGGCTTATGTCTGGAGCGCCTTGAGTCTCATCACGCTCTTGGGGGGTCTGGGCCTCATCCTCTTCCTGGTCGGCAAGTTCGACTATCTGGGCTGGAAGGGTGATGGCGCTGTTGCCCATATCGCCCACTCCGCTCCCACGCCTCTGACACTGACGCCCAGCCAATGGGCCACTGGGTGGTTCTTCGCCGTCGTGGCGCTCCTATTCTTGGCGCAAGCGTTCTTGGGAGGCGTGCTTGCCCACTATCGCGTGGAGCCAGGGGGCTTTTACGGCTTCGACATCGCTCGGTTCCTGCCCTTCACTCTGGCACGCACCTGGCACCTCCAACTCGCCATCTTTTGGATCGCCATGGCTTGGGTCGGCGGCGGCCTATTCCTGGCCCCCTGGGTGGGTGGCGCGGAGCCCAGCGGCCAGAGAACTGGCGTCTTTGTTCTCCTCGGTGCGCTGCTGGCGGTGGCCGTCGGCAGCTTTGTGGGGGAGTACCTGGGCATCAACGACAAGCTGGGGCAGCTCTGGTTCTGGCTTGGGCACCAGGGTTCCGAGTACCTGGAGCTCGGGCGCTTCTGGCAGCTCCTGCTGGCGGCTGGCCTCCTCCTCTGGCTTTTCCTGATGTTCCGGGCCTTGAAGCCCGCCATCAAGAGTCCTGGCAAGCGTGAGCTATCCTCACTGTTTCTCTACGCAGCCGTGGCCATTCCCGTCTTTTATCTACCCGCCCTCTTCTACGGCCCCCACAGCAACTTCGCGGTGATCGACAACTGGCGTTTCTGGATCATCCATCTCTGGGTAGAAGGATTCTTCGAGCTCTTCGCCACGGTCCTCGTAGCCATCATGTTCCACCAGATGGGCGTGGTCAGCACCAAGACCGCCACGCGCCTGATCTACCTCGATGCCATCCTCTATCTCAGCGGTGGGATCATTGGCACAGGCCACCACTGGTATTTCACCGGACAGGGGACGCTCAACATGGGCCTGGCGGCGTGCTTCTCCGCCATGGAAGTTGTGCCCTTGACGCTTCTCACCCTGGACGCCTGGGACTTCATCAAGCTGAAGAACCAGCAGTGCTCCACCTGCGGCCGCGAACTCGCCACCCGCCAGAAGTGGGCCATCTACTTCCTCATGGCGGTGGGTGTTTGGAACTTCGTCGGCGCAGGGATCTTCGGCTTTCTCATCAATCTTCCCATCGTGTCCTACTTCGAAGTTGGCACCACGCTCACCCCCAATCACGGACACGCCGCCCTGTTTGGTGTCTTCGGGATGCTGGCCCTAGCGGTTCTCGTCTTTTGCTTAAGGGCTATGCAGTCCGACGCCGTCTGGAAGGAAACGGAGAAGTTCATCCGAGTGGGCTTCTGGGGCGTTAACGTGGGCCTCGCCCTCATGGTCCTTCTCGACCTGTTTCCCGGTGGCGTTCTTCAGCTTTGGGACTCCGTCGCCCATGGGTACTGGCACGCGCGCCGCCTGACCTTCCTAATGGGCGGCCTCTACCACAAGCTGGAGTGGGTGCGTATGGCGGGGGACATGATCTTCATCCTCGCTGGCGCCGTACCCATCGCGCTCGGCGTGCTGCGCAGTGTGTGGAAGAGGGACTTGGTTCCGCCGGCATAGCGGGTTCACGATCTTGGTTGCACGCTCATCTTTTCATTGCCGATCGCTGATTGTCGATTGAAAAACATGTTGTTCAAGCTGCGCTGGGCCATACCCGAGCAAGGCTTTGGGGAGCAGACTTTCCGCTATGTCGGAGCGCGGGGATTATTTCAGCTTTGCGTATTCCGCCTTGGCTTCCTTCAGGATGGGGGTGTCGGGGTCGGCGTCTTTCCAGAGTGCGAGAAAATCCTGATACGCGGCACGGGCTTTGGCCGTGTCGCCCTGCAGGGCGTAAGCACGCGCCAGTCCCAGCCGGGCCAGCGCGCCCCAGGGAAAGTTCACCACCAGACCTCGGTGGTCGATGAATTTCTGAAATTCCGCTGCCGCTCGGTTGCCGTCGTGGAGCATGAGATAGGCTTCCCCGCGCACATAAGCGGGACACATTGAAATCGCGAGAGTCGTTAGTATGCTAAGCTCGACCGTGCTCGCGGCCTTCAATAGCTCGATTGCCCGGTTCGGGTCTTTGCGTTCCAGGGCGACCCCCGCCCGGATGGTGGGCAGCCAATACCTCTGCACCAGCGTGTCCAGCGGGAAGGTCTTGTCGAGTTCGGCCGCCAGCCTCTCCGCCCCTGCTGTATCGCCTGCCCGCGCCAGGGCCAGCGCCGCAATCGCCCGCACATCGCGGTTGGGGGCCAGCTTCACTGCCGCATGGGCCTCGGCACGCGCCTGCTCCCGGTTTCCCGCTTCCGCCTCGCGCAGCGCTGCCGCTGCCTGGTACCCTGCCGCAGTTTCTTTGGCGTCGTTGTGCTGGGCTGAATCCATCGCCCGCCCGGTCAGCTCGTGCGCGTCCTTCAGCTTGCCGTACCAACCTTCCGTGTCCGCCTGCGTGGCCAGCAACGGGTCTTCAAAGCCCGGCTTTCCCATGGCGGCTGAGACTAATTGCGCCATCTGCGCCGCATCACCCTTCAGAAACGCCAACCAGTACCGGCACTGGAGCAGGCCCTCGTTCTCCAGCTTGCGCTCCTCCGCCTGCTTGTACACCGCCTCCGCTTCATCTGGCCGGTTGAGGGCCGTGTAAGCGAAGAAGAGGTTGACATAGTTGTACACATTACTTGGCTCCAGGCGCAGCGCCTCTCGATATTCCTCCAATGCCTTTTCCCAGTTTCCCAGCTCGGCGGAAATAAATCCCAGCGCCCTGTAAGGCAACGCGTCTCTTGGGTAGATCTGCTGCCACAGCTCGAAGGTCTGCGCCGCCTTCTCCAGCTCTCCCGTCGCGCTAAAGTAGTAGGTCCCCTCGATGGTGAACCGCTCCCGTTCGCTCACTTTCTCCCGCAGGTCGTAAGCCTTGCGTGCACTTTCGGCTCCCCGCCCCACCTCGTTGAGGTTCCAGTAGACACCCGACATCCAGGAGTAGGCCACGGCAAAATTCGGGTCAAGGTCCACCGCCCGTTTGAAGAAGGGCAGAGCGGCTGCGACCCCTTTCGCATAGGTCGTCTTTACTCCCAGGCTGTAGGCTTTCAGCGCCTCTAGCGACGGCGTGGTCGCTTCCTCCACCGGCGTGGCATATTTCTGCACCGAGCTGAGCGACTCGCCCAGCTCGCTCCGCAAGCTGACCGTAGCGGCGTCCAGAGCCTTGAGCACCGCTTCCTTGCCCGCCGCCTGCTCCTGCGCTTCCGCCAGCACGTCCCCCGTGTTGCAGTTCACTGCCTTCAGGCCAATCACGTACTGGCTGCCCAGCCCCGCAATCGAGCCGGTCAGCATGGCCTTGCTGCCCGTGCGCAGGCAGACCTCGTGTGTGACCTCCGGCGTCAGCCGGTCACCGGCGGGACGGCCCATCAGCTTTAATGTCTCGTTCACCCTGCGCTCGGAAACCAGGGCGAGAAAGGGCGATTGCTCAAGCTGCACCGAGAGTCCCTGCTTCAGCGTGTCATCGAATACCGCATCCCCCGTCTTGTTGTCGAAATCGGAGAGGACGATGGTGTCCTTGTCGGTCAGGCGGGCCATGGCCTGGCGCGAGCGGAAGTAGAGCGTTCCCCCGATGGCAGCAACGACAAGGATCAGGGCAGCGGGAACAAGAACCCTCCAGAGTTTCCTGCCCGCTACAGGAACTTGGGTCGCTCTCACCTCGCTCGGTGTCGAAGGCCGCCCGGATTCCGTATCGCGCTTCAGGCGCTTCAAGTCGGTGCGAATGTCGGACGCCACTTGGTAGCGCAAGTCGCGGTCTTTCTCTAGCGTCTTGTTGATGATTTCTTCCAGCTTGGGTGAAAGTTCAGGGTTCAGCCGCACCGGTGGGGTCGGGGCCTGGGTGAGGATGGCTGTGAAAACCATCGCGGAAGTGTTGCCCGTGAAAGGCTGCCTGCCCGTCGCCATTTCGTACAGCACTGCGCCGAAGCTGAAGAGGTCGGTGCGGGCGTCGAGTTCTTCGCCTCGCGCCTGCTCCGGCGACATGTAGGCGACCGTTCCCATCACCTCGCCGGGGCTGGTCAATTGCTCCTCCGCGGTTCCGGCAGTCGCGGTCGGCATCTCTTGCAGGGTTTCTTTCCCCAGCCCCCAGCCCCTAGCACCCAGCCCCCGTTTTTCCGGCGCCAGCTTGGCCAAACCAAAGTCCAGAATCTTGGCCTGGGCCATCCCGCCTCGCGGGGTCACGAAAATGTTCGCTGGCTTGATGTCCCGATGGACGATGCCCTTCGAGTGGGCAGTGTCCAGCGCATCGGCAATCTGGATGGCCAGCTCGAGCAGTTCGTCTGTGGGTAGGGGCACGGTGCGCCGTGCCCCTACGGCGATCCGCTGCTTCAGCGTCTGCCCTTCCAGGAATTGCATTACGATGAACGGCTGGCCTTCGTGTTCGCCGATGTCGTGGATCGTGCAGATGTTGGGGTGGTCGAGGGCAGAAGCAGCGCGCGCCTCGCGCTTGAGCCTCTCCAGGGCCTCATGATCCTTTGCCAATTCCTCGGGCAGAAACTTGAGCGCCACGAAGCGGCCGAGCTTGGTGTCTTTGGCCTTGTAGACCACGCCCATGCCACCGCCGCCCAGCTTCGAGAGGATGCGATAGTGGGAAACGGTCTTGCCAATCATGCGAGGAACCAGCCGTGGGGTACCATCTTAGGCGGCGTTTGCAGCTAAGTCAACGCGATAGGACTATCCGGGACAGTTCAAGTAGCGGAAGGCGCTGAGCCGGCTCTTGCGTCGCCTTGATAGAGCGTCTCCGAATTATTGGAAGTAATTGACAAGGTGCCACCGCGCCCCCTAAAATCACTCCCGTAATCGAGGTTCACTTCAAGGCAAGGTCTGGAGGAAGTGAGCGCCGCCCGGTTCTCGGGTTACCTGCCATGCCTCCTGCTAAAACCGTAGGGAAAGTAGGGATTGTCGAGAGCGATCTCGAGGAGTGCTCCAAGATCGCTTCCGCGCTTAGGCGGGCTGACTTTGAAGTGCTGGAAGCCAACGACTACGACGGGGCGTACGAGATGCTCCGCGAACGCCAACCGGACGTTCTCCTGCTCGAACTCAAATCCTCCCCGCAAGGTATTCGAGAGTGCGTCGAACTTCTCGAGGAACTGGAAGAGAGCGAACTCGATACGGTGGTCATCATCCTCAGCGCAGACAGCACGAAATCTACAGCGCTGCGGGTGATGCACGCCGGCGCTTATGACTACTTCCAGAAGCCCGCCGATCCTGACGTGCTGCGCATCATCATCCTCCGCGCCATCGAGAAGCTCCAAATCGAGCGGGAGCACCAGATTCTACGGGAAGAGCTGCGCCGCAAGGACTCGCTCGGCGACTTGCTGGGTTCGACTGAGGCCATGAAAGGTTTGTTCGACACCATCCGGCGGGTGGCGCGCACCTCAACGACCGTGGTGATTCGCGGAGAAAGCGGCTCCGGCAAGGAGCTGGTGGCACGCGCTATCCACCAAGCCAGCCAGCGGCGCGACCGGCCGTTCGTCAGCGTCAACTCCGCCGCCCTCCCGGAAACCCTGATGGAGGCCGAGCTTTTCGGGTATGAGAAAGGGGCCTTCACCGGCGCCGTTACCACTAAAGAGGGGCGGATCGAGCTGGCACACCGCGGCACACTCTTCCTGGATGAGATCGGGACACTAAGCCTACCGCTTCAGAGCAAGCTCCTTCGGGTCCTCGACGAACACGCCTTGACGCGCCTGGGGGGAAAGAAATCCATCAAGGTGGACTTCCGGCTGCTCAGCGCTACCAACGAGGACCTCGAGAAGGCGGTCCGCGAGCGCCGCTTCCGCGAAGACCTTTACTACCGCATCCACGTTATGCCGCTTTTTGTGCCTCCTCTCAGGGAGCGCGTGGATGACATCCCCCTGCTCGTCGAGTACTTCATCAAAGTTTACTGCGCGGCGAACCATTGGCCCCCAAAGCGAGTGGCCGACGAGGTGATGGAGGCCATGAAACGCTACCCCTGGCCGGGAAACGTTCGCGAGCTCGAGAACCTCGTGCAGCGCATGGTGGTCATGACGGATGAAGATATCATCCCGCTGAAACAATTGCCTCGCGACATCCGCGAAGCTGCCCCTCAGCCGTCAGCCGATGGGTTTCGCCTCCCCGACTCCGGCATCCGGCTGGATGAAGAGGTGAAAGCCTTCGAAAGGCGTTGGGTTGAGACGGCGCTCAAGGAAGCCAAGGGGGTCAAAGTGGAGGCCGCTCGCCTGCTTGGGCTCAACAAAGACAAGATGAAGTACCTTTGCCGGAAACACGGGATCTAAGGGGAATAAATACCCTAGGGGTAGGAATTACCCCTCTGCTTTTTCCTCGCACCACAATTTACTTCCGTAGCGGTTACAAACACACGCCGCAACTTATTGAAACCACGGGGCACGAGCCGCGGCCTAGAAAAATTTTCAGATTGGTGCGCAACGTGCTCTTTCGAAGAACGAAAAGGCGCAAGCGAACGAAGCCAGCTGTCCAGATCGAGGATCAAGCATGCGGGAAAAGAAGAAGCAAATGAAAGCAGCGCCCAGGAAGGATCTCAAGAAGAACCTTCAGGGAGCCAGGGAGGTTGGCGAAAGAAAGCTGATGGTGACGCGTCCCGGGACTTCGTGAGGCCTGGGTACTGCTAGCCGTGCGACCGCAAGTTGAGAAGTTCTTTATCGATGACCGCCACGGCGGTGTGGCGTAACACAAATCAAAAGAAGGGAGAATAAAACCATGGCAGAGAAGAAGGTAAAAGCTGCCCCCAAGAAAAGCTTGAAGGGCAGCAAGAAGCTGGGCGAAACAAAGCTGATGATACATCCCCCGACCAAATAGGCCTGGATACTGCCGCCCGGGCGCGAGAGACCTGCTCTTGCGCCCAGCGGTGGTCTGTTATGCTGTCGCATTGCGCCGGGGGGCAATCACCAGATGAGGCTGCGTACCCCTCGCCACCCCGCGCGTAGCGCCCGTATGGCCACCGGATAGCGCTTCCCATAGATCCGCGCCGTTCCGGTCATTCCTTCCTTTAGCCCGCCGTTAGGATTGGGGAATTCCATTACAACCTCGAAAAAGTTGGTCAGTTCCTGACCCTTGCGTTCAACCTTGTTGGGCTCTGCCAGGGGGCGTTCGGAAGAGGCGGCCGGCATGATCTGGCGAATCGTTCCCGAAAAGGTCTGGAAGGGATAGCTTCGGAGCTTTAGCCCGACCGCCGCACCCTGGTGCACATCCTCAAGTTCCCAGTCCCGCACCAGCACTCGCGCGCGCATAGCCTGGCGGTCCACAAGAAGAGCCAACGGCTCCCCTTCAGTCAAGTATTCGCCCACCCGCTGCTCGATTTGTGGGGTGGCGATTACCCCCGTGAAAGGGGCCCGCAAAACCAACTGCTCGCGCTTCCGGTCAGCCTCTGCCTTTTCGGCTCCCAGACGCCGGATTTCCTGGAGGTATCGCTCGCTGGCGCCGAAATCGGAGCGGGCCAAGGCTGCCCGGTGGGAGCTCTCGGCTAAGTTCAACTGACTGGCAACCATCTCGACTTGGGCTTCAATCTCCGGGTTGTGCAGGACGGCCAGCACTGAGCCGGCGGGGACGGTTTCACCTTCCCGGACGGCTACCGTGCGGACCAAACCCGCGACCGGGGTCTTCACCTCCAGCCTCCTCTGAGGTTCCAGCAAAAAATCCGATGTGGTCTTAACCGCCGTGGGCGGAAGGAAGAGTACGAGAAGAGCTGCGGCCCCTGCCACTGGTTGCCACCAAGTCATCCTCCATGCCATGAACTCCTCCTTGAGTTTTCGCAAGTGAGCCCGCACCGCAGTCTGCCATTGCCCGAGCCGCCTGCGGAATGCGAAGCACAGCACTCCAACGGTTGCCAGGTGCCCCCAGGCGCCCAGCCAGCCTGTAAAGGCGTTGTCCACAAATCCCAACAATAAGAAGAGGACCAGCAGGGAGTAAAGCCCCGCCGAGAAGCCGTACGCCAGAAAAATCCGCTGCTCCCTGCGGCTGGCCGGGGGCAGTTCGACTGCCTGACGAAGTACGCTGCGTTTTAACCAAGCCACAGAATATGCAAACGATTGCTCACGAAGGTTATCAACCTGGAGGTGCTGGCTCAGCACATAGTAGCCGTCAATCTTGAGCAGCGGGTTCAGTTGGAAAAAGCCGATCACACCACTCATCAGAGCGAACTTGTACGTCAGGTCGCCGGCCAGGGAGCCCGGCGGCGACAAGGCCCAAAAGAAGAGCGCAAAACAGCACTGGAGCAGGGTGACCCATATCCCTGCAATGATTGTCCAAATGCGCTGCGAAGTCTTGGCGAAAATGTGCATGTCGGTGCAATCGGTGTAAAAGGACGGAGAGAAATACAAAAGCATGAAGCCCATGTGGTGCACTTCGCCGCCGAAGTGCTTGCAGGCCAGGCCGTGAGCGAACTCGTGAGGTCCGACGATGATAAACAACATCACCCACATAACCAGGAGGTCATAGCCGCTCTTATGTCCAGGACCGTAGATCGCCAGGGCTTCCTGGCTGACGCGCGTGAAGTCGTGGGCCACGATCACCCCAGCCAGGGCGAAGAGGCCGAGCGAGAAGAGGACAAACTGCTTCGTGAACATCCAGCCCAAGTACTTGTCCAGGCGTTCCAGCACCCGGTCGGGATCAAAGGCCGAAAAGTAGATATAAAGCAGGCTGGCGTGGTTCACGCGCTCACGACGCTCGTCGCGGATCTTTTCCAGGATGCAGAGATTTTTTTCCGCAGCTCCGCGCTCCCAGAAGTTGGGATCCACGCCGTCCAGGTACGCGATCACGTCCTGTTCGCTGAGATTCTGGTCCGAGTAGCGTTCGTTGAGCGCCTGCGCAACTTCGGCCGGAGTACGAGCGCCATCGCAAAGCGAGAGCAGTTCCCAATCCAGCTCGCCCAGGCGATTGAAGGAGTCCGTCTCAGGGACTTTGACCACGAAGCTGGTTTCCCCGGCAAACGTCTGCTTGCCGACCTTCAGGTCGGTGCGCAGCTTGGGGCGCCGAAGCCCCTTCGCCACCACACCCGAGAGTCGAATGCTGGTGGGACCGAAACGCATGGAAAATCAGTCCACAGTGTACAGTCGAGGGTCGAGGAGGAGGCCCATGAGGACATCTTCCTGCTGTCCCCCTCGCCCCCTTGGGGGAGGGGGCCGGGGGTGAGGGGGGGTACGTTCGTCAAACTCAGAGAATGCTCTACTAAGGCTCTTGCTTTTGACCCTCGACTCTCGACTTTAGACTCCAGATCACTCGCACCGCCATTCCCGGCCGCAGGTTTTCGAGATGTGGTCCCGTCAACTCTGCCGTGAGGTCATAGCTGGCGCTGGCAGCATCCACGGTAGGGCTGACCAATTTCACATGCGCGTTGTACTCCTGCGACTTGTCATCCGCCGGCACTACTTTCAACGGATACCCGGCTGTGGGCCGTGGGCCTGCCGACTCCGGCAGTAGAAACCGGACCTGGAGCGGGTAAAGCTCGCTCAAGCGAAAGCAAAGGTCATTCTTGATCATGTTCTGTCCAGCGCGGATAGCCCGCCGGACAATGTATCCGTCGAAGGGGGCCACTATTCGAGTCTTTTCCAGCTCGATCTCCAGCTCGTGAACTGCCGCTTTCTTTTGCTCGATAGCAGCCTTCCAGCTATCCAGGTCGAAGCCTGCGCCGGTGGATTGAAACTCGGCTTCCTCGAGCGCCGCTTGACTGCTCAAACCGAACTTGCGCAACTCCTGCTGCCGTCGATAGGCAGCATCCTTGGCTTTTTTCTCAGCTTCCTGGTACTTAAAATTGTTTTCAGCCACCCTCTGGTCCAGGCGAGCTTTTTCCAAACTGGCAAGCAGCTCGCGGTCGTCCAGGCGGGCGAGCACCGCTCCTTTTTTTACCCAACTATCCTGGTCGTAGAAGAGTTCTTGCACAATCCCGTCGCGCTGGGCGAGCAAATCCACAGAGTGTTCGACCGACAATACACTTGGAATCTCCAGAGTGTCCGCAGCCGGCACAGAAGGCGGCTGGGCAGGAGCTTGGGTGACAGTGGGCTGCGGCGATGCCGCAGGGTTGGCTTTTTGTTGAGCCTGGTTCCCGCACCCGGGAACACCCAGAACAGCAGCCAGGATTCCGAACAGGACCCAATCCGATCGTTTCATTGGTTCAGCCTCGCGGTAGTCGAGGAGTCGAGGAGTCGAGAGTTTGACCACTGACCTGCATCCGACTTTTCGACTCTTGGCCGCAGGAGAAATCGAAGATCGGGGATTTCACTTCTCGATTCTCGACTTCTCGACTCCTCGACTTCTTACGGTAGCAGTGCCCAGACCTTCCGCCATGCCCATTGCGTTGGGGCGCGCAGCAGCATGTAGCCCACCGGATACCACCCGCTGTGGAACCAGCCTCCCGCGCTGGTAATCTTCGCCTGACCCGCCATGCCATCGCGGGCTTTGACATCAGGGTTGGGGAACAGGGCACGCGTTACGAAGAACTGCTCGCCCTCGGCAGAAATGGTCTGGGGGGAGACTCGCTCCACCGTTCCCCGAAGCGTTAGGGTGGGATAGGCATTCAATTTGAGGGCCACGGGCGCGTCGGTTCGAATCAGGGATATATCGGTTTCTGGAACGTTCATTTCGACCGCCAAGTGGTCTTGGTCCACAAGCTCGCAAAAGGCGTCGCCCACCTTGAGCAGTTTCCCAATTTTCTCTTCCACCTTAGGTGTCACAACGACGCCCGGGATGGAGGCCCGGAGATGCGCCTTATCGACTTTTTCCTGATAGAGAGTGACCTCTGCCTGGTGGAGGTCCATGTTCAGCCGGGCCTGGCCGGCGCCGGCCCAATCCCTCTTTTCCTCCGCTTCGGCAAGCTGGCGGTGGGCCAGCGCGAAGTCGGTCAAGGCCCGTTCCAGCCGGATTCTGTCATCGCTGTCGTCCAGTCGGGCCAACTCGTCTCCGGCGCTTACTCTTTGCCCTTCCCGGACAGGCACTCCTTGGACAATGCCGCTGACCTCGGCGCTTACGATCCGGCGCTCGGCGGGGACCACGGTGGCGTTCGTCTGGATTCGGTACTTCCAGGGCACGACAATCAAAACCAGCGCAGCTATCCCAGCCTTCGATGCAATCTCGAGCCAGCGGCTGGCTGTAATCCCCTCCAGTTTGCGCTTGCTCTTGAGCACGGGCTGCCAAATGCTCAGCAGCGGCACGTCCTGGTAGAGCCGGGCATTGCGGATGGCCACGGTGGTCTGGCTGGCAAGGATAGCGAGAACCTCCAGATGGCTTTCCGATAGGAATTCTGCGGTGTTGCTCAGGAGGGCCAACACGCCCACGGTCCCCTGTTCATCGCGCAGAGGCATGGCGTAGAAGCCGCTCAGTCCCTGCTCTTCCAAGTAGCGCACCAGCGCCGCGTTCGCTCCCTCCGGCTTAACTTTCCACCCCACTTCAGTCTGGTCAGCCGAGACCGCCTCCGGTTGCTCAGCCACCCACGCCAGCAGTTCACGCAACTGGTCCATTTCGCGGGTCCGCGGTACCTCGGCTTCACCCGACACAGCACCCAGTATAAAGCGGTGGCGGTCATACAAACCGATGACGCACTGATCAAAGGGGACGACGGTGGCGGCTTCGTGAACCACCGTGGTGAGGACATGATCGAGATTGAGCGTGGAGGTTATTTCCTTGCTGATGGCGAGGAGGGCGTCCAGGGTGCGAACCTTTCGCTCGGCCTGCAACAGATTGGCATTGTTCAGGGCGTTGGAGGCCCGCTCGCACATGTTGGTGAGGTAGAACAGGTCATCTTCATCAAACGGCTTTCCATCTGATCGGTTGACGATTTCCACGACCCCCAACACCCGCTCTTCCTTCAGAAGAGGCGCGCACATCAGCGATTGGATTTGATACTCCTTGCTTGCCTGTACGCGGGCCTCAAGTCCCGGCTCATCCTGGGCGCTTGAGACCAGGCGAGCTTGGCCGGTTTGGGCCACGCCCCCAGCCAAGCCCTCTCCAATTTGAAGGCGGCTACCCTTGTTGGTCGTCGGATCCTCACCTGCTTGCTGCGCGCAAAGCAACTCGTTCGTTTCGGAATCTACCAGCCAGAAGTTGCAGGCCAGGGCACCGAGGTTCCCCTGGATCTTCTCGGCCATAATGGGCAGTAAATTTTCAAGCTCCAGCGTTGAGCTGAACGTGCTCGCAACATCGTAGAGCGCAGTCAACCGTTCAATCGTCTCCAGGCTCGACCACTTCTCCTGCTCGACGGCGCGCAAAGCGTCCAGAACCCGGCCCGCCAGCCGGCAGGCTTCTTCAGCGAAACCTGCGTCGTCGGCGGTGAATTCTCCCGTGCGCTTGTTCAATACCTCCAGGACGCCGGCCACGTCTGTAGAGGTCGGGATGGGTGCGTACAAGGCCGTTGCCACGCGCTCCCGGTCGTCCTCCGCAAGGTGCGGGAACATCTCCGGCTCGATTTCCTCCTCGTCGAGCCGCCGCGCACGTGATTTGGCTAGCATCTCGGCCAGAATACCTTCGCTCGCCTGCCCCGGCGCAAACTCCAGCCGAAGTCCGGCCTCGAACCAGCGAGAGCGACAGAGCAATTCCCCGCCTCTCTCCTGACGTAGCCAAACCATCGCCGCACGGGCCTCCAGATTTCGGCCAACATGCGTGGCAAGCGTCTTCGCGAAACTGTCAATGCTGTTGCAGGAGTGAAATCCAACCGATAGTTCAAAAAGGGAGGACAACTGCTCCATAGAAAATGTTGCCGAGGGCGTTACCCTTGCGGCAGGGGCTAGTGAGCCGATACAGGCTAAATTCCAAATGAATCGACTGGGAGGCTACCAAAAACCGGCGGGCGAGTCAAGCAATGTGGTTCGGCCACGTTTTCTCCAGGTTTTTCTCGCCTACTGCCTTGATTTGCTCAACAAGTCGGCGTAGTCTCAGGTGACGGTGTAAATCTCATGCTACGCTTTGAAAGCAGGACATCAGCCGCGAGGAATCCGTGACCATTAATATCAGAACAGTTGATCAGGTGACCATTCTTGACCTCAACGGCCCCTTTAAGGCGGGTGAAGCTGAGCAGGCCTTTCGAAACTCCGTCGGCGAGGTACTCTCCGCCAGCGTCACCAATCTTGCCGTAAACCTTGCGGGCGTGTCTTTTCTCGATAGCTCCGGCGTGGGCGCACTGGTTCGCGCTTTTTCGGCCCTGAAAGAAAGAGGGGGTGAATTCAGACTCTTTGGGGCCTCAAAACAGGCCGCTCAAACCCTCAGGATGGTTCGTCTGGACAAAGTCCTCGGACTGGCGGAAGATGAGGCTGCTGCCCTCGCGAGTTTTTAGCCAGAGGCTGAAAAAAGTCATCCTCCTGTCATTACCTCGTCCCTACCTTCTTAGGACAGTGAGGTCAGCGTCCCGTCGCGCAGAATGCTTAGGTTTTTCACCAGAGTATCAATCCCAAACCGTCCGGAAACAATCTCGGGAATCGCTCCTTCGAGTTGAACGCGCACACTCGCGTCATACATTCGAGCAGGGCGGCTTTCAGGGTAGGGCCAGCAACGGCATGACGTATGATTGGAAGGCCTGGGACGGGACCCCGCATGGCCACGAGGGCCTGCTCGTGGACGGGTTCCGGCACTGCTGGCAGTGTTGTCGCGCTAATTGACGCACGGGCATATACAGTGAACGGCCTCCTTGACAAAGCTTAAGTGAAGAACATGGGGTCCAGGTAACAATCCACAGTTGAGCTAGTCCCTTGAAAGGGTGGAACAAAGGATGGGTTATCTACTTGTAATGGCCGCCGGCATTTTGCAAGGCGCCTTCATACTGCCGATGAAGTCTACCCAGAAGTGGGCTTGGGAGAACACCTGGTTCGTCTATGCCTCAACAGGCTTTCTGATTTGGCCCTGGCTATTCGTGCTCTTGACAATTCCTCATCCCGTCACCGTCTTGGCGACCACCAGCATGCGCTCTCTGTTTCTGGTTGAGGTGTTTGGGCTTGGATGGGGGATAGGGGCTGTTACCTTTGGATTAGGTGTGAGTAGGTTGGGGATGGCCTTGGGATTCACTATCATCATCGGACTGGCGGCAACTGCCGGGGCGCTCATTCCCATGGTCGTGATGGCTCCCGAGAAGTTGGGCCAGCCACAAGGCTTACTGACGCTTGCCTCCCTCGCCCTAGTTCTGGTCGGTCTTACTCTCGGCTCCTGGGGCGGAAAGCTCCGGGAACCCGAACGGAACTCCACAGGCAATGACCCACGGAGTTCCTTCGCCGTCGGGCTTGCGATCTGTGTCGCGTCCGGACTTCTCTCTTCATGCGCCAACCTGGGCTTCACCTTCGGCGGAGAATATGTACGAAGGGCTATGGAGCTGGGCGCGGCAGAGTCAATGGCGGGCAACTCACTCTGGGCTCCACTCACCCTGCCGCTCTTTATTTGCAATGCTGGTTACTGCGTATGGCTAATGAGAAAACGTAAGACGGGCGGGTTGCTACTTTTGAAAGGAACACGCCACTACTGGGCTCTGGCGGCTTTGATGGGGTTCATGTGGATTGGCGGATTTATTCTCTACGCGCCAGGTACGCGGCGGTTGGGTTCTTTGGGGACCTCGGTGGGATGGGCCGTCATGATGTCCACGATGGTCATTACCGCAAACATCCTGGGGTTCATAACGGGAGAGTGGAAGGGCGCGAGCCGCAAGGCATATACCTTGGCCGTGGCGGGCGTAGCAATTCTGATCCTGGCCATTGGTGTTGTGGGCTACGCAAATCAGTTGTGATCGGGACCTTCAGGATACATTAGACCTTGCAAGGGTCGAATGCTCCCCCGGTTAGTCTCTTCTCTTTGCGCGGCGCGAGGAGACGCGCTCTTCAGCGCTATAATGTGGTTTTTCCAATTCAGTGATTGATCGGAAATTGCAGCACCTACTACGAAGCTGGGGGCTCGAGCATGGTCTTCAGCGGGGAGGGAATGGTGAGACGTCTACTCAGTTTGCTCGCATTACTCTTTTTGGCTGGGGCCGCAGTTGACGCGCAAGAGGCGAAGAAGCTTCTCACCATCGAGTTGGTCACCCACCCGCAAGGGCTAATCACGATGGGCCTCTCCCGCTTGGAATGGCGTCCGGGGGGCAAGGAGATCAGCTACCTCAAGCGCCAGGGCTCCGGCAAGGGTGCTACCCTCACCCTTTATCTCTATGACATTGCGGGCGGCAAGGAGCGAGCTCTACTCGGACCTCCCAACAACACCCCTGAAGGCGAGAGGCTCGACCTCTCTTCTTACCAGTGGTCCCCGGGCGGCGACGCGCTGCTATTCCAGGGTGAAAAGGATATCTGGCTTTACAACCTGACGACGGGCCAGATGAAATCCCTTGTTAAGGACGCGGTGCCGGTGGAGGACGCGACTTTTTCTCCTACGGGCGAGCGTGTGGCATTTGTGGAGCAGAACAACCTCTTCGCCCTCGACCTCAGGACGGGACTTCGCGAAAAGCTCACGGACGACGGCAACGAAAACGTGATGAACGGCAAACTTGATTGGGTTTACGAAGAGGAACTTGCCAATCGTGCCACCGGTCGGGCGTACGAGTGGTCGCCGGATGGGAAGAAGATCGCCTACCTTCGCCTCGACGACGCCCCCGTGCCTCGATACCCGCTGACGCATTACTTGTCCAGCCACGTGGAACTTAGCGAGGAGCGGTTCCCTCAGTCGGGTGATCCGAATCCCATTCCTTCTCTCCATATCGTTTCCGTGGAAGGCCACGAGCACCAGCGCTGGACGTCGACCGTGGCGAAATCCGTCGAATACTTCGGCCCCTCGTTTTCCTGGACGCCTGACTCGAAGGCGGTCGCGTTCCTCACGCTCGACCGCGCCCAGGACGAGTTGAACGTCCATCTCTGGGATGCTGCCGCAGGCACCGATCGCCTTCTGCTCACAGAAAAGGATGCGTACTGGATCAATTCGCTCGAGCCGCCGCACTTCCTCGGCGACAACCAGCGGTTCCTCTGGCTCTCGGAGCGAGACGGCTGGTTGCACCTCTATCTCTATGGCCGTGATGGAAAGCTGCAGAAACAGCTTAGCCACGGCAACTGGATGATCGATCGTCCGCATTTCCAAAACATTCCCATCCTCGGCTTGGACGAAAAGGGCGGCTGGGCCTACTTCGCGGCCACCAACCCGGACCCACGCGAGCGCCAGCTCTACCGCGTAAGGCTGGATGGCAGCGGTTTGGAGCGCCTCTCGCAGCAGCCCGGGGTCCACGAGCTGAACCTCTCGCCGGATGGCCAGTTTCTGCTCGACAACTTTTCCTCACTCCATGACCCGCCCGAAACCCGGCTGCTCAAGGCGGATGGGTCGCTCCTCACCACGCTGAGCAAGCAGGCACCCCATCTCGATGATTACGCGCTGGGCAGGACGGAATTAATAGAAGTGAAAGCCGCAGACGGCGCCACGCTCTACGCGCGCCTGGTGAAGCCACCGGACTTTGACGCGGCGAGGAAATATCCGGTCATCGTCGAGGTGTACGGCGGCCCTGGCATTCAACTGGTCCAGAACCGCTGGGGCCTGACTTCCCTCAGTGACCATCTCTTCGCGGAACAAGGCTTCATCCTCTGGTCGCTCGATAATCGCGGCGCGTGGGGGCGAGGACACGCTTGGGAATCCAGGGTGTTTAAGAACTTGGGGCACTACGAGCTTGAAGACCAGCTTGCCGGCGTCGCCTACCTGAAGTCTCTCCCTTATGTCGACCCCATGCGGATCGGCATTACCGGGTGGTCCTACGGCGGCTATATGACGCTCTATGCGCTGACTCACGCACCTGACGTGTTCAAGTGCGGCGCGGCGGGTGGCCCCGTCACCGACTTCAAGTTCTACGACAGCATCTACACCGAGCGCTACATGCGCACGCCCCAGGAAAATCCGGACGGGTACAAGACTTCCTCTCCGCTCGAGGCCGCCGATAAGCTGAAAGCCAAAGTGCTGCTAATGCAGGGCACCGACGACGACAATGTCCACATGCAGAACACCCTGAACTTCGTGGAAGCTCTAGTCAAGGCGCGCACACTCTTCGATCTCTACCTCCAGCCGGGAGAAAAACACGGATTCGCTGGCGAGGCAGCGAGGTTCTACCTGACCCAGCGTTTGCTGGAATTCTTCAAGCAGAACCTCTAAAGAGGCGTTGCTTCGGACCGACGAGTCATGCCTCGTTACGAATCGGAAGGGCGGTCCCGCAGGGCGGGACCCGCCGCCGGAGTTTGCGCGGGGAGCCAGAGAGGCGCACCTTTAGCCGCTGAAGCCACATGTTGGCCATTGGCATTGGCCAGTGCTTCAGGGACTGAAGCCGCTTTCTGACGGGCGCGCCTTGGGAAGAGGCGCGGTCTGTATGTGGCCTGTCCTCGGCACGGTGACGGTGGCGTTTGCGGCAGCCGTCCCGCTCAACGGGAGCGACGCGGGATTGATCCTGCACGTCGCCCCCACCGCCGCGCTCGCTAATCTGACCCTGACCTGGCCAGAAGCACGATCGTCATGATCACGATTAAGGCGCCGAATATGGCCAGCCCGTAAATCACACCCTTGCCAACTTTTCTCCCCGTCGTCTCGCCGACGTTTTTTAAGGACTTCACCTCTGTGAAGGCAATCTTCTGCGTCTCAACCTTGTTTCCCTGCGCCGTCTGCAGACTGAAGCCCTCGTTTGTGACCTCCCCAAGCCTCCCCCTGAGCGTGTGCTTGTTCATGAGGCGTACTTCAATCATGGTTCCGGGTGGAATCTCCATAATGCGCTCCTGCACAGTCGCTTTCTTGGTTGTTTCCTGTGGCAAGGAAGCGCCTGTTGCAGAGGCTCCGACTCTGGCCTCTAAAAGCGAATTGCCGAACAGAACTGATATCAGAATCAGTAGGATCATGTCTCTCATAGCAGCACCTCCAAGTGCTAAGCTGAAGTTTCTTCCTCGAATCATGACAAGCCTCCCTTCGGCATCCCGCGGGAAAAAGATTTCCGACGGCGATGCATTTTGTTCTTGCTTCGCGGCTGGCGCAGACGCGCCGGGGGTTTGACATGTCTGCGATCGGCAAGGGGATTCCATTTGTAAGACCCCCGCCGACCCCCTGCGGCTCTGGACGTACCACCACTCGCGGGCATCCAGAAACGATCTCTGCGCCACCCGGGAGCGCCATCACCCCGTGCCGAAGACAATACCAACCCGAAAGCCAACCAAGTGCACGGCCTCTCCGGTCTCTGGCGAAAAGATATGATGGCGGAACTCGAATCGCAGCCCGAACCGGCGTCGCACCCAGTAATTCATTCCGCCACCGTAGTGAATCGCTACTGCCCCGCCGTTCCCGGCAAGCAGAGAGAATCCGCCGTCCACGAAAGGATCGAATTTGCGCTTCGAATCCCTGGAGATGAAATGAAAGGCGGGCGTCACCGAAGCCAGGCCGATCGTAATGGCGTATTGGTTTGTGACCGGCTTGAGAACTCCTATTTCACCCCCCAGGGCGAACCGGTCGGTGAGGCGGCCCTCGCCTCCTCCTCCCGCATGGACGAAGTTCCCGTTCCAGCGTGTGAAGGCGCTCTTCGGCACGACTACCGGTCCGCCAAACGCGTAAACATAGCCGCTTGACATCTGAGCAGCGGCTGGGAAAGAAGCGAGTAGCATAATCAGCAATCCAAGGATTGCCTTGACCATCGCATTCCCCTTTCAACTCAGGCTCATTTTCTGGGCTTCGTCGCGGCGCGGTAGACATCGTGCCAGCCGCGGGTGGGCATGGCGGCTCCTAAGCCAGCGCCTAGAGCGCCTCCCAAAAATCCCACCATGGAGACAACCCCAGCATCGACGCAGGACCCCTGCGCGCATTTCCCAGTACCCAATTCAGGGGAAGCAACAGCGACAATTACACCAGCACCGGCACCGACCGCGAGGCCGATCAGCGCGTTCCGGCCGCGATGGCCCCTGCCTCGCGTGGAGACCCGCAGAACGTTTTGCCGCTCGAACGTCTGGCTATCCTTCCCGAGGCGGAGCACGATCCCATCATCGCTCACGCTTTGAAACTGGCCGCTGTAGGACTTGGCGTCGTTCAGCACGATCCGGATCTGCTCGCCCGGCGCCAGTTGTTTGAGGTTGTCCCAGTTATTCTGTGAAGATTGGGCCAAGCTCAATCCTGGGACCAGAAGCAGAAGCAACAGTGTTTCAACCACTCTCTTCGTGACTACCTCCTATTAGCCTGGGCTTCCGCGGTCCAGGGACTTTGCTCGTTATCTGGCACGCTGGATTCCAAACGAGTTTTTTCGTTAACTCCTTCATAAACGCGGCAGTCTCGTGTGCAGCCGTCGGAAAAGGGGCTGCACGGGAGCATGAATCCGCTGACAGTGGATGGCCACGCTTGCACTCGGGACATTACGCTATGGGTTCGCCAAGGGATTGCATTGCTGAGCCTCCTGGGCGGACCTGCTCTGTCTGGAGGGGGGCAGAGTTCCGCGCACGCCGCTCTTGGCCCGTGGCGTGTATGCACGGCCAGTTCTTTTTGCCGTGGCTGATTCAATGAGAAGAATGAAAGCCCACGGCACGGAAGCAGTCCCCCGGCAATCCGCTAGCAACCTGACCATAGTCGTACATCGTTACTCCAGCGTGACCAGCACGTAGACCACCCCTGCGGCCTCTCGCAGGAGGTAGCGCATCAGAGTCCATGCTTTTCGAACTCCGCGGTTCTTTCATTCGCGCGAGCCGCAGAGCTCCGGAGAGGGAAACTCCGCGCTGCGCAGTAGCTTGTGCCGCCGATCTTCCCGAAAGTGAAGAGATTCTTGTATTCATCCTTCTCTTTGTACCAGCGGGATTCAGGATTCTCGATCATGCTCAGCCACTCCGGCTCCGTCAGCTCTTTGAGCTTCTCGGCGTTATCACCGACCCATTTCATGACAACGGGATCGCGGATAATGTCCTCCGAATGCGGATGACCCTGCGGCACCATGAACTGATCCACTAGGTCGCGCAGAACCTGAGGGTTGTCGATGATCATGCACGGGCGCTTGAGGTTTCCGGTTTCGTTGTAGGGGAACGCCTCGCGGATCGCTCTGAAGAAGGGGGAGTTTGCCGCCTCCAGAAGGGTCTTTTCCCGGATGTTGTCGACGCCGAAATGGGCGAACACGCAGGCCTCCACGCGTCCGGAGTTCAGAACGTGCATGAAGCGACGCGCCCCGCCGAGACAACCCCCCACCGCGGGCCCGTCATTCCAGAAGTCCGCCATGAAAAGGCCGTACTTTTTTCTTAACTCGGCGACACGGCGCCCGCAGTGAACACGCTGCTCGGGTGACGGGACCAATGCCAATACGGGATCCTGGCCGATGGGCATGAACATGAAGTACCACGCGAAGAGCGCGCCCTGGTCGAGCATGAATTCAATGAATCTGTCGTCGGTCACGACATCCACGTTCTCGCTCGTATACGTAACGCTAAAACCAAACAGCACTCCTTTTTCTCTGAGCAGCTCCATGCCTCGTAGAATCCGGGCAAAGACCCCCGCACCGCGGCGGGCATCGGTCTCGCGTTCGAATCCTTCCAAGCTGATGGCCGGCGCGACATTGCCCAGCTTAGCGAGTTCGTCGACGAGACGCGGATCGAACCGCGTACCGTTCGTATATGTCAGAAAGAATGTATCGTTGTGCCTCCGGAATAGCCGCAGTAAGCACTCCTTCATCAGATAGGGCTCGCCTCCAGTCAGAACGACAAAGTAATCCCCAAGGTCCTTGCACTCCGTGAAGAGCCGATCCAGCTCCTGTTCACTCAACTCTCCATCCTTAGAATAGAGGCCCGAGTAACACCCGGTGCATTTCAGGTTGCATCGCATCGTGGGACTGAAGGCCACAAGAAACGGCGGCCACATGCCCTCGCTGCGGATGCGGGTTCGGGTCCCTGCACCCTTTACCAGCCAATGGAACAGGATGTTCGCGATCAGTTTCTCCCGCGTGGTGGGGTTGGCGAACCGGCCGACGCGCAACAGAAGATCGCGGAACACTCCGGAACCGTTTTCCAAATCTCGCGAAAGGCGTTTGAGGAACGCCCGGAGAACTGGACTGGGATACGGCGTCTTTTCGAGGACCAGCAGCTTGCGAAGGTCTTCCGGCCGACCCGTGAGGCAACGACAGAGAGCGGGCACGGCCAAGGCTTCGATGAGTTCTTGACTGAGGGACATGGGACTTCTCCTCGTCGGGGCTGCTTGTCCCGCGCGCAGCCTAGTGCACCATAGCACGCGTCGGTGGCGCTTCCCCAGTCTGGGCGGCAGCGTTTGCCGCGTAGCGGGGAATCAGTAGCGGAGAAAACAACACGTAGATGACGATGATCCCGAGGGTGATGCTGGCCAAGACGCCGGTGTAAAAGAATGGCATCGCGCACAACCCCACGGCTGTGGGGATGAGTATCCAGAGATAGTCTGTGAGCCAAGGATATCTCCGCGGCCCCGCCATGAGGAGAGCGAGGAGCGGAAGGGTGACGGACAGGATGTGGCGCAGCGAATCAGTACCCAGGATCTGTTCCCGCCATAGAAAGATGAGCGTGAGCATGTAGAACGCGCAAACGTTGGTGGGTAAGCCAGGAGTGCCTCGGATGCCTGGGTGTGGCACATCACTCCGGTCCAGGCCCCGGGCATACCGCAAGGCTCCGCCCACAGTGGGCAAAGTGAGCAAGAAGAGTGAGAACAACCCTGCCTTTTCCGCCAGGAGGAACACCACGAGACAAGTTGGGGAAACCACATAGTAGAGGTAGTCAGCAAAGCGGTCGAAGAGCAGTCCGAATGAGCTCGTGACTCCCAGTCTACGGGCCAGGGCCCCATCAAATACATCGGTCATGAAACCGAGAACGAGAATCCTGGCGGCAAGGTCAAACTGATGCTGTGCCGCCCAATAAATGGCGAACATCCCTAGGATGAGCCTGGAGGCTGTCAGAACCTGTGGAACTGTGAATCGCAGGAGGTTGGTCGTTCCCGACTTGTCCATGGTGCACCTCGGGCAGTACTCTGCGCATGGCAGGTGTCCTTTGCTTTCTTCCCATACCAAGGATAAACTCCGAATGTAATAAGGAACAATAAAGTACGCTCAAAATGACCGCGCCCACAAAATCGGGCAGTAACTTGATTACATGTGGACTTCCTGGAGCCGCAATGTGAGGCGGCGCCCTGTCGGTCCTCGGTCTCGGTATTGAAAGTGGGTGAGGCGATGGCTCGCCAGATCCACACCGTTTGTGCACTCGCCCTCCGTCTCCAGCCGCGCCAAGCTCGACAGCTTTGCCAAAACCCTCGGCAATTCTTTGGCTGGGGTTTCCGCGCCATCGGCGGCTTCGCCAAAGCCTTCCCCCATTCTGGGGGTAAGCAATTTACCGCCATTTCCTTTCCGCAGAAGGCCCTCACAGCCATCCCACCTTGTTGTTTCGAGCAGACCTGTACCGCAGCCTCCCCGCGCCCGATTTACATGCGGACTATCGGGCGCGGTAGACATCGTGCCAGCGGCCAGTGGGGATGAGCGCGCCAACCACGGAGCCCAGGAGTCCGCCACCTGCCGCATCCCCTACCCACGTTCCTGCAGTACAGTCTTCGCACACTCCCGCGTCTACGGCTAAGAGGGTGGCCACACCGGCGCCGACACCGATGAGCGCGTTCCGGCCGCGGTGGCTCTTGCCTCGCGTGGAGACCCGCAGAACGGTTTGCCGCTCGAACGTCTGCGTATCCTTCCCGAGGTGGAGCACGATCCCATCATCGCTCACGCTTTGAAACTGGCCGCTGTAAGACTTGGCGTCGTTCAGCACTACCTGGACTTGCTGGCCAGGCGCCAGTTGCTTGAGGCTTTCCCAATCGGCTTGGGTCGGTTTGGGCCCCGCCGCGCTGACGGCAGCGACCCCGATGAAACTGAGCATGAGGACCGTCATCCCTATTGCGAACTGATGTCTACGACGATTCATGTTTCACCTCCTGTGGATGTCAGGTTCTTGACTACCCTCATGCTCGTAGGGTCGGCGGGCCAACGGCGGCAACCAGGGCTAGTCATGACCGTCGTCGGTCCGGTTGTCCAGCATCCAAGTCCGCTACTTCTTGGCCCGGTACACCGTCCGACTGCCGGGGATGGCTCCTAAGGCAGCTCCGCCCCCGAACCCGGCCGCGATTGCAGCCGCACAGGCGCCGCAACTAGTGCCTTCATTGCCGGTGATCCCGAGGGGGACAGCGGTTGCTGCCAGGGCAATTCCGCCCAGAATGCCCGCTCCCAGCACCATGTTGCGCGTGCGATGCGAATTGTCACGGACGCTGACACGCACGACCTTGGCACGCACCACGGATTCCTCGCTCTTACCGACCTGAAGCGAGATGGCTTCGTCAGAGACGGAAACGAAGGCGCCTTTGAGCGTCTTCATGCTCGAGTCCACCACCTCGATCTTCTGCCCCGGGCGCAATTGTTTGAGGTTGTCCCAGTTATTCTGTGAAGATTGAGCCAAGCCGAATCCTGGGACCATAAGCAGAAGCAGCACGGCAACTACCCATTTCAAGCTCCAACTTGTTCGTCTTAACGTTTTATTTGCTGAGACCACGAAGCCTCCTCCTTGTTGTGTCGTTCACAGATGTACCTAGCCACGGTTGATTCGCTCCTTGGATCAACCGTGGGTTGTGGTTGTAGCGGCGATGTCTTGTCGCTGTTTCGTATTCGGTACAGGGGACGCCGCCGGCACTGAGGAAGCTACGGTTGGACGAAAACCAACCATGGCTGCCGAATACGTAAGAAATGTCTTGGGCGGTTCGACATCTGTGGGTTGACAGGAGGTGCGCGCACACACTGCCCTTGTCCCAAAATGGGTAGTGGCAGCGGCTGCCCATGGCGCACACCTCCGAGATTCGTGCTTGGGCGCAAATCTTCGACCGCGGGTCAGGGGATATCAATGCCCTGGAGGTCCCTTTTTTGTCCTATTCAAATTAGTCCCCTGGAAGCCCGTTCGGAGTAACTGACCACCTGGCACACGCCCCGATCACGTGAAACTTTTATTGACAATTGCAGAGTGGTATACTTGCTTCCAACTGGGTGTGCTCACCCCATGAAACCAAATTCATCCTCTCCCGCCCAAGCCCGCATCGGATCCTTTGCACTGGATATTCAAGCCGGTGAACTCCACAAGAGCGGATTCAAGGTCAGGCTTCAGGAACAGCCCCGTCAGGTACTGGCGATGCTAATCGACCGTCCAGGTGAGGTGGTCACGCGTGAGGAACTCAGGCGCAGGCTCTGGCCTGCTGATACCTTTGTGGATTTTGACCACGGGCTCAATAAAGCCATCAACAAGCTGCGCGAAGCCTTGGGAGATGACCCCGACAAGCCCCGCTACATCGAGACCCTTCCGCGTCGCGGCTACCGGTTGATTGCGCCCGTCGAACCTGTTCAGGCGCTCCCTTCATCCCCAAATGGGGAGTTATCCATCAAGCCTGCGACGGTAGGGGCGCCGCCTCCTCTGCAGAAAGCGGGGACAGATCAGACGCGCTGGCGGGTCGCAGTTGTGGCAATGTTGGGCATCATTCTGGCTGCCATCTTTGCACTTTGGTTCGCCACGCACCGCGCTCAACCTAAGCCTGAACTGAAGCAACGGCGACTCACAGCCAATCCCCTGGAGCACCCCGTATCGGGTGCCGCCATCTCGCCCGACGGCAAGTATCTAGCCTACTCAGATCCGGCAGGCATCCATGTGAAGCTGATCGAAACGGGAGAGACGCACACGGTCACGCCACAGGTTGGTTTTCGATCTGGTGGCGAACAAGCGGGAAGACTTGCTCCCAGCAAACCGGCCTGGGTGCTTGCAGGCTGGTTTCCCGACGGCGTGAGACTCCTCGCTAATCTGGGGGAGGACAAGGGATATAGCATCTGGACGCTCTCCATCCTGGGAGGCTCCCCGCGGAAATTGCGCGAGGCCGCTTGTGCCAATTCTGTCTCGCCGGACGGCTCCCTGATCGCCTTCACCACTGGAGGAACTCCCAGCATGCCCTTCCACGAGCTATGGGTGATGGGGCCACAGGGAGAGCAGGCACGCACGATCGCCATAGCCGACCAGAATAGGCAGTTCGTTGAAGCCGTGTGGGCTCCAGATGGTCGCCGGATTGCGACGTTGGCGTGGGGTGACCGGAGGGCCATTGAGACTCACGATCTCACGGGCGGCCGTCGGATCCTCGTAGCATCTAACCCGGACTTAGGCAAAAACTTTGAAGGTCTCGTGTGGTTGTCGGATGGGCGGCTGATCTACCCCCAGGCGGAACCGCCCCCGAATCAGAGTTACGACAATCTTTGGGAAATCAAAGCGGACCCGCGAACGGGTGAACCTGTCGGCAAGCCGAGTCGGGTCACGAATTGGGTCGACACCCACTTTTGGGGTCTTTCCGCCTCGGCAGATGGAAAGCGGCTCGCGTTTATCAAGGGAAACCCTCAGGCAGATGTCTATGTAGGCGAGCTCGAGGCGAACGGCAGGCGTTTGAAAGCACCCAAGCGCCTTACGCTAGATGAGCACTATGATATCCCTTTTGGATGGACGCCAGATGGCAAGGCTGTGCTCTTCGTTTCCGACCGAAATGGCAGTCTCAACATTTTCAAGCAGGCGTTAGACCAGGACTCCGCCGAAGCGCTGACCGCGGGTTCGGAACCCCATTTGGAAATGGACGATTGCCTCAGTGGAGGAGCGCCTCGGTTGAGCCCAGACGGTTTGTGGATTCTGTATTCGGAGGCAACGAGAAAGGATGACTCTGAGTCGTCCGCGGCGCCGCATCGTCTCATGCGGTTTCCGGTGGCGGGCGGACCGAGCGAGTTCGTGCTCGAGGCGGGAGTTCTTCCGCAGATTCGCTGCGCGCTCCCTCCTGCCACCCTGTGCGTTCTCGGCGAGTGGAATCGGGCCCAGAAACAGCTCGTTCTCACGGCCCTCGATCCGTTGAAAGGCCGCGGACGAGAACTTGCCAGAATTAAGGCACAGCGGCCCTCAGGCATCGTTGGCTGGGCCCTTTCGCAGGACGCGTCGCGCATTGCTTACTCGCAATATGACGAACAAGAGGGGCGTATCCGCATCCTGTCGTTGAACGACAAGACTAGTGCGGACGTGGTCGTTCGGAACTGGCACAGTTTCCTTGCGCTCGCTTGGGCTCCCGACGGCAAAGGCTTGTTTGTTTCATGCGTTCGGCCAAACGCGTTCGCGATTCTCTATACCGACCTTCAAGGCCGCGCCTACCCCTTGTGGGAGCGCGAAGGTTCCCTCAAATCTTGGGCGTTGCCTTCTCCTGACGGTCGCCACTTGGCGATTCTGGGCCCTACCTGGGATAGCAACGCTTGGCTGCTGGAGAATTTCTAGAGCCGTGGTAATCTACGCCCTCGACTGGGAAGCGCCGTGACGGGTGGCCGGCGCTTCAACCCCCCTTCCTCCGATCCTTTCTGCACCGCTTAAACCCGAATTCGGAAGTTAGCGTGGGTGTGATGTACATCTTGTAGGGGCACAGCGCGCTGTGCCCCTACGCCCGATCCCGCACCATTTTGTTCCTCCGGTATCTGCGTCAAACGGGTCTCTAATCAAGTGATTCGGCTCGACCGGCGGCTCCTAACTTTCGAATTCGGGTTAAACTTTACGCCATTACGCTGCGTGCGCCTCGAACGGGTGGTGAGTTAACTACTTCTGGCTGGCTGTCCAAGTGGTTCAAGCCTTGGCAGAGGCAGTCCACCACCGTGCGCCAAGCCCCGCGGCCTACAAATCAGGTCTGCACCATCCCTGCTTGCCTCTTTCACTCAAATCGCAGTGTAACCTCCGCGACCCCGGAGTTCCCACTCAGGAGTTTTGCGTAGTACCACCTACCACCTACCACCTACTAGATGCTAACTACCTGTCTTTTCAACAACATTCCCGCTTTATAAGCGTAACTCATTTGTTATCAACAACATTCCCGCTTCATTCCCGGGTTTTCCACAGCGGTCCTTTGTTTTCAATAACATTCCCGCGTCGTTCCTTCACTTTTAAGAAATCCTTTTCCTTTCTCTCGCCGGAACCGACTTCTTGTCGTGTGGAAAATACGGACTTTCCTGCGCTTTTCCGGCTGCCCCGCGCGTCGTCGGCGATGGATCGGGGCGTTGGAGTCGCATGGAAGAAATGTGCTCCCATAGAACCAAAGGCGCTTCCAGCACCGCAACTCGGTATTCTAGCCTACTTTCTTACGCATGTCAAGAGACATCGAGTCCGCTTCGGTCCGCCAAATGTCCCGGCTTCCTACATATGAGCCAGGTAGACAAACCTTCCTTGCCGGCCTCCGGCTCGGGGTGATGAATCTCGTTTTGGGCTGTTGGTCTTTTCTTCAGCTCTAACTAGAAACTGCTGTAGGCATTGCGGAATGCGAGCGGGTGCAAATTTTCTGGACAACGCTTGGCGTTTTCCCGCGCTAGAGGAAAATTCGCTTGACACCGCCGGCCGCAGACGCTTAATATATGGATATGCCATATATGGATGCGAAACCATCTGATCTTGAGTGGAAGAAGGGCAGTGCCGAGCTACTGATACTTTCCCTGCTCGAGGTTCGGCCGCGCCACGGCTACGACGTCAGCAAACTGATCGAACAGCGCTCCCGAGGGACGCTCCGCTTCCACGCGGCCTCGCTCTATCCGCTGCTCTATCGCTTGGAAAAGCGCGGTTGGGTTCAAGGCCGATGGGTGGAGAAGAGCGGGCAGCGGCGGCGTCGCTATTATCGCCTGACGCCGCAGGGGCGAAAAGTCTTGGCTTCGCAGCGTCGTGGCTGGCAAGTGTTTGTCGAGGCTATCAAGCGCATCACGGAGGTTGAACATGCCTGAGTGGAAGGAAGAGGTTAGCAGGCGGCTTGCATCCTTGAAGCTAGCGCCCGCGCGTGAGGCGGAGATCGTCGAGGAAGTGGCACAGCACCTGGAGGATCGTTACCAAGAGTTGGTCGCCAGTGGGACGACAGAAGATGAAGCCCGCCGCGTGGCACTCGAAGAGCTCAGCGACGAGGATCTACTGTCGCGCAGTCTGCGACGAGTAGAGCAAGAAGTGAATCAGGAGCCCATTGTGCCGGGCGGAGGAGGGAGAAATAACATTTTGGCGAGCATCTGGCAGGACGTGCGCCACGGCCTGCGGATGCTGCGGAAGAATCCCGGCTTCACTACCATTGCTGTCATTACGCTTGCCCTTGGCATCGGAGCGAACACCGCGATTTTCAGCTTGGGCAATGTCTTCATGTTTCGCCCGTTGCCCGTGAAGGACGCCGACCGGTTGACGGTAGTGGCCGTGCAATACCGGGCAGACGCCGATCCTAACCAGCTCTCCTATCTGGATTACGTGGATTACCGTAAGCAGTCCGACGTTTTCACGAACATGACATTTTACGACCTCAACATCGCAGGACTCGGTTATCGAGGGCATGCCGACCGCATCATCATGGCCTATGTGCCGAGCAATTTTTTCACGATGCTGGGGCTTCATCCCGCGCTCGGGCGGCTCATCGCTCCTGGCGAAGGCGACGAACCGAAAACAGGCCCGGTCGTCGTGCTCGGTCACAGCTATTGGGTGAGGCGTTTCGGCGGAGACCCGGGCGTGATTGGGAGCAACGTCACTTTGGACGGACAAATGGCAACGGTCATTGGCGTGGTGCCGGAGGAGTTTCGCGGCCCTTACAACATCGTCGAACTGGACGCCTATGCCCCAATCGGGATGTACGGAATGGCGTCCGGGAATTCCAGCTTCTTCACGGATCGGCGCGACTTCGAGTTGCGCGTCCTGGCCACCTTGAAGCCCGGCGTAACCACAAAGCAAGCCGAGGCTGCTCTGAACGTCATAGCGAAGCGCCTGGCAAGGGAGTATCCTCAAGTCGATCAGGGCGAGATCGCGCGCGTGATTCCTGAGCGTCTCGCGCGCCCCGAACCGGCGGTGGCAAATTCGATGCCGCTGGTAGCCACCGTCTTTCTGGTGATGGTCGGCCTCGTTCTGCTGGTGGCCTGCTTCAACGTCGCCAACCTGCTTCTCGCGCGAGCGGTGGTGCGAGAAAAAGAGATGGCGGTTCGGGCCGCCATGGGCGCTAGCCGCGCGCGTCTCATCCGGCAAATGTTGACCGAAAGCATCCTTCTTGCGATTGCCGGCGCCGTGGGTGGCGCGCTAATGGGGAACTGGGTGATCCGCGGATTGGAGAGGTTGCGCCCGCTTGGCGATTTCCACCTGCGGCTCGCCTTCACGTTTGACTGGCGCGTGTTCAGCTACGTGACGGGCGTCGCGTTAGGGGCAGGAATTGTGGCCGGACTGGCTCCGGCGCTGCGCATCTCCCGCGCCAATCTCAACGACACTCTGCGTGAAGGCGGTCGCGGATTGATTGGCGGCGCCAGTCGGCACTGGTTGCGCCACGGATTGGTGGTGGCGCAGGTGGCCGGCTCGTTGATCGTGCTCGTTGCGGCAGGGCTTTTCACGCGCAGTCTTACAAACGCGGAATCCATCGACCTGGGCTACGATCCGCATAATGTTCTGAATCTGAGCCTCGAGCCGAAACTCCAGGGCTACGATCAGCCGCGCGCGGAGGCGTTCTTTCGCGAATTGCTGAGCCGGGCGAAAGCGCTCCCCGGGGTCCAGTCCGCCAGCCTGGCATTCTCGATTCCATTGGGCTACTACGGAGATGGCGCCGGCGTGTATGCGGAGGGCCAAGCGCTTCCGGCGAGCAAGCGCGTCCCGGGCGCGGGTTATAACTGTGTGACCCCCGATTATTTCTCCTCCCTGCGAATGAGGATACTCAAAGGGCGCGCATTTACCGAAGCCGACACGAGCACCTCCCAACCTGTTGCCATCGTGAATCAAACCATGGCCGAGCGGCTTTGGCCCGGTCAGGACGCAATCGGGCGGCGCTTCAGGTACCAAGGCGCTTTGGGTCCGTATGCGACCAAGGATAAAAGCGCTTCGGGTCCATTTGTGACCGTCGTCGGCATGGTGCGAGACGCGAAGGTACAGGGACTCCTGGACGCACCAGGAAATTTCTTCTATCTGCCCCAGACGCAGAACTACAAATCGACCCACGTCCTTCAATTGCACACGTTGGTTCCGCCGCAGTCCCTGATTGTTCCGGCCGAGGCCCTGGTGCGCGAACTGGACCCGAATCTGCCCGTCTACGACGTGATGACAATGGAGCAGGCCGTGGCCGGCGCCAATGGGTATTTTCTGTTCAAGGTGGGCGCCGCCTTTGCCGGGTCCCTCGGCGCTCTCGGCCTGCTCTTGGCAGTGGTGGGAGTTTACGGCGTGGTCTCCTATGCTGCCAGCCAACGCATGCACGAGATCGGCATTCGCATGGCGCTGGGCGCGCGGCCACGCAGCGTGCTAGGCCTGGTTATGCGACAAGCAGTCGTACTGGTCGGCGCGGGAGTTGGCCTCGGTGTGCTTGCCGCGCTCATTGTCAGTCGGATCCTGGTGAGCTTGCTTGTCGGTGTGCCTTCCTATGACCCGCTCACCTTCACCAGCGTTTCAGCGTTGATGCTGGCCGTGGCGCTTGTGGCATGCTACATTCCCGCCCGCCGCGCCGCTCGCGTGGACCCGATGGTGGCGCTGCGATACGAATGAGGTAAGGCGCTTGCAACGGCACACCAAGGCATGCTGGCTCATTTGCGGGGTGGATCACATCACGGTCCTTCCATGCGATGCGGCAGCTTTTGTGCTCCCTCCTCTCACTTATGGTCTTAGCGGGAAACAGATCCTTCGCTCGGCCTAGGCCGACGAACTCCCGAGCACGTCATCACGTAAGTTCTTTGCATGCGCTGGATCGATTGCGCTGCTCAGCGTGACATCCGTGCACTCGCCTGCCATGCTGTCATTCTAAGCGGAGCGAAGAATCTCGCTCTGGACTTTTCCGCCGAGAAACAGCAGGGCGAGATGGTTCGTGCGCCGCAGCGGGCTCAGCATGACAGACCTGAAAATAGTATTAGGTGGTGCATCATGGCTTCGCGGAGCAACGAGGAGCTTGAAAGCACGCAGCAATCGGGGTGAATATGGAGAGGTCCCTGAAACCCTGGATTCCGGGGTGATCACGATGGCGAGCTTGTGGCAGAATCTGCGTCATACCATCCGCGTCCTGGGCAAGAATCCCGGCTTCACGACGGTCGCGGTACTCTCGCTGGCGCTGGGAATCGGCGCGAATACCGCCATCTTCTCCCTGCTTGATGCTCTGCTCCTTCGTGACCTTCCGGTGCGGCAGCCCGAGCGCCTTGTGGAGCTTTCAGTAGTCCGCCGAGGCGACAAAATCATGTTCTCGTTTCCGATGTTTCGAGAGATCGAACGAGGGCAAAGGGCCTTTTCCGGCTTGATTGGCTGGAGTTTCGGCGAGACGGCCAATGTGGAAATCAATGGCGTGCTCTCGCAGGCCGAAGCACGCTCGGTCACCGGGAATTACTATTCCGAACTGGGCGCGACTCCTCTTCTGGGAAGGTTAATCACGCCAGACGATGTGAATCTTGGGAGGGCCGGAACGTCGCCGGTGGCGGTGCTCAGCTACGGATTCTGGCAACGTCGGTTCGGTGGGGCTTCGGACGTTATCGGAAAAGGGATTGGAATCGAGGGACAGCCCTCCACCATCATCGGCGTGACGCGGAAGTGGTTTACGGGCATGACCACGGGCGAAGCGCCGGATGTGACGATTCCGATGAAGAGCACCGATGAACGGTCGCGGCTTTGGGTGTTCATCACCGGTCGGCTTAGGGAGGGTGTCAGCGTTGCCCAAGCTCGGGCGCAACTCCAATCGTTCTGGCCTGAGGTGCTGCGAGCGACGGCTTCGACCGAGACTCCCGGACTACGGCGTCAACTATTCTTCTCGATGGGTTTGGATGTTTCGCCGGCCGCGACGGGCATTAACGCCGCGCTGCGGTCCCATTTTACGCGGCCGCTTTATGTGCTCATGGGCATTGTTGGACTGATCGTGCTGGTCGCCTGCGTGAACCTGGCGAGCCTGACGTTGGCACGCGCCGCTGCGCGCAGCCATGAAATGAGCGTGCGCGTGGCCCTGGGAGCCAGCCGCTGGGCGCTGGCCCGCCAGGTGTTAACGGAGAGCCTGGTGCTGGCAGCCTTCGGAGGGTTGTTGGGGCTTGCATTCGCGTACTGGGGGAGCCGCCTGCTTGTGGTTCTCATGACGGAGGGATACCTCACCCCGGTCACGCTCGACCTGAGCCCTGATTGGCGTGTGCTCTCTCTCACCGCGTCAGTGGCCATCCTGACCGGAATTCTCTTTGGTCTGGCTCCCGCATGGCGTTGCTCGCGCGAAGACCCGGCTTCCGTACTGCAGCAGACTGCGCGCAGCTTGGCTGGCTCAACGGGGAAGTTGGGCAAGGCGCTCATCGTCACACAGGTCGCCCTTTCTCTTGTCTTGCTGCTAGGCGCGGGCCTTTTGGTGCGAAGCTTCCAGAGGTTGTGCGCCGTCGATCCTGGCCTCCAGGAGAGCGTGCTCGAGGTGAGCCTGTATCCCAGGCCGGGCGGTTACCAGAACCTGGACGTGAACAGCTATCACAGGCAACTCCTCGAGCGGATCTCCAGCCTGCCGGGCGTGGGTTCGGTTGGCTTCTCGGATGTCTCCATCGGTAGCGGGCGACGCTGGCAGGACACAGTTTCGACGATGTCAGCCGATTCGAGCGCAGGCGTCAACCTGATGGCGAATGGGGCGATGGTCTCGCCGGGTTTTTTCCAAACGCTCGGAGTCAGCCTGGTTCGCGGCCGTGATTTTGACTGGAGGGACGACGAGCAACACCCGCGTGTCGCCATCGTCAGCAACCATCTTGCCGAGCGGCTTTTCCCGTCGGGCAATGCCCTCGGCCAGCGCATTCGCTTCGGCTTCATGCCCGAACTTCAGGATCTCGAAATCGTGGGCATAGCGCGCAATGCGCGGATTTTCGATCTCCGCAATGCGGCTGCCCTCGCTGTTTATCTTCCCTATCTTCAGCATCCGAAATTCTCGGAACAGGGCGATCTTTTTGTGCGGGCCAAGCAGGCTCCCGAAGCGCTAGCTAGGACCGTGGGACATCAGATCGAGTCGCTGGGGCGCGAATACCCCCTGCGCACGAAAACGGTTGGGCAAGAGATCAGCCAGGCGCTTGTGGAAGAGCGCGTCACCGCCCTGCTCGCCGGCTTTTTCGCGGCTTTGGCGCTCTTGCTGGCTTCGGTTGGCCTGTACGGACTGCTGTCCTATGCCGTTACCCGCCGCACCCGCGAAATCGGTATTCGCGTGGCGCTCGGCGCGCAGCCGGCGACCGTTCTTTGGGCCGTACTGCGAGAAGCGCTGGCGCTTGCTCTGTTTGGGATAGCGCTCGGAATTCCTTGCGCGCTTGCAGCCAGCCGGCTCATCGCTAGCATGCTTTTTGGGCTTTCGTCTAACGACTTGCCTACAGTTGCCGCGGTCTCGCTGTTGCTCCTCAGCGTGGCTCTGTTTGCCGGCTACTTACCGGCGCGACGGGCCTCGCGCATCGATCCAATGGTCGCGCTGCGCATGGAATCTGGGGAATAGGGAGTAGGGGGGAGGGAATAGGGGCTAGGGACTGGGGGCTGGGGAGAAGGACTTTACGATTCTCCGCCACTATTTGCCCGGTTTTGTTGCGTACTGCCTTCTGCTTACTGCCTACTGTTCTTCCCCAGCCCCGAGCCCCTAGTACTACTACGTTAAGTTAAGGTGGGCGGTTTCGTTTGCGAATTACGCTGCCACAATACGCGCACTCTCCGGTCCAGGTAAACAACAGGCGTTGGATCTCACGACGCGTCTGTGGCAGGGTC
>JBEKHR010000018.1:0-97887 GCA_050012175.1 Terriglobia bacterium | reverse complement strand
GCTCAAAGTGACCGGCTTGAAATCGGAATCGGCGCCCGGGTTCATCCCGGAATCGTGCCCGGCTTCATTTCGGAATGCTGACCGGAATGATCTCGGAATCGTGACCGCCTTGCCCCGGAATCCGCATCGGTTTCTTTAGATCATCAATTTCAGATTGAAGCAGTAATTTATCGTTGCGCAGAGCATCGATAATTTGCGTTTGCTCGCGATGGAGAATAGCCGGAATATGAACCAGATTTATTAAGTAACTTCCGCCCCACGTCATGATGAATCCGAAAATAATGAAGACCATTCCCTCCACTAACCATTGTTGCCAATGCATTGGAGACCATCCCCTTATAAGTAGGCGTAGGATGATCGCGCTAACTGGAGGGCCAGTATATTTCCAGACCTGATGCATGTTCCAGAAGGCGCGCGTATCTTTGAATGCCCGAGAGCGAACCATTTCCCAGTAGGACATCGGAAATTGGAAGGACATTGGGCACACTCCCACGCTACCGTAGAATTCCGTGCCCACAGTCTAGGATTCAGTGAAAGGCCCGATTCGCGGTCGGACCTTTCACTTTTACATCCCAATCTTACTCAGCATTTCTTCAATTGTCCAGACTTGATCGGTGACGTCCGCCTCCATCGCGGGAGTAACTCGCAACGTCTGATGGATTCGGCAGAAGTTGTAATGCATGTAGTGAATCGCCACTGAGTAGGCGTGATTCTCGACTTTCTTTGAGAAGCCGTTTGTCAGCCGCGTGAATCGGCGCATTCCCATGCGCGTCGTAAGGTTCTGGCGCTCGACAAAGCTGGTGCTGATATGGTCAGGGTCAGGATGCCCCATGACTGGCTTGCGCTCGCAAGAAGTACATTCGGCGGGACTGTAGCGTGTTTCATCCTGAGTTGATTCATAAGTTTTAATCAGCATTGAGTAGTCAATATCGCATCCAAAAGCGCCTTCGACAGCCTCAAGGTAAACCTTCAATCCATCCGAGGTAAGCTGCACGCGGCTGGCGAGACGGCTGGCCAAGTCATCAATGAACATGCGAGCGCTTTGCGCGTCACGGTTGCCAGTCATGAACGAAGGCACAAGCTTTGTGTCGGCATCAATCGCGACCCAAGTCCACACATCCCCGTAGCCGAAGTGCCCTTTCTTTTCGGCCGGAACGTTCTTCTCCTTGGCGTAGACGAATTGCCAAATCTCATCAACCTGAATTTTCCTGCACTTCAAATTGCGAAGCGTGCGGTCCTGATAATCGGCGCAGGCGATCCCCAGGTTCTTGATGAGTTTGAGAATTGTACGCTTCGCCGCTCCAGTCATGCGCTCAATAGCACGAATGGAATTACCCTCTACCAGTACTGCGATGACCTGGGATTGCCTCGTGAAATTCAGTCTGTTCATAATGTAAGCCTTTTGTTTTCTTCGTAAAAATAATTAGGTTGACAAATAACCTTCAAACATTGACAATGGTATTCCTTAAGGTTGACAATGTCGAGGGAGAAGTTGACAAAATTATTTGGGGAGGTTTCCAATCGTGAGGATTCGGGCTCGTGGTGAGGAGATTAGGCGCTATATCATTGAAAACGTTGGGGGGCATCCAAATGATATAAGTAAGGTCACAGCGGACCGCTTCAAAATAACACGCCAAGCGGTTAATAAGCATTTACGGAAGCTTACTTCAGAAAAAGCGCTAGCTAACTCTGGAGCCACTAGAAACCACTCTTATAAGCTTGCCCCCTTAGTTAAATGGCATCGCACTTACCAAGTGACTCCAGCGTTAGCTGAAGATGTGGTCTGGTCCAACGATATAAAACCAGCGCTCGGACAGCAACCAGAAAATGTTTCGGATATTTGGCAATACGGCTTCACAGAAATGTTTAATAATGCGAAGGATCACTCAGAATCGCCTGATATTAGTGTTGGAATATCTAAAACAGCTATGTTATCAAATATATTAATTATTGATCGAGGGATAGGTATTTTTAAAAAAATCCAAGAGGCATTGAATCTGCTAGATGAACGCCATGCAATTTTGGAATTGGCGAAAGGAAAATTCACAACAGACCCGGACCACCACACGGGAGAGGGTATTTTCTTCGCATCTCGTATGTTTGATGCGTTCAATATACGTTCTGGAAATTGTTTTTTCACTCATAAGATAGGGGAAACCGAGGACTGGATTCTTGAGACTGAGAGTGAAAGAGGGACTTCCGTTTGGATGGAGCTCAGCAACCATACCTCCAGAACTTCCAAGGAGATATTTGATCAATACAGTTCAGGCGGAGACTACGGCTTTACCAAAACAGTCGTCCCAGTGAAACTAGCGCAGTATGGGGACGATAAACTCATCTCGCGGTCGCAGGCTAAGCGGGTTCTCGCAAGGGTCGAACTGTTCAAGACCGTAGTGTTCGATTTTGAGGGTCTTGATACTGTAGGTCAATCATTCGCAGATGAAATCTTCAGGGTTTTCCCCTTGCAACATCCTGAAATAGATCTAATTCCAATCAACATGTCCGAAGGAGTAGAGCAGATGGTGCGACGGGCCAGACTTGAAGCAATACTAGGGGAGCCCGCTAACGTTCCGAGTGTCGAATCGTCTCCTGAACAGCCCGAAAAGCAGCCTGATTGAAATCCTCTCCTTTCGAGTGATAGCGCTGCACATGACTCCGAAAGGCGTCAACCAAATCGCTAGCCGTCGTGGTCAAGGTAAAGGCACCCTCGTCTCCCACGTCCCTGCACGCTGAGCAGTGAAATTTGTCCGGCTTGGAAAGCTTAAATGTGAGGATCGGTTCTTTTGTCATGCCCCTATTATGGCAGCCTAGCAGAGTGAGTCAAGGGCCAAGAAATTCAAACTGCACCACTACCCCAATTTCCAGTTTCTTGACTTGCTTCGCGCGCGTACCTAGAATTGAGCGTTCGCATCACTGACAGGCAGGCTGACCGTATGCCGTTCCGCATCTACAACACACTGAGCGGGCAAATCGAAGAGTTCAAGCCACTGCACGACAACCGGGTTGGCATGTATACCTGCGGCCCCACCGTTTACGATTTCCCCCACATCGGCAATTACCGAACCTTCGTGTTCCAGGACATCCTGCGCCGCTGGCTGAAGTACCGGGGATACACGCTCCGGCACGTCATGAACCTGACGGATGTGGACGACAACACCATCCGCAATTCCCAAGCCGCGGGCGTGTCGTTGCGCGAGTACACGGAGAAATACATCAAAGCCTTCGAAATGGATCGCCAACTCTTGAGCCTCGAGGATCCTGAAATCGTGGTGCGCGCCACGGACTCGATCGATGACATGGTCGAGGTGATCCAGACGCTGGTTGAACAAGGTTACGCCTACACGAGTGAGGGCTCGATCTACTTCCGGGTGGCCGCATTCAAGAACTATGGCCAACTGTCCAAGATCGACCTATCGGGCATCCGCGACGGGGCACGGATTGATGCGGACAAGTACGACAAGAACGACGCCCGCGACTTTGCGCTCTGGAAGGCGCCGAAGGAAGGCGAGCCCTTTTGGGAGACGCCGCTCGGCCCCGGGCGACCCGGCTGGCACATCGAGTGCTCCGTGATGTCCATGAAATTCCTGGGCGAGACTTTTGACATCCACTCCGGAGGCGTCGACCTTATCTTCCCCCATCACGAGAACGAAATTGCGCAGAGCGAGGCGGCCACGGGCAAGCCGTTCGTGCGCTACTGGCTGCACGCCGAGCATCTGATCGTCAACGGCGAGAAGATGTCGAAGTCACTGGGCAATTTCTATACGCTGCGCGACCTTTTAGCCAAGGGTTACAGGCCCTCGGCGATCCGATACTTGCTGGCCTCTGTCCCTTACCGCCGGCATTTGAACTTCACCTTTGATGGCCTGCACCAGGCGCAACAATCCATCGACAGGCTCAGGAATTTCCGCTTGCGGCTGGCCCAAGAGTCATTCTCTGCGGGGGAGAATGCCGCTTTGCAGGATCGTGCCCGCGCCGCCTGCCAGGCGTTTGAAGATGCCATGGACGACAACTTGAACACCGCCGAAGCCCTCGGCGCCGTCTTCGCCATGGTGCGGGATGGAAACACGGCCATGGACCAGGGCGAATTCCGGACTGGTGATCGCGCTGCCTTCCTGGACACGCTGGAGCGCTGGGACCGCATCTTCTGCGTCCTCGACGACAATGACCACGAAAAGCTGGTGAAATTCGGTTTCATCAAACCCCGCGATTCAAGCCTGGCCGTTCTCGTCCCTCCGCCGCCTGCGGACATCGGACAGGCGGCAATTGGGAATGGGCACACCGGCGCGCTGGCGATGGAGTTGCTGACCGACGAGGAAATCGAGAGATGGGTTGCGGAACGTGACGAGGCGCGTCGCAAGGGCAATTTTGACCGCGCCGATGAAATTCGCCAGAATCTTCAGAAGGCCGGTGTTATACTAGAGGATAGCAAGCTTGGAACTCGTTGGAAGCGGAAGTAATCATGTCCAACAGATTGCTACAAACCTACGAGGCGAGTCTCTACGGACTTCGGCTTGACACGCGGGGCAAAGACAGCCCTCTCCCTTGGGGAGAGGGTGGCGATCCCGCAGGCGCGGGAGAGCCAGGTGAGGGGTTACTTCTTCAAATCCGCTCCTCAGCCCGCAACCGACCCCTCACCCGTCCCGCTCCGGCTGGTGAAAGCGCCGGCAGCAGGACACCCTCTCCCCAAGGGAGAGGGCAAGATTCCTATGTCCGAAACCCTTCTCAGCCGCCTTATGGTTTGCGCCTCAGGCTGCCATTGTTAGCGCGGCCCAACCTTTTTGGCGGGGACTAATCACTCCCTGCACTCCCTGCTCACTCAAAACCTAAAAGCCAATCGCGCCAGCCGGAAGGCAGCGCAGAGGAGGATTTACATGGAAAAGAAGGTCCCTTCAATCAAAACGCCTCTCCCCGGTCCGGAAGCTCAGAAGGTCCTGGCACTCGACCGCCAATTCATCTCGCCTTCGTATACGCGGGACTACCCCATGGTCGCCAAACGGGGCGAAGGCGTGGGCGTCGAGGACGTGGATGGGAACGTGTTTCTGGATTTCGCGGCGGGCATCGCGGTGGTCTCCACGGGCCATTGTCACCCAGACGTGGTGCGCGCCATTCAGCGCCAAGCGGAAACGCTGATTCACATGTCGGGCACGGATTTCTATTATCCCCTGCTGGTTCAACTCGCGGAGAAAATGGCGGCCATAACCCCGGGCAAATTCCCCAAGCGGGTGGTGTTCGGGAATTCCGGCACCGAGGCCATTGAAGCCGCCATAAAGATGGCACGCTACCACACCAAGCGCCATCGCTTGATTGCGTTCATGGGCGCGTTCCACGGCCGAACCTTGGGCGCGCTTTCCCTGACCGCCAGCAAACCCGTCCAGCGGCGTGGTTTTGGCCCCTTGCTTTCCGGGGTGGCGCACGCTCCGTACCCGAACCCCTATCGATGCCCCGCCGGGCATCGCGCGCCGGAGTGCCTTTGCGATTGGGTCTGCACAGAGTTCATCGAGAATCAGCTCTTCAGGACGGCCGTTCCTCCGGATGAAGTGGCGGCGATTGTGGTGGAGCCGATCCAGGGCGAAGGCGGATACATCGTGCCCCCTCCCAGCTTTCTGGTCAAGCTGCGGCAGATGGCCGATCGGTACGGCATCCTGCTGATTTTCGATGAAGTCCAGTGCGGAATGGGGCGCACCGGAAAGATGTGGGCCTGTGAACATTCCGGCGTTGTACCCGACATCCTGGTCACGGCGAAGGGCATCGCTTCCGGCCTGCCACTCGGCGTGGCGGTAGCCCGCGCAGAGTTGATGGATTGGGGTCCGGGCGCGCATGCCTCCACTTTCGGAGGGAACCCGGTGGCTTGCGCGGCGGCGCTGGAAACTATTCGCCTGCTGGAAGAAAAGTATGTTGCGAACGCCGCGCGCATGGGAGAATACATCATGGGCCGGCTTGCGGACTGGCCACACAAGCACCCGCTTGTGGGCCAGGTGCGGGGGCGCGGCCTGATGATCGGAATCGAGTTAGTCAAGAACCAGGAAACACGTGAGCCTGACCCGGAGGCGCGCCACAAGGTCATCGAGAGGGCATTCCATCAGGGCCTGCTCGTCCTGGGCTGCGGCGAGAGCACCGTGCGACTGATGCCACCCTTGATCATCGAGCGGGAGCACGCGGATATCGCGCTCGAAATCCTCGACGCTTGCCTTTCCGAGGTCGAGAAATAGCTCGGGCAATGGACGCATCGGCGCTCGAATTTCTGTCCGTGGCTAGGGCCTTCGTGACTTGTCAAAGTCGAGGATTGAGCGCTGAGCCCGGGCATTACCTGTCACACGGCGCGGGTCGCTATTACAATGGGTTTGTTGGCACGGTTGATGTATCGTGCGCTGGCATGGAAAGAGCGTCAGCGCGCGCAAAGGGCGGCCTTATTACCGCAGGAAGAGCGGGGCAAATCCCAAATTCCGGACCTCGGTGTACGCGGGGAAACTCTGGCCTATTGGTATCTACGCCAAGCAGGATATACTGTAGTAGCGCGAAACTGGCGTGCCCGTTCAGGCGCCGGAGAGCTCGACTTGGTCGGGTGGGATGGGCCTACCTTGGCCTTTGTGGAAGTGAAGGCTCGGACCTCTGAGGCAACGGGTCCGCCCGAGGTCGCGGTTTCCCCGAACAAACAAAAGCGGGTTATCAGGGCAGCCCAGGAATACTTGCGGCAACTCGGACGGAAACCCATAAATTGCCGCTTTGATGTGGTGAGCGTGTCATTGAATCCGGAGGAGGGCTTGCAAGTTCGGCTGATCAAGGATGCATTCAAAGCTTGACTGGCCGCTCCTCTTCGGAGTTTAGCCGCGGAAGGAGTAAAACCTTTGCCCGAACTAAGGAAAGACCCCATCACCGGGCGGTGGGTCATCATTGCTACTGACCGAGCCATAAGGCCAACGGATTTCGTCCGGGACAAAGTTCAGATCCGCGGCTCGGGCTTCTGCCCATTCTGCCCTGGCAACGAAAAGAAAACGCCGCCGGAAATTCATGCTTACCGCAACGGTAGCGCGCGGGATACCCCCGGCTGGTCGTTGCGCGTTGTGCCGAACAAGTTCCCGGCGCTGGGCATCGAGGGAACACTCAACCGGCAGGGTGAAGGCGTTTACGACAAGATGAATGGCATCGGGGCGCACGAGGTCATTATCGAGACGCCGGAGCACAGCCTGACCTTGGCCACCATGCCCACGCGCAAAGTCGAGGACGTGCTTTGGGCCTACCGCGACCGCATTCTGGACCTCAAGAAAGACCGGCGCTTCAAATACATCCTGATCTTCAAGAACCACGGTGAGGCTGCGGGCGCCTCGCTCGAGCATACCCACTCCCAGCTCATCGCTCTGCCCGTGTTGCCGAAGCGCGTCCGCGAAGAGGTGGACGGCGCGCGTGAACACTACAACTTCAAAGAGCGCTGCATCTTTTGCGATATCATCCGCCAGGAGATGGAAAAGAGTGCGCGCCTGATCGCGGAGAATCAGGCCTTCGTGGTTCTGGCGCCCTTTGCTCCAAGATTCCCCTTTGAGATTTGGATCATCCCGAAGACCCACCAATGTGCCTTCGAGCAATCCCAGAAAGCTGAATTCGAGCAGCTCGCTCCGATTCTGAAGGATATGCTGTCGCGTCTGGACCGCGTGCTGGAGTGGCCTGCTTACAACTACATCATTCACACCGCGCCCATCGGGGAATCCGTAGAGGATTATTACCACTGGCACCTGGAAATCATGCCAAAACTGACCAAAGTCGCCGGCTTTGAATGGGGCACGGGCTTCTACATCAATCCCACATCGCCTGAGGAGTCCGCAAAGTTCTTGCGCGAGGCGGCCCAGCTCCCAACCGCTCCCGCGGACGCATTGCAGAAGGGCGGGCTGGAACCGGCTTGACTTTACGAATCACCGCTTCCTATAATCACTTGACGAGAGGTAAGGTTTGTGGCCAAGCGGGAATAACTCAGTGGTAGAGTGCGACCTTGCCAAGGTCGAAGTCGCGGGTTCGAATCCCGTTTCCCGCTCCAAAAACTACAGTGGCCAGTGGTTAGTGGCGAGTGGTTAGCGAGGGAACTTACTAGCCACTAACCACTAGCAACTGTTCTCAAAGGGCGCGGTACCCAAGTGGTAAGGGAGAGGTCTGCAAAACCTTTATGCGTGAGTTCGATTCTCACCCGCGCCTCCAACATTCCCAGGCGAGCCGCATCTGACAGGATAACCTAAACAATCTTGCAAGCTGTGCGCTCGGCAGGTACAATGCCGCCGCAGTGAATCAACCGGAGGAAAATTGCGGGTGGCAGAGAAACTGCCTTACGTAAGAACTCTCATCTATGCGCTGAGGATCGTGGCTGGCATCTTCATTATTGCCTTGCTCCTTTATGCCGCCAGTCGGACAACCCGCGACTGCACGGTTGGCCTTTATGTTTTCGACATCTGTTCCTGGGTTTGGCTGCGCGAGCAATTGGGCCTTCCCGCCAGCAAATTCCTCCGCGCGGCATTTCTCGAACTCGTGGGACTGACGCTGACAGCAGGAATTTTCTTGACCATCCGGTTCGTGTTCCCCTTTTGGAGAAAAAGATGAACAGACGAATCTTGCTCGGAGTGCTGGCGGTGCTGGTGCCTTTCGGCATCAACGTCAGCGCTCAGACTTACCAATCTCGCATCGAACATCCCATCGTCCGCTACCAGATTTCAGCCAAGTTCGATCCGGCCACGAAGAAGGTCGCGGGCCACTACAACCTTACTTGGTGGAACCACACTGAGGATTCTATTCCGGACCTATATTTCCACTTGTATCTCAATGCATTCAAAAACATGGATAGCACATTCCTGCGGGAATCCTCCCTCAGCAGACGCCGCAGTCTGCTGAAAGAATGGAAAGCCGAGCCGGAAGGACAAAAGTGGGGATGGGTGGACGTCAACAAACTTCAGATTGTAGGCGGCGCAGATCTGACGCCGGCGATAACGTTCGTGCATCCCGACGACGATAATGCCGCCGATCAGAGCGTAATCCGAGTGCCGCTACCGCAGCCCGTTCCACCTCACGGCAGCATTGACCTCTCGGTCGGTTTCACTTCGAAGCTTCCGCGCGCCTTGGCACGCACGGGCTATGACGACGATTACATCCTGGTTGGACAGTGGTTCCCCAAGATCGGCGTTTACGAAGCAGCGGGCGAGCGCGGCCGCAAGGAAGGTGGCTGGAATTGCCACCAATTCCACGCCAACACCGAGTTTTTTGCGGATTACGGAGCCTGGGACGTTGACCTGACTGTCCCCTCGAATTATATCTTGGGTGCAACGGGGTTTTTGCGCCGCACCCAAAGCAATCCTGACCGGACTACAACCTACTACTTCCACCAGGAGGACGTTCACGATTTTGCCTGGACCACCAGCCCGCATTTTATCAAGCTCACCCGCACCTTCGACTGGGGCCATGAAGTACGCGGCGACGAACTCCTGAGCTGGGCCCGAATCCTTAACCTGCCCGCTGACCAGGTTGCCCTCCGCGACGTGTCGGTTACGCTTTTGCTCCAGCCCGATCACCGCAGCCTTGCGGACCGCTATTTCCGCGCCGCCTTCAACGGGCTTAAATATTTCGGTTTGTGGTACGGCCAGTATCCTTACGACACGTTGACGGTGGTCGATCCCCAACGCGGCTCGAACACCGGCGGCATGGAGTATCCCACGTTCATTACATGTGGCGCCTACTTCTGGCCAGGCGAGCATTCTTTTTCGCCCGAGGGCGTCACCGTCCATGAGTTTGGACACCAGTTTTGGTATGGCATGGTAGGGAACAATGAATTCGAGGAAGCATGGCTCGACGAAGGGTTCAACACTTACTCAACCGGCAAAGTCATTGAAACCGCTTATGGCCAGGGATGCAGTTATCAACACGTTTTCGGCATGCCTTTCCTAATTTACCCGTGGTTCAATGTCGAGTTGCCGGAGTTCCCCTTCGCGGGAGTCGGAAATATTCCGCTGGGTACTTACTTCGGGTGTGTCGGAACTCCGGAACGCACCAGCCGCCGCCTCGAATACCTCGAAAATGCCAAGGACGACGAACTAGTCCGGAACGGATGGCAATATCTGGACGGCGGAAGTTATGTGGTTAATTCTTACACCCGGCCGGCTCTCGCGCTCCGAACCCTGGAAAGTTATTTGGGCCCGGAAACCATGGCGCGCGTCATGCGCACCTATCAGCAACGCTGGCGCTATCGTCATCCGGCCACTCGGGACTTTGTCGACGTCGTGAACGAAGTCTCCGGGCAAAATATGAACTGGTTTTTCGAGCAGTTCTTCTACGGCTCAAACGTTGTCGACTATGAAGTCAGTGACCTTAGAAGCGAACCTCTCGAGGGCAAAGTCGGGGTATACGACGAAAATGGAAAAAGGAACACCTACCTCGAACAGGACGCTGCCAAGCTCGCTGAGAAAAGTAAGACCAAACTCTTTCGGTCTACGGTCGTCGTGCGTCGTCTGGGCGAAGCCCTTGCGCCTGTGGACGTGGTGATTCGCTTCGATAATGGTGAGACCATCGAAAGGAACTGGGACGGTAAGTATCGCTGGGTGAAGTTTGTTTTCGAGAAACCCTCCAAGCTGACGTCGGCAGAAGTGGACCCTCAGCGAAAGTTGGCGCTGGAAGAGAACTTCACCCATAACAGCCGGCTGGCCGAGCCAGACAACCGCGCCGCAGCCAAGTGGTACATCCGTTGGATTTTCTGGCTTGAGAATCTGTTCTTCGCCGCCGGTTTTTTTAGTTGAGGCCTGCGGCGTCGGTGAATGACTTAGGGTTGTGCCATGTTGGCGCGTAGCGCCGGCCTTCAGGCCGGCACCTGGAGTTTGGAGAATGCCAATGCAAACGCTCCAACCGCGAAGATGGGGTCATCCCCGGGGTGGATGTCATTCCGAGCGAAGCGAGGAATCTCGCTCTGCCGTGAGGTGGATCGGAGCTCAAGGCGGCCTAGCCGGGCGTAGGTGGAAGAAAGAATCAGAGCGAGATTCCTCGCTTCGCTCGGAATGACAACGAGGGAGGTTCAGAATGAGTGTCGGGTCATCCGTTCGGCAGGGACTCTCCATCACACGCCGCACCGCGTCGGCAGTCGGGATTCTGTTCCTTGCTAATCTCGCCATTGCCGCGCTCGCCGGATTTCCCATCTACCTTGGTATCCAGCGTTTCACCGGACACAGCCTGATGGGCCGGGAATTGGCGCGTGGCTTCTCCGTTGATTGGTTAACGGACTTCGCCTTCAATAATCCGGGTAGCTTCGATCGTTATGCGCCGGTGATTGTTTGCATGGGCTTCGTCTCGTTGGCGCTGAACTCGATTCTGGCCGGCGGAGTGCTGACTCGCTTCAAAGCGCCTGACCTGAAGTATTCGGTCGGAGATTTCTTTCGCGACACCGGACGCTACGCATGGCGTTTGCTGCGTCTCCTGGTCATCGGTCTCATTTGCTATTGGATCGTCTTCAAGCTCCTGAATGAAAAGTTGGGCCAGTTGGTGGACCACTGGACGGGCAACTGGGCCGACGACCGCGCGGTTTTCTGGGCTCGCCTCGCAGTCTCATTGCTCGTGGTGCTGGGCCTGGGTTTTGTCAACCTGGTCATGGACTATGCACGCGTCCGGCTGGTGCTGGAAGAGGGTACGGGCGCGATCCAAGCCTTCCTCGCTTCCCTGGGTTTTTCTCTCGGCCGTCTTAGGAGAGCGATAGGAGTCTATGTCGTGCCTTCATTCTTCGGGTTGGCGCTCCTGGGAGTTTACCGGCTGCTGTTCCCATGGGGATTCATCAATGCAACCATCGCCGGCGGGCCGCACATCCGTGAACTCCTGGCGCTGGCCAGCCTTTTTGTTGTTCAACAAGCCGTTATGTTCGGCCGTTACTGGTTTCGCGTGGCCACCTGGGCCAGCGAGTGGTCCTACTACTCCAGCACAAGAAAGCCGCTCCCGTAGAGGAGATGGGGCTAGGAACTAGGGCAATTCTGAATGGTGAATTCTGAATGGTGAATTGAAGAAGTGCAGCGGTCAGAGGCCCTGGGCGCGGCGCGCAAAGCAAGTTCTGCATCCCCAATTCACCATTCACCATTCACTATTCATAATTCTGCTCCTTACTCTTCTCCTGACTCCTGTCTTCTTCACTTGAAAAGTCCCTTGAGGGGCGGTCGATCACCGAATTTCGGGTCGTCGATCCCCATCGCTTTCAAGATGGTGGGAGCGATTTCCGTCATCCGAATCTCGTGCAGATCCACTCCAGACCTGATATCCGGTCCCACGCGACGAACGAGGCTTCAAGTTCTTGGCGAAAAGGCAAGTATCCGTGCGTTCCAGTCGTACTTTTTTCCCTCGCCAGCAAGTCGCCAGCCGCGCCGCTGCTGAAAGCGTAACGCGTCGGTGCTTCCAGCGCCATCTGCGCGGCAGGCTCCGCAGCCAATTCTTTCAAAGCTGCGTGGTCGAGGACGGCCCACAGCAATCCTTGGTCACGCAGGGGTTTCAAGGCTTCGTTCACCTTGGAGCGAAGGTCCTCCGATTCCGGCCAACAAATGAAGAATGAGCCGTCATTGGCGACAGTGGCGATTCTTCCTCCAGTAACATTCCCTTCCTCGTCTGCGGTCAACAGCCCCGCCTTCACGAACAGCACGTTCGGCTTGATTTGCGTTTGAACGGGCAGAAAACCGTGGTCGGAAACGATGAAGACATCGGTGGAATCAGCCAGCCCGGCGGCCCGGTCGGCGGCCAGTAATTCACCGATGTGACCATCAATCTTTTCGAGGGTTGCGGCAACCTGGGGGCTGTCAGGGCCGAATTGGTGCTCCTCCCCGTCCAGGTCGACCAAGTGAACCAGGAGGAGGTCCGGCTTATGTTTCTTCAGGATGAACGTCGCCAGGCGAGTCCTCGTCACATCAAGTTCCTGCCCGGGTTGGGGCGGGCCGATTTCCAATAGAGCTTCAAATAGGAGACCGGGCGTTGCGTACTTCGCGACGTAGGTGGGATCCACCATCATGGACTTCTGGGGGTCCCAGATCTCCGGCACGTCCCAATCAATCGGCGCGCCTGTCGCCACCGGCCAGAAAACCGCACCCGTCGTCATATGGTGCGCGCGCGCCTCATCCCAGAGGGTTGGCACTTTGATGGCATTCGCGAACCAGAACCAGTCTCCGAGGTTCTTGGCTGGCTCGCGCGACGACAAGTTGGAGTAGATGCCGTGCTCCGCGGGCATCCGCCCGGTAACGATGGTCGTGTGCGAAGGGTACGTCAACGAAGGGTAGACGCCCACCACACCCTCTGCGTAGCTTCCTTCCCTCCTCAGTCTCGGCAAGTTGGAAATGTGAATCTTCGCAGCAAGACGGTCATAGAGGCTGGCTCCCAGTCCGTCCACGGAAATGACCAGCACATGCCGCTCCTGCGCAGGCCTCGGAGACGGCACCCCCTGCGCGCGAAAGCATGGCGGAAGAATTAGCGCGACCAACCCAACCAGTGCGCCCGCCGTCAGAAAAATGCTGGGCGGCTTTTCGTTCTTTGGCCGGGTTGACGTAGAATGAGTGTGGGAATTCTCATGAGCGCAATAACCTCAGCGGGTGAATTTGAAGCCGGAAGTGGCTCGCATCCCTGGTCGCCAATCTATTCCGCCCTGGAAGTAATACTGGTGTACGCTGGGATTGTAACTTACATCTGGCGCTGGCGGTCCACATATCCTCACTTCTGGATGGCGCTCTTGGGCGTCGTGCTTGTCAGCCACTTTCTGCACCGCGATACGTTCCGGAGGCTTGGCCTTTCGTTTGCCGGAATGCGGGCCAACGCCCAGGTCGTATTGCCCATCGCCCTCGCCTTTTACATTCCTCTTCTCGTATTCGCTTTTGCGCGGCATGCCCTGACGTTTGTGCCAGTGAACTGGCAAGCTGCTGCTTCACTGCTGGGCTACGCCATCTGGTGTGCTTTTCAGCAGTATCTTGCCCAATCTTATTTTCATAATCGCCTAATGGAAGTCGTCCGCAACCGCCACCTGAGCTCGCTCCTGGTGGGGATCATCTTCGGCTCGGCGCACATCCCCAATCCAATCCTCATGGTCGCCACCACCGTGGCTGGCGTTGTCTTTGCCGAGATCTTCGCGCGGCATCGAAACATCTGGCCGATCGCGCTGGCCCAGGCAGTGGGGGGATTGCTCGTCGCCGCCGTCTCGCCAGCCTCGCTTATCCATAACATGCGAGTGGGGCCCGGTTACCTGTTCTATGGGCTCCGCTGAGGGATTCATAATCCATGACACGCTGAGCTGTTCAGCGGCGCAAGGCGCTAGAGGGATTTGACCGCCTCCGGAATCGAGGCAGGTAGGGAAGGTCGGCAATCTGGCCTTGAAAATCCGCCGCCCAACGCCCCGCAATGGCAGCGCCGCAACCAGGGCAGGAACCCGTTGCGGTGAGCCGGTAGTCGAAGACGTGGAAGCCGAGGCGTTCGACAAGGAGCTCGTGGCAGTTGGGACAATACGTGTTCTCGAGCTCCCCCGTCCGGCCGGGCATGTTTCCAGCATAGACGAAGCGCAAACCCGCAGCCTTGCCGATCCCGGCCGCACGCACCAGCGTTTGCGAGCTGGTACTCTCCAGCTCCGTCATCTTGTAGTCCTGGTGAAAGGCTGTGACGTGCCAGGGGATGTCTGGCGAAACGCTCGCCAGGAATTCCGCCATGCGTTTCAGTTCGTCGTCCGAATCGTTGAATCCCGGAACAATCAAGGTGACGATTTCCACCCAGAATCCCATTTCGTGCAGCTTGCGGATGGTATCCAGGATAGGCTGCATTCGCCCCCCGAGCTGGCGATAATGCCGGTCATCAAAACTCTTCAGGTCCACCTTGAAAAGGTCTACCCAGGGCCGCAGGTATTCCAGCACCTGCGGCGTGCCGTTGCCATTGGAAACATACCCCGTGGTGAGCCCCGCCGCGCGGGCTTCCTTGAAGACTGCCACCGCCCATTCGCTGGTGATGAGCGGCTCATTGTAAGTGCTCACCACGACCTTCGCCCCCTGCTGCACTGCCTCCTGGACCAGCTCTTCTGGTGTCACGCGCAAGGGAGACGAAACTGCGCTTGGGTCGCGCAAGGCCTGTGAGGTAACCCAGTTCTGGCAGTAGCCACAGTGCAGGTCGCAACCCAGCATCCCAAAGCTGTAGGCCAGCGCGCCAGGGTAGGCGTGATAAAAGGGCTTCTTTTCGATGGGATCGCACTGCGCGCTGGCGACGTAGCCCCAGGGCACAAACAGCTTACCGCCCTCGTTGTAGCGGACCTTGCAAACTCCCACTTGCCCATCCGGTATTCGGCAGCAATGCCCGCAGGCGTAACAGCGCACGAAGCCGCGCTCGAGCTTCTCGTAAAGCTCACCCTCTCGGACGGTTTTCTGTAAGACTTCTTGCAGGGTCGCCATGATTGCACTCCCCGCCCCCACCAAGTCGGGGGATCCCCCTCACTACCATCTTACTCCACAACGCCACCTCAATACAGGTGCCCAGTCGTCAGTGGTCAGTTGTCAGGGGTCAGTTGTCAGTGGTCAGTTGTCAGTGGTCGGTTGTCAGTGGTCAGTTGATAGGCACGGACATCCATCCCCACCTACCACCTACTACCTACCACCTACCGACTACTGACCTAGTATCGGGGAACAACACGGCTTCCTAACCGGTTTCGGCTCCATCAATTCCACGCGCGTGTAATTAGGATCGTAGAGGTTCAATTGCCACTTGCCGTCCCGCCCGATCTTGGGTTGTTCTGCTTTGTACCCTCGGTCCACCGCCGTCTTATAGGCTGTTTCAACACTTGGAACACCGAGCGCCAGGTGGTGCATCACACCGAGCGTTTGTGGCGTGGGATTGCGAACATTCAGCATGTACTCGAGCCAATCGCTGCCTTCGGGGACACGCATACAGACCCAGTCCACACGGTCGTCGCTCATGCCGCCGTACCACATCAACTGGAAGCCGAGAACGTCTTTGTAGAAGCGATCCGCGGCAGCGCGGTCAAGGACTGTGACCCCCGCGTGGATCATGTGCTGTGAGATACGAGTGTCCGGGAGGAATTTGCCAAAATTCCGGCTTTGGAGCGAGCCGGGCAAGTATTGCACGAATTCGACGGAGTGCCCCTCCGGATCCTTTACCATGAAGCTCAGATTGCCGTCGAGCCCGGGCCTCAGCGTATTGGGCACTGTCACGCCCCGTTCGGCAAGGTAGCCCCGCAGTGCTTGGGCATCCGTGGTCTCGAAAGCAATGTGCGAAAGCCTGTCTTCGGTTGGGCTGCTCAGATTGGGGAAAACTTCAATATATTGATGATCGTTCACCTTAAAATAAGTTGGCATCAGGCCGCCCGTCGGTTTATCTACCGTGAACACCTCCTGAAATCCCAAGGTGTCTGCGTAAAACTCCCGGGCCACAGCAAGGTTGTCGGTCTTCAGCCCAATGTGCGCGATCCCAACAATTGGCGGGCGACGCGTCACAGGCTTGCCTGCACCGATAACTGCGAACAATGCCGCAAAAACGCCAAGACCAATCATAGCGGGCAAGGCGGTGAGCTTTGTAGAGACGAAAAACCTGCCCAGTGATCTTCGAGCTCCGGCATCTCTTATCGTTTCAAATGCTTTCAAGGCCATACCTCCGACGTGCAGCGGCTCCGCTGAAATCTGGAATCCGCCCTCTCATACCAGGGTGCATTCAAACGGACACTGATCATATCATAAGCTTTTTGATGGGTTCCAATTCGGGTGCGTTCTCTGTTCCGCGCAGTGGCAAAAGCAAGCTTTGCCAAGGACGTTGGGCGACGCGCTCCAATGCTTCGTGTGGGGATGACCGGGCTGGCGCAGAGCGCAGCTCTGCGGCCCACAGACAAGACCGAAATCAGGCGAGCCGATCAATCTCAAAAAGCTGGTGTGGCGATAGGCGCTGCTGGTCAGGAAGTGCAGGTCTCAGGGCGCAAAATGGCGTTTGTGGGTGGGCATGACCAGCGCTAGTATGGCACGCTGAGGCGCAGAACTGCGCTCTGCGCCAGCCAGCGCCAGCCATCAGCTCATTAGGCGACGCCCTGCAAGGCGAGAATCCTTTTCTTCACACGGGGTGGAAAGTCCACAAACAAAAAATAGCTTTTGTGATAGAGGTAATCCTCGTCACTCTCGTCGACAATCCGCACCAGATCATCCCTGGCCGCCACCGGATCGGGAAGAATCCGATAGACCTTGCCGGGAATGAGCGACGCCTGGTAGTCGGTATTGTCTACGCAAAGAGCGAACGGTTTCGTTGGTGTTTTCATGATTCGTCCAAGTAGCGCTTGATTTTCATGTCCCTTTGGCCAATCCCATGCGCCTCATACCAGTGTAACTCCACCACGCGCAGAGCGCCATTCGCGAGCCGGACAGTACCGGTCCCTTTCATCTTTCGCCACCGGCCTTGACCATAGGCCTTTCGGAGGTACGAGCGGACCCGGACACCTGGACCCGCGGCGATGACTTCCACGTTTGCTACGGGGCCAACAAGCTCAAACTTCATTCGCCCTCGCACACAGGGCACGGTTTCGCATCTCACAGACTCTGAAGCCCGGCCCTTGCGATCCTAACAAGCCATGACTCGTCGGTCTGAGGCAACACCTCTTTAGCTGTTGACTGTCGACTGTTGACTGTCAACTTAGTCGGCCGCCTTGGCCACTCTCGCCATGGCGGCAATATGCTCAGGCGTGGTGCCGCAGCAGCCTCCGATGATTTGCGCCCCAGCTTTAATGAGATCACTTACTTTGGAGGCCATGAATTCCGGCGTCTCTTTGAACACCGTCTTCTCCCCTTCCAGGACCGGCATGCCTGCGTTGGCGTTAATCAGGATGGGCGTGTTGGGCTGCGCAGCCCTCATCTGGCGTGTAATCTCGATCATGTTCATGATACCGTTGCCGCAATTGGCGCCCACGATGTCCGCGCCGGCCGCCGCCGCCTCCCGCGCCGCGCGTTCCGGTGTCACGCCCATCATGGTGCGAAAACCACGTGCGCCGGCTTCAAAGGTGAAGGTGCAGATGACCGGAAGCTTGGTATTTTCCTTGGCAGCCTTGATCGCCTGCACCGCTTCGCTGAGGGATGTCATGGTCTCAATGCACAGGGCATCCGCGCCGCCCTCCTCCAAAGCCACTACTTGCTCCTTGAAAGCCTTGTAGAGGTCTTGCGGCGTCACATCGCCGCCCTCGTCCTCTACGATGTGTCCGGTGGGGCCAACCGAAGCGGCGACGTAACCCTTGCCTGCCATGGCCTGTTTGGCGAGTGCAACAGCAGCCTGGTTCAACTCTCTCACTTTGTCCGCGAGCCCATAGGGCTTCAGCTTGTAACAAGTGCCGCCAAACGAATTCGTCTCCACGACGTCAGAACCCGCAGCGATGTAATCCTCGTGAATCCCTTTAACGACGTTCGGGTGAGAGACACACCACGATTCCATGCACTCGCCCGGGTTCAAGCCCTTGGTTTGCAGATAGGTGCCCATGGCTCCGTCGGAAATCAGAATGTCCCCTTGCGCCACTCTTTCTTTGAAACTCTTCATATGAATTTCTTCTTTCATCCTCTTGAGCAAGCTATGAAATCAGTTGCTCATGATTCTGTGTCTTAGCATAGTGCTAGTGCTCAGCTTAACACATTGCCGCAGGCTTCAGGTGTCAGGCGTCACGCAAAGGGTAAAGGGTGAAGGCTAAGGGTTAAAACTGAAAGTTGGAGTGCTTCATCCTTTACCCTTTATCCTTTAGCCTTTACCTGACACTTGGCCACTGGTTTATATGCCCATTACCTGACCCCTGACACCCGGTGCAGCGCGTCTAACGCTTCTTTACGTTTGCCGACTCCGGCCGCCTGTCCCAGAGCGCCGCTCTGCGCCCGGCGGATTTCTAATGCCTGGAGACGTCAAACTCGAAGCTCGTGTAGCCCCCCTTGTACTCGCCCGTCCGCTGCCGCCTTTCGATTCGCAAATCCCGGTTCGATGCCCCACAAAACGCGTTTTTTGGCCCCTTTTTGGGGTTTGATTGGTGTTCGTTTGCACCAAAAACCAGTTCGTTTTTAGCGTTTCAAAATGCCAAGTCCTTTGTTTGCACTAGATCGGTAGGTTCGTTTCGCAAAAATAACATCTTTTTACCATTTCCCTGCCTTTTTCCCCTTGCGGGTCCCTTTCGCCTACCCTTGCCGCCGCTTGCCGGTGCTCTCTTGCGACAACTCTAATAGGCTACCGCGAGTGGCTGGGGATGTCAAGAGAAAAGTGCAGGAGACAAAAAGGCGGGTAGCAAGCGTCAGGGGTCCCACTGCTGCTCCTGCGTGGTACTGCAACGAGCGTTGAGATACAATCAAGGCCATCCTGTGAACGGAGGCACCTATGACATCGCAGACGCCAGACACGCAGGCCGTACTTGAACGACTGCAGAAGCTGGAGAGGCAGAACCGCAGGGTCAAGCGGATGGGTTTGCTGGCGCTGACAGCGGTCGGGGCGGTGCTGGTGGTGGGCCAAGCCGCCCCGAAGACCCGCACCATTGAAGCGGAGAAGTTCGTACTTGTAGACTCGGCTGGTAAGATAAGGGCTGAACTGTCGATGATGCTCGACAGACCCAGCCTCGTTATGCTGGACGAGGAGGGAAAGGCGCGGGCGGACCTTTCCGTTGAGCCGGACGGGCCCCGGCTCGCATTGTCCAACGAAGCAGGAAAACTCCAAACGGAGCTGACAGCGTACAAGGGTCTGAACGGCCTCCTAACCTATAACCACGCGGGAACAGCGTCAACCCTCTTGGGGCAAGGGGAGGCAGGACCCGCGCTGGAGATCTTCGACGCCGACGGGAAGCCCCATTTCCGGTTGTGGTCAACCAATCAAGCGCCCCAGATGTCGTTCCGGGATGCGGGTGGAAAGGAAAGGGCCGTCATGTACCTGGAGCCGCATTCCGGGTCACCGAGCATAGCCTTCTACGACCAGCGCGAAAAGGTCATGGCCGCATTTTTCGCGGGTGAGATGGGACCGCACCTTGCCCTGAACGACGCAGACGGAAACCGGCGCGTGGAACTTGCGGTCAAGGACGGCGCACCGACGCTCCACATGCAAGACGCTAAAGGGAACGTCACTTGGAGCACCCCAACCGAGAACGTGGCAAGTACCACCCCGACTAGCGGCGGCCAGCGGCCGCGCATATTCATAGAGGCATGGAAACTCCCGGGTGCATTTAAGGCTGTTCAGCCCACGCCCGGGGATTTCCTATGGGCCAACGTCGCGCCTACCCTGCTGAAGGACTCCAGTGAAAAGATGGCGGCCTTTGCCAAGGTATGCCCGCAAGCGACTGTGACCATAGACCGGCAAAGGGCGGATTACACGCTCCGTACACAGGAGTACTATGAAGTCTCCGAAGACGACAGACGGGGATACTCATTCGGGTTCCAGCTTTTCGACAGCGAGGGAAGCCAAGTCGGGACTGGGCCGGAGGGTTCTTCGCTGGAGGACTCGCTCGCCGCAAGCTGCAAGGCCATCGTAAGCGACTGGATCAGCAAGAATCAGGGTCGCCGTTGAACTCGCAGAGCGCGGATTGGAGGCACCTTAAATGAGGAACAGAATCGTCTTCATGCTGGGCCTTACGTTGCTTGTCGGAGCCATGGCTTTGTTATCTAAGGAAGAAGGGAAGGCTCCGCTGCCCAGCAAGGTTTTGGAAGCGCGTACCATCTATCTCGTGAACGACTCGGGCGACACCAAGGCTTTGGACGCTGCCTATAATACGCTGAAAAAGTGGGGAAAGTACGAAGTTGTTCAAGACCGAAGCAAGGCCGACCTGCTGCTGGTATTGACGGAGAATGCGGATTACGTGTATTCGATGAACACAGCAAGCGTTTCCTCGAATCAACGAGGGACATATGCGCAAGGGTCGGGGGTCTCGATTCCCGTCAAGGCCAGGACGTTCTTTCTTCGCTTGTTCGACGCAAAAACCGGCGAACCCCTTTGGACTGAGACACGACTAATGTACTGGACCCCGGCAAAGACCGCCAAGCTCCTTGTAGAACGATTGAGAAAGCGGGCTGCGCCGGAGTAACGGTGGCCCGCGTTGAGAACGGGCAGCGCGGAGTTGTTCTTTGATTGCGCCGCTTCCGCCCAAAGAAAGAACCCCGGAGTCTGCAAAAGGCAAATTGTGGGCTACCCGACGAAAAGCGGTTATACTTGCGAGATGGCGGAGCAGACCGAGGGAGGGCGGATGCAAGCGTTCGACCTGAAGCTGGCGGACAAGACATTTGGGGAAATCCAATCGTTCGGAGTTTGGCTGGACAAGGAGCCGACGCGGACCGTTTGGTTCCACAATATGCTGCTATGCCTCATAAACGCGCTGGTCCGCGAATACCGAAACTTGGTGATCGGATACAAAAAGTCGACTCCGCTGCTCGCTTCGGCCTGTCGCAACATGCTGGAGCTCAACATCTACACAAAATACGCATTCATTAAGGGCTCGAACGCTAGGGACCTCGTCGACGATAGGTGGATTGACGCCATTGAAATATTCAAGTCGTTCCGCAACTGGGTTAGGTTCCATGACCCAGGTATGCTGACGCCGGGGATCGACGAGACAATCAGGAATTTCGAAACAGTAAAGGCGAAGCAAGGCATCACGCGAACTGGCTACCTGAGAATGAAAAAAATGGCTTCCGACGTGAACTTCCGCGAAGAGTACGAGCACATGAACAAGGTGGCGTCGAAGCTTGTCCCCCCCCCGCATTCTCGGTGCTCGGCGGCTTCGACGAAGGTGAGCTGGCCGAACTGAAGCCAATCCTGTTCAATTCCGGCGTCCGGTTCGGGGTCGAGGCATCCATCGAGATACGGCAGTACGTCACGAAAAACGGCGTTGAGCCGCTGCCCTAAGGACCAGCCGGAACGGTCCAGCGTCCAGGGACGCTTTCTTTCAGCGTTTGCGGCGAGGGTTGGGCTGGAGAAATGGAGAAGTAAACTTCTCGAAGTCCACTTCAGACTCAGCACAGAGTCCTTTCAACCTGGCTCGGAAATAATGAACTAAATGCTCTGCCTGATGGTCTGGTGCCGCAGTGAATTCGCCCATGTGATCCAGCGTCGGATTTCCTTCCTCATCCACAAAGCGGTGCATTAATCGACCTTGTTCGGTAAAGGCGTACTCGTGAACAAAACCGACCGATGCGGAGGGAATTCGTAAACGACCTTTGCACATGCCCTCTAATTGTAACCCCGACGGGCGTGGGCCGGATAGATATTGCTTCCGGGCACGTGCGCCATGCCTCAGAATGACAGCGAGGCTCCGGGATATTGCAAGGCTCGGACTCTGCGCGGGCGTCAGATCGGCATGGGGCGAGTTCTGCTACTGCGCGGGCGACTACTTTGCCATCTTGACATGCGCGCGCGCGCCGCGCCGCAGCCGTGCGGCGCGGACCGTGTTCGACATCAACATGGCGATGGTCAATGGCCCCACGCCCCCCGGCACCGGCGTATAAGCAGCCGCCTTTTCCTTCACGTCTTCAGGCTGCACGTCCCCCACCAGGACGGAACCTTTAGCCTCAAGGTCTTTGAGCGCACGTGAGGGATCATGGAAGATTCGACGAATTTCCTCGGGGGTGGTCAGGCGGTTGATGCCGACGTCGATCACCACGGCGCCGGGCTTGATGAATTCGCCCGTCACATAGGCCGGCTTGCCCATGGCCGCCACCAGGATATCGCCCTCGCGAGCCACCGCCGGCAGGTCGCGCGTCCTCGAATGGCAAATGGTTAGCGTGGCATGTTGATGAAGCAGCAGCATGGCCACAGGCTTTCCCACGATGTCACTCCGTCCTACCACCACGGCGCGCGCGCCTTTGATGGGAATCTGGCTGCGGACCAGGATTTCAATGATTCCCGCCGGGGTACAGGGAACCAGGCCCGGCGTCCCACTCACCAGGTGTCCGACGTTGATAGGGTGGAACCCGTCCACGTCCTTGGCCGGGTCCACAGCCTCGAGCACGCGCTTGGAATCAATTTGCGGCGGCAGAGGTAGCTGAATCAGAATGCCATCAATTTCATCGCGGCGATTGAGCGATTCAACGAGCGCCAGCAGCCGCTCCTGGGAGGTGTCCGCGGGCAAGTCAATTTTCTCGCTGTAGACCCCTAAGGATTCACAGGTCTTCACCTTGGTGCGCACGTAGATTTGCGAGGCAGGATTCTCACCCACCAGAACCGCTGCCAGTCCCGGCGTGATGCCAGCGCTCTTCAAGTCGTGAATCTCGACGGCGAGCTCCGCCTTGATTTGGTCGCGGATCTTATTACCATCCAAAATAGTTGCTGCCACGGTGGTTCTCCTTGATAGGAAGCTCTCAGCACTCAGCCGTCAGCTCTCAGCCGTCAGCTCTCCCGCCGCGGCGGGTCAGCTTCGGGACTTCCTGCCTAGTCCCACCGCCTTCGCTGCTCACTGCCTGCTCCTCGCGCCCTACCTTTTGTCTTCTCGCTTCTGGCTTCTGGTCGGCAGACCCAGCGGCGCAGCAATAAACCCATCGCCCCCGTAGTGGCGTTACAGCCCAACCCAGGGCTCGCGCCCTGGGCTAAATTCTTCCGCCCCTAACGGGGCTAAGCCTTCCTACCGCGACTGTTCCGCCGCTTTCACCGCCCGCTGCCTACTGCTTTCTGGCTACCGCCTTCTGCTTACTGCCTACTGCTTTCTGCCTTCTGCCTTCTACTTTCTGCTTTCTGCCTTCTGCTTTCCGCCTACTGCCCCAACTTTCCTTCACGAAAGGCCCGGATGTAGTTTGCACAATACTCGTCGCGCGCCAGCAAGGCTTCGGCCGCCCAGATATTCATCATCAATTGCGGGTCGCACGGATCGACGATCGCGGCGTCCAGGCCTTGCGCCATCAGCAGGAGAAGAAGGACCTCGTTGAGCAGCTTGCGCACGGGAAGTCCAAACGAAACGTTGCTGATGCCCGCGCTGACATGAACGCCAGGATACCGGGCCTTGATCTGCCCTGTGGCTTCCACCAGTGCTTTGCCATGTTCCGGGCCGGTGCTGATGGGAAGCACGCAGGGATCAACGTAAATATCGTCCAGGACGAATCCTTCCGCCGTGAGCCGATCGACGAGGTGGCTCGCGGTCGAGACGCGCTCTGCGGCCGTGTTGGGCGGCCCCGCCTCGCCCAGGCAGAGAGCGATCACTTTGGGGCGGAACTCCTTCAAGAGAGGAAGCAGCGCCCGAATGCGCGCCGGCTCATCGGTGATGGAATTGATCATCGCTCGCTGTTGGCAAAGCGGGAGGGCGCCTCGCAGCGCTGCGGGGTCTGCGCTGTCCAGGCAGAGCGGGGTGGCGAGGGTTTCCTGCACGATGGTCACGAGCCATGGCAGGACCTCCGTCTCCTGACCAGGCAGGCCGCCATTCACATCCAGCATGTCCGCGCCGGCATTGGCTTGCTTGCGCGCGATTTCCTTGAAGAACTCTACGTCTCTCTTTTGGGCGGCTTCCCCAACCTTCTTCCGGGTGCAATTAATAAGTTCGCCGATAACGAGCACGGGATCTAAGCTCCTCCTTGCTGGGCCATGGGCGCGATTTGCAGATCTTTCCGCTTGTCGACGTTGTCCAACCCCGCCATGCGATTGGCCAAGGCGTTCGTGTCGTCCAAGGACCAGTCGCGCGGGGGGATCAGGGTGCGCGCGAATTTCCGGGGATCATCTCCCACCGCCAGCGCGCCGCGATAGATCACGTTCCAGATGCAAAGCTGTTCGGGGCGAGCCTCGCAGGTTCCGTCAACCCTCGAGCCTCCGCAGGGGCCGTTACGAAGCTCCTTGTAACAATGTCGCATCGAGCAGCCTGCATAGTCGAGGTAGTCCTGAACACAATCGCCGCAACTCTTACATCCCAGAGTGGCTTTTCGGTAGAGCGTGGAAGGCTCCAGCAGCCAGTACCACAACCCATGACGCCAGGAATTCCCCGCGGCCCCGTCCCCATTCGCCTTCAGCCGGGAGCTGAAGAAGCGCGCGCCGAAAGAATCCGTTGCGATTAGGTGGCGGTGTACCAGCTTGGAAAGCCATTGGACAAAGGTCGCGTGCGGTTTCTTACGGCTGAGCTGGTAACTGCCTGCACCATCAGGTAAGCCATTTTCACCCCGCGGCAGCAGGTAAAACTCGTCTGCATAGGGGAAGATCAGCTCGTCCATCTTGCTACGCCAGTCGCTCCCGAGCGCGGCAACACGTTCGGCGATGGTCATGAAATCTCGATGCGTGAGACCAAATCCGCCGACGTGCGCTCCCGCAAAGCCGAGATCCTTCGCCGCCGCCACCATGAGCGCGGCGCGCTCCAACCGTTGGGGTTTCTTCTCCTTTTCGAGCCGCCGGATGAGCTCGTCCGGAATGACGCAGCCCGCCACTTCACCGGCTTGCATCATCTGCGCAATCTTGGCCGTGGGAACATAGACATTGGCGAGAACGGGGACGTGTCCCAGGCCCTCGCGGGTCAAGTAGTGCTTCAGTTCGCAGAGTTTTCGGAGGTTGTACCCCAACTGCGTGATGATGAACTGCGCTCCAACCGCGATCTTCAGTTGCAGCTTGTAAAACTGCATCATCTGGTCGGACTCGTGAACCTTGTAGGGGTTCACAACAGCGCCCGCAAAGAAATCGAAAGGCGTGCTGTGAACCGTCCGCGGCCCCAGCCGGTACTCGATGCCCGCCCGCATGGCCTGAATCAGCCAGAGGAGGAGCACGGAGTCCAGGTCGTAAACAGGCTTGGATCTTCCGCCGAAGCCCTCCTTTTGAGCATCGCCCGTCAAAGCCAGAACGTTCTCGACGCCCTCGCGCGCCAGACCGTGAAGGCGGCCTTCCAGGAAGGAACGGTTTCCATCCTTGGCGGTGAGATGAGCAATCGGTGTCAGGCCCCGTTCCTTGATGAACGAGACAAAGGCTTCAGGGGGCAGCGCCGGGTTGCCACTCGGCAGGTCGGTCACACTGATGACCTTAATCCCGTCCGGCTGCGCCGCCGCTTCTTTGACGAAGGTCTCCGCCTCGGCCATGTTGTGATCACGGCCCAGGACCAGCTCCGCGGTGCAGAAGAACTCTTTTTTTTCGAGTGCTAGTCTCAAATGGTTCTGGGTCCGAGCCTCTCCATCCTGAGTCATTTGCCACTCCTTCCCTACCCGTAAGAGCGCGGTTCTCGTTCTCCGTGTGCCGTTAAAGTTGCCTTGTAACTATCGACCAGGCGAAGGCCGATCAGCGCGGCAAGGTGCTTGAAGAAAGTCATTCCGCTTACCGGGTCCTCGTGCAGGATCTGATCCAACTGGTACTTTTCGATCTTCGAGACCTTGACTGGACCCAGGCATTCGGCGGAAGCCGTGTAAGTGTTGTTCCCCACCAGACTCGACCAACCGATCACATCGCCCGGGTCGCTGGCCACGTGGGCCAAGAGCCCTTGGGGTCCCACGCTAACCCGCACCCGCCCTTCAGAGAGAATATAGAAATTGCGTGCGGGGTCGTCTTGGTGGAAAAGAAAATCCCCCTGCGCGTGCGATTCCTCGATAGCGCTTTCCAGGATCTTCTTTCGAGTTTCATCGTGCATTCCCTCGAAAAGATAAGCCTTATCAATGTACATCGTCTGCTCCTGTTTTAAAACAGTCCCGATACTTTTCCGGTCTTCACATCCACATCCACCCGGCGGAAACCGGGGTTGGAAGACGTCCCGGGCATCAAGCTGATGATGCCCGCACACGGGCAGAGGAACTTCGCGCCCGAGTACACCAGGACGTCCCGAATGGGCAGAATCCAACCTTGCGGAACGCCCTTGAGCGTTGGGTCGTGGCTTAAGCTCAGGTGCGTCTTCACCATCATGGTGGCGTAATCGGCGAATTTGGGATCGGACTCGAGCTGCTTGGACTTGGCTTCCGCCTCCGGCGCCCACGACACTCCATCCGCGCCGTAAACGACTTTGGCGATAAGTTCCACGCGGTCTCGCAGCTTCATCTCGAATGGGTACAGGTGTTGAAAGCGGGCTTCGTCCTTGCAGGCGTCCATCACAGTATCCGCCAGCTCCAGGGCTCCTTCGCCGCCCTTGGCCCAGTGTTCGGAGGATGCGCATCGGGCCCCTGTAGCTTCCACAGCCTTGCGCACCAGGGCGATTTCCTCCGGGGTGTCGGTATGGAATTTGTTGATGCAGACCACCGGATTGATCCCCGAGCGACGAATGATTTTGAGGTGGTGCAGCAGGTTGGGAAGCCCTTTTTCGAGGAGCTTCAGATTCTCCTTGGTGTATTCCTCGGCAAGAGGTATACCCGGCGCCACCCTGGGACCGCCCCCGTGCATCTTGAGAGCGCGGACGGTGGCGGTCAGGATGGAGACGTTCGGCTTCAGGCCGCTGTAACGACACTTGACGTTCCAGAACTTTTCGAAACCAATGTCCGCCGCAAAGCCGCTCTCCGTGACGTGATAATCGAACATCTTCAGGCCGAGCCGGTCGGCGATGATGGAGGACTGTCCCACGGCGATATTGGCGAAGGGGCCGGCGTGCACCATGCAAGGCTGGTATTCCGCCGTCGAGCAAAGTGTGGGGTTAATGGTGTTCCGCATCCAGGCCGTCATAGCTCCCGCAACGTCCAAGTCGGTTGTGGTGATCGGATTCCCCTTCTTATCATAGGCAACGGTAATCTCCCCGAGGCGTTTTCTCAGGTCGGCCAGATCGGTGACAATGGACAGAATGGCCATCAGCTCGGAACTGACGGCGATGCCGAACTTGGACTGCATCATGAAGCCGTCCTGCTTGCCGCCAATCCCGATGATAATGCTGCGCAGCGCCTGCGCGCAGAAATCCATGACCCAGCCCATTTCCACGCGCGTGGGGTCGATATCCAGGCGGCGCATTTTGCTGAGCTGCTGTAGTTGCTCGTCGCTATAGTTTCGCTCGTGCTGCATGCGAGCGGTAAGCGCCACCATGGCCAGATTGTGGGCGCGCTCGATGTCGTTGATGTCGCCCGTCAGACCTAGGGAGAACTCGGTCATGGGGATCAGCAGGGCGTTCCCCCCGCCGGCGGCCGTGCCCTTTATGTTCATAGTCGGACCGCCTGATGGCTGCCGCAGGCACCCGCCAACATTTTTCCCGCGCTTGCCCAAACCCTCCATCAAACCGAGGGAAGTTGTGCTTTTTCCCTCACCTAAGGGGGTGGGGGTAATAGCTGTGACTTCAATATACTTCCCGTCAGGACGATCCTTTAGTCTTTCAATAATCTTGAGGAAATCCAGTTTCGCGAGCCGTCCCATGGGGATCACTTCATCTTGTTGCAGCCCCAATCTTTCTTCCCATTCGCGGGGACTGGGCATCCCCTGTTCGGCTGCTTCTGAAATCTGCCAGTCTTGCATTTTTGTCGCGTCGTACGCCATCCTTTGGCCTCCAGAATCTCGATAGGATTAACGACTCAACATCATGGCGAAGCTGCGAATGCCGAGGTTTGCTGACCTCTTCCGGATGCGTTGGGCTGTCTCCACACTTCGCTCCCCCGGTTTGTGCACCGCCAGCATTAAGTCAACGTCCCTGGCGGTCCCGCGGCTGAGATGCTCGGTCCCGGCTTCCATATCCAGAATTGGACAGGGGCGCGCAACTCCGCAGCGAGACCAAGAGCCGATGCGGAATTCACGTCCGGGTCAGCGTCGATGGCCAAGGCCTTTAGATGATCGGTTGCGCGCAGGCAAGCAAGAGTGCCGGCTAACGTGGACCTCTCCACGCCACCTTCCCCGAACACAGCGACTTTGAGTGCCACGTCCTGTATTTCCAGCAGGTTACGTGCCATACCCGAGCTTCTTCACCAATTTCAGGGCCTGGATACGCATTCGTTTGACAAGTGATTTAAGGGAGTTAGATATAACTGGAGCAGGTCAACGGGTGAGATGGAAATGAACCCTAAACTGATCGCGCAGCAAATGGGGAGTTTGGCACTCTTTATTAGGACAAATCACGTTTGCTGGGAAAAACGCACAGTTGACGGTTTCCTCGCCCCTCGGCCATGATGCCCGATTCCCTGCGAAGCTTGCCTTTTCGACTGTCAGATGGGTTTCCACCTGAGCCGTGGGTTTTCCTTATCTTTTGTGGCATTTGAGGGCAGCGATTGGGCGGTGCTCATGGATGCGGCGAGCGGTCGCCGAAGCATACCGCCGGGCTTTTTCGACTTCCTATTCAACTGGCCATCTGGGTGGCCCGGAACAACCCCTTGCCTATACTGTCCAGTCGGCTTGGAAAGACGGTTGAGGAGGAGTCTCACCGATGGGTTTCTGGGGTATTCTGGCTTCAGGTCGCGTCGGGCATTCCAGTCACCAAAAAGAACGGCCTAATTCAACCGCACAACGAATGTCTCCGTCGCCAAGTTCGCCCTGCGGAGGCTTTTTGCCAGCGCGCGCGCAGCGTCTTCGGTGCTCTCGTGACCAACGCGGACGCGGCAAAAGAGGCCGCCGCCGCGTTCGAAGTCCTGAATGATGACCGGCCCGAATTGAGACTCGATACGCTCCTTCAACCGCTCAGCGTTGCTCCGGTCTCTAAAGGCTCCCACCTGTACCGCGAAAATCCCGTGGATCGCGCCGCCCGACCCAAATCCCAAAATCTCCGGGCGTACCAGTGCAGTGGATGGCATGTGCATGGCCTGAGCTGCCGCAGAAGAAGCTGTGACTTGCAAGCCTCTGTCCTTCTCGGCGAACGACTCGCCCTCGTGTACCAAATACACCTGACCGAGGACTTCGACGATGGCTTCCTTCTCCCCGCCAGCCTTCTCCACATACCCGAGGGTACTGACTGCCGACTGAGTTCCCCTCCCGTCCGAAGGAAGAGTGGGTACAACAGCGGGCGAGGTGGGCACAACGGCTTGCGGTATCTTCACTTCAAACCGACCGCCTGAGTAGTCAGCCAGGGGTTCGGGCTGCATGATACCGAACTGCTCAGACTCCAACTCTCCCTTGCCACCACGGATTCCTTGCAGCTTGCCCACGGTGGAAGACTCAGACCCTGAAGCCACTAGAGGTGGCACGCCAGCCTCTTGAGTGGAGGAGCTTGTCTGAAGGGGTTGGGATTCGTGGCCAAACGAATCCGGCGCATTGATTGGAGGGGGTAGGGCGTTCGCTACCTCGAGGTTGGCCGGGGTGGGCGCCGGGACGCGGAAACTATTTGCGAATGACTTGGTCTGCGGCGCGAGGCGAACGTGCTCCCCCTCGGCGACGATTGCTTCAACCCGACCATCCGCTCTCTCCACATAGCCTAATTCCTGGCCGACGGATGGTTCTGGAACGCTGGCAGCAGAACCAGCAGCGAATCCGCGATTTGTGCCGGGGTTTGAAAGCACCTCGGGAGCAGGCCGGGAGGGCACCTGCCGCGCCTTGTTAGCGGGGGCCGGCGCCACACCTTGTCCGATCTCCGCCATGAGGTGGGGCTCTGCTGCCGGGGCTGAGTTCTCTACAAGCTCCACAGTCGAGGAAGAGATCCTCGCGACCCTGAAATGGACGTCAAAGATCTCGCCCTCATGCACAACCTGGACGCGCTGCCCCAGAGGGATGGTCGCCTCGACACGGCCATCGGCTTTCTCGACATAGCTAAGAGGTTCCAGCGTGATCGTTTTGGGCTGGGGTGGAGCGATCGCCTGTGGATGCGCCTCGGCGGGAGGCGTGGAGACGAGGCGCTTTGCTTGCTCAGACTCGAAGAGATGCCGTGCGGCTTGAGCCAGCGGGTGCAGCCTGCTCATTGTCCCCGCAGTTGAACTCACTGCTGCCTCAGCGCGGCGCGGCTCGTGCTGTTCGCGGGAAGAGGCTGGAGGGTGTTCGCCTGGTGAAACGGATCGAGCCAAGTCCACGCCGACGACCCTCAGGGTTGGCTCTTTCCGAAACTGCCAGACCAGGACGTTTAGAAGCAACAGACACACTACAACCAGGATGCCGCTGGTCCAGAGTTCAAGGCGCCTGCTTCTGTTCATCGCATCAGCCCGGACTCAACTTTCAACCCGGAACTGGAGGAAAAACCAAGGTTATATCATGCGACGGAGGCGATGTCAACAAGAATCATGCCCGCATCTCGACTAGCTTGACTGCCTTTCAGTTGTTCTCGAGCGAATCAAAAATGAGGTCGGGTGAAATAGTTCCCAAAAGCATCTCATTTCTGCAAGGGAGTAAGCCGGACGTCATCCAGCCAAACCTTCCCCGAAATGAGATTGTCGAACTTCTTGCTTGGCAAGCGGACAAGCTTAACCACGATCAATTCGGTCTTTGGCCCGGTCGCGAAATCCAAGAGCAAAGAGGTCCATCCGTCGCTCGTCCCGGTCAAATCGTCAGTTAATTTGTCCAAGGCTGCAACATTGTAAGGATCGTACACTTCCAGGCGAGGGCCGCTGTCGGTTGTAATGTCTTCGGTTTTCATGAAGGCCTGAAGGCGGTAGGATTGCCCGGGTGATACTTTTACGCCCTGGTAAACGTGCCGGTACAGCAGGTTCTGGTTACCCGGGAATTGAACCAAGAGGGCGTGACTAGGCGAGTGATAGGTCGAGGTATCCAGACCTGCATAGACACCTTCAAGCGAAATGATTCTCCAGTCGAAGCCCATATTCAACAATTCGTCCTCGAAATCGCCATTGGAAAGGAGATTCTTTTCGGATGGCAACGACGAATATCGAATGAGTCCCTTTTTCTGGAGGTCAGTCCAAACCTGGTACGCCTCGTCCGCCCGTTGAGCGCCGACAAGGCTGTCAATGTATGGGGAACTCTGGCCGGGAGAGAATGCCTCTCGCCCGGCCACAATTCGTTTCCAGACGGCCTGTGCCTCATTCAAGCGATGGCCGGCGACCAGAAAATTCAAATAACTGAATTCGGTCGTGACTCGCTCAGGAATCAGTTGCTGAAGAATCTTCCCAGCATCGTCGGTAGCCTTCCAAGCCAAGCCAAAGACATTGCTGTCATATTGCGACGTACCGGCAAGCACAACCCTAAAATGCCGGAAAGCTTCGTCGATACTGCCCTGCAACAAGTAGAAATTGGCAATTGGCCATTGATAAGCAGGGAGATCTGGCGCCAGGAGATCCACCTGACGCAGGCAGGCTCCTGCCTCCGCTATTCGGCCCTGGAGCTCCAGCGCGGCCGCCAATTCGAGCCAAGTTTGAGGATCATAGGAATCAAGATGCGCAGCGCGGCGAAGATGGTCCTCGGCCTTTTCAAGTTGGAGATCAAGGGGGCTGTACTCGTAAATGCCACCCAATCGCATATGGTAGTCGGCATCGCTCGGGTCGAGTTTGACCGCACGCTCGAGGTTGCCCACTGTCGGCCTACTCGCCAGCACATCTGCGAGGTAGGCCTTACCCACCCATCCTATCAGCATCAGGAGCATTGCAGCCTCTACACTGACCAGCAACGCCCGTGCAGGTTTCGTTTTTATGGCAATTTGCATACTCTCCGTCCCACTTGAGTTGGTACGATCCGAATCCTGGCGCAGCTTGGGCAGCCTGACGCGCGCCTCCCCTGGTGTACAAACCCCATCAGGCATCCTCCCGCGAGGGCGCTACAGGGAGGGGAAATCTCTCAGCGCCGTGGCCGGTAAGTGAAAACCTGCTGCTCACGCGGGGTCGCCTCCAATTACTAGAAATTGCGGCTCTATTATACGATAGAAGTTCGGGAAACCAAGCATAGTTGATAGTGGGGTGGGAGTGAGTGCCCCAGATAGAGGTGATTCCCTGCACGGCTTTGCAGGAGTCAGGGAAAAACCACAAGCGGATTTCCCTGCATCCCGAACATCAATACCCTTCTTCTGCGACCCGCCGGAAGCCCTTCCGCAACCGCACTCTCTCGAATCTCTTCCCCTAATATCAGGCTTGCAGATCACTGAACAACTTTGCAGCTTGTTGAAAGACGCGCCAGCGGAGCAACTGGAGGTGTGGTGAAGTTCATTTAGATTGACATTGTCTTGGCGCGCAGGTAGACTATTTGCTTCAAGGTTTCACGCGCGAACCTCCTCACCGACTTGCTCACAGCGAGGCGCCGAGAGATGTAATCAATGTCGAGGCAGAAATGAAGGGTCTTGTGGAACGTGTATCTTTGGGGCTCACAGTTTTTCTGTGGTCCGTGTTTCTCCTTACCTTGCCACAGTTGCGCGCACAGGATGCCCAGGATAAGTCTGCTTCCCCGGATATCCAAGGGATTCAAAATTCCACGGACAATGCGGATACAACAGAGGGAAAGACGCAAGGAAATCCTGACCAGCACTCCGGTGTCCCCTTAGGTTCCAATTACATACTGGGACCTGAGGACGTGATCAAGATCGATGTCTTTGACGTTCCTGAACTGTCAAAAACCGTTCGAGTTGCCAACGACGGGATGATTTCCCTCCCACTGATTGGCCGGGTCCAAGCAACGGGGTTGACCGCCGAGCAGCTCCGGAAAGAGCTTGCGGACCAATGGGGCGAGAATTACCTCCAGGACCCTCAGGTAACGGTTTTTGTCAGCGAATTCAAGGCTAAGCCTGTATCCGTCATTGGGGCAGTGGAAAAGCCTGGGCTTTATCCCCTTACTGGCCGGCGCACCCTGATTGAAATGCTCTCGATGGCGGGTGGTTTCGGCAAGCGCGGCACATCGGCGGCGGGACGCACAGTTCTGGTCACGCGCAAGAGTGGCTTTGGCGATTTGCAGCCGGTGGATGGAATGCACATTCGCGGGCCGGACCAAGTTGAAATCGACCTCAACAGGCTCCTCTACACGAAGGATGAAGCCCTCAACATTGAGATGAAGCCTCTCGACATCATCTCCGTAAGCAAGGCCGAGGTTGTTTATGTGACAGGGGCGGTGAAGCGGCCAGGGGGGTTTGTCCTTGAAGATCGCCCCAGCTTGACGGTTCTCCAGGCAGTCGCAATGGCGGAAGGGTTTACGTCAACTGCGGGAAAGAAATCCGCTCGTATTTTGAGAACTAACCAGGATGGGTCAAAGACAGAAGTTCCTATTGACCTGGCGAAGATTATAAAAGGAAAGGCACAGGACACGACGCTGGCGGCGAATGACATCCTCTTTGTTCCCGACAGCAAGCAGAAAATCGTGGGCCAACGGGCTATCGACGCCAGTGTATCCACTTTCTCGGGATGGCTCATTTGGGCCCATTAAGATGGGTGACCCAGCTTCGACTTGGTGATTAATGGCCAACGCAGAAGTCCCCACTACCGACCCCGCTCAGAGCTTGGTTCTTTCAGGCCCCCAGAGTTTGCGACAACCTATTGTGGCGTTGGATGTCTCGGCCGAAGAACTCCCGCACCTGCTTGATTATTTGCACGTCATTCTCAAACGGCGGTGGGTGGTTTTATCCTGCCTATTAATTGTCTTCACGACGGTGGCCATCGGTACGCTCAAGAAGAAGCCTATCTACGAGGGGAAAGTCTTAATCGAGATTAACCCTGAGCAGCCGAACGTTTTGAACTTCCAGGAAGTTCTCCAACTCACTTCCGTGGATATTGAAAGTTACCGGGAGACTCAATACAAGGTTTTGCAAAGCCGAACCCTCGCCGAGCATGTGATCGATGACCTGAAACTGTGCCGCTACCCCGAATTCTACAAGGGGAGCTTGCTGTTCGGCTTGTTCCAGGTCGTCCCTGATAAGATTCCGAGTGCCTCAGACCCCGAACCTCCGGACCGCTCGATGGATGCCTACCGCAACACCGTGAGCCATTTCATAGACAACATCGACGTGAGTCCGGTTCGACGCAGTAACCTTGTCGAGTTATCCTTTTACTCGGAAAATGCTGAATTGGCGGCGCGCATCGCGAACCAGCTTTCTACGGAGTACATCGATCAAAACCTTCAGGTGAAGTGGGATGAGGCCAACAAGGCGTCGGAGTGGCTTTCAGGAAAACTCGTGGGGCTCAAGGCCAAGCTTGAAAAGTCCGATGATGCCTTGCAGTCCTACGCGCGAGCCAACTCCATCATATTTGTTGAAGAGAAGCAGAATCTCGTCAACGAACGGCTCAAGCAGCTTCAGGAAGAATATACGAAAGCCCAAGCCCTGCGTTTTCAAAAGGAATCGCTTTATAACTTGGTGCAGGCCGGCAGGGTTCAGGATCTGCCGGGCGTTCTATCAAATGGTCTGATCCAAAATCTGGCCACCCGCTTGGCAGAACTGGAGCGCGATTACGCCCAACTGACGGCCACAGTGAAACCTGAATACCCTAAAGCCATAGCTTTGAAAAAGCAAATCGATGCGATGCAGGCATCCCTTGACCGTCAGAAGAAGGCCCTGGGCGAAAACATTGTGGATGACTATCGGTCCGCGTTGGCCAACGAGAAGTATTTGGCTCAAGCCCTGGACGAGCAGAAAAAGGAAGTGAATGATGTTGCTGAGAAATCCATCCAATACAATATCCTGAAGCGCGAGGTGGATGCCAACAAGCAGCTTTACGAAGGCCTCCTGACGCGCATGAAGGAGGCTACGGTCTCGGCCGGACTGACAGCCAGCAACGTTCGGATCGTGGACACCGCTCAGGTACCCAAAGCCCCCGTGAAGCCAAGAGTAGCCCTCAACTTGGCGCTGGGCATCGTTCTAGGTGCTGCCTTTGGCGTCGGGCTGGCTTTCTTGCAGGAATACCTCGACAATACACTCAAAACACCCGATGAAGTGGAGAGGTTGTTGCGCTTGCCATCGCTCGGCCTCCTTCCGGACTATAGCCCCGACGGCACAGGCAAGGGCAGCGATAAGGGACTGGCCACGGTAAAGCACGGTAGCGACGGCGCCATTGCCCCGGCAGTTCAGACCGGACGTGAGGCTGTAGAGGCCTATCGCTCGCTTCGCACTTCGATTCTGCTTTCTGCCCACCCTGTGCCGAAGATGCTTCTGATTACAAGCGCCGTGCCGTCTGAAGGCAAGACTACCATAACGGTCAACCTGGGAGCTATGCTCGCCAGCCTGGGAAGCAAGGTGGTGATTGTTGATTGCGACATGCGGAAGCCTTCCTGCCACCGGTCGACAGGCGTGGAAAACAAACCGGGCTTTGTCCAGTGCCTCACGGGCCACGTTGAGCTGGCCGATGCCATCCTGCCGGTGCCCGGCGTTCCGAACTTAAGCGTGATTCCTTGCGGGCCCATTCCGCCCAACCCGGCAGAAGTTCTTTCCTCGCCCGTCACGCCGGAATTGTTAAACAAGCTGCGGTCGCAGTTTGAATACGTGCTTGTCGATTCTCCACCTTTGCTGACCGTCTCCGACAGCCGAATACTTTCCACTCTTACCGACGCAGTGGTGCTAGTAACAAGGGCCTACGGTACGCCTTACGACGTCGTCCGCCGCGCCCGAGAATTACTTTACCATACCGGCGCCCGCATTCTCGGCGTGGCGTTGAACAGTGTTGACGTGCACAAGCAAGGCGGCTACGGGTATGGCAATGGGTATGGCTATTACCGCTACGGGTACGGGTATGGGTACGGGCAGGACACCAACGAGGATTCCGCCAGCCAATCTGAATCGTAGGAGTCAGGCGCTACAAGGCTGGGAAGTTGCGACCGGCGGCTGCAAGTCAGGCAAAAGTGCTTCCAACTCGAACCGAACCTCGAGTAATGCCTCTCAGGTTAGCAGAGCAATTCCGACGCTCCTAAACCCAGTCAGCGGGAGAATCTTCAAGACGACATGAGAGCTAAAGTTGTGATTCTGTGTGGTGGTATGGGAACCCGCCTCCGGGAGGAGACAGAGTACCGCCCCAAGCCGCTCGTTGAGATCGGTGGTAAACCCGTCCTCTGGCACATTATGAAGATCTATGCCCATTACGGGTTTAATGATTTCATACTGTGCTTGGGGTACAAGGGCTCGATGATCAAAGAGTACTTTTTGAATTACCGCCTCATGAACAGCGACTTTACTTTGCGCCTCAACTCTCAGGAGGATCCTGAATTCCACGGCACCGAGATGCGAGATCAGTGGTCAATCACATTTGCGGAGACCGGAGCCGAAGCGATGACCGGCGCCCGGGTTAAGCGCATTGAGCGGTATGTTACCGGAGACCACTTCATGATGACTTACGGTGACGGTGTAACGGACCTCGACATTAGTAAGCTGTGGGAGTTCCACCTTGGCCACGGGAAGATCGGGACAGTGACTGGCGTTCATCCGCTCTCCCGCTACGGCGAATTATCCGTACAAGGTTCACTGGTGAAGGAATTCAATGAGAAGCCCTTGGATGAGAGTGGATTTATCAGCGGCGGCTTTTTTGTCTTTCGGCGCAAGTTCTTTGATTATCTCTCAGACGACGACAGTTGCGTTCTTGAAGGAGAGCCGCTCGAGCGACTGACACGGGAAGGCCAGTTCGTGGGTTACCTCCATCATGGATTCTGGCACTGCATGGATACCTACCGGGACTTTGTAGCTCTGAATGAAATGTGGAAACAGAACCCCCCGTGGAGAATGTGGGACAAGTGAACGAAGGCTCGAGTTTTTGGACAGAACGGCGAGTGTTGGTCACCGGGGCGACGGGGATTGTGGGCTCCTGGGTGACCAAGGATCTGTTGGCGCGCGGCGCCTATGTCGTGGCTTTCGTCCTGGATGACGACCCGCAATCGGAGTTCTATCGAAGCGGTGCAGTCCATCAAGTGAATGTCGTCAACGGTCAACTTGAGGACTTCCGGGCCGTTGAACGCGCCATCGTGGCTCACGAAATCGACACGGTGATCCACTTAGGTGCGCAGGCCATTGTGAGTGTTGCCTACCGGTCACCCCTGGCAACCCTGGAGACGAATGTCCGGGGCACATGGAATCTGCTGGAGGCCTGTCGCCTGCATCCGGATTTGGTGAAAAGGGTCGTCGTGGCGTCCAGTGACAAGGCTTATGGAGAGCAGGAGCAGCTCCCCTATACAGAAGAAATGCCGCTCGTAGGGCGCCAACCCTACGAGGTTTCGAAGAGTTGCGCCGACCTGATTTCGCAAGCCTATTTCCACACTTATCGCCTGCCTGTGGCCCTGGCGCGTTGCGGCAATGTTTATGGTGGTGGCGACCTCAATTGGTCCCGCATTGTGCCGGGCACCATCCGCTCCTTGTTGCGAGGCGAATCGCCGGTCTTGCGCAGCGACGGCAAGTTCATCCGCGATTACATCTACGTGAAAGATGTTTCGAGTGCCTATTTGCGCTTGGCGGAGGGCCTTAGTGGGCCGGAGATCCGAGGGCAGAGCTTTAACTTCAGCCCCGAATCCCAGGTGACGGTGCTCGAGATTGTCAACATGATTCGCCGCCTCGCTCAGCGTGAGCATATTCAGCCCACCATCCTTAACTCAGCGAAGGGTGAGATCCGCAATCAATACCTATCGTCAGCAAAGGCTGAAAGGCTGCTTCACTGGAAGCCTGCTTATGACCTTGAGCGCGGCCTCGCAGAGACGATTAGGTGGTACCAGGACTTTTTCGGAGGGCAGCCGAAGTGACTTGCGCCGAAGCCTCATGCCGTTCCTGCGGCAGCCCTAGGCTTGCGGCCGTCCTTTCCTTGGGCGTGACGCCTCTAGCGAATTCGCTCTTGACGAACGTGGATCTCGCGCGTCCGGAACCTACCTTCCCCCTGGACCTTGCCTTCTGTCCCACTTGCTCGCTTGTCCAGATTACCGAGACGGTTCCTCCTGAAATGCTGTTCCGGGAGTATCTCTACTTCTCTTCGTTCTCCGATGAGATCCAGAGCCACGCCGAGGCCATCTCCCGGCGCTTGATCGATTCACTGCGTCTGGGGGCAGACAATCTTGTGGTGGAAGCCGCCAGCAATGACGGTTATCTTCTGCGTCATTACCGGCGCGCCGGCGTCCCGGTGCTCGGAATCGAGCCCGCGCTTAATGTCGCGCGTGTCGCAGAGCAGAACCGCGGGATTCCGACCCTTACGGATTTCTTTGGTGAGCGGCTGGCCGCCAAGCTGGTCAGCGAGGGTACGCGGGCCGATGTGTTCCACGCCAACAACGTGCTAGCGCATGTCGCGGACCTCAACGGCTTCGTCGCCGGTATCCAAGTACTTCTGAAGGACCAGGGACTCGCCGTTATTGAAGTGCCGAATGTGAAGGAAATGATCGATCGCTGCGAGTTCGACACAATCTACCACGAACACTTGTGCTACTTCTCGGTAACCGCACTGCAGAACCTCTTCCGGCGGCATCAACTGGAGATTCAAGACGTGGAGAGGCTGCCCATCCACGGCGGCTCAATTCGATTGTTTCTTAGACACCGCGATGCCGTTGATCCAACGCCCGCCGTGTCGCAACTGCTCGATCAGGAAGCTTCCTGGGGCGTCAACAAGTTTGGCTTTTACAGCGGTTTCGCGGATCGTGTCGAGCAGGTCAAGGGCTCGCTTTGCCGTCTTCTCACGGATTTGAAGGGCAAGGGGGCCCGAGTGGCCGCATACGGCGCAGCCGCCAAGGGCAGCACGCTCCTGAATTACTGCGGCATTGGTCGGGAATGGTTGGATTTCGTGGTCGATCGAAGTCCGTACAAGCAGGGGCGATACATGCCTGGCGTCCATCTTCCCATCTATCCGCCACAGAAGCTCCTGGAGGCAATGCCGGATTACACGCTTCTGCTGACCTGGAACTTCGCTGACGAGATTCTCGCACAACAGGCCGAGTACCGGCAGCGGGGTGGCCATTTCATCATCCCGATTCCGGAAGTCCGCATCGTCTAGAGTGGAGAGCGGAGCCGTAGCTGCCGGCCGGCCGGAAGCTTTCAGTAAGGGGGCTACCATGATTGAGGGAGTACGGGTGGTGCCATTAAAGCGTATCCCCGATGAGCGCGGGACCATTTTCCATATGTTGAAGTGCACGGACGCGCACTTCCGGCAGTTTGGAGAGATTTACTTTACCACGATTTATCCCGGGGTCATCAAAGGCTGGCACAAACATCGGGAGATGACCCTGAACTACGCTTGCATCGAGGGTCGAATCAAGCTCGTCCTGTATGATGATCGAGCGAACTCCCCGACCCGAAATGAGCTTATGGAGGTTTTTCTGGGGCCGGATAATTATTCCCTGGTCGTCATTCCTCCCGAAGTTTGGAATGGTATGAAGGGGATGAGTGCACCGTATGCTATTGTGGCAAACTGCGCTACCCACACACACGACCCTTCCAGAACCACACGTCTTGACCCCTCCAGTGACACCATTCCCTACAAGTGGGAAGTCAAAAACTTTTAGCCGGATGGTCCGATGAGGGTTCTCATTACTGGAGCAGGTGGATTCATCGGATCCCAAGTGGTCCGAAAAGTCCTCCAGGACGGGCATACCGTTGTAGCTGTGCTCAGGCCGGGAGAATCTCCTGCGCGCCTAATCGACTGCCTGGATTCCGTTTCTCTGGTTCATTGCGATTTGAGTGATGGCGACGCTGTGCGAAGGTTGGTCAGTGGGACTCGACCTGAAAACGCCATACACCTCGCTTGGTATGTGGAGCCGGGCAAGTACTGGCAGGCAAGTGAGAATCTGGATTGTGTGAGGATGAGTCTTTCCTTAGCGCGAGCGCTTAGAGAGGCAGGCTGTTCCCGAGTCGTGGGCGCCGGAACTTGTGCAGAATATGACTGGGATTATGGATTCTTCTCGGAGATGGTGACGCCCTTGAAGCCCCGTTCCTTGTATGGCATATGCAAGAATGCGACGCGGGAGATCCTGCAAGCTTTTTGCGCCCAGGCGGGAATGGGTTTTGCCTGGACGCGCTTCTTCTACCTCTACGGGCCCACGGAGGCTAAAGAGCGATTGATTCCCTACGTGGTTCTGACCTTGCTAAAAGGGGAGGTAGCCAAATGCACCAGTGGGGAACAGATCCGAGATTTCCTCCATGTGGAGGACGCGGCATCTGCGGTGTGGGCGGTAGCGAAAAGTGACCTTTCCGGTCCGGTGAATATCGGCTCGGGGCAACCGACAAAGGTGCGGACGATTGTTCAAACCATTGCGCAACATCTGCAAAGGGAAGAGAATCTTGTACTTGGAGCTTTGCCCACCGATCCTCAGGAACCGCTGGTGTTGTTGGCGGACGTTCGAAGGCTGGCAAGTGTGGTCGGGTGGAAGCCTTCCCTAACCCTCAAGGAGGGGGTGGCAAAGACATGTGAATGGTGGAGGTCAACGATACACGGGACATGATAAAGCGCCTTTGCCCACTTTGTGCGAGCCCTTCCCCACAGGTCTTCTTCCAACGCAGGAACGTGCCTGTCCACCAGAACGTGGTGTGTGCGAGCGCTGAGGAGGCACGCCAGTTTACTCGTGGGGACCTCCTGCTGGCCTTCTGTAGAACGTGCGGTTTTGTCTTTAACGCAGCATTCGACCCCAACAGCCTCCGATACTCTGCTGCCTATGAAAACACCCAGAGCTGCTCTCCCTACTTCAAGCATTACCTCACAGAGCTGGGGGAGTCTCTCCTTAGCAAATACCGTCTTCACGATAAGGTGGTTATTGAAGTGGGCTGCGGGAAGGGGGAATTCCTCCGACTGCTTTGCAAAGACGGAAGAAACCGAGGCATTGGATTCGATCCCAGCTACGTCGGCCCTGACACCGCTGAGCAAGGGGCAGTGCGCTTTATCCGTGCATTTTATGATTCACAGCACACCCAATTTGCCCCTGATTTCGTCTGTTGCCGTCATGTCATCGAGCATGTGCAATCCCCTTTGGAAATGCTCCATGCGGTTCGACAAGCAATCGGGAACGGGATGGACTCATTTGTATACTTTGAGACTCCAGCGCTACCCTGGATCCTCGATACGGTGACATTCTGGGATTTCTTTTATGAGCATTGCTCGTATCTCACGGCAGAGAATCTTACCTGGGCATTCGAACAGACGGGATTTCAGGTCCTCGAGACGCACTTGGCCTTCGACGAGCAATACCTGTGCATAGAAGCCAAGCCTGCCATGGCCGGCAGCACACCCGGAGCACTTCGGCCAAGGCCCACCCCGAATCTCTGGTGGAAGATCCAATCTTTCCTGGCGAGACTCCAGGGACGAATGGAAGCGTGCGAAGAAAAAATCGACGCTTTCGACAGAGCAGGGGGCTGCGCGATATGGGGGGCGGCAGCTAAAGGGACAACCTTAGTGAACACGATTGACCCCGAGAATCGTCGCATTCGGTTCCTCATCGATATTAATCCCGCCAAGCACGGGAAATATGTTCTCGGCACTGGGCATCAGATCGTGTCACCCAGCTACGTCCGGGAGCAAAGGAGTCGCATCGCGGGTATCGTAAACATGAACCCCAATTACCTGGAAGAAAACCGATCGATACTATCGCAAATGTCGCTTGAAATCCCCATCGTCCAGTTGTAGGGTGCTCGTGTCATTTGCGAAAAATGGGCGTTGCAAGTCGCAGTCATTCCCGTCCCGCCATGGCGGGACGGGAATGACTGGCGTTTCGAAAGGGATACCATCCCAGATGACACCAACACGCGTTGTAAAGGAGGCTCGTTGAAGAGAATTCGCAACCTGATAGTTGATATGGTGAGCCAGACTCTATCCGTCACGTACGCTGACAATGAATTATCCACTTTCCCTCTTTATACCCCCGAAGCATTCCAAGCCATTTCCCGATTGTGGATAAAGACGGGCTGGGCCGCGAAATATTCTTATAACTTCTCCTGGATGGGGCGACCCGTCATTCAATTGCCTGAGGACTTGGTCATAGTGCAGGAGCTGATCCATAAGGTTCAGCCGCAGGTCATCATTGAAACCGGTATTGCGCACGGTGGATCCAGCGTGTTCTATGCGAGTCTATTTGAAATTTTGGGACGGGGTCGTGTGATATCCATCGACATTGAAATCAGGCCGCATAACCGTAAGGCAATCGAAGGGCACCCGCTCAAGAAGCGGATAACCTTGATCGAGCGAAGCTCCATTGCGCCCGAAACGCTCGAGGAGGTCCGGAACCTGATTTCTCCGAATGAAGAGGTGATGGTCGTTCTGGATTCAAACCACACCAGAGAGCATGTCCGGAAAGAACTTGAGCTTTACGGTCCGCTCGTGACTTCCGGGAGCTATATCGTGGCCGCCGACGGCATCATGGAGGACCTCGACGATGTGCCGGGTGGGAAGGCAGAATGGACGCGAGATAACCCCAGGGCCGCGGTCCACGAATTTCTGGCTTCACATCCTGAATTTGAAATTGACCCGGAACCTACCCGTTCAGGGGTCACCTATTGGCCGGATGCGTACTTACGCCGCAAATGACCGCTTCGGCTTCTCTCTCTGTCAGCTCGCATTATTTGTGAAAGCGGCCACGCTGCATAGAGAGGGGTATGGGTTTAAGAGCCTTTAACACAGAGTCCCCAGAGCCACTTCCATGAGATCGTTGGGGGCTTCAGCACGAAGAACACGGAGGGGAAGAGCGGGGGACAGTTCGCGGGCACTCCGTGTTCTCCGTGAGTTCTTCTTTGTGCCCTCCGTGTTAAAATCTCTTTCCTCAATGACCGAGCGGGAGCGGTTGAACAAGATCACGGAGTCCCATGTCACGGCTTTCAAAGAACATTCTTTACAACCTGTTTGGCCAGGGGCTGCTTGTCATCCTAGGGTTCGTAGCGGTGAAGTTCATTTTCAAGCAGTTGGGCCAGGACGCGCTCGGGATTATCTATTTCACCCTCACGCTGAACGCCCTGCTCACCGCGATTCTGGCTCTGGGAATAAACGAAACCACCGTCCGCGAAGTCGCGGCCTTTCACGAAGAAGATCCAACTTACGTAAAGCATCTGCTTCAAACCGCCTCACTCTTCTATTGGAGCCTCTACGTCCTGGCCGCCATGGCGCTTTACGCGTCTGCGCCCTGGCTTGTCACCAAGTGGATCCACCTGGGTACTCTCAGTCCTTTCACCGCCTCCCGGATTCTGCGTGTGCTCGGAATCTCCTCGCTCCTCGCGCTGCCTCGCTCCTTCTATGCCAGCATTCTGCGGGGTATTCAGCGCATGGAATTCACCAACCTCATTGATGTAGGGACCAGTGCCTTACAGCAGTTCGGCACCATTTTTGTCCTCTTCCTGGGCGGCGGCTTGAATCAGGTTAGCCTCTGGATGGCCGGTTGTTACCTCTTAGGCCCTGTCATTTACTTGAGGGTGTGCGCTCACTTTTTCGGCGCCAAGGCATTTATTCCCTGGGTTTGGACTTCGGCGATCCACCGGAATGCCGGATATACGTTCAAGTTGGCGGGGATCACAGTCCTTTCTATCATTCACACGCAATCAGACAAAGCCATAGTGAGTAAGCTTCTGTCTCTCGGCGTTTTCGGATACTACAGCATGGCCTACAACGCCGTGTCGCGGGGGATGCTGGTGTCAGCCTCGGTTTCCCAGGCCGTCTTCCCTTCTTTTTCCGCTTTGTACAAGCAGGGCGACCGTGCTGGACTCATGCGGCAGTATAAGAACTTACAGGATCTTCTCTGCTATGCGATCATACCCATCTTCGCGGCCATTCCCTTTGCCGCCCGTCCTCTCTTCACTTTCGTGCTGAATGCGGAAGCTGCGCGAATGCTGCTTTGGCCGGTCACATTCTTGTGTATTGGTTTCTGCATGAATGGAACATTAACTATCCCCTATGTCTTTTCCCTGGCGGTGGGTAAGCCTGAAATCGCGGCCCGTTCAAACTACTATGCGCTGTTCGTGGTGTTGCCCGTGACCACCTTGCTCGTGTACAAATTCGGGATCGCCGGGGCCGGACTCTCTTGGGTCTTCTACCACGTTTTCGCCTACGCATATATGATGCCGCGCGCATGTTCTGAATGCCTGGGTATACCTGTTTGGAAATGGTACCTCCATGTATTCAAGGTCTTTGTCCTGGCAGGCTTGACGTACGGTGGAGCCTGGGTTATCATCACCTCCCTGGGGTCTTCTTCGATTGTGTCGTTAGCCTTGGGCTATGCCTTTGCTTCCATTGCGTTTGTTGCCGCAGCTTATCGACTGATTGGTGATGAGTTACGCGAAACATTGCGCCGGCTGGCTTTCCTGAAGCCGACGCCAGCGGGCGCTTCCCCGATCGTTTAGATGGAGGGGGCGTTTCTCTGCCTTAGTACCGGAGGTCAGTGTAATGCCAAGGGTTTCCGTCGTAATGCCAACGCGCAACCGCGCTCACCTCTTGAAGGTCGCGCTGCAAAGCGCCTTACGCCAAACCTGGCAGGATCTCGAGATTTTGGTCAGCGACAATTACTGTGGGAATGAAGAAACCAGAAAGGTCTACGAATCATTTCAGGACCCCAGACTCCGATATGTGAGAACCGATCGTCTTCTGGCCATGCCCGATAGTTGGGAATTTGCCCTCTCCCACGCAAAAGGGGAATACGTCACATTCTTGACGGACGATTCGTACTTGCTGTGTTATGCGGTTGAAAAGGCACTCGCAGCTCTTGACGAGTTCAAGACGGAACTCGTGGCGTGGGATACCTGCCATTATGTTTCCCCCGATTGGGCAATCCCGATGCCGCGCAACGTCCTGTACGTTCGTAAGCCCCAGGCCAAGCCCCATCTGCTCTCCAGCCGGGATGTGCTGCAGCAGCTTTACGAACGGCAGCACTCCGATCACGCGCCCAAGTTCCTGAATTCGCTTTGCCATCAACAATTAATCGCACGAGTGCTCCGGATCCAGAAGCGGATGTTTCTCCCACCTGCTCCTGACTACACCGCGGCGGTGAGTTTGCTTGTCAACACCGACAAGTATGTGTTCGTGGGGTGGCCCCTTATGATTGACGGGGTGACTTCTCGGTCCATCGGAGTCGGGGGAGTAATTAATGATGGAGACGCCTTCAAAGAATTCCTCAAGGAGTTCGAGGAAACAGAAAGCTTTCGGCGGTTAGTTGACTTGGATCTTACAACGGCAGGGGTTTGCGTGGCTCAGAGTATTGAGAATGTTAGGAGGGCTTTTTACTCTGAGCAGATACCCTTTCAGCTCAACAAGCGGAACATGCTCTGTCAGAGTATCGAAACTGTGGCGAGGTACGAGACGAACGGGGTTGATACGCGCGCAGCGTGGCGGATTATAGATGACTACATTGCGCGGCAAGATGAGGATATCAAACGCGCGGCAGCCATACAGAAGAGGCGCTCAAAATTGCACTCTAAACTGCTAACCCCTGTCAAGCGGATGATCCGCCAGATGCCGGGCGCGCAATATTTGGAACGTTTAAGCGGTCGGTTAAAGGGCGGGTATGTTTTCCATGGAACCCGTTATGGTTTTCAGAACTTGCAGCAGTGCGGAGAGATGGCTCCTCAACTCATCGCGAGTGTTGCGGACAGGGGCTCGTCCTTGGCATCCTGACCCACCTTGCCATATTCCGAGGGACGTGCTCGATTACCGGCGACGGCGCGCGGGTTATGAGCAGGAAGGTGGCACTTGACCCAGTCATTTGCTCTGCTACCAAGCTTCCCTTCCCGGACGGCTCCTTCGAGGCAGTTATTGCTTCCGACGTTTTGGAACACATACCGCCAACCGATAGACAGGAATTCTTGGAGTATCACAGAAGCCTCCGCCGCGTTCCACCGGACTGGCTTGTAGAGCACACGCAGCATCTGTTTCCGAGTGCAGATTTATTTACAGAATTCCAGGATAAATGGATGATCGAGAGTGTTGGGAACGAAAGCCTTCGATTTCATGATTGGACGAATCGCATGGAGATGTCCCGCATCCGGTATTACTTCTTCAGATTATTGTTGGTACTCGTACCGGGTCTCTTCGAGCGCGCACTTCGAGCCTTCGGTCGTGAGCCGTTCTACCGAAGGATCTTCGTGCTAACCCCGCGGCCCGACCAGGGAGCGCCCCCAGGATGTCCATAGGCAAACTGACCATCATTATCCCCACCTACAACCGCAAAGACATCTTGCGGAAGAGTCTCGCGGCTTATCGTTCTCAGTCGGCGCAAGAGGAGATTCTCGAGGTCCTCGTCGTTGATGACGGCTCAACCGATGGGACCGACTCCGTCGTAGCCCAAAGCAATGAGGGGTCTCCAATTCCGATTCGGTACCTTCACCAGGAGAACCGCGGACAGGCGTCGGCACGCAATCACGGAATTCGTGAAGCGCGAGGCGAGATCGTCCTTTTCGGCGACGACGATATTATTCCCGCAGGCAACCTTGCGTCTGAACACCTTGGCTGGCATAGGAAGTATCCCGAAGCTTCTGTGGGCGTCTTAGGTCATGTGACTTGGTCGCCGGAAGTGCATCCTACTCCTTTCATGAAGTGGCTGGGCCTTGCCGGGCCCTTCGATTACCACAGTCTTTCCCGGGGGATGCAAGTGGACGTTGGTCATTTTTATTCCAGCAATATAAGTCTGAAAGTAGAATTCCTCCGAGAAAACGGAACATTTGATGAGGACTTTCGAACTTACGGTTATGAAGACATGGAGCTCGGTTATCGCTTGATGAGAAGAGGATTGCGCTTACTCTACAATCCGAATGCGGTTGGATACCACTATAAATACATTTCGTTTGCGGACCTCTCCTTCCGGGCACGCTCCGAGGTCGCGTCAGTACGGCTTTTCCAAACCAAAGAGGCCGGGGCGTACTTTGCTGAAATCAGAGCGCGTCGCCACCGCTCAGTGAAGTACCGAATGCTGAAACTCTTGGCAAGATGGCTGACTCCTGCCCTGACTCCACTCAGACCCTTACTGGACACGCAAATCCCTCTGCCGTGGCTTGTCTATCGCGCCTTGTACCATTACTATTTTGGGTCGAAGGCCAAGCCCGTTGTAGCTGTGAATGGGAATTCCGAGAAAGGCTAGGTAACGGTCCGCTCACAACAGCCTAGTTTGAATTGCCCTATCAGTTTATCGAAGCATTCCGGGAGCAGGGTGAAGATTGTGGGTTCTCAGGCGGGCCATCCATTGTGCCCCTTCCCCACTTCACTGCCGGAGCCGTGCCCGCTGAGGTGGAAAGATGGCGAATCTAAATGATTTGAAGGTAAGTGCGGTATGAGGATTGGAATTGATGTCAGGCCTTTGTCGCGCCCTTTCACGGGCATAGCTCGCTACGTTTCCAGCATCCTCGGCGAACTGGTGAAAATCGATACGAAGAACTCTTACTACCTTTACTCCGACCGCGATTTCCCCTGGGAGTTTGGGATTCCCCGATGGCGCAAGCGGGTGGCCGCGTGGCCCCGGTGGCTGCCCGGCAGCTTGTGGGTCCAGACGGCTGGCCAGCGGATGATTCTCCAGGACAACCTGGACACATTCTGGGGCCCAGCCCACACATTGCCCCTAAGGCTTCCCGCGAACATCCGCAAGGTCCTGACGATGCACGATGTGGTCTGGCTTCGATATCCCGAGACGATGAGTTTTTACAACCGCCAGGTAACCAGACTGCTTGCGGAAAAGTCAGTGCGTCAGGCGGATCAAGTAGTCGCTGACTCCACGGCCACTGCTGCCGATGTGCAAGCCCTTTTGCGCGTTCCGGCTTCGAGGATTGTGGTCATTTATAGCGGCGTTTCCGGGCACTACCACCCGCATGACCATGATAGGGCGGTCCTATACGTCGCACAAAGATTCGAGGCTCAGCAGGATTATATTTGCAGCGTTGGCACCATCGAGCCGCGAAAAAATTTGCTCACGCTGATTGAGGCTTTTGGAATGCTGCGCAATAGGCGTCAATTTCAGGGGCAATTGCTCATCGCGGGAGGGCAGGGGTGGGGTAAGACCAACATCCGCCGCGCCATGTTAAAATGGGGCTTGGGCGAGAAGGATGTAAAGCTCCTCGGCTATGTTTCCGAGGAAGAGATGCCCATGCTTTATTCGGGAGCCAAAGCCTTTGTTTTCCCCTCGTTGTATGAGGGTTTCGGCCTTCCTCTTGTTGAGGCAATGGCCTGTGGAGTGGCTATCGTGGCCTCGAATACATCTTCGATCCCGGAAGTTGTTGAGGATGCTGCCTTGCTGGTCTCACCGTATGACAGTGAGGCAATGGCCGCAGGAATTCTGCGACTATTCAATGACACCCAACTTCGTGCGGCGCTGATTGAAAGAGGACTGAGACGAGCCCAAGGCTTCACCTGGGAAGCCACGGCGAGGAGAGTTCTTCATACTTTAACCGGGGTGGCTCCTTGACGCAAAAATAAGAGATAATGTCACGTTCCAACTTTGTGCGCTGCGGAGGATATGGGAGGGAACATAGGCGAGATGCTGACGCTTGACTGGATTATGCTGGTGGGTTGCACGGGGTGGGCGCTGTGGCAATACAGGCGCACCAAGATACTGCTTACCCCCAGCAATGCCTTCCTGGTCGGTACCCTCATCCTGCCGGTGTTCGTCGCCTATCCCTTGGCCCTGAGTCCGGAGTCCCTCGAAGGCATCGGACAGTCCGGCCACGCGTTGTCTATGCAATGGGCGGCAGACGAGCTCCTCGGAGTGATATGCGTGGGAACAATCTGCGTGATGCTGGCGCATTGGGCTGCCCCGCGCCTGTTCCCGCGTCTCGCCGGAAAGCAGCGCGAACTGCCCCGCTCGCCGCGTGTTTCCCTGCACCAACTCACCATGGGAGCTTGCGCCGTCTGCCTGATCGGAGTCGCCAGCGTGTGGCTCTTCTTTATCAAAGAATGGCAGATTCCTCTCCTGAGCTCAGCACCGCATTCCCGCGAACTTCTCGAAATGAACCATCCCCTGCGATACATTTACACCGGCGGTTTTACCATGGCTAATACTGGGGCTGTGTTTCTGATGGGCGGCTTGTCCCTCGGGAAGATACGGGCATACAGGCCCCTGTGCTTCTTTGCGATTACGGCGCTCACAATTACGAATCTTTGTACGGCATCTCGGGGCAATTTGCTCGCCCCGTTCGTTTCCGCTGGGCTGATCTACTTCTCCCTAAAGAATACTAAGCTGACCCTGTTTCGCGCGCTGATCTTGGCTGTTCTCCTGCTCTGCAGCGCCAGCACTCTCCAGCTTATCCGCAGCCACTCGGGCCTCTCATTGGAAGGCTTATGGTATGAAGTAATTCACGGGAACACCTTCTTCGCCAATTTCCGCGATTCCAGCTATGTGCTGGTGGGCTTCGAGGCGAATCGCTATCCCCTGTTTTACGGCAAGACAATTCTCGCCGGCCTGCTGGGATTCGTACCCAGCAGCCTTCTTCCCTTCCGCCAGCAATACGCGTGGGGCTCCGTGACTCTGGGCATCGTAAACATCACCAACCCATTGCACTTCGGACTGGGCCAAGTGTTGTTTGCGGACTGGTATGTCAACTTCGGGACCGCGGGTGTAGTGGTTGAAGGATTGGTGATCGGTGGTTTGCTGAAATGGCTTGACGTTCGATTGCTTGACATAAGGCGCCGGCCAAAGGGCGCGGTGTCGGATCAGTATTTCCAACTGTTCGGGCTCTGGTTCCGTCTCGGAATATTGGGAAGCCTCTGCGCCAGCGCCAATGTGATGCTCATGTACCCGCAGTTGCTGGGATACATGTTGATTCTGGCTGTCGCCTATGGTGCGCGCCGGATCTTCGGCGTGCGCTCCGGGGCTGGAGGAGGCATGTTGCGGCAGGCGGGCATGAGCGCAATTCCGGAGCATCCACGCATTTAGCGGGCCCGTAAGTTTCGGCATGGAGACAGAATGGGATTGTGCCCCTTGAAGATAGCTCTCTTTCTTTCACTGTTGGTAACGACGCTCTGCAATATTCCTTGTCAATTATCGGGTTCTCCCGCGCAATCCGATCCGGCGGGCAAGGCAGCCCACGCCGCCCTGGATGCTGCCCGCACGGGCGACTGCAAGGTGTATTGGGCAAGCGACTTTGAGGGAAGGGACATGGCGGAAAGGATTAACCACGCCATTGCCGCTGCCGCGCCAGGATCCACCGTCATGGCTCCTGGTGGATCATTCCTTCATTCCTCGCCAATAAGGATCGACAAAACGATTCGTCTCGAGGGAGCCGGAAGCGCCGAAACCACGTTCGTGTCTACCGGCTTGGCAAGCGACCAGATCGAAATTGTAAAGGGCGGCGACTACTCCACCGTTGCCAATTTGGGCTTGTACACTCAAGGCAACTTGGCCCCCACGGGCGGGGCGGGAATCACCGTAAGCGCCAGTTTCGTCCATGTTTCGAATGTGCGCATCTGGAACCAATATAACGGTATTGTGTTTAATGGGCCGCAAAACCTCTATATCGATGACTGCGACATCCGATGCCTTGCCAACGACCTCTGGCAGACCGGCGGGGTGGGCCTTCTTGTCCACGATACGAAACTATACGGAGGCAGCGGCCCAAGCACGGGCTTGCACCTTACCAATGGAGCTGGGATCTGGCTGACCGATGTGGAGATTTACGGAAACTCGCGGGGTATCGTCATCGATCCTGGAGAGCATGAGGTTGTCGGCCAGGTGTTCGCGAAGGGTGTCGTAGTGGACACCACACATCAGCAGGATGGGATCCTGATCGGCGGCAGCGGAAGAGTTTTTCATATTGACTTCGCCGAATCATGGGTGGCCGGTTCAGCGAAGGGATACGGCATCAACCTTAATAACAGCCATACCAACGGTTTTACATGGTCCGGCGGCTTTATCCGAGCGAACTACCTCAGTGGGGTCTTCATGCAAGCAGGAGAAAACATTCAAATTTTAGGTACGCAAATATCTGCTAATGGCCACAACAATACCACTGGACATAATACTTATGGTGTGAGTGTCGCCCCTGGTGTAAGTCATTTTATGATTGCCGATTGTCTTATTGGGAAAACTGGTTTCGACGAGGAGGGAGGGGGCACGATGCGGCAAAGCGTTGGCATCTATATTGCACCCGGTGACAGCGACTTCTTTGAGGTCATAAACAACATGGACGCCGGAAACACGGAGGGACTTCTTGTCGACAATTCCCGGGGGAAGCGCAAGGTCATACAGGGAAATTTGGGAAAAGTGACGGGTGAATAAATACTTCCTTCGAGTGCTGCGCGCGGGCAGGCGAGCGCGCTCTGTAAGTGCGGCAAGAGGGCATTGTTGGAACGAAGGGGCGCTCTGAGGGGGGCAGGGAATGGGGAGGCAGTCACGTACGGACCAAGGCCGGCAAGACCTCGAGCTCCTGATAAGGATGGCTGCGAGCGCCAAGAGCGCCGGCGCGACCGATATGGAGCATATGGACGGGCCAGCAGCGGCCATGAACTATGTCAGGGCCGCCGACCTCGTAGCGTCTTACTGCGGGAGGGGCCGCCTTCATGGGCCAATCTTAGACTGGGGATGTGGCTACGGGCAGGTGTCGCTCCTGCTGCAACGCCGTGGCGTCAAGGTGCTTTCCTACGATGTGGGGCGGCGAGGATGGGTTGAGCGCATCCCTGAGCTAAGTGACCTCCGGATTGAGTATGGCGAGGACCGCGTCAAGCTGCCCTATGAATCGGGTTCCTTCGGCGCAGCCCTGTCGGTGGGCGTCCTTGAGCACGTTCCCGATATAGATGGCTCATTGGAGGAAATCAACAGGATCCTCGCGCCCTCCGGGCTCCTCTTTCTCCTTATGTTTCCGAACCGGTTCTCGTGGGCGGAAAAGCTCGCGGAATGGGGGGAAAGGTCGGTGCATCCTGTCAAGTTCACCGCCGCTTCCACATCGGAACTGCTCAAACGGCACGGCTTCCTGACCGAGAAGCTGTGGCGGCGGAATTTCCTCCCCCGCAACCTGACGGGCCTCAGCCCCAGGGTGAAGGTTTGGTACGGAAAGTTCTACCGGCAGGTCGAGTTTTGCGACCGGTTCCTCGCAAATCTGCCGCCCACCTCCTTCCTCAGCGGTGTGCTGGAGGTGGTGGCCCGAAAGGGGTAAGGCAAAGTTACATGCAAATCGAGCAGTCTCCCAAGTCCTCGACGAGTGTCCGGAGAATATCACGGCCACGTCTCATTTCAGCTTTGAAGCGCGGCTTCGCGAGCAGGCGGGGCTCATGATGGACCGCCTAAGACACTACGCCTTTCGAACAAGAAAAGCGCCACGACGAAACCTTCTTGCAATCTGGCTGGCACTCCCCCTCCCCCCCAAGCGACGGACATGGGGATTCCAATTCCCATCGGAAGCAGACGAAGATCCCTGAGAAGAGGAGACCTGATGGGGAGGGTTATCACGATTGACGCCAGGATGCTGGGATTTTCGGGAATCGGGACGTACCTGAAGAATCTGCTCGAGAACTATGCGCGGATGGAGTGTGATTTCTCGTTCCGTCTAGCCTGTCCGCGCCAGGAGTCCGTACGCGAGTTTGGCTCCGACCGCTTTACCTGGGTGCGTGCGGATGCTCCCATTTACGGTCTGCGGGAGCAGTGGCAGATTCCTCGAGTGGCAAAGGGATCGGACCTGTTGCACTGCCTTCATTACAACGTCCCATGCTTCTATCGTGGAAGGCTACTGGTGACGATCCACGATCTCACTCACATCATGGATCGGACCTTCCGCAGAACGCTTCCGTCGCTCGTCTATGCGCGGCCGATGTTGGCCATGGCAAGCCGGAAGGCCGATCACATTGTTACCGTTTCCGAATTCACGAAGCGCCAGATTGTGGAGAGGCTCAGGATCGCTCCCGAAAAAGTCACAGTGATCTACCACGGGGTCAGTTCTCACTTCCGCGTATGCAATCATGAGGAGGCATTCCAAGCGGCTTCCTCAGCGCTTCAGTTGCGGCGTCCCTATCTCCTGTATATCGGCATGCTTAAGCCCCACAAGAACATTCCCACACTGATCCGGGCGTTTGCGCTACTGCGCGGACGAAGAAAAGCCCAGCAGCAGTTGCTGATCGTCGGCGATGATCCCAAGTGGAAGGAAGGACTCGTCAGACTTTGTTCCCAGCTTGGAATCGCCGGCCATGTTTCCTTTTTTCCCCACGTGGCCCATGCGGCCTTGCCGAAAGTATACGCGGGCGCGGATTTGATGGTGATGCCCTCGTTCATCGAGGGTTTCGGTCTGCCGGTCTTGGAAGCGATGGCTTGTGGCACACCGGTTGTCTGCTCGCGAGTGGCTTCGCTTCCTGAGGTTGCTGGGGATGCAGCCGAGTACTTTGAACCGACGAGTGTGGAAGATCTGGCTGCCGCTATGGAGGGAGTCTTGAGTTCCACTGAACGGCAGGCTGAGCTACGCCGAAAAGGACCAGAGAGGGCAAAGCTCTTTTCCTGGGAGGAATGCGCCCGACGCACGCTCGAAGTTTACCGTAAAGTGCTGCAAGAATAATCGATTCGGAAGAGCAAGCTGGGGCTTAAAATTCCGAGATGTTTGTCCAGGTTTGTGAATGAGTGATGTCGAAGAGACAGGTTAAGGGGGCTCCATGAATCAGGCAGCTCGGGACGAGCCACTGCCGGACCTTCTCTCTAAATTGCGGGTGGCCATCGTTCATTACTGGTTTGTGAGGTTCCGAGGCGGGGAACGCGTCCTTGAAGTTCTTGCGGATATCTTTCCTCAGGCGGATATTTTCACTTTGGTCCTCGACCCCAAGGCTCTTCCGCCATCGCTCAGGTCACGCAAGTTCACGACCTCGTTTCTACAAAAGATCCCGGGGATCAGGCGCCACTACAGGAGATTCCTGCCCCTCTTTCCTCTTGCCCTGGAGCAGTTCAAACTGGACGAGTACGACCTGGTGATCAGTTCCGAGTCAGGACCGGCGAAAGGAGTTCTGACTCGTCCGCATACCTGCCACATTTGCTATTGCCACACGCCAATGCGTTACGTCTGGGATATGTATCACCAGTATCGTTCGACTGCACCGGGAGGCGCCCTGGGGCGCGCATTCTACTCCATCGTGGCCAACTACGTCCGACAGTGGGACTACGTGGCGTCGGCGAGAGTCGATTACTATGTGGCGAGTTCCCATAACGCCGCCTCCAGGATCGCCAAGTACTACCGTCGAGAAGCGGAAGTAATTCATCCCCCGGTGAATATCAGCTCTTTTTCGATCGGAACAATCGCGGAGGATTTCTATCTCGTAGTCAGTCCCTTAGTTGCTTACAAGCGGGTTGATCTTGCAATAAGCGCTTGCAACGCAATGAAACGCCGGCTGATAGTGATCGGTCAAGGAGAAGCGATGCGAGCCCTCCAGCAAAAGGCAGGACCCACGATCACTTTCCTAGGTTACCAGCCCGACGACGTGGTTCGCGAGCACTACCAGCGGTGCAGAGCCTTCATCTTCCCAAGCGAAGAGGACATAGGGCTGACTCCCATCGAAGCACAAGCGTGCGGACGCCCTGTGATTGCGTTTGGCTGCGGGGGAGCATTGGAAACAGTGATAGGTGGTTTGCCTACAAGTTCCTTTGCTCCCGAATCTTCAACGGGGGTATTCTTTGCCGAACAATCCGCCGAGTCACTGGCCGATGCGATCCGATTCTTCGAGTCTATCGAAACACACTTCTCGCCCGCTTTTGTTCGTCGGAATGCGGAACGCTTCGACGTGTCACGTTTCAAGTCGGAAATGGGTGCATTCATTAACCTTAAAATGCTAAAATTCGGGAATAGGCAGCTAGAAGAAGAGTGAAAGAAGTCATTGAAAGGCAGAAGACAGGAGACAGGAGTCAGGAGTCAGAATAGGGAGAAAGCGGAAGGCAATCGGCAGTGGTCACGCCGTGGCGGGTTGCACTTCCCAAGACCCGGTGCCCCCCCTTACTTGTCACCAGATATCTGGGGACCTTAATTCTGAATCCTGACTTCTGACTGCTAACTCCTTCGGTCCGAAGCACTACCAAGAGGGGGGAATGGATGAGCAAGACGACGCTGATCACAGGAATAACCGGGCAAGACGGATCCTACCTGGCTGAGTTTCTGCTTTCAAAAGGTTATCACGTTTGCGGCTTGGTCCGGCGAAGCAGCACGGTGAATTTCGAGCGGCTGTACCATCTGCAAGACAGAATCGAGCTGATACCGGGAGACCTCCTTGACCAGAACTCACTGATCAGCGCTCTTCAACACGCCGAACCCCAGGAGGTCTATAATTTGGCCTCCCAATCCTTTGTCCCCACTTCCTGGAACCAGCCGGTGCTGACGGGCGAGTTTACAGCACTCGGGGTGACCCGCATGCTCGAGGCCGTCCGATTGGTGAATCCAAAGATACGATTCTACCAGGCTTCCTCCAGCGAAATGTACGGGATGGTACGTGAGAGCCCGCAAAATGAACAGACAGCCTTTTATCCACGCAGCCCGTATGGCGTGGCCAAGCTCTACGGCCATTGGATTACCGTTAATTATCGTGAGAGCTACGGCCTTTTCACGTGCTCGGGAATTCTGTTCAATCACGAGTCGCCGCGGCGTGGATTGGAATTCGTGACCCGGAAAGTGAGTTACGGAGTAGCGCGGGTCAAGCTTGGTCTGCAATCAAAGCTCAAGATGGGAAACCTTGACGCCGAACGCGACTGGGGATTTGCCGGTGACTACGTGCAAGCCATGTGGCAGATGTTGCAGCAGGAAAAACCACAAGACTACGTGGTGGCAACCGGAGTTGCTCACTCCGTGCGGCAGCTCTTGGAAATGGCATTCGGACACCTGGGCATGGATTATCGAGATTACGTGGAAACAGACCCCGCTTTCTTGCGGCCTGCTGAGGTCTATCACTTGCTCGGCGATTCGTCGAAAGCTCGGCAAGAATTGGGCTGGAAGCCAAAAGTCAGCTTCGAAGGCCTTGTCAAAATGATGGTGGATGAGGACCTCGCGCGGCTTCGGCGCGAAGCTGCAGTCCCCTCAGTCAGGCCGGCTACGCCATGAAGTCGCTGATTACAGGATGTGCAGGGTTCGCGGGGTCGCACCTGGCTGAGCACCTGCTGGACCAGAGCGAGGAAGTCATTGCCCTGGTAAGCCCCAATGAAGATCTGGAAAACATTAGGCAGATCGAAGGACATCTGCAAATCAGCCGTGGGGATCTGCGCGACTTTGACTGTTTGCTCGAAGTGCTGAAGTCATCGCGGCCCCAGCGGATTTACCACCTTGCCGCCTTTTCATCTCCCTCAGAATCCTGCGAGAGCCCAGAGCTGACCTATCAAGTGAATTTCATGGGCACCCTGAATCTCCTCTCGGCCTGGCTCCGGGTTGGGATGGACTGCCGTTTACTCTTCATCAGCTCATCTGAAGTGTATGGTCATGTTCCTCCGGAGAAGCTCCCCATGCGCGAGGAGATGGAACTGCGCCCGGTCAATCCCTACGCCGGGAGTAAGGCGGCTGCCGAGCTTCTGGCTTTGCAGTTTTTTCAAAGCTATGCGCTGCCCATCGTCCGGGTCAGACCGTTTAATCACACCGGGCCGCGCCAGTCATCGAACTTCGTGTGCTCCAGATTTGCCCGGCAGGTAGCGGAGATCGATTTGGGACAGCGTCCGCCCGCAGTCGTTACCGGAAATACCCATGTGATACGAGACTTCAGTGACGTACGAGACATCGTCCGTGGCTACCGCGATTTGCTGGAAGGGGGCATGCCGGGTGAAGTTTACCAGCTTTGTTCGGGCCATCCCGTCTCCGTAGAGACCATCCTGCAGATGGCGATCTCCTTCGCCTCGAAGCCCGTCCAGATCTTGGTTGACAAGTCCCTGATCCGCGATCAGGAAGCGGCTGCGGTTTGGGGCGACTATTCGAAAGCCAGACTTGCCGTTGGGTGGGAACCCCGCCGCGCGTTAGCAGACACTCTTCGCGAACTCAAGCTTTACTGGGAAGCCAGGCTCGGATCGCAAACAGGATGCTGAAACGCCCGAATTCGAGCGCTGTTCCCGATCAAAAGCATCGGGACAGGTCAGCCCGGCACTTGAGATTCAAAGGCTTGCCTCCGGACGGTGAGACCGGGAATTACGGGCTATGGGCAGGTAAGCGGCCGGCAGAAAGTGTCTTATACGCATCGTCCGTCATTCGTAGAGGATAACCGCGCCCTGTGTCATTCTGAGTCCGCCGCGGCGGACGAAGAATCCCCGCATTTGACAGCGCAATCAGTGCCAAGAATAATGCCGAGATGCTTCTCCCGCAGGGCGGGATCAGCATGACAGACCAGAAGGTGGAATTACGGGGAGCGGGTGAAAATGGATGTGTATAACATCCAGAACTGGTCTTTGTGGTACGATTCCGAGATTCTGTGCTTGACGGTGTGGAAAGTCTTGAAGCGCGCGGAGGCATACTGAAGTATGAACATTCTAGTGACAGGTGCGGCTGGGTATGTGGGCGGCGTGTGCGCGGCGGAACTGGTGAAGCAGGGACACAGCGTTGTTGCCTACGACAATCTCACGCAGGGACATCGCCAAGCGGTCGTCGATCAAGTTCAGTTTGTAAGGGGAGACATCGCCGATACGGAAAAACTCAAGCGCGTATGCAAGAAGCACCAGATTGAAGCTGTCATGCACTTTGCGGCCAGCACCCTGGTCGAGGGATCAGTTCGTAATCCTCATCTGTTTTACCGCAACAATGTCAGCGGCACGATCTCGCTCCTTGAAGTCTTGGCTGAATTGAAGATACAAAGGCTTATTTTTTCATCCAGTGCTGCGGTCTACGGCGAACCTAAGAGTGTTCCCATCCGGGAGGATCATCCTACTAGCCCCGTTAACCCGTACGGTGAGACTAAACTGGTGATTGAACGGGCGCTGGCTTGGTACCATGGCGCTTATGGAATCAACTGTGCAGCCCTGAGGTATTTTAATGCTGCCGGTGCAACCGGCGATTTGGGCGAGGATCACAGGCCGGAGACACACCTCCTGCCCCGTTTGCTAGCCGCAGCCTCCGGTCCCGAAGGCTCCTTTGAGATCTATGGAGATGATTATCCGACGGCGGACGGCACGTGCGTCCGAGATTTCGTACACGTTCTGGATATTGCTCAGGCACATATCCTGGTTCTGCGCTTCCTTCCAAAATTGGGTTTGAGGATATATAATGTCGGCCACGGTAAGGGATATTCGATCCGGGCTGTAGTGAAAACCGTCGAGGAAATTGCCGGACGCAAGCTCGATGTCCGTGTTGGAGAACGCCGCCCTGGGGACCCGGCAGTTCTTGTTGCCAGTGCGCGAAAGCTGCACCGGGAACTGAGATGGGAGGCTCGGCATTCTGACCTTAAAACCCTAATACGGTCTGCCTGGGCATGGAAGCAGAAGCATCCCAAAGGGTACGGAGATAACTTTCAGAAGGAACGCTGAAGTTCCAGGAAATCCAGGAACTCCAGCTCTGCATGTTGGTTTGACCTTAGACCATATGGGTAAGAACTTTCCCAGGTACACACATCTCTTAGGTGACTTTGTAGCCATAATCGTTGTATTCCGCCTCGTGTCAAGGAAGCAGAAAGGCCCTCATCCGGAAGAACGTTGTAGCGGCGAGTTTATCCGTCAACTGACGGACCACGTGTCGGCGTAAGCTGTCTCGGCTGTTTCGGGAAGCCACCTCTACATCAAACTGACCCACTACCGGGTGGCGATAGCCCTTCAAGAAAGTTAATTACTGGCTTATAATCGAGAATCTTAGTCTTCAAGTCTGCGTCGCGAAGGGTGTGAGCAAGCGAAGGGATCGGGCCTGATGCAAGCTTCCTTGGTCCTTGCCGACAGGTATTTCCAGGCTGCATGTCCAAGGCTTCCTTGACCTGTGCCCACTCCAACCTAGCTCTGTTGAAGCAATGATTCGAAGGCGTCTCAATCACATCGAGTTTGCGCTGCGGCTGTCCGTGCTCCTGCTGCCTCTTGCAGCCTTTGGGATCGCGGCCTATGTCCGCTTTGATATTGGTCTCATCCCCGTTATAGGTGGAGGTGTGGACTACTCCGCCTATTTTGGATTGTTGTTGTTGACGACGCTGGCTTGGGCCATCGTGGTTGAGCATTACGACCTTTCGCGCGTCGATTATCTCGTCCCGTCACGAAATGCCACCCGGCGCGCCCTCGTGGCCAGCACAGCCACTTACTTAGTAGCAACCGGCACCACCTTTTTCTACCGGGCTGTCAGCTTTTCCCGGCTCTTCGTGGTTTTCAGTGGAGTGGCGCTCTTCATCCTTGTCTTCGCCACTCAGGCAGCTTTTCGGGTGTACCTGGAGAGTTTGCGTCGCAGAGGCGAGAACTGCTCCCGCCTCCTTGTCATAGGAGCCGACGAGTACGCAAGCCGAACGGTACGTTCCCTCCTCGAGTCGACGGTGATCCCCTGCAGCGTGGTGGGATTCGTTCGATTACCTGGACAGACCCCATCCCCAGCCTGCTCCCCTCTGCTGGAATTTGAGGCGTTGGATAACTTGGGGGTCCAACCGCAGGTCGACGATGTCGTGGTTGCCGTTCCTCCCTCGCTCCTTATGGACATTCGCAACATCGTTTCCAAGTTGGAGCATTTGAGTGTTCCGGTCAGGGCAATTCTGGATTTCGGGTCTGGAATTTCATTCCAGAATACGTCATTTCATTTCGGCGATGTAACCCTCTTGGATCTGAAAGCCAGCCCGTCTGAATCGATAACCTACTCAATTCTTAAGAGGTCCTTTGATCTGGCATTCTCAACGGTGGTCGTCATTCTTACTGCCCCCTTGATGTTGCTCATCGCGGTGGCCATCCGCCTGACCTCCCCAGGGCCTATTCTTTTCGCCCAGGACCGCGTAGGCTTGAATGGGCGATTGTTTCGTTTGTACAAGTTCAGGACCATGAGAGCGGGCAACCCTGAGGAAGACGATACCCGATGGACAACTGGCAACGACCCCCGAAGGACAAGGCTGGGAGCCTTTCTGCGGGCCAGCAGTCTCGACGAATTGCCTCAGTTCTTCAATGTGCTGCGGGGTGACATGAGTGTGGTCGGCCCACGGCCGGAGCGGCCGTACTTTGTAAAGAAATTCCAGCACGAAGTTGCCCAATACAATACTCGCCATTACCTGAAGGTTGGAATCACAGGGTGGGCGCAAGTCAACGGCTGGCGTGGCGATACATCGATTGCCAAACGGGTAGAATATGACCTCCACTACCTGCGGAACTGGTCCCTCTGGTTCGACATTAGAATCATCTGCGCGACCCTTTGGAGAGGGTTTTTCGGCAAGAACGCCTATTAAGATAGAGGAGATTGAAAATAAGTGAAGAAAATTGTCGAGTGGGGTCTTCTGCTTATCATCACAGGCTCCGTCCTGGCTTTCGGGGGTGTGCAATCCCCCGCTTATACCGCCATGGAGGTGGCCCTCTTCCTCTTGATCCTTGTTGTTTTGGTCAGACAGACCTGGGACGGGAAAATAGACCTTCCGCTTCCACTTTGGATTCTTCCCTTCCTCTGCCTCGTGCTTCTCCAGACGATTCCCCTCCCCGTGCGAGTCGTGTCCTGGCTTTCTCCGAATCGTTTATTCCCTGGGCTTCAAGCCGCGCTCACCCTTGGAGCAGCACACTGGGCGACTCTTAGCCTATATCCTCACGACACGCTACTCGGATTCTTCAAGTTGCTCGCCTATTTGGCAGCTTTCGTTTTGGCAGCCTACGCCTTCGAGGCCAGGGAAGGTAAGAACGTCTTGACGGCCGGCTTGATCGTGCTCGGTTCCCTGGAAGCAGCATACGGGATGGTTCAGTATTTGACAGGTTATCAAAAGATCTTTGGCTTCACGAAGCAATTCTACACAGACGAGGCCACCGGCACCTACATTAATCATAATCATTTCGCCGGGTTCCTGGAACTTGTTATCCCCTTTGCGGCGATGATGGTCTTTTACAACCTCCAACCAATGTCAGCCCATGGCGTCCCCGAAAGACGACGCTTGCGCGGTGGCCGCTATTCACTGTCGTTACACCCGCAAATCGTCTTTTATGTGTTCATCGTGATCCTTCTGCTCATTGCGGTGGTCTTTTCCCGCTCGCGCATGGGCATTTTCTCGGTCTTGGCGAGTCTCATCTTAATGGCCTTTTTGGGCCGGCTTGGGGGAGGCCGCCGAGCCTGGATGGTTATCACCTTGCTGGTCATCGCCTGCTCGATGACCTATGCTGTTTGGATTGGGGTTGATCCCGTGATCAGCCGATTTGAGACCCTCAAGCCCTTGGCTCTTGAAGATCCTTCCGGACGCGTTGCCATATGGAAACAGGCAAGTGGCATCATTAGGGATCATCCTACCGTGGGTACAGGCTTGGGAACATTTGTAGTCGCTTTTCGACGCTATCAGACTACCTCACTCGATCTCCTTATCGACCATGCGCACAATGACTATCTCGAAGTGACCACGGACACGGGGGCTCTCGGCGCGGCGTTGCTCTTCATCCCGATAATAGGCTTGCTGTTCAAGATGATCCTAGCTTACGTCGAAGCACGCAACCCTTACCGTCGTTCAGTTTTGCTGGCGTGTATTGGGGGCAGTGCGGCCCTGTTAATCCATTCCGTCACAGACTTCAATTTGCAGATCCCCGCCAACGCCTTGCTTTTCGCCGTCATTCTTGGAATTGGATCTAAGGCCACATATTCCACATCCGTATCCCGGAACACAAGAAAGGAAGTGGAAATCTCGTCTCCAGGCTCGGATGGAAGCTTTTGAGATGCTCCCAGATACGCAAGCTCCTCACTGAGAAACGAGGTGCCAGTCGCTCATGAAAGGCGTCATATTGGCTGGTGGGATCGGTTCGCGATTGTTTCCTCTCACGCGCGTAACCAACAAGCACCTTCTTCCAGTGTACGACCGCCCCATGATTTTTTTCCCCATCCAGACTTTGGTCAATGCGGGGATCAGGGACATTCTCGTGGTGACGGGAGGGCAGGACGCGGGTGATTTCTTGCGCCTCTTGGGCAATGGAAAGGATTTTGGTCTCAAGCATATCAACTACACCTACCAGGAAGGCGAAGGCGGGATTGCTGACGCGCTCCGCTTGGCGGAGTATTTTGCGGATGGCGACAAGATCTGCGTAGTTCTCGGCGACAACATCATTGAGACGAATATTATCGCGGCTTGCGCTCAATTCAAGAAACAAGAACGGGGCGCCCATATCATCCTGAAGGAAGTTGCTGACCCGGAGCGCTTTGGTGTCCCGGCTTTTGAAGGCGGTCGAATCGTTCGCATCGAGGAAAAACCCAAGGAACCAAAGTCCCGCTACGCCGTGATTGGCATTTACATGTATGATGCAACGGTATTCGACCGCATCCGTAAGCTGAAACCTTCAGGCAGGGGAGAATTCGAAATCACGGACGTGAACAACCAGTACTTGGCCGATGGCACTCTCACTTACAGTATTCTGGAAGGCTGGTGGACGGACGCAGGGACATTCGATTCTCTCTTGCGGGCTACCAACCTGGTCGCGCAGGGGGGAGCGAATAAAGTCCCTTAGCTTTGGAGTGTGAGACTTGAAAATTCTCGTCACGGGCGGCGCCGGGTTCATCGGCTCCAATTTCATTCGTTACTTCCTCAGGACCTATCCTGAAAGCACGGTAGTAAATCTTGACAAGTTAACCTATGCGGGAAATCTGGACAATCTCTCGGACGTGCAATCTCACCCTGGCTACCAATTTATCCGAGGAGACATCTGTGCAGCTGACTGTGTAAGGGATATCCTGGATCAGCGAATAGACTCGGTGGTGCATTTTGCCGCGGAAAGTCATGTGGACCGGAGCATCGCCGACGCGCGCGAGTTTATCCGTACCAATGTCCAGGGCACTTGCACGCTGTTGGAGGCATCTCGGCGCTCCAAGATCCCTCGCTTCTTGCACATCTCCACCGATGAGGTTTACGGAAGTCTGCAACCGGGAGAATATGCCGATGAACAGTCTCCACTCCGGCCCAACAGCCCCTATGCCGCGAGTAAGGCTGCTTCGGATCTGTTGGTGAGAAGCTTCTGGCAGACCTACCGTTTCCCGGCCCTCCTGACGCGATCCTCGAACAACTACGGCCCTTACCAATTCCCGGAAAAGCTCGTCCCCCTGATGATTACTAATGCACTTGAAGGCAAGCCGCTCCCCGTTTACGGTGACGGCCTGAACGAGCGCGATTGGATGTTTGTGGAAGACCACTGCCGCGCGCTCGACCGAGTCCTGAACTCGGGGTGCCCTGGCGAAACCTATAACATCGGATTCGGGCAACCGGTGACCAACTTGAATGCTGTGCGCGGGCTGTTGCGAATCCTGCATAAATCCGAGGATCAGATCAAGTTTGTGGAAGACCGGCCAGGGCACGATCGTCGTTATGCGCTCGACTGCAGCAAAATCCGCAGGGAGTTGGGTTGGGAACCCACTGTGACGTTTGAGGAAGGGATGCTGCGAACAGTCGAGTGGTACCGCAGCCAGGCCGATTGGGTGCAGAAAACCAAGAGCGGAGAGTACCGGAATTACTACCAGAGATTCTACGAGAACCGTCGTAACTCCCTGGCCCAACTGTAGAACGCCGTGCGAATCTTGATTACAGGAAGCAGCGGGATGCTAGGTCGAGACCTAACGGCCCACCTCGCGGCGCGCCATCAGGTCGTTCCTGCGGAACTGCCCGAAGTCGACATCACCGATCTCGACCTTGTGCAGCGAACCTTCGACAGCACCAAGCCCGAGGTCGTGATCCACACCGCTGCCTTTACCTCTGTGGACAACTGCGAGCACTGGCCCGATCTCGCCTTCCACGTGAACGCGGAGGGCACTCGTAATGTGGCTGTCGCTTGCCGGCAGGCCTCCCTCCCCATGCTTTACGTCAGCACTGACTACGTCTTCGACGGTCAGAAGCCAACCCCTTACGGGGAGGACGATCGGCCCAACCCCCTCAACGTGTACGGCCAGAGCAAGCTGCAAGGCGAAAGATACGTCACGGAATTGCTCGAGGCTGCCTGGATTGTAAGGACATCGTGGCTTTTCGGCCCTTTGGGCAAGAATTTCGTTCGCACCATTTTGCAGCGAGCCCACCGGGGGGAGTCGCTCCGCGTGGTGGACGATCAGGTTGGAGCACCCACCTACACTATGGATCTGGCCGAGAAGTTGGAACAGATTGTGGTGAGGGGAAGCCCTGGCATCTATCACGTGACGAACCGAGGCTATTGCTCCTGGTTTGAGTTTGCCCAAGAGATCCTTCGGCAGACAGCGCTGAGCCACGTTCGAGTTTTTGCCATTCTCACCTCGGCCTCAGACCGGCCAGCTCTGCGGCCACGAAATTCACGACTTGCCCACACGCGGTTGGAAAGCGAAGGGCTTGGCCTCCTTCCAGCGTGGCAGGATGCGCTAACCCGCTATCTCCTTCGGGAAGGTCAGGCGAAGGCTTGAGGCCTAACCCAGTGAGCAGGAACGCTGACGGAGGGGATGCTGGGAATGCCTAGATTCGTCCTGCTTGACCGCGACGGAGTCATCAATCAGCGCATCGTCGGAGGCTATGTTACCTGCTGGGACAAATTTATTTTCCTGCCAGGCGCCCTTGAGGGGCTGCGCCTTTTGACTGAAAAAAACTACCATGTGACCGTCGTCTCCAATCAGGCGGGAGTTGGGAAGGGCCTGATGACCACCGCCGACTTGCAGGAAATTACCCGTAAGTTCGTAAAAGAGGTTGACGCGCAAGGGGGACGAATACGCAGTGTTTACTATTGCACCCACCGGGCAGAGGATGACTGCCCGTGCAGAAAACCGAAGCCGGGTCTGCTGCTTAAGGCCCAGGCCGAGCATCACTTTACCTTTGAAAACACCTTCCTCATTGGCGACTCGGAAAGCGATTTGCTGGCGGCGCAGGCAGTGGGTTGCCCCGCGATAATGGTTTCAAATGCACCCCCGGCCAGCTTCGAAGAACTTCCCCATGCACCTCAGGTGACCGTCCCCGGCTTGCTTGCCGCGGCAGCATATCTGGTCAGCTTCCAAACAAATGCTCGTTCTCAGGCGCGTGACTTGGGATAGCAGATTCCCCTCCTCAGCCGAGGAGGGGGTTAGAGGGTGGTGCTGATCGCCAAGCTCATCTCCTGATCGTGCCGATTGTAGCGTCAAAAATGAACGGGACCACCAGAGCAGCCGCCGGCGGCAAGACGGAGGAGTTGTCGCGTGGAAAGCAAAAAGGGATGTTATAATTCCTCAAAGCGTGGGGGGGGGCTGGGCATGATTCGTGAATACCTGTTAAGTTACTGCACAGGGTTGAGCAAGGCCCTGGAGGGCGTGTCTCCTGAGCGATTCGAAGAGTTCGTGCATCTTCTTGAGAACGCGTATCAGGAAGGACGCCAGGTCTTTCTCATGGGGAACGGAGGCAGCGGGTCATCAGCCTCCCACTTCGCTTGCGATCTCAACAAAGGAGTGTCCCATGGCCGGCAGAAGCGTTTTCGAGCCATTTGTCTGAATGATAACCTCCCTACCTTGACGGCTTATGCCAACGATGTCTCCTACGAGGATGTCTTCGTCGAGCAGTTGGGAAATTTCCTCCGTGCTGGCGATGTCGTGGTTGGAATCTCCGGAAGCGGAAATTTGCCCAACGTCCTCAAGGCCATCGATTACGCGAATAGCCTTGGCGCTCACACGGTCGGCCTGTGCGGCTTCAATGGTGGAAAACTGGCTGGCAGGGTGCGAACCCCCATACTGGCCCCGGTGCACGACATGCAGAAGGCCGAAGACGTCCATATGATTCTTTTGCATGTTGTCATGCAAGTCTTGTGCGCGCGCCTTCAGGGTTGAAGGCCAGCAGCGGATCGTCAGTGGTTTGCGGCAAGAAGGTATTGGCATGGCGCTCAGTCTGAATAGTGAATGGTAAATTCTGAATTGTGAATTGAGAAAGTGCAGCAGTCAGATGCCTTAGGCGCGGCGCGCGAAGCCAGTTCCGCGTCCCCAATTCACCATTCACCATTCACTATTCATAATTCTGCTCGTCACTCGTCCCGCCGCGGCGGGTCAGCTTTCAGTCTTCCTACGTCTCAAATCCCTTGGTTCCCCCGCCGACTGCCTTCTGCCCCTGAAGAGCCGCAGGCCCGGAGGGCCCGCCATTCTTATTGGCGGGCACTACGCTTGCTGGGCCTGGGGCTATTCTGAAATTTCAAATCTTGAATTGCTTTGCTCTTTCGGTCCACTGCCTTGTCACTCCTGTCCTCTGCTCGCCCCTGACACCTGTCCTCCGCAACCTGCTCTTTCACTTCCTGAATCCCGAATCCTGAATCCTGTTCTTCCCCTGGCAATTTGGTCTAAGATGTGCTACAAGATTAATAGTGCCTGCCCGTAAGAAGGGGGCAGGGTCGTCCGCCTGTAAGTGGTGTAAGAAAACCTCCGACTCCCTCGCCTGAAGAAGACCCTGGCTACTATTATGTCTTCAAATATGCACAAGACAACTCGGCGTGCCTTTCTAGAGAAGAGCGTCACCCTCGGCGGCGCCGTGTTGGCAGGTGCAGCTTACAGTAGGCTTGGTCCCCAAGCCGGGTTTGGCGCGACGCCTTCCCAATCGCGCCTCGTAATCTCCCGGGATTCCAACCTCAGGTCCACTCCCACTAGCTTGGATTCCTCCCGGCTCCTCAATTGCCTGGACCGTGCCATGCAGGCCTTGCACGACTGCGATTCATCCCTGGAGGCCTGGAGGAAGGTCGCGCGGCCCGGCGAAGTGGTCGGGCTCAAGGTGAATTGTCTTGCCGGCAGAGGCAATTCCACGCGCCCGGAGTTGGTGGACGCCATTTGCGAACGTCTCCAGCAGGCAGGCATCAAGGAAATCGTCATTTGGGACCGGCTGAATTCCGACCTCGAAAGCGCGCGCTTCAAGATCGTCGAGCGCGGCTCCGGGATTCGCTGTTTCGGAAACGATACGTTGGGATTCGAAGATGAACTGGCCACTTTCGGAAGTGTTGGAAGCCTGGTTTCGCGAACTCTCACCCAGGTTTGCGACGCCGTCATCAATCTGCCTGTGCTCAAGGACCACGGCATCGCCGGCGTGACCATCGCGCTCAAGAGTATGTTTGGCGCCATCCACAACCCGAACAAATACCACATGAACGTCGGCAATCCCTACGTGGCCGACGTTTTCATGCTGCCCCCCATTCGTCACAAGGTCCGCCTCCACATCTGCGACGCCACCACAGCACAATACGAGGGCGGGCCCTCTTTCATGCCTCACTGGACCTGGCCGTACAATGGCTTGATCGTCGGGCACGACCCTGTGGCGCTCGATCACACGGGCTGGCAAATTATCGAAAAGAAGCGTGCCGAAGTGGGCATGAAATCGTTGAGGGACATGAAGCGCGAGCCTGTTTACATTTCGACGGCTGCCGACCCGCAACACGGTCTGGGGACCAACGATCCCCAAAACATTAAGGTGGTGGAAGTCTGATGGCAATGAAATATGATTTGCGACTCCTCGAGGCCTCTTCTCGGACACCGCGAGTTCGCCCCGAAGAAACCGGCAGCTTCGCCTTCAACCGGCGAGCTTTCCTGAAGGCTGCTTCCCTTCCCTGCCTCGCCGCCTGCGCCGGGGCAGTTATCGGACGGCAGGATGCTGTCCCCATCTTCGCTGCTCCGCTCGCGGAGGACGACTCGCAATTCATCAAGGAAGCCAGGTTCTACGATAAACAGGCCTACAGGAAGATCAAATGCAAACTCTGCCCACGCGAATGCGTCATCGACGACCGGGAGCGCGGCTATTGCGGGGTGCGTGAAAACCGCGGCGGCACCTATTACACCCTGGTTCACTCCCGCGTGGTGACGGCTCACGTTGATCCCATCGAGAAGAAGCCCTTCTTCCATTTTCTCCCTGGCACCGTCGCGTTCTCCATTGCCACCGCGGGCTGCAATGTGAACTGCAAGATGTGCCAGAACTGGGATATTTCCCAGGTCCGCCCCGAGCAGGTCCGCAGCAGCTACGCGCCACCCCAGAGGGTGGCGGAGTTGGCCGGGCAGTACAAGTGCCCAACCATCGCCTACACTTACAGCGAGCCTGTGGTGTTTTACGAATACATGGCCGATTGCGCCGAGGCTAGTCACGGATTGGGCGTCAAGAGCGTGGTGGTCACCGGCGGTTACATCCAACAAGAGCCCCTGCAGAAATTGTGCCGCCAGGTGGACGCCATCAAGGTGGACCTGAAAGCTTATTCAGAAAAGTTCTACAAGGAAGTGGTCAACGCCGAGCTGAAACCGGTGCTCGATTGCCTGGTGACCATCCACAAGCACGGGGTATGGAATGAGATCGTTTACCTTGTGATCCCCACTTTGAACGACAGCGACGCGGAGTTCAAAGGCCTCGCCAAGTGGGTCAAGTCCGAATTGGGACCGGACGTTCCGCTCCACTTCTCGCGCTTCCATCCCGAATACCTTCTGAAGAACCTTCCTCCCACGCCGGTGGAAACGCTCGAGCGCGCCAAGTCCGTCGCCGACGCCGAGGGTCTTCACTACGTGTACATCGGCAATGTGCCGGGCCACCCCGCCGAGAATACCTATTGCCCCAAATGCCGCAAGATTGTTGTGGAACGTACAGGGTATACCGTCAGCACGGTGCACATCCACAACGGCAAATGCCAATACTGCCAGCAAGCCATCCCCGGCGTGTGGCGAGCGTAAGCGGCTTGAAGCTGCTCGCTTCCTCCTTCCCGTAACCCTCCCAAGGGAGGCGGTCTGGTGTGAGACCCTTGATTTCCAGGAGCCCAAAACGGCAACCCTGGCACAGAATTCCCATGCGCATCGCTCCACGCGCAAGTGTTACTAGTGGATCGCCGACAGCGCGTGCTGGAGGCGATCACCGGGATGAACGGAGGACGCGGAATTCCAGAGACCCTTGCACAGAAGCGCCTGTTCTTTGGAGGGCTTCCGGCAATGGCAGGAGAGAACAAAAGCCTGGTAAAAATCAGTTGACAACACGTTTCATTGCAGCTATCTTTCTGTCGATGAATAATGACTGACTGTTCAGTCAATATAGGGAGAGACCGATGATAGCAGAGCGTTCGGCGCGACTGAGTGCCGCGAAACCATCCCTTCGAGAGCGAGAACAGAAGCTACAGCGCCAGGAGCAGATCCTCTCGGCCGCTCTCGAGGAGTTTGGAGCCAACGGATATGCGGCTACCCGCCTCGAGGATGTGGCGAAGCGGGCGGGCATCGCCAAGGGAACGATCTATCTCTACTTCCGGGATAAGGAACGGCTCTTTCGGGCGGTGGTCCGCACTTTGATTCAAAAGCGCATCGACGCCCTGTCGGGGACGTTCAGCGGGTCGGCGGAAGAATTGCTTCGCGAGCTGCTTTCGCAGATGTACCAGGTGGTGAGAAACGCCAAGGCGCGGTCTATCGTTCGAATGCTCATTGCCGAGGGCAGCAGATTTCCTCAGCTTGCCGACATTTACCATCGGGAGGTTATTGGGCGGGGTTTGAATCGGATCCGCCGGGTGCTCAAGAAGGGTGTGGCCACGGGTGAGTTCCGGCAGACGAAGGCCGCGCAGTTTCCGCAGATTCTGGTCGCGCCCGGCGTTCTGGCCATCGTGTGGCAACTGCTTCACGGGGAGCGGCACCGGCTCGACCTTGACGCCTACAGCAAGGCGCACCTGGAGTTCGTACTGGACAGCCTGCGGAAGCAGCCGGATTGAAAGCCGCGAGGTAATCGAGGCGGCGCGGCAAAGGAGAAGGTCCATGCGGTCGAGAGCAAGGTGGGTCACATTGTTCGTGGCGTTGTCGTTTGCGGGCGGAGCGCCCGTGGATGCGCAACAGACCGCTCGGCGGCTGCTGACGCTGAGGGACGCGATTAGTCTGGCGCTGAAGCAGAACCTCAGCGTACGCGTGGCGAGTACGCAAGTGGAGGAATTGGAAGGCACGCGCGAGCGGCGGGGGGCTTCCTTGCTACCGCACGTCAACGGGAACGCGTTAGCCAACCGCGAGAATATCGATTTGGGCGCCATGGGAATTTCTTTTCCCACGGTTCCTACCGTTGTCGGTCCGTTCGCGCACTACGATTTCCGCCTCTCGGCGAGCCAATCCTTGATTGACCGCCACTCCTACCACAACTGGAAGGCCAGCGAAAAACAAGAGGAGGCCGCCAAGCTCGACTATCAAGACGCGCGCGATTTGGTGATCCGCCAGGCCGCAGGGCTTTATCTTGACGCCCAGGCTTCCGCCGCGGAAGCAGCCGCGGCGGAAAGTCGCGTGACGACTTCGCAAACCCTGGAGAAATTGGCGCGCGACCAACACGCCCAGGGACTGGCGACCGCGGTGGACGTGGTTCGCGCGCAGGTGCAACTGGCGCGGGACCAGCAGAACCTGCTGGTAGCGCGCAACACTTATCAGACTTCCCTACTCGTCCTTGCCCATTTCCTCGGACTGAGTCCCGGCGCCCCGCTGGACTTGGCCGAGCCTTTGAAATTCCATCACGTGGAATCAACCGATGCAGACCAGGCGCTTCACAGTGCACTCGAGGCGCGATCCGACTACGCCGCGCTTTTCAAGCAGCGAGAGTCACTCGTCGAGCAACTCAAGGCCTCGCGGGCGCGCTATCTCCCCACCCTCTCGGTTAACGGCGATTATGGAGCGATCGGGCGCGGGTTCGGGTCCATGGCGGGAACCGGCGAGATTCAGGGAACGCTCACGGTCACCTTGTTTGACCGGGACCGCGCCGGAGAGAAGACGGAACTCCAAAGCCAGTTGAAACGCCTGAACGCGCAGATTGACGACCTCAATCGCGAGATCGAGCAGGAGCTGCGCAAGGCGGTGCTGGACCTGGAATCCACCGAGAATCAAGTGACCGTCACCGAGGCAGCCCTCCATCTGGCAGAACGCGAGCTGAGCCTGGCGCAAGACCGTTTCCGCAACGGCGTGACGGACAACATCGAGGTGGTGACCGCGCAGGCCAGCTTGGCCAGCGCGCAGGATGACCGCATCATGGCCTTGGCGCGGCACGCCGACTCTGTCATGGCCCTCGTGCGCTCGCTGGGGGGAACCGAAAAGATTTACCAAACATACCTCGCCGAGCCCTGAGCCGGCCGCGGGGTGAAGTTTATTAGGAAGAGGTAAAAAAGCTATGAAACGCGTGATTCCGCTCCTGCTGTTATTGGCGATTGGCGGCGCCGTGGTTTACTTCTATCCCCAGTGGTTCCGCAAGCCCGCCGTGGAAAACGTGCTCAAGCTCTCCGGCAACGTTGAGGCGCACGAGAGCCTGGTCAGCTTCAAGGTGCCCGGCCGCATCATCGCTCTGCCGGTGGAGGAAGGCATGGCGCTGAAATCCGGCGACTTGCTGGCGCGGCTCGATAACGATGACTACCGGCAACAGGTGGCGGAGGACGAATCTGCTATTCGCGTGCGCAACCGGCAACTCGCCCTCGGTCTGGCGGGCAGCCGGACGCAAGACATCGAGGCCGCCAAACTCGCGATGCTCGATGCTCAGGCAGACCTCGAGCAGAAGAAGAAGGATTTCGCGCGTTACCAGGCGCTTTACGAAAAGGACGAAATCCCGGGACAGACGCGCGACTTGGCCGCCACCAATGTCACCCGCGCCGAGGCTACTTATGAGCGTGCGCAGCAAATCTACAACGAACTCGTGGAAGGAACGCGCAAGGAAGAACTTGCCGTCGAGCACTCCAATGTTCACCAAGCAGACCAGAACCTGCGAATGTCCCGCATCCGGCTGACGTACACGGTGCTGCACGCGCCCTTCAACGGAGTGGTGCTGGTGCGGCAAGCGGAGTTGGGAGAGGTCGTCTCACCCGGTACGCCGGTCGTGACCCTCGCCGACCTGGACCATCTGTGGGTCCGGGTATATGTGCCCGAGACGGATCTCGGCAAAGTGCACTGGGGGCAGGTGGTTGATGTGCGGACCGATACTTATCCTGACAAGATTTATCACGGCCGGATTTCATTCGTCTCTTCGGAGGCGGAATTCACTCCCAAGAGCGTGCAGACGGAGAAAGAGCGTGTCACGCTGGTCTACCGGGTCAAAGTGGACGTGGAGAATCCCAACCGGGAGCTGAAGCCCGGAATGCCGGCAGACGCCATTATCAAACTGAAGTAGTGAGTGCGCCATGAGCACCCCTCCTGCCATCATCGTTTCCTCGCTGACCAAGCAATTCGGTGAAGTGCGCGCTGTCGACGGGCTCAGCTTTGAAGTGTACGCAGGAGAAATCTTCGGACTGGTCGGGCCGGACGGCGCCGGTAAAACCACCGCGCTGCGGATGTTGGCGGGGGTGATGAGCGCGGATTCGGGCTCGGCGAAAGTTGCCGGCTGCGACGTGGTGCGCGACCCGGAAGGCGCCAAGTCGCTCCTGAGCTACATGTCGCAGCGATTTGGCCTCTACGAAGATCTCACGGCAGACGAAAACCTCCGGTTTTACGCGGATTTATTTGGAGTCGGTCGCAAGCAGCGCGAGCGGCGCTCCCAAGAATTGCTGGCGGCCGCAGGCCTCAGTGATTTCCGGGGTCGGCTTGCCGGAAATCTTTCCGGCGGGATGAAGCAAAAGCTTGGCTTGGTCTGTGCGCTGATTCATACGCCGAAGGTGATCCTCCTCGACGAGCCGACCAACGGAGTCGATCCCGTGTCACGGCGGGATTTCTGGCGCATTCTCTATTCACTGGTGGCCGAGGGCGTGGCCATTCTCACTTCCACGTCGTACCTCGACGAAGCGGAGCGCTGCCATCGCGTGGGGCTCCTCTATCGCGGACGGATGCTTTTCTGTGATCGGCCGGCGGAGCTGAAGAAGAGATTTCCCGGCGAGATTCTGGCGGTGCACGCGGCGCAGCCGGGGCAGGTGCGCGCGGCGTTGGCGGGCGCCCCCGGCGTGCGCAGTGCCTTGCTGGTGGGCGACCGCGTTCACCTGTTTGTGGACGAAGCCGCTCGCCGGCTGGCGGATTTGCGCGCGCGGCTGGAATCCGCGAGCGTCGTTTACGATTCCATCCAGCCCGTAGCGGCGACCATTGAGGACTTGTTTGTATCGGCGGTCGAGAGCGCGCCAGAAGCTGCCGGGGGAACGAAACCTCTATGAATGGAAGCAAGCCCTCCGTGGTGGTCGAAGACCTGACCAAGCGCTTCGGAACCTTTGTCGCAGTGGACCGAATCAGCTTCCAGGCGCACCGTGGCGAGATCTTCGGCTTCCTGGGCCCCAACGGCGCGGGCAAATCCACAACCATCCGTATTCTCTGCGGCCTGCTCCTGCCCACTTCCGGGCGCGCGCGGGTGGCGGGGGTTGACGTCGCCCAGGAGCCTGAAGCGGTGCGCCAGCAGATTGGCTACATGTCGCAGAAATTTTCCCTCTACAACGATTTGAAAGTTATTGAGAATCTGCGCTTTTTTGCCGGGTTGTACAGTGTTCCCACCAAGGTTCTTCCGGAGCGTTTGGCCTGGGCGCTGCGCATGGCGGGACTCGAAGGCCGCGAGCAAACCCCCACGCGCGCCCTGGCCGTCGGCTGGAAACAGCGGTTGGCGCTGGGGTGCGCGGTGCTGCACCGTCCCCCCATCGTCTTTCTTGACGAGCCGACTTCGGGCGTCGATCCCGTCTCGCGCCGGCAATTTTGGGAATTGATCCAACAGATGGTGGGCGAGGGCATCACGGTGTTCGTCACCACACACTACATGGACGAGGCCGAATACTGCAATCGCCTGGTGCTGATCGATCGCGGGCGCATTGTGGCCATGGGCACGCCCACAGAACTGAAGACTCGATCCATGAAAGGCCAGCTCCTGCTGGTGGAATGCGAACCGCTGGGGCCGGGACTCGAAGCGCTGAGCCAGGCGCCGGGCGTGCTTGACGCGGCGGTCTTTGGAAGCAGTCTGCATGCCGTCGTCGCCGACGCCCAGGCTGCCATGCCCGGAATCCGCGCGGTCCTGGAGGCCGGGCAGGTCCGCGTCGGCCGGCTGGAGCAGATTCCACCCAGCCTTGAGGACGTCTTCGTCGCCCTGACCGCCGCGCATGAATCCAAACCAGGGAGAGCCGCATGAGCCTGCGCCGCATCCTGGCCATGATGCGCAAGGAGGTCATCCAGATCTGGCGAGATCCGCGCAGCCTCCTGATCATCTTCGCGATGCCGCTTGTGCAGCTTGTCATTTACGGTTACGGTGTGAATCTGGACATCAAGCACATTCCCCTCTGCGTGTACGACCGCGACTCGACACAAACCAGTCAAGAGCTGCTGAAGCATTTCCAGGCCACTGACTATTTCACAATTGTACATGTCGCGGAAAACTATCACGACGTCATCCGGCAGATTGACCGGAGCGCCTGTACGGTGGCCGTGGTGGTGCCGCCGCAATTTTCGGAACAACTCCACTCACGCGGGCAGGCCCCTGTGCAAGCGCTGCTCGATGCCAGCGACAACAACACCGCCAGCATTGGTATGGGCTACGCGCTGAGCATCATCCAAGCCTACTCCCAAGACATACAGATCGAATGGCAGCACCGCCACGGCCTGCCCCCTGTATCCCCCAACGTCACCTTCCAGCCACGGACATGGTTCAATGAAGACTTGGAAAGCATGGCCAATATCGTGCCCGGCGTTGTGGCCATGGTGATGGCCGTAGTGGGCGCATTCCTGACCTCGCTCACCATCGCACGGGAGTGGGAGCGCGGCACCATGGAACAGCTCATCGCCACACCCGTGCGCAAGCTGGAAATTCAGACCGGAAAGCTGGTTCCCTATTTTGTCATCGGGATGATGGATACAGCGTTCTGCGCCGGTGCGGCGGTCTGGTGGTTTGGCGTTCCCTTCCGGGGAAGCTGGACGGTGCTGTTTGCTTGCTCGGCGCTGTTCCTGATTGGGGTGTTGTCACTGGGCTATTTCTTCTCAGTCACGGCCAAGTCACAGCTCGGGGCCAGCCAGTTGGCCCTGCTGGTGACGCTGTTGCCTGCATTTCTTCTTTCCGGTTTTATCTTTCCCATCGATCAGATGCCGGTCTTCGTGCAGTGGATCACGCGCATCGTGCCGGCGCGTTATTACGTTTCCATCCTGCGCAGTGTTTTTCTCAAGGGCACGGCGGTGCGGCTTTTGGCAGGCGACATCGTAGCCTTAGGGATTATTGCCGCGCTGCTGATCATAAGGGCCACCCGCGCGTTTCAAAAGAGGCTGGAATGAAATTCGTCTCCTCACTCCGACGCATCGGCCACATGGTCAAGAAGGAATTCATCCAGACGCTGCGGGACCCGCACATGCGCTGGCTGCTCTTTGGCCCGCCGGTCATTCAAATGCTCGTGTTCGGTTACGCGGCCACGTTGGATGTAAAAAACGTGGCGCTGTCCGTACTCGATTTGGACAATACGCAGGAGAGCCGGGAGTTGGTGGCGCACTTTTCCGCCAGCCGTTATTTTCACCTGAGCGAATATGCCGCTCGGCGCGCAGACCTCCGCGAAGGCCTTGACCGCGGCGATTTCCTGGCAGCCATGGAAATCGATTCCGGCTTCGCTCGGCGCCTGCGCAACGGCCAGGGCGCCTCGGTCCAGGTGTTGGTGGATTGTTCCAACTCCAACACCGCCCTGGTGGCGCTGGGCTATCTCAACCAGATTGGCGCCGAGTTTAGCCGTGACTACCAACTCGACCGGATGCAGCGGACGGCCCCGCAACAGGTGTCGTCGCTGCCGCAAGTGGACCTCGAGATTCGGCCCTGGTTCAACGAAGGGCTGGAGAGCCAGTGGTATTTCGTTCCCGGGGTCATCGGCAACGTCCTGATGATCCTGGTCATGATGCTCACCGCCTTCGCGGTGGTGCGTGAGCGCGAGATCGGCACGCTCGAGCAGGTCATGGTCACGCCCATCCGCCGCTGGGAATTCATCCTGGGAAAGACCGTTCCCTTCTTCCTGGTCGGCTGTGTAGACGCCACACTCATCGCCCTGGTGGGAACATTTTGGTTCGGGGTGCCCTTCCGCGGAAACCTGGGTGTGCTGGCAGCCGGGTTAGTAACCTTCATCCTCGCGGGTCTGGGTTTGGGGCTGTTTCTTTCGACGGTCTCCGCGACCCAGCAGCAAGCGATGATCGCTTCCTTCTTCTTTATCATGCCGATGATCACGCTCTCCGGCTTCGGCACTCCCATCGCCAGCATGCCACCCCTGCTTCAGAAGATGACTTACGCCAACCCACTGCGCCACATCATGGTGCTTCTGCGCAGTGTCTACTTGAAAGGGGCTGGTTTCGACGTGCTCTGGCCGCAGGTCGCAGCCCTTGCGAGCTTCGCTATTCTCCTGCTTGCCATCAGCGTCCTGCGCTTCCATAAATCGCTCGAATAGCGGACACCTATGGAGCGTGGAAGGACTTATGGGCTCGGCTCCGGGCCGAGAATCCTCGAAACGGAGCGAAGACTGATCTTCGTCTAGTTCGGGCGCAGGCGACTGGGAATGGAACCAAGCCACCCGCGGACCTTCCTGAATATTTTGTGAGATGCGGGCGGTGATTTTGCGGGCGGATCAACTTGTTGGGCTTCGGCTGTTTCCTGGATGGATTCCGGCCCATCCTTCACTGGGGCGCTCCCGGTCAGGGCGGTGGCAATGCGAGTGGGGGGAGAATCTGAGGGGGATCGGGATGAAATAGGGTGCGACTTTTTACGTCGGGTAGAGGATGTCGATCGCACTCCTGAATGTGAATCCAGGGTCGACTGTACGCTGGCAAGGCTTTGATCCGGCTCACCAATTCGAGAGGATTGGGTCTCCCATGCTTGGACAACGAATCTCTCGGGAGCCGGCCCGATGTAATCGAACGGATAGCACGTGACCAAAGTCAGCGTGGGGTGAAGCGAAGCCTTGAGGACTTGGACATCCTAAGGTCCGACCTTCTCGATTGACCCAACTTGATAGTTGTAGATGCCCTGGGTGGTGGTGAAGATGATTTCGTCATCCTTGCGGATCTTTCTGAGGGCGCGGAAGAAGGTATCGCGATGGCCTGCAATCACCACATTTCCCGTTCCACCAGGGAACGCTGTAGTTGGGACGTGCCCCACCGCCTTTCGGAGAACGCCATCACCGTCACCTTCCAGGACCATGACGGATATGCCGATCCTGCGTATTTCCATTCGCCCAACCAGGGAGCCCATGGGGAGTCCCGGTACTGAACCGCGGCCAGACGTGGCGGGCGCATGGGTTTGAAACCTGTCCCGGTTGAGCTTGGCGGCCGGTTCTTCCATGAGTGCGGAGAGCGCCCGGTCCATCCATCCCGTCATCAACGACTTCTGTGAAGGCGCGTGATGTCCTGTGACCCGATCGAACCGCCAGCTTTGATAGGACTGAAAAATCCTGGCGCCGGCATAGCCCAGCGCAACGATTCCAAGGCATCCGCAAGCCACGAGCAGGCAGAGGTATTGGCCTGCCTTGAGAAGAAACTTGGCACGATCGTGGGATGGTCGCAAACGCGAGTTCATCACCGCCCGAATCCCCATCCATGAAGTCGCACCCCCGCCCCGAGAGGTCTCAGTCAAGGAAAGGCCAAAACTGGGCTGGCGAATTATCGGCTCCGCCACAGGATCCTTCATAAAAATGTCTTGGCCGACGTGGACGGCGCCGTTTGCGGTTCAGAGGGCATCAGATAACCGGCGCGAGTGGAAACATGCAGCCTGCTATTGCCCGTAGCCTTGGCCGTGACACGGATGGCATGATAGCTGCCGCCCGAATTTGGGTTGCTGGGATGATATCCGATGGTGTACTCGTGCCGCAGGTTCCGGGCAATCTGCTGGCAGGTCCCAGTGATTTGGGAGGGGGGCTCCGGGAAATACGAGTTACCCCCCGTCACCTTGGCCAGCCGCTTGAGCACGCCCGAATTTTCGCCCGAAAACATTTTATCGAAAACGCCGAGAGTGTAAATCTGGGCGTTCGATGCTTCCGCCCGTTTCAGGAGCGCTTGGAAGCTTAATCGACTGGCATTGTCGCCGCCGTCGCTAATGACAATCAAAGCCTTTCGGTTCGCCGTCCCGGTCTTCATATGTTCCAGGGCCACCGCGACTCCGTCATATAGGGCGGTATTGCCAAAGGCACGATGTCGGGAAACAGCGCCCAGGAGTTGATGGACGTCGCTCGTAAAAGGGACACCTTTGGGCAGCCCCATGGAAACATTTTGGTTGAAGTTGACAACAAACATCTCATCCTGAGGATTGCTTGACTTGGCAAACTCCTCGGCCGCAGCGAAAACCTCACGGCGCTTGGCGCTCATACTCCCGCTATTGTCGATGACCAATCCTACCGTTACCGGCACATCTTCCGACTCAAAAAGCGCGATTTGCTGCGGACGGCCGTCCTCAAACACGTGGAAACTGTTCTCGCCCAGTCCGGACACAGTCCTCCCCTTGCCGTCGGTTACGATGACCGGCAAAACGACCAGTCCGACGTTAACGGAAATTCGGTATTCATCACTTCTTGGTTGGTCGGGAGCATTGCCTCGCTCAGGGGTTGGAAAACTCGCTAGCGAAATCAGGATGGCGAGCGCTGCTACCGCCGGAAGTTTGCCAACACCAGAATCGCAGAATTCGAACATTGGTCACCTCCGAGCGATGGCCCCAACTGACCCCCATCGGCGGGCAAGCCGTGGTCAAAAGGAGCGCCTGGCGCCATAAATGGCGCCAGGCGCAGACTTCTGGAAGGGCATCAGGCCCATCTCTTCAAGACAAAACGAAATGAAGCGGCGGGGCTGAAGCCCTGCCCTTCCAGACCCGTGGTGAGTAATGCAGGTTGTCGGGAAGCTCCTCGCGGAAGGCAAAGTATGAAGCAGACCTTTGAAGACTACTACCGCGAGGTACAGGAGAAAGCTGAAAGGTTCACGCAGGCTGAGGAGATGTGCAAACAGGTTGACCATCTCACGGCATTCAACCTTGGCCGCATGGTTCAGCGTATTGGGAACTCTCGGCACGACGTCCGGCGCCGCGTTGGCTGGCTGCCGGCCGGGTTGGCGATTGGCGTGCGGCAGGGTATATCCAGTCTATGCGTACCCTGCACTAGCCCCGATACTGTTTACATTAGGAGTGTTCAGGAAACCCCTTCCCAATTCGTTCCGGGGTGACCCCCTCACCCGGGCTTCCCGCAGAGCGAGACGGGACCCCCTCTGTCGCCGCGGCGCCCGAGGGTAGGAAATTCAAATTAACCCGACTCTCGCCCCCAAATTGGCGGGGTCGGAAATTCAAATTAACGACACCCTCGGTCGCCGCGGCGACAGAGGAGCAGGGGGTTCTACGGTCGAATAGGGAACAGCCTCCTCAGACAATGCTTGAGTGAACAGCAATGGTAAATCTTCGCCGCCTTTCTCTGACAAGGCAAGGGCACTGACTTACCGGTACGGAGGTCTCGTGTTTTGTCACAGATAATTGCTTGGAAGAGCGATTCGCTTGCACCCCCTTACCCCCGTCCCCGCGGCCTACGGTTCGCCAATCTTAGTGGCGGGCGACAGCGAGTGGCTAACCTCTTGGCCAAACTGAGCACGACATCCCGATCCGGCTCGGCCAGACGGGTCAAGACGTTCCTGAGCTTCACGAGGAACTGACCATCCCCCTTCATCGCGCCATTCTCTGCCGTAATTTCTTCCAAGGTCTTCCGGGGCGTGAGGCTAGGTGTGCGTGGAACCTCTTCTCCGCAATAAAAGAGCTGATACAGCGGGACATCGAGGACCGCCGCAAAGCGCTCCAGGGTCTGCAGCGAAGGGACCAGGTAACCGTTTTCTACGCGGGAGATGTAGCATCGCAATAAGCCGATGCGATCCTCGATATCCCCTTGAGACATGTGCTTCTGCTCGCGAAGCTGCCGCAGGCGTGAACCGATCAACATGGGTTTACTCTCTTTCATTATTTCCTTCTCATATTTTACTTACAGCCATATCCAAGTTGGCACTAGCCTATAGATTCCTCACCCAAGCGCGCCTTTTTCTTCGGGGGCGGGAAGGGCTAGGCTTTACAGGTTTTGGAAAAACCCGCGCTTACGGATGTGGCGGCGACTTTACATCTCAGGACAGGTTCCGTCGCCGCTACACTTTTTCCGCAGCCGCTTATCCCCCATTACGCGCCGGCGGGGAGCGGCAAGTAGCCGACCACCCCGTCCTTACTCACCGTTGCCACGATCAGACTATAGGGATGGCTGTACTGCTGCGCGTAAAGGTCCACAGCCTCTTTCGCATTCAGATTGTTGAGCCATAGCGTCTTTCCTTCGTTGGTCAAGGAGATGTAGCCCCGGAAGCGCTGGTAGCTCACGCCCGTATTGAGAACGGTTAGAGTTACCCCCGGCGCCAGTTCCGTGTGGGAATCTTTGACGATTTCAAAGGTCACCTTGTCGCGGTGTAGCCGCTGGGCGAGCGTGTGCAGATTGCTCTGATCCTCGCTCACCTGCCCCTGCAAGTTCGCAAGGTCACGTCCAGTGCTCTCTTGGGTGGCGGTCAGTTGTTCGCGAAGGCTGGAAACTTGACCTTGAAGCTGATCGTTGAGCTGAGCGAGTTGCGCCCGGTCTTGCCTTTGCATTGATTCTACTTTGTTCAAGCGGGCATCCACTACTCGACCCTGCTGATCCATCTCTGCCTGCAAGCGTCCGGCGGCTTGCCCCACCAGTTCCCGCATCTGATTGCGGGTTGCGCGCAGGCTGGAGTCAACCTTACCATCGAGTTCGGCCAGGTGGTTTGTTAAGCCATCCCAGTTGGCCGCCAAGTCACGAAGTTTGGCCTCCGTGGCATCCATCCGTCCATCCAGGGTTGTGATGGACTGCAACAGGTCAGGCACTTGCGAAAGGTTGATGTTGTTCTCCCGCAGACTGAGATAAAGGTAGGCACTGGCGCCTACCACCGCGAGCACGAGGACCATTAAGGCGAACCACAGCCCTCCGTTTGAGCGCCGGGACGATAGTTGCGCTCGGGTGTTAATGTCACCCGCGAGCTCCAACCTTTGCTCACCGATTCGGTCGCTGACGCGTTTTCCGGATTGCCCGCCACCGCGCGGGTGCACGGTGGGGCCGGCCAGCGGACTCCCACCTGCGAATGCATTGCTCTGGCCTTTCTCGGATTCCTGTGCTTCGAAACCCATCTGTTCGCGAGGCTCGACCGCTTGTCCATCTTTTATGGCCGGTTCTCCGCCGGAAGCGTGCGATGAACTCTCCTCCTTGTGGCTTCCGTTCCCTCCCGCGGCCCTCGACCCCGAAAGGTCATTGGATCCATGACCTTCATTTCTATCCAGGTCACCAAAGATTCGCATCGGATTACGTCCAAGATTGAATTTGGGTTCTTCCGTCGCACTTCTCGGATCAGTTCTGTCAGTAATGGCGAGGCCCCACAACCAATGAGCAAGGATCTTGCCAAAGGGGATGCCTTCAGGCTTGCTTCTGTGGAATCAAGTGGTTAACGCTCATCGGTTGTCGCACCGTCAGCGCGTTATGATTACTTCTTTACGTGGTACTGGGAAGAATTTACAGAGCGGCTAAGGCACGCTTCCTCGCCGGGAATGATCGGTTTGATTCCTGGGTTGATTGAACCTTGGCAACGAGGCAGGGCGGCGAGCAGGGGAAGATTCATACAACGCTCTTGCCGTGAGTTGAAGGATGAAGGCGGCGACGAAGTGCTGGCGGCCTTTCACAGTTCCCTCTGCCTGGGGGGCGGGCGCGGGCACCTCGGCCAAGTCGGAGGAAAAGCAGCGCGCTAGTCGCTGTCGTCTTTCCCGCAGTCCTGGCAGAGCGGAAGCAAGCCAAACGCGCCAAACTCCTGCAATATGCCGAACGCGTCTGGGGCCTGCGCACAGGCAGCGAGGATGAGAAGATCGACCAGGCGATCGAGAGCACTCGCGCATTCTTCTAGTCGGTGGGTGTGAAGACTCATTTGAAGGACTATGGTGTGGCCCCGGATGTCGTCCAATTAGTTTCCAAGCGCCTCGCGGCTCGGGCTTGGACAACTCTCGGAGAACGCCACGACATCGGTCCCAAGGAAGTGGAAGCAATCCTCTCACATAGTTTGTAGTCCGTCGCAGGCGGGAGCTGAGCCGGGTCTGGCCTGCCCGCGACGTCACTGTCGAAGGAGGCCGGCATCAACTGCAGACCCTGGCCTCGACCGAAATGAAGGTGGAGGAGGGAGGCAGTTGCCTGCCGATCGCCACGCCCGGCGCAGCCTGCGGCGCTTTGTTCAAGGTTCTGGACATCCAGTTGCCTAAAGCGCCACCCCACAGGGCGACCTGCGTAGATGAGTGCAAAAAGCCGCCCGAGCGCCGCAAACCCCGTTTGAAAGCAGCGGACTGCTGTCAGCGAGTCCTCGCACCTCACTTGTCACAGTTCTTGCCAGTGGCGGCTCTTCGCTCGTCACTCGTCGCTTGTCACTTGTCACTGCTCTTGAAGCAGCGGCCGGCCGCGCCCTCCACAACCTCACACATTGCAATAGTCCCGATGTCTGCGCCACCCGCGTATCATCCGTTTGTATCAAGCGGTCGGGAAAAGGGGGCTCCTAAACGATTGAGAGACCCATCCTGGCATCGGCAGGCTTCAGCCGTATCGAAAGATTCCCTTCGGCACAAGCTTTGGGTTTACAATCGCATCATAAACCGATACGCTAGCCAGTCGTGTTAGAATTACGTCGCCAAGCTTGATCGCGTGAAGTAGAGGCTTTTGACCCTCGCAAACCCTGGGCAGGTTTCTCCATGCCTGGACCCCCTCAGCCAGGTCAAATCATCTCGGGTAGGTTGTTCGGCGAGGCGATGCGTGTCGGGACTGCCATCCAGACAGGGGATGGCACGTGGCGGCTCGGCTTGGTTGGCACTCGAACAGAGAAATTCCGAAGTGTGACGCTCACAAGTGCTGACCTCGCCGGCCTTACCATCCTTCAGACTGGACGGAGTTTTAGGGGCGAGGGCGCGCTCCTGCGGCTCGGGACCAATGAGATGGGGCGAGAATCTGGGCCGAACCATGGACCGACCGCCGAGGGCCAGAACTCATGATGACACTCCGACAATCCCTCGCGGGCATCGAAGCGGTCCCCACCGCAAGCTCCTGGTACTTGGCTGACCTTGGCGAGGCGCGCGGCAAGCAAGAGCTCTTTACCCGGCAGTCTCCGCAAAAACTGAAGGCCTTGCGCGAGCACGCCTTGATTGAAAGCGCGGTGTCGTCGAATCGCATCGAGGGTGTCGTGGCTGATCAGGCGCGCATCGCCACCATTGTGTTTGGCAAGGCCCATCTGCGAGACAGGAACGAAGAGGAAATTCGCGGCTACCGCGATGCTCTCAAACAAATCCACGAACAGGGGCCGCGGCTCCCGGTCTCCGAGCGCACGATCCGGGAACTGCACCGGCTGATCCGCGGCGGTGTGGGTGGCGCGGGAAAATATAAGCAGAAGGATTCGGACATCATCGAGAAGCTCCCGAACGGACGGCAGCGGGTTCGTTTTCACACCGTCGCCGCGGCCAAGACTCCCTCCTACATGCGAGAGATGATCGCGCTTTGGCATGATTGCCTCCGCCAGCGTCAGATTCACCCCCTCATCGCCGTGGCGGGTATGAACCTCGATTTTCTCTGCATTCACCCTTTCCGGGACGGTAACGGCCGAGTCTCGCGGCTGTTGCTGCTCCTCCAGTGCTACCACTTAGGCCTTGAGGTCGGCCGATACATCAGCCTGGAGCGGGTTATCGAAGAAAACAAGGACCGGTACTACGAGACACTGGAACAGAGCTCCCGGCGATGGCACCAAGGCCGGCATGACCCTTGGCCATTCATTAACTACATCCTGTTCATCCTCAAGACCGCGTGCCGGGAATTCGAAGACCGCGTGGGTCAGATCGCCTCCCCCAGGGGAGCGAAAGCAGAAATGGTTCTGGCTGCGGTTCGCGCTCAGACGGGAGCGTTTCGCCTCGCGGATATCGAGCGGGCCTGCCCCGGTGTTGGCCGCGAGTGGATTCGGAGGTTGCTGGCAGACCTCAAGAAGTCGGGGAAAGTCACATGCCAAGGAAAAGGCCCAGCCGCCCGATGGCATTATAGCAGGGGTAAGGGTAGTACCTCTAAGTAAGGGTATTAGTAAGGGTATTGTCTTCATTCCGGGAGATCCCGGAGAATGGTGAGTGGAAAATGAACGAGCGTGAGGTCCGGTCGACCAAGGTGGAACGCGCCCTGGTGCCTGTCACGCGAGCACCGGCAATTACCAAATGATTCGGTAGGTTTCCATGTTCTATCACGCAAGATTAACCCTCAAACCCGAAGGGAAGAGGAGCAGCCCCGATGACGCGTCCGAACTCGACCTCTCGTACGAGGACCTACTCGCGAAGATAGTTGTGCCCTACTTCGAAGGTCAGACCTTTTTCTGCGGGGGGAAGGTTGTGGACCCGAAGCGGGTTCAGGATTTGCACTTCAATGAAACCACGCAATCCTCGAACGAACTCTTGCCCTTCATCCGCGCTGAGAGGCGGAGTAGCAATGTAATCGCGTTCATATCCGATGAATGATACGTGACCACCAAGGGCGCCGACATCACGAGGAGAGCCCTGGACGAAGGAAGAAACAGACTAAAGAGACCGACTCCGAAACCACAAGCAACCAGGCCTGAAACAAATAATCGCATTTTCATTGTCCACGGCCATGACATCGCAGCCGTAGACCAGATCGAATTGCTCCTTCGCAGGTGGGGACTGGAGCCGATCATCCTGAGAGACAAGCCCAACATGAGGCTTACCGTTATTGAGAAAATCGAAGCAAACGCCGAAGTTGGTTACGGGATGGTGCTTCTTACCCCTGACGACCTTGGCGGTGTTAGCAAGGAAAGCTTAGCTCCGCGGGCTCGCCAGAACGTGATATTCGAATGGGGCTATCTCATGGCCAAGCTGGGCAGGGACCGGGTCGCCTGCCTTTACAGGAAGGGCGTCGAACTTCCATCGGACCTCCATGGGATCGTTCGAATCGAGATTAGCAAGGACGTTAGGGATAGCGCGGAAGTGATCCGTCGCGAACTTTTGGCCGCTGGCTGCCATTTGAGCGACGGTTAGAACGAAGGAGAAGACACCATGGGAGACAATGAATCTCTTGCTGAACGCCTGAACAGGCTTGCCCAACAGAAGAGGGCCGAACAGGAGGCCGAGAAGCATGTTCAAAAGACGCACGAAGAGGTTAATCAATTTATCTTCGCTAACGCCAAGCCCGAGTTCGAAAACCTTCTTAACATCTTGGAAAGGAAAGTCTCCGAGGTAAACCCAAGTTTGCGGGACCTGCCACAATTCGAGTTCAGAAGAGGTGGCCCTTACATCAAGCAAGGGAATGTGGCGGCCTTCCTATCCTTCATTCAGCGGATGTTGAACGCTCAGCAAACCCTCCTGCGGCTTTCTTTCGGGCGCGAACCCGAAGGATTCTATATTGACTTCGACTCAGGTCCACCGGAGCCAGAGCGTTATCAGCTCCAGCCCGCGATAAAAAGATCCCCCGACAGGATTGTTTGGGTCGGAGATCTCGGAGAGATTCCTTCGGAGCAGCTATCGGATTTTATTCTTAACCACCTGACCGAATACTACCTGGAACGACGACCCTCATCATGATTCCCAAGGAATGTAAAAGGCTGGCGGAGGTGAGTCGGCACTCGGCGCGGGAGAAGTCTAACCGCGGGTGGCGTATACATTGTCTTTTATGTATGCGCCCATCGGCGAGGAAACGCTCTCGATTACGCGGTTGAGTCCAGGACGGGACGGAAACGCTTCGCTTTTCAACCGCAGATGCAGCGTTGGTCTTGCAGTACCGCTGGAGAGCGGTACAATTCGAGCGAATGGGTGCTGAAAAAAGGAGATTCCTCATGAAGCCGATGAAGTACAAGCGTATCGTCGTCACCAAACGAGGCCCACCCGAGAATCTCCAGATCACCGAGTGCGACCTGCGGGATCCGTCAGCAAAGGAAGTCTGTGTCAAGGTTCTGGCTTCGTGTGTCTGCCTGCCTGACGTGCAGGCGCGCTACGGACTCAGCCCGTTCGCACCCAAGGTGCCCTTCGTGCCGGGCTACACCATCGTGGGCGTGGTCGATGCGGCCGGCCCTGGCGTTACGCAGGCCGCTCCGGGTGCTAAAGTGGCGGCCTATCTGATAGTCGGAGGCTATGCCGAGTATGTCTACCTTCGTGAAAACCAGATCATCCCGGTTCCTCCGTCCCTCAATCCAGCCGAAGCAGTCACGTTGGTGCTGAACTACGTCACAGCGTACCAGGCATTGCACCGATCCGCGAAAGTCAAAGCGGGTGACAAGGTGCTCATCATCGGCGCGAGCGGCGGTTGCGGGACGGCGTTCTTGCAGCTCGGCAGGCTCGCCGACCTCACGATGTATGGGATCGCTTCCAAGAGCAAACACCCGATCCTGACCGAATACGGGGCAACGCCGATCGACTATCGCACTGAGGATTTCGTGGAGGTGATTCGTCGGGACGAGCCTGGCGGACTCGACGCGGTCTTCGACGGCATGGGCGGCGATTACGTCGAAAGGGCCTTCCCGCTGTTGCGTCGAGGCGGCGTGCTCGTGGGGTACGGCAATCCCCTGAGCATGCGCGGCCTGCTGCGTGCTCTTGCCAAAATACTCGTGCTCAACCTGCTACCGAACGGCAAGAGGGTCAAGCCCTACGGGGCATCAGGGTTCTTGTTCTTCAACCGAAAGCCGTTTCTGGAGGATTGGGCTGCCCTCTTCCGGCTGCTCCAGGAGGGCAAGATTCGGCCGGTCATCAGCGGCGAGTTCCCACTACTCGAAGCGGCGCGGGCAAATGCGCTCCTCGAAAGCGGTCAGGTCGTTGGTAATCTCGTCCTGGTGGCGCCGGAACTGCTGGAGGCGAGTAGGTAGACTTGCCGAGCGGGCTGCTCCAGCCAACCGGCTGCTCTCCAGAAACTCGATGAACTAGTCGTTTCAGTTGAGCAATTTAGGCCGAGCGGACCAGAAGGCGCTTTACCTGGTTTTTGTCCCCCAGAACGTCCTCGCCACTGTCCATCCTTGATCCCCGGAGGGGATCGATACAGTAGCCGGGGGCAACGCCCCCGGAAAACGCGCCCCCCGACCAAGCCCGACCCTGAAAGGGTCGAATCCGGGTGGCGTAACGCCGGTCCTGCGTCCCGCAGCTCAGGGTAATACGACCCCTCCAGGGTCGGGGAACGAGCGTGGCGCCTTCCGGGGGCGTTGCCCCCGGCTACTATCTTGTGCCCTTGCAGGGCACGAAAAACCTACCCTTCGGTCTCACCTCGCGGCACGCCGTTTCTGACATCGCGGATAGCCGTCTTCGGCTATGCATGCTCAGAATGACATGTCATCCTGAGTCCGCCGCGGCGGACGAAGGATCTGCTTTTCTTCGTGCCGCGCGAGGAAGTTCGGAACTAGTGCTACAAAGTTTGGCGGTAAGGTTCTAACAAAAGGTAATCCCAGAGGACAGTTTAGGTGTAAACTAGGAACTTGCCTGCCCGTGAGTCCTCGCCAAAGGTCCAGACATGAAGGTACAACTGACTCCATTCCTATTTGTCCTGCTTGTCCCCATTGCATTGTTCGTGTTCGGCCTTAAGAATCTTGGCTTGAGCGAGGAGCATAAGATCAGGCCTGCCTATGTGGCAGGAGCTTTCTACCCCGCAGACGCCAACGAACTGGGAAAGATGATCGACGGATTTCTGGCGCATGCGTCGGCCGAGAAGTTGGAAGGTAGCTTAGTCGCGCTAATTTGTCCTCACGCGGGCTACGAATTCTCCGGCGGGGTGGCAGCTTACTCTTATATCCAGCTCAAAGGCAGGCGCTACGACCGCGTCGTGGTGATTGCTCCCTCGCATTACGAGTCGTTTCCCTTCTCCTCCATTTATGACGGAGAGGCATATCAGACGCCTTTCGGCGCCGTTCCCGTGGACCGTGACTTTGCCGCCCAGCTCGCCAAACTGAGCTCGTCAATCAAAATCTCAGGACGTGGACACGGCGAAGTCGAAGGGCATGGTGAGCACGCGCTGGAAGATCAACTGCCGTTCTTGCAGCGGGTGCTGGGGCAGTTCAAGATGGTGCCCATCGTCATGGGCGACCCGAGTTACGACGCTTGCCGCGCGCTTGGAATCGCCCTGGCAAAAGCGGTCAAGGGCACAAACACGCTTATCCTGGTCAGCTCCGACCTTTCCCATTACCACCCCTACGATGAGGCAGAGCGGATGGATCACCAGATTCTGAAGACGATCGAAGATTGGGATTACCTGACCCTCTCACAAAACACCCAGCGTGACATCTGGAGAGGCCCCTGCGGAGGCGGGCCCATCGTCGCCGCCATGATCGCAGCGGAGCGCTTGGGCGCACATCGCGCGCAGATCCTCAAGTACGCAAATTCAGGAGACGTCACAGGAGATAAGAGCCGCGTGGTCGGCTATGGGGCGGTGGCGCTGGTGGCTGAAAAAGAGAACAAGAAGCACGGACGCAAAAGCGCTGAATTCTCACTCACTCCCGCCGAGAAGCAGGAGCTTCTGAAGATCGCGCGAACCTCGGTTGAAACTGCGGTTCGAGAGAAAAAGCTCTACTCGCCGCCCGCAGATGAACCTGAAGCCCTCCGGAACGCCCGCGGCGCTTTCGTGACCTTGAAGGAGCATGGAGATTTGCGCGGCTGCATTGGCTATATGTCGCCGGTGAAACCGCTCGCCGAAACGGTGCGGGATGTGGCCGCCTACGCCGCGCTCGAAGACCGGCGCTTCCGGCCAGTCAGCGAGAGCGAGTTGGGGATTCTGGAATACGAGATTTCAGTGCTTTCACCACTGCGCAAAGTTGAGGACATCAACCAGATCCATGTGGGCCAGCACGGACTGCTCATCCGCAAGGGGGAGTATGAAGGCGTGCTGCTGCCTCAGGTGCCTACGGAAGAAGGTTGGAACAGGAACACTTTCCTTGAACAGGTGTGCGTGAAAGCGGGCCTTCCTGCGCAAGCTTGGAAGGACGCGGATGCCGACCTGTTCATGTTTTCCGCCCTGGTCTTCGCAGAGCCGACCAATCCAAAGACCTCTACGTTCGACGAAACCGCACCTCAAAAGCCGCCAGGGCAGCCAGTCCCGCCGGCGCCAGGTTCACCACGGCCATGAGCATGGCGGTTCGCAGGAAGCCATAGACCGGGAGCAGGTAGGCGCTCAGCGCCACTGCTCCCAGGCATGCCCCGAGCAGGTCAAGAGCATAAAGCATCCCAGGGTTGCGATTTGAATTGTCCGAACGGCCGAAGTAAATGCGGCTGGCCAGCGGGAACTGATATCCGCCCATCAACCCCGCGATCAGCGCCAGCACCGGGAAGACCATCTGGCTGATGGTGAGAAGCGCGGCCAGACTTCTGACGCCCTCGAGCAAGACAAATAATGCGTAGAGGAGAAGAGGCGCCAGAGCCGCCAGCAGTTGCAGGAGCGCCAGTCTGAGGAATTCAAACTGCCACGCTCTCCTCGTTTCCGCAGACATCTTTGGGTCGAGCGATGCAGGCACAGGCTTACACTGAGCCGGAAGCGCCCGTACTTTGTTCAAGGCCAGCCACGCCCCTGCCGCCATCCCCACCATGAAAACGGCTACCAGGATAGACAGTTGTTGGTAAACGTATCCGTAAAGGGCCTGGAACCCGAGCAGAAGCAGTACTTCAAGACCCAGCAGCGTGAATCCCATGGCGGCAACACAGAGGCCCAGCGTGGCCTTGTGTCGGGACATCTCCTCCGCAGGCCGCGCAACTCTGATGCGCTCATACAGCGCCGCACCCAGCGCCAGACCAAGCACACCGAGGGCCACGCCGCCGGCTACCGCACCGAATCTCAGCCGCGCCAGGGATTCCAGTAACTCGCGCCAGTGGGAGTGAAATCGCGAGCTCCAGAGGACAACGTCAAAATAGTAAGCGATGGGGGTGAAATCCCGGTTGATTGGCGTCGCGGGCTGCGGCTCAATTTGCAGTTGGAGATCGAGCATGCGGTCCGGCGACATGCGGAAGGGGAGGTAATACTCGCGCACATACTGGGTGCGGATGCGGCGCTCGCGAAGCCGGGTCATGAGTTCGGAGGGATCGAGAGTGAGCGAGCCGGGCTGATTCGCAGCAAGAAAGTGCACCGTCTCGCCCGGGATGGCGACCACTTGGGGGAACACTGCGCGCAGCGTCTTTTGGAGACATCTCAAGAGGTCGGCCAGTTCCTGGCTGATGTAGTTCTCCGACGCGGTCACCTGGAAAGACAGGACTCCGCCGGGGTTGAGCTTCTCCGCCGCCTCGACGAAAAACTCCTGGGTATAAAAGCGGTTCAATTGCGCGGTAAAGGGGTCCGGCAGGTTAATGATGATGACATCGAACTTCGCGTTGCTGGTTTTGAGGAACAACCGCCCATCCATGGGGTGGATGCGTACGCGTGGATCGCTCCGCACGCGAGTCCAAGCTTGCGCAAAGTGGCGCTCTGCGACACCGAGTATGGCCGGGTCCAGTTCGACATACTCGAGGCGCTCGAGGCTGGAGTATTGGAGGGCTTGGGCGACGCTGCCGTTGATGCCACCGCCGATGAGCAGCACCGAGCGAGGCGCGGTGTGTTCGAGAAGCGCGAAGTGTACGGACTCCTCTGCGGCCGAAGGGTCGGGCACCGTCAAAACCCTCAGCCCATTTTCGAAAAGGCTGCGGCTTTCGCTCGTGGCCACCAACGCCAGATTGCCATAAACGGAATTCCGCGACTCCACAAGGCTAAAACCATGCCACAGCAGCGCGAGCGACTTCGCCTCCAGCAAGCGGGCGGCGCGCGGAATCAAAAGTGCAGCAATTAAAATCAGCGCCAGCAGGACACGGCGGTAGGAAGGCGTGCGGACCCCGACCCACGCCGCCGCCAGCAAGTTAAGCAGCGCCACGAAGAGGGCAATTTCGAAGGAGGTGCAATACCGGATCAAAACAAGACTAGCCAGTATGCCTCCCAAGCCCGAACCCGCCGCTTCCAGCAGGTAAACAGAGCTTGCCGCGGGCGCAGTCGAGGTTCGCGCTTCGTCGGCGCACAGCCTGCTGCCCGCCGCGAATAGACCGCCCGACAGCAGGCAAAAGACGCTGAGTGTGACGAAGGAGGTGAGGAACATCGGAGCCGGACCAAGGATTTCTCCCGGGACTGACTGAAGAACCGGTCTGCTGGCGCGTACGGCTAGAATGGTCAGCGGGAAAACCGCAGCAATGAGGGTTTCCAGACAGGCCATCAGCTTCCGTGAATCGCGCAAACGCGCGGAAACCTGACCTGATACGCTTGAGCCAATGGCAGTCCAAAGCAGCCAGCCCGCCAACATGATGCCGAGCGAAATCTCGTTGCCGTAAAAGACCACGATCAGTTCGCGCATCAGGACAATCTGGGCTATTACGGAGGTAAAGCCGATAAGAGACAAAATGCACTGAAGTCGCGCGGAGACCTTGATGGCCGCTCGCTGGCCGGGCTGGAATGTAGTTTGGTCACTCACCAGTTTTCCGCTAGGGCAATACTACTGCCAAACCCGCCACCGGCGCAAAGGAGGCCAACGAGACGCCGACCACGCTCCACACGTGATCCGGAGCGGGGATAGCCGAAAACACCTATCTGTGATGTAGAAACGCGGAGCCCCAGAGCAAGACCAAATGACAGGTTTTTCGTGCCCTGCAAGGGCACAAGATAGTAGCCGGGGGCAACGCCCCCGGAATGCGCCGCGTTCGTGCCCCGACCCTGAAGGGGTCGTATTACCCCCAGCGGGGGGCCCAAGACCGGCGTTACGCCACGCGGATTCGACCCTTTCAGGGTCGGACCTTCTGGGGGACGCGTTTTCCGGGGGCGTTGCCCCCGGCTACTGTATTGATCCCCTCCGGGGATCAAGGATGGACAGTGCCGAGGGCGTTCCGCGGGCGCAAGAAGCAGGAAAAAGGCCTTGTGATACGATCGGCCTAATTTGTTCAACAGAAACAAGCAATGCGTCCAGTTTCTGGAGAGGAGCCCCGAGAAATCGCAGTCCCCAAAGAACTGGGCTCTGCGCCAGCCGGCCCGGATTGACTGTATCGCCCTCCTTGCAATTTTACGTTGGCTATGGGACCATGTAGCTAGATTGGCTAGATTAATGAGAGCCTCGATGTCATGGCGTCTGGCAGATGCTAAGAATCGCTTTAGCGAACTGGTAAACCGCACCCTTAGAGGGGAGCCCCAGGTGGTCGCGCGCCGCCGCGACGCCGTGGTGGTGGTGGCCCGGCGCGATTACCAGGAACTGACGGGCGAACGTATGAGCTTCAAGCAGTTTCTCCTCGGCGAGGGTCCAAGCCTGCGGGGAGTCGACCTTCGTCGCGACAAATCCCCCATGCGGAACGTGAAGCTGTGAGAGTCTTGCTGGACACCTGCGTGCTGTCAGAACTGCGTAACCCAAAGGTGCACCCCGGTGTTCGCCAAGCCGTGGACGCATGCAACGAAGAGGACCTTTTCGTCAGCGTTATATCTATCGGTGAAATCCTCAAGGGGATCTCCCTGCTGAGGGAAAGTTCGAAGAGGCGTGCACTTGAAACCTGGCTGAGGACTCTCGAGCGCGACTATGGCGATCGCCTCCTCTCGATCGACCTCGAAACGAGTCGCCTCTGGGGAGAACTCACAGCCGCCGCACAAAAGGCAGGCCGGGTCGTGCATGCCACTGACGGACTTATCGCCGCCACGGCGCTGCGCCACGGTCTGCACGTTATGACCCGGAACACGGCTGATTTCGAACCCACCGGGGTTTTACTCGTGAACCCGTGGGAGGATTGAAGCTACCCCCAAACCGCCTGCGGCGGGACCCATGCGCAGCCGCGGGTTAACGATTGCCAGTTTGCTCTTGATTTCGAAAGCGCGTGTCTGGGCGCGTAGCGCGGACCCCCGTCCTTGGGGTCCGCGGTTCTTCTGTAGGGAAAACCCCCAAATCTCAAAAACAGGGGCCCGCCCTCGGATTCGGAAGCGTGAGCCTAAGGAAGAACCGCAGACCGCAACGACGGCGGTCTGCGCTACGCCTGCTTTTCTTGTGAAAAGGGGCGTATCATCGGAAAGTGCACGCCTACCTCTGTACCTATTGTCACAAGAACCCGAAGCCGAGAGACCTGGTGGAGACATGCACGGCTGCGAAAGAGGACCCGCTACTTCGAAAGTTCCTGAAGGAATTCGACCGCGGCTATTACGACTGGGGTGACGATCCGTCCTTTTTCGCGGCGCAGCACTTGCTGGGCGATGCCCGGGGGCCGAGCTGGGGCGTGTGCCGCCCCGATGTCCGAAGCGTGCTCGGAAAAGGCGACGTTGTCGTCTTCTTCTGCGGTCGTCAGGAGAAAGAACGCGTCTGGCGTTACTACTTTGTCGGCTTCGGAATGGTCCGGGAGACCTTCGCTCCTCGCGACGGTCTATGGACGTGCCCAAAGTACGCGAAATACCGTCACTTCTGGAACGTGCTTGTGGGGGCCGACGGTCGGCATCTCGAAATGATTCATCCCTGTCACGACGACTGGCAGCGGCGTGCCGACGCGCCCTACGTAATTTTTGATGGAGCGTTCAGCTCCTTCAATTTGAGGTCCCCGCACTGCGTCGCGACGTGGGATGGCGGACCCATTCCGGAAGAATGGCATTGCGACCCGCGCTCAAAAAAGATTGAACAACTCCTGTTCGTCGAGCGCGAAATTGATCGACGCCTTCGGACCTCCGCAAATCGCCGCCCGCACCCCAAGCTCAACCTGCTGCGCGCGGGAGGCGTTACTCGACCCGGCCGCAGCCTGCCGGAACTTACGAAAGCGCTCAGCCGGCTCGTTAAGGGCTAGCCATTTCACGGACGCAACGCAGAGCGAAGCCACTGTCCCCGTAGCCTGGTTCCCTCCCGGTGCGGTTGGAGACGCGAAGGGCCAAAGGTTCGTCGCCCCAGGAGCCGCCGCGCATGACCCGTAACAGCGCAGTTTCCGGCCCTCGGGGGTCCCTTTCTGGGCTGACCGCGTAGTAGTTTCCCAAGTACCAGTCACTCACCCATTCCCATTCGTTTCCTAGCATGTCACAAAGGTTGAACGCGTTAGGCCGCTTCTTCGCTACATCATGGGTCTTGTTGCCGCTGTTGCTCGCATACCATGCCACATCATCAATCGGCCCGTACCGTGATTCCGTGCTGCCCGCACGCGCCGCGTATTCCCATTCGGCCTCAGTGGGCAAGCGTCCACCCGCCCAACCGCAGAAGGCAACGGCATCGTTCCAGGTCACGTTCACGATGGGCATCTCCTGATTGGTCCAGCCTGCATTGAAATCGGGCGGAGTAGGCATCGCCTTTCCCGTCGCCCGTGCATACCGCCTAAAAGCACTTACTGTCACCGGCGTCTGGCCCACCCAGAACCCTTTGCTGAGGGTCACTCGATGGGCGGGCTTCTCGTCGTCAGCACACTCGGTGTCGCCCGGCCAGCAGCCCATCATGAATGTTCCTGGCGGAATCCACGAATACTTGAGGCCATCCTTCGAGTTTTCCCACACTGTTCCGACTGAAGGGGCGAGAGGGGGAGTTGCCGAGCCGTTGTGACGAAAGACCGACGCGAAATACCAGCCTCCCACTCCCAGCAACAGGGCTACGGCAAGGGCGCCCAGCCAGAGGGCTGATCGTGACCCTTTGGCGGCTGCGCCCTTCGCGGCTGAAACGGCGGGGCGGGTATGGGGTGGGGCGGAAGTCGGGACCGTCGTGCCCTGGTCATGTAGGGGAGGTTCGCGGACCGCCCCTACCGCTTCCGGGGCGGGTCCTGCGGCTTCGGCAAAGGCACGTGCGAATTCCAACACCGACCCGTAGCGCTGATCGCGGTCCTTGGTGAGGGCCTTCATCACCACGCTCTCGACTCCGAACAGCGCGGGGAGGTCCGGTTTGACGGCGCGGAAGGGCGGTGGGTCTTCCTGCATGTGCATGCGCAGGTATCCCACCGGCGTGTCGGAATGAAACGGCGTGCTGCCGGTGAGCATCTCGTACACCACCACGCCCAGCGAATAGACATCCGAGCGCGCGTCGAGTTCATCGCTCCTCATGCCGGATGCCTGCTCGAACGACATATAAGGGGGCGTGCCGAGCACCATGCCGGTCTGCGTGTGGGTGGCGGATTCGCGCAGCTTGGCAATGCCGAAATCGACGAGTTTCACCAGTACGTTCGCCGGTGAGCGGGGTAGCGCAGACCTGTTTGCCAAGGTCTGCGGCTTTTCCGGCCGGTCGTAGCCAAGGGCCGCGGACCTAGAGAACAGGTCCGCGCTACTACTCGCTGAAGATTCCTCCTCAGAATACGTCAAGAAAATGTTATCGGGTTTGAGGTCGCGATGAATGATGCCCAGCTTGTGCGCGGCGTTCAGACCCCGCGCCGCTTGCTGGAGAATTTCCGCAACCTCCGGCACGGGAAGTTGACCCCGGCGCGTGAGGGCTTGGCGGAGAGATTCGCCTTCCAGGAATTCCATGGCGATGTAAGGCGTGCCATCATCGGCCTGGGCAGATTCGTAAATGGTGACGACATTTGGGTCATGAATGCGCCCCGTGGAAGCCGCTTCATTCTGAAAGCGCACCAGGAACTCGGGGGGATCATCGATCAATCGACGCTGCCGAAAACGCTCCGGGGGCCTGTTGCGGACCCGTCTTGTGGGGTCTGCGCCAGCCCGATTGCGCACGGGTCTGTACTACAAACTCCTTGACAAAGGCGCCGCCTTGTGGTAGCCTACTGCCATGGACCCTACTGGACAGCCCGTCGGGAACTGGCGAGCGTGCGGCCGTCCCCGTGCCCACAAAGCTGGAGAAGCCAGACTTATGCTCATCACCGAAGATCCCGGGGGGGCCGAGGTGAGCGCAATTCCCGTGGCAAAGCGCTACCCGAGGGTTTCAATCAACGTTCGGGGGACCTGTAGGATGTTTCAAAAAGATGTTAATTTATACGGAACGAACCGAAGAAGTCCTTTAGAATCAACAAAAGGCTCAGAAAACGAACTCAAAAACGGTGCAAAACGAACTCAAAAAACGACCTGCAAATGCGGAAAAGAAGCCAAACGAAGCGAAAAACGAACCCAAGGGGGCAACATTCTAGCCCGCTTTTCACCCACTCTGTTGCGGCCCCAGCAGGCCCCCACGGCGTTTGACTTCGCGCGGCCGGCCGGCTAAGCTGAAATGGTGGGGTTAATCCATCCAGCGTGTGATGGGTGTGGGGGATAAAAGCAGATTCCTCGCTTCGCTCGGAATGACAGGCGCTTCCAGGGGAAATATCCATTGTGAGAAGAGTATATCTAGACAACAACGCGACGACGCCGCTCGCGCCGGAAGTGTTTGAGGCGATGAAGCCTTACCTGCTCGAGGACTTCGGCAACGCCTCTTCGATCCATTGGTACGGCCAGCGGGCAAGGAACGCGGTAGAGAAGGCTCGCCAGCAGGTTGCCAAGCTGATCAACGCCCGGCCCAGCGAGGTGATCTTCACGAGCGGGGGCACAGAATCGGATAACGCTTCGATCTTTGGCATTGTCCAGGCAGCGCGTGTAGCGGCCCCACACGTCATCACGACTGGCATCGAACACCACGCCGTTCTTAACACGGCGCAGGCCCTTGAAAAACGTGGCGTCAGTGTGACCTATGTGGGCGTGGGCGCAAGCGGGGTGGTTGATCCGGAGGACGTGAAGCGCGCCATTCGTCCTGAGACCGTGCTGATTTCCATCATGCATGCCAACAACGAAATCGGCACGATCCAACCTCTCGAGGAAATCGGGGGCATCGCCCGCGAGCACGATGTCTACTTCCATACCGATGCTGTTCAGTCGGTGGGCAAGATCCCCGTGGACGTCGAGAAGCTCGGCGTGGATCTGCTTTCACTTTCCGCGCACAAGTTCAACGGGCCGAAAGGCGTGGGCGCAACGTATATCCGCAAAGGCACAATCCTGAAGCCGCTGCTCTACGGAGGCCATCACGAACGCGACCGCCGTCCGGGCACCGAAAACGTGCCGGGGATTGTCGGGCTGGGAATGGCGGCGGAACTCGCCCTGGCTCAACTCGAGGAGGCCGTGCAGCGGGTGGCGGGCCTGCGCGATCGGTTGGAGCGCGGAATCCTGGAGCGGGTTCCTCAGGTCAGCGTGAACGGAGACCCAGGACGGCGCCTCCCCACCACCAGCAACCTCTGCTTCGATTATGTCGAGGGCGAAGGCTTCGTCATCGCCATGGACCTGAGGGGCATCGCCTGCTCGACGGGGGCGGCGTGTTCGTCCGGTTCGGTCGAGCCTTCGCACGTCCTCTCCGCCATCGGCCGAACGCCGGAGCAGGCGAGATCGAGCATCCGCTTGAGCCTGGGCCGTTACAACACCGCTGAAGATATCGATGCCACGCTCGAAACCCTCCCCGCCGTGGTCGAACGACTTCGTTCCGTGTCACCACGCTGGGGGCTAGTGTAGTGTCCCATAATTACCTTGACTTATACAGATAAGGCCAGTATGCTTGAGTACATGAGCCGAGTCGCAGCTCCGATTATTCTGTCGGCCGAGGAACGGACCGCCTTGGCGGCGTGGTCC
>JBEKHR010000017.1:0-99558 GCA_050012175.1 Terriglobia bacterium | reverse complement strand
AGGCCCCACAGGAGGCCGCCCAGGCCCTGCCGAGACTGAAAATGTAGTGCCGACCTGGGAGATCGCTTTGATGAAAAGAAAACACTTACGACTTCAGTATGCCCTCAACTGCGAAAGTTCGGTTAGCCTCCGCACGTTCTCCGACTTCGTGTAGACGGGGCCTCTGCACCGCTCTCCCTGAATCTCGCACGCTGCGACAATGCGCGCCACCTCCTCTCTTGTCAACGGGAGTGTGGGCAGAGTTCTCACGGTGGGCGGGCGCAATTTGGACGCCGGGTTTTCAGTGATCCATCCATTCGAGACGAGGAAGCGGAAAAAGGCCCGCAGGTGTTGGAGGCGTTTGAGCGAAGTTATGCCACTGCACTGCCACGATACTCTGAACGCACGCAGGGCCTGCAGGTCGAGTTGCCCGATGCTCCTGACGCTATGGGTTGTCACGAAGGCGCGAAGATGCTTAAAGATTTGCTTGTATTTCTGGATGGTCGCGTCGCTCAACTTGCGAGCCTGTGCATCGAGGAGGAACAACTCTATCGCCCGCTCCAGGGTTACGGTCCCCAGATCTGAAGCTCTTTGTTCTTCTTCCCACTTGCGTACCTTGGATTGCGCGACCTCCCAATCGCGTGTCCCCATCGACCTCCGTATACTCGCGCCACCGAGCGAACCTTCGACCCAAATCGGGCAAAGGCACCTTCGCCAGCGCCGCTCTTTATGAGGGCATCTAGGACCGTGCCTTCTGTAAATCGTCAACATTGCTCAGCCTCCGATGGACGCGCTCCACTACGGATTCTGGTATGCGAAGGGTCACATACCTGTCCCCCATTACCAAAACTCCCGGCTCCCGGCGAAACAGGCGCCGTACAGAATCCCGACTCAAGCCCCAAAGTTTTGCTACATCGGTGACGCTGTAGTGGCGCTCGCCGTGAGGCACCAAGGAAGGAGCCCCAGTTGCCTCGGTCTCTCTCATTTCGGTTTGCCGCTCTTCAATCGTGCTCAAACGTCCCATGTTCACGTTTCACCCCATCTGCCGAGTACAAGGCCTTCGCCAAGCCTTTGGCGGCTGTAGAATTACTATTCCGTGTCCGCTGTGGCCCGGGCAGACGTGCCTTCGTTCTTCAACGTGAGATTTGACATGCCATTGCAAATCCGGCATGTGCTTCTAGGATTTAGGTGGGCCACCGCGGTGCCGACCGACCGCGGCGTTTTGCGTGGAATCCCCTGCCATTTACATAGAACAGATCGTTCTTACTGTCAAACAGCTTTGACCTGAAGTGCCTTCAGAGAGATCAGTTGCTCTGCAAACAGTTGAAAGCTCACGGCGTTTGAGTTGATTGCAAGAAAGAGTTACTCCTCGGATGCCAGTTCCCGCATGGTTCTCACAAAGATCGACCGGCGAAAAAAACTTGGCAAGCGACTTGCCATCCTGTAGCCACGCACTCGGGACGCATCCAGGGCTGCTCCCACTTTTGCGATCTTTTCCGTTGGGGTGCACCCACGAACTTGATTAGGCCCCAGCGCCCGCCCCGGTCGACAGAGTGGCGGTTTCTGAGAATTCGGCTTGGCCTGGGTGTAGCAGGGAATCCATATTCGCCTTTAGTCGGACCAGAACCGCCGAATGGAGTTGCGAAATGCGCGATTCATCTACGCTCATAAGCTCGGCAACCTGCCTCATCGTTAGGCCTTGCTGATGGTGAAGCATGACGATTTGCCGGTCACGCTCCCGCAGGCTGGAAAGCGCGCGACCCAGAACCTCACGCTGCTCGCAACTGTAGCAGAGATCAAAGGGATCGGGATCGTCACCCGGAAGAAACGCTGGCTCAATCTGTCGGCTGACCAACTTGGAGGTCGGGCCCGCCGAAAGAGTGCGCGCACTGACGTCGAATCCCCCACTCTGAACCTCATTCAGCGCCCGGTGCCACTGTGCCAGGTTCATTCCCTGCCCCGCGGCCATCTCGTCGTCCATGACGGAGCGACCGAGCTTGACCTCGAGTTCGTTATAGAGCTTTCGGATTCTTTGGTTCTTGCGCCGTAAATCGCGGGAGGCCGGATCCGCGCTGCGGAGCCCGTCCAAAATACTTCCGCGAATCCGGTGCCTCGCGTAGGTCTCCAACCTCACCCGCTTGCTCGCGTCAAACTTGGTGACCGCATCAACCAGTCCCAGCACGCCGTCGGAGAAAAGGTCATCCAGTTCCATATGGGCAGGCAGGCGTTTGCGAATCTTCAGAGCCACGCGCTTTACCAAGGGAAGCATATCAACCAACAACTTCTCCCTGTCCTGGAGGGCTTTTCCCTCGTGCCTTCTCCTGGGACGCAAAATCGGAGGAGTCAAGGGTCGGCGTGGTCGCGCCGGCAAGCGGGGGCGAAGGTTGGCCACTGCCGTCAAGCTGCTCAGTTGCTGAAAAGTGGGAACGGATTGAGTTGCCATAGGAACCTTCGTCACTCTGGAATAGACCCATAAAGGTCCGCGCCTTTCGACCTTGGGCTTCGTTGCCATCGTCCGGAGGCAACATTTCACCGTCAGCGTGAAGCCTGCGGCTCCGTGCTCGGTGTACCACCTTGGTTTCTTGGGGAATTCCTTAGGCCGGTGCTGTTGTCAGCATGGCAGGATGACTATGATGACGAGTTCAGAATGAAGAGAATGGCTGCGGGCTCGTTCAAGATACGTCGCTTTATTTGTGGGGGCAACCTAATTATGAGCGAATTGTTCGCGGAAAACGGGTAACACTTTTTGGTTCTGAGTGATGGTGATCACTCCGTTTCTCTGTAACCAAGTTTCCACAGCAAGACGCCGCGCTGTTTCGGCTTGGCTTTGAGTGTGAACCGGCAAGACCTGGATAAGCGCCGTGGTCAGTTCGTTGATCCAATCGAAGGTCTCCTTTCGCTTGCGGAGAGTATAGACTTTCAGGGCTGGCTTTGCATCGTGAAACACCTTGCAGGCGACTTGCCCGTGCAGGCAGGGGCGGGAGCGATGGTTCAGTTCGTGCGCCAACACTTCCGCCCAGACTTGCACCTGGGACTCCGGGAGCGGGCCGCGGGCGAGGATCTTCTCCACCAGCGGGATTTTCATTTCCCGTACCGCGCATTCCATCCCGCCGTTGTAAGGCGGATAATGGGGTGGCGAGTTCAGCGGGATCACCCGATAACGGGCCAAGACCTCATCGACAGCCTGATGATTGAGATTGGAACCATGGTCGCGTTTGAGCACCAGCGGTGGTCCCTGCCGCAAGAACAGTTGCTCTAAGCCAGCGGCCACGCTTTCTCCCAGGACCCGCTCTCCCACCCAGGGCGTGAACTTATAACGGGAGGCGAGGTCCTGCACTTGATGCAGATGCAGTTTGTGGCTGGGGAGTCCGACCAACTCCGCGTCATCCAGCGACCAGACCAGGCCGGGAACCTGCCAGGTGATGTGGCGTAATTCGGCTTGGCGTTGCTGGGCCGACTCCCGTCGTACCGTCTCCGTCAGCGCCTGCAGATCACGACGGGAGATCTGGTCTTGGTACTGCCGATATAGCCTGCCGACTCCCCGGCTGCGCTGGCGGCCATGCTGCAGGCAGCACAGTTGAACGTGCAACTCCTCCACGTTCAACGGCGTCATCTTTTTAGGACCCGGCTTGAAGAGGGCAGGCTGGCCCCGATCGATGCGGTGTTTCCAACGCCGGAAGTTCACATAGGGCAACACGAGGTACTCGCAGATACGTTGGTACGGCCAGCGCACCTGTCGCTTCAGTCTGCTCAGCGTCGTGACAATCATTTCGGCCGCCTCATTCTTTTTTTTTATCCGGCTGCTCCAACAACTGACGGATCCGCACCGTCTGCTCCATGACCTGGAGCTGGGCCTGCAGTTCCTGGCTCTGGCGTTGGAGGGCCTCCTTCTCCGGGTCGATGGGCCGCGGCGGGCGCCCCTGTTCCCGATTGCCCAGCGCTTCGACCATCGCCGCCAAGGCCCGGCGCTCCCACTTGTAATAGGTCTTGCGGGAGATCCCCAGTTGCCGGGCGGCTTCCTGGGCACTCACCAACCCGTTCTGCACTTGCATGATCAGTTGCGCCCGCTGCCGGGCCAAGGTTTGCTGCTGAGCGCTGGGTTTCGGATCGTTCATCGCTGGATCCTTCCGTAACTCGGGCATGGTCTACTTGGTCGGCGGTGGCGATTTCGGTTCTTGCAGCTTGGCCAGCCGCTTCTCCAGCTTGGCCATCCGCTCCTTCTGCTGCACGGCTTGGCGCGCCAGCAGCCGCTCCAGTTTTGGACTCAGGGCGGGTCCCGGCTCCAGGCGCGTCTGCGACTCCAGCGCCTTGAGCATTGCCGCCAGCGCCCGCTTCTCCCAATGGGAGAGCACCGCCGGACTGATCCCCAGATCCTGACACACTTCCCCGGGGCGACGGCGCTCGGTCCAGATCGACAGAACCGCTTGGGCTCGCTGCTGCGCATTGTAAGGGAGAGGTTCCTTCTTGGCTTTGATTTCGGTGGTCATGAGTCCCTCCTTCCAGGTTGTAGACTACCTCCCGATGCGCTGGCGGTTCTTCGCCATCGACGAGCATTTTCACTTTACCCTTCTCGGCACGAATGACCACGGACTGCTCGCCCATCCGCCCCACCATGTAGAACGGACTGTGCGGTTGTCCTCGCAACGCCAGTTCCAACACGTTCTCCTGGATGCCGCGCTCGATGACCTGGCGCAGTTCCTGGGCGATGACAAAGAACCGATCGGCCGGACACAACCCCTCCAGGGACTGGTGCGGCCGCTGGTGGTTGTAGTGCTTTACCCACAACCGCACCCGCTCGCGGGCGGACTCGAAGCTGTCGAACTGTGCGCGCACCAGAAACTCCTCCCAGATCGTCTTCCAGAAGCGTTCGATCTTCCCCAGGGTCATAGGATGATGGGGCCGGCTTTTGATGTGGTGGACCCGATCCTTGCGCAACTCCGCCTCGAAGCGGGTGGTCCCGCGCCAACTCGAGTACTGACGGCCCTGATCGGAGAGCATTTCTTTGGGCACACCGTACTCCGCGATCGCCGTGCGGTATACCTCCAACACGTGCTCCGCCGTCTGGCTGCGAAACACGTCCAGCCCCACCACGTAGCGGGAGTGATCGTCGATAAAGCCGATGAGGTAGGCGTTCTTGCCTCCCAGACGGAAGGTAAAGATATCGGTCTGCCACATCTGGTTGGGAGTGGACCGCTCGAAGAAGCGCGGTTTGGGTGGATTGCGCTGGGGCTTGCGCCTAGGTTTTTTGAGCAACTGCTGCTCATGTAACGTCCGGCGAACCGTCTCTCGGCTCACCGGCAGAAACAACACGCGCCGCAGAAACTGGCTGATCTTCTTAATGCCCAAGTCGGGATGACGACGCTTGAGTTCGACGACTTCCGTCTTCACCGCCGCCGCAACTTTCGGCCGCGGGCGGCTCGGACCTGCCGACTTGGACTGCAAGCCCGCTTCGCCCTGGTCACGGTACAGCCTCACCCACTTGGACAAGGTGCTTTGGCCCACGCCCATTTCGCGGGCCACCCGCCCCACGGGGAAGCTTTCCTCCAGACATAACTGCACCGCTTTACGCCGGAACTCAAACGGGTGGGAGTGAGCGTGCGGACAATTTGACCGTCGCGCCGCCCCCCTCGGGGGGCGGGTCTTCTTCCTCTTGCCTTGAACTTTGTCGATGCCTTCCATAGGTAACACTCCTTTCGGTCCCTTCCAGGAACCTCGGCTTTGGAGTGTTACCCATTTTCCTTAGCAATTACTGCTCATCATCTGGTCGTTAGCCCACATCTCGGTTTCACCATCTATCTCGTGGCCCCTGTGCCACCCTGCGGCAGGCTTCGATCTGGGCTTTTTTCTGTGGGACGGGAACACGTGCGAGCTCCGGGACGCTGGCGGCCCCAGCGGCGAGGTCGGAGACCCCCCCTGGCCAGCCGACGCCCAAGCAGTGCAGGAGCCGCTGAGGCACTAGGACGTCAAGACCACAATGGTTTACACATACGTAATGAACTGTGGCGGTCGAGGGGTTCCAAGGCGTCTCGACCGTGTGCAGCAGGTTCTGCCAGTCGAGAGCTGGAGGATTATCCGGACCGAGTGGTCCGCATAAGATTCCGGAGGCAAATGTGTAATGGTACAGAAGTCTCTGAATTGTAGGCAGTTGCTGCGGCTCGTCAGTCATAGTTTCGTCTTATGCCGACCGGGACAGGTTTTCATGCGGGTCAGCGTGGACAAGAGTTAGCGAGGAGGAATATATGAGACTGTGGCGACTCGATTTGGAGAACTTCCTGCGCATTGAGAACACTACCATTTATAGAATAAAAACAGGCGTATGTCATACTTGGTTTGCTCTTCCTTTGTCATGGCGCGATTCTCCGCTTCGGCTTTTGACAGGATCTCATTCGCCTTCTGCCAAACAACAATGCTCCAACGCCGAGATAGTGGAGGTACTCAAGTGGTGCAATCCTCAGGGTCATTTCAAGATGCTCGCGTGGGGATCTGCGTCGGTCGAGGGGGTTGTCTTACGGAGGGTCAAGCGCCGCGGTCTTGCCTCAGGGGCCGCCCTCTTCGCTGCGCGCCAAGGCCTCGCGCCCGATGGAATCTTCCGGGAATAACGTCACGTATCGCTTCAGCGCTTCGCGCGCTTGCGGGAGCCGGTCGAGACTCATATAGCGCAACACCAGCGCCTGCAGCAGGTCCGCGGAGAAAGGCCACGCGGCGACGCCCTGCTCGAGCACCTTGGCGGATTCTTCCACGCGTCCCAATCTGGTCAGCGCCTCGCTGAGGTCGAGGTAAGTGGATTCGTAGTCTGCGCCTTTTTCCACCGCACGTGTCAAGTACTGCATGGCTTGCTCGTTTTCCCGGTCAGAAAGGGCTTTCCGCCCCAGGCAGGCTAGCACGGCGGGTTCATCCGTTGCGGACTTCCGCAGTTGCTCCAAAAGCTCGAGGTAGTGACGGGTTGCGTCAGGAGATTTCGTGCTGAGCATGACTTCGTTATAAGCCAGCAGCTTGACGAGAGGGGGGATCGGCTTGGTCGCATCCTCTCCTCGCCGGTCGACGCACACCAAGCCGGGCAGGTCCGGGTCGCTCTGCTCGAAAGCGTAGTCGGGGTACGGCTGCCCAGCTCGGCGCACGATGCGATGATTCGTATCTTCCGAGTGGGGGATGCCCGCCACGCCCTTCCTCGGCATATGGCAGCCGGCGCAGTCATTTGCCGGCTCCTGCCGCGACCGCTCCGCGAGCGAGAGCTTGCAGCTCTGGTTGGTGTGACAGGTAAAGCATTTCTCCCGATAATATGCCACCTTGTTCTCGGCAGTAGGAGGGTTGTGAATAACATGGCAGGTGATACATCTCAATTGGCCATTGCTATCATGGAAACACCTGCTCATGGCCATCAGAGAGTGCTTGAACCACATTGGGGTGGACACGGTCCCTTTGACCGGAGGAAGTGATTCCAGCCGCTCCAGTTCCGCGCGTTGCTCCTTCTTTACGGGAACCTTGAACAACGCCACCGTTTCGTAGAGGGGTGTTCCAGGCCGGAAATCCAGTTCGCTTTTGCCCGGCTGTAAAACGCGTGCGTTCCAGCCCTCGTGGCACTTCAGGCAGACGTCATCCGCCAGGCGGGGGGAAAGCCTTGCCGGGTTGACAATCGTGGGATCCGGCTTTCCGTACTTCCGTTTGGGATGCTTGCCGAATTCCTGGAGGTGCAACTCACCCGGACCGTGACAAACTTCACAACTGATGCCATATTCCATGAACCGGAACGGAGGGTCGCGGTACACGCCCGCGCGGTTCGGCACCTCCTGCGGCTGGCCATTGTGACAGTAAGGGCAGAGTGCTATGGGTCGGTTGAAGGGACGAGGTGCAGCTTGATAGCCCGGGGCCAGGTCCCACCCCTTAAGTCTGAGGTAGTAGGAAAGCGGCGCCTGGAAAAGGTTTTGGCCCCAACGGATGATATAGATGTTGCCGGTTAAGTGCCCCCCGATTTTGTACTCAAGCTTCTGCGCGGAGGTGTAGATCTTGCTGCCGCTCGCATCAAGCTGGTATTGAGTTTGAAAAAGGTCGGAGCCGATCCGGGCCACCTGATAGTAGCGATCCACTTTCTGGTCATACACCACGACCCGATCCGGGACTTTCGCCAGTTCGGAGGGAGCGTTGGCGGGGCCCATGGAACTTCCGTGGGGCGTTTGATAATAGTTGTGGCAGACCTCCTCGTGGCAGCCCGCGCCTTCGCACGTCTTCGACCCCACGAAAGCCACGCCGGGGGCCGTGTTGCGATAAGGGATCGTCTGCTGTTTGTGACCCCCAGCCACTACCGCGGTTGCCAAGGCCAGAGCAATAAGACCAACCTGTCGAACCTTCCCCATAACCGCCCCCCACGCTGATTCGTCACCTCATTCCACAGAGCCACAGGTAAACTCCTGGAGTAAGAGAATGCCTCCTTATGCACAGGAAAGAATACGCCCGGTATGTGCTTATTTCAACGCCGATTCACAGTTTTTAACCGGTTGGGGTAGGGATACCAGTTGCCTGATACCCCCGCACAGATCCGTCCGTGCGATATAGGAGACCGACCGTGAACCACATGGTTGCCCTGGCCAACTCTGGCATGTACGTGGCTTAGCAGAGAGGCTGATGCCGCAAACGGGCAGAATGTCTCTTGACAGGCAGAACTGTATCTCGCATTGTACACGACGAGATTGTGGGGAACCTGGAAGCTTTGGCGCGGCAAGGGAATTCCGTGGTGGTGGGCCAACGGCAGTACTGAAGTCGGCCGCGAAGATGGACCATGCCCGCACCGGGGGAACGTTGCTGAACCAGAAGTTCACACCCAAGCTGCTGGAAGATAAGCAAGGCCTCGATAGCCTTGCCCACCTGGTCCGGTCGTACTTCAAGCTGGACGGTCACCACATTCAATTCAACGTCGTTACGGCGGATACCTTGCGAGCCGCCCAGGCCAATCCGGAGAAATATCGCGACCTCGTCGTGCGGGTCGCCGGCTATAGTGACTACTTCTGCGATTTGACCGAAGCGCTGCAGAACGAAATCATCGCTCGCACTGAGCAAAAGGCTTTTGAAACGTCCCCCGCACTTCGGGTCTAGCAGCTTGTGGGGAGACAATTCTTCGGGGGAAAGGAAGAGCGGGGTGGAATGCATCCCGCATCGTCGGGGGCTACGGCGCCGGGTTTGTAGGGCCGGGGCTTGCCCCGGCCAGGCCGCAGCGCATCCCGCATCGTCGGGGGGGCCCGCCGCCAAGAGTGGCGAAAAAGAATCTGCACTCCTTACCCTTTCCTTCTTCGGCGGGGCTAGAGAGGCTGTGTGAAAGCGGGTGGGCGGCTCCAGCAGCGTTTTCACAAAGACTCCAAAGCCTTGTCCTGTCTCCAGATGCTTTTCCAGCAGGGTGCTGAAAAACTCCCGATGGCCGTCATTCTGAGCAGTCCCGCCTTGCGGGACGACGAAGCATCTGCAGTTCTGTCCTGCGTCCAAACCCGCTGCAGACCCTTCGTCCACAGAACGGGTCAGGGTGACAGTGGGGGTGACCGCTGGAGAAGGCGGAGTGCCTTCGCGGAGCTTACCCTGAGCGCCTCACGCATGGAGCTCAGGATGACATGCTGGGAACGGTTTTCAGCACTTCGTGTGCGTGAGGAGTTGAAATGCCACTGAGAGTCGCGATTGACATCGGCGGGGGTTTTACTGACCTCCTCGCCGTGGACGAGGAAACCGGGCAGATGTCCTGGTCCAAGACCCGAACCACACCGGATGATCTGGGCCGATGCGTCAAAGAGGTCTTCAAGCTGAGCGGAATCGATCCTGCCAAGGTTGGCCAGCTCCTTCACGGTCAAACGCTGGTTATCAACACGATTCTTCAGAGAAAGGGCGTCAGAGTCGGACTGATCACCACCAAAGGCTTCCGCGACATCCTCGCTCTGCAGAGGTCGAATCGCCGGGATGTTTTCAACCTTCGATATCTGAAGCCGGAGCCGTTCGTTCCCCGGACCAGGAGGCTGGAAGTCACCGAGCGCACGTTGGCGGACGGCCGGGTTCTTCAACCGATTAATGAAGAAGAGCTGTCGAATGTGTACCGCGCCCTGCTCAAAGAGCAGGTGGAAGGGATCGCGATCTGTTTTATCAACAGCTACAGCAATCCCGCTAACGAAGTCCGGGCAGCAGAGATCATCAACGGACTCTGCCAGGGGCAGAGGTCCGACGGGACTCCTTTCGTGTCCATCTCGAGCGAAATCTCCAGGGAATGGCGGGAATACGAGCGAACCAACACTTGTGTCTTGAATGCTTACGTGAGGCCCTTGGTTGACAAATACCTGCGCAACCTCACGCGCGATTTTCACGACCTAGGGATGAACGCCACCCTTTACATGATGCTCTCCGGCGGCGGAGTCGCCTCTTTCGAATATGCCGCCCAGCGGCCCATTGAAACGGTGGAATCCGGGCCGGTGGCCGGCGTGGTGGGAGCGCTCGCGGTTGCCGAGCGTCTCGGAACGAGGAACATCCTAGCCCTCGACGGGGGAAGCACAACGACGAAAGCCAGTCTCGTCGAGGATCTGCAGATGAGGTTTACGGCCGACTACGCCGTGGAGAGAACGGAATACAGGCCGGGCTATCCCATCAAGGTTCCCGTGGTGGACATCAATGAGATCGGGATCGGTGGCGGGAGCATAGCGTGGGTCAACGAGGTCGGCAGCCTCCGAGTAGGTCCCTTGAATGCCGCTGCGGACCCGGGACCAGCCTGTTATGGACTGGGGGGGACAGAGCCCACGCTGACGGATGCGTACCTTGTGGCGGGGTTCCTGAATCCGGACTATTTCCTGGGAGGCGCCCTGAAAATCTATCGGGATGCGGCGGAGAGGGCTGTTTCCACCATTGCGAACCGCTTCCGGATTTCGCTCGAGGAAGCGGCGTTCGCTATTCTGCGAATCGCGAACGACAATGCCGCGCAACTCCTCCGGCTTGTCTCGGTGCAGCGAGGTTACGATCCGCGGGATTTCGCTTTGGTGGCTTACGGCGGGTCCGGTCCCATGATCGCCCCCTTCATCGCAGAAGAACTGGAAATCCCCAAGATTGTCATTCCCGCCATCCCACCGGGCAACTTCTCGGCCTGGGGATTGTTGATGAGCGATATCAAGCATACCGTGGTGCAGACTCTGGTCAGACGCCTGGATTCGGCAGACACAGGGAGCCTCCTGAATAGCACCTACGAAGCTTTAGAGCGCCATATCGCGGCCTTGTACGCTCAGGAGGAAGTCACCACGGGCGTTCAGTTGGAGAGAACCGCCGACCTCCGCTACTACGGCCAGGAACATACCCTCACCGTGCCTGTCGAGAAAGGGCCACTCACCGCAAGAGAGGTCCACACGATCGGGTCCACTTTCAATCAGTTTCACGAAAGGGAATATGGATTCCGCCTCGAAAGCCTTGTGGAACTAGTGAACCTGCGCGTGTGTGGGGTGGCGACCGTAAGGAAGCCGGGGCCGGAGCCGGCCAAATCCGCGGCCCCGAGCGCCCGAGAGTTGCAGGGGGCGGATCGAATGGTCTTCTGGGGAAACGCGGGCCGCGTGCGCACCGCGGTATATCGCCGAGATCTCTTGCCGGCCGGGGCTCACTTCCGCGGCCCCGCCATTATCGAGGAACCCACAACCACCATAGTCATCCCCAGCTCGTTCACGGCAGTCGTCCACGAAACTGGAAACCTTATCCTGGAGCGAACCTAAAATGGCCTTGCCAGGCGGCGGTGACGCTTTCACGCTCAACATTATCCATAACGCGCTGGTTTCCGCCAGCGATGAGATGTTCACGGTAACCGCTCGAACCGCGAAAAGCCCCATCATCTATGACGTTCTGGACTTCTCCGCGGCGCTAACGGACCCGGAGGGAAATGTCACGGCACAGGCCGTGTCTTGCCCCGTGTTCGTGGGAGTGCTTGACTTTACGGTCAAGGGAGTCCTGAAGAAATACGGCAGGGAGGGATTGCGGCCGGGAGACGTCATCATTCTCAACGACCCCTACATTTCAGGGACACATCTGAACGACGTCGCGATCGTCATGCCCATATTCTATCGCGACACCCTCGTTGCCTTCGCCGCCAGCAAAGGTCACTGGAACGACATCGGGGGAATGACGTTTGGGAGCTGGGGCCCGGGAAGAACCGAGATTTTCCAGGAAGGGTTGCAGATTCCACCCTGCAAGGTTTACGCGGAGGGGAAGCCCAACGTTGACATCCTGGAAATCATCAAAGCCAATTGCAGAATCCCGGAGATGTCCATCGGTGACTTGGAAGCTCAAGTTGCCGGGGTCAGAGTCGCCGGCAAACGCGTGGGGAAAATCATCGACAAATACGGGCTCGAGACCTACTTCGCCGCGGTGGAGAACATCCTCACGACGGGGGAGCAGACCGCCAGAAACCGTCTCCAATCCTTGCCCCAGGGCCGGTTTCGTGCCGAGGATTTCCTGGATGAGGGTGGTGAAGGCGATCAGCCACTGCCGGTGCATGCGGAGATCGAAATCAACGACCACGAATTCAAGGTCGACTTTAGCGGAAATGCAGCGCAACTTCCCTTCTCGCTCAATACAACTTATCCGGGGACGGTGGCGGCGGTGAGAATCGTATACATGTGCCTTATCGATCCCCACGCCCGCTACAATCAAGGCCTCGTTTCCCGGTTGAAGGTCATCGCGCCGGAGGGGAGTGTCTTCAACGCGGTCAGGCCGGCTCCCGTTTCTGTTTACTGGGAGGCGCTGACCTATGCGGCAGATCTGGTGTGGAAGGCCCTTGCGCCCCACGCAAAGGACAGACTTACGGCCGGGCATTTCTTGAGCGTCGTCGGGTTGATCCTCGCCGGAGTCAACGACAAGACCAGCGAGCCGTTCGCCTTGGTGGAACCGAACCCCGGCGGCTGGGGCGCCGGATACGACCGCGATGGCGAGAGTGGGCTGGTGAGCTTTGCCGACGGGGAGACCTTCGCCTCGAGTGTCGAGATTCTGGAAAACAGGTATCCTCTGATGGTCGACAGGTATGAGTTCAACACGGAGGACGGCGTCGGTCACGGCAAGTATCGAGGCGGCTTCGGTATTGTCAAGGATTACCGAATCCTGAATAGTGCCGCCGAACTTACTACCGACATCAATCGGGCCGTCGTCCGTCCTTGGAGCATGGAGGGCGGACGACCCGGCACGCTCAACTGCATCCTGGTACGGAGAGAAGGAAAAACGCTGCACCGCATCAGGAAGATCGTGGCGTGCAAACTGCAAGAGAACGACGTGGTGAGCATAAGGACAGGCGCGGGAGGAGGCTGGGGAGAACCCTTAGACCGGGACTCGGCGCTCGTGATCGAGGATGTTAGAGCCGGCCTGATCTCGGCTCAGGAGGCCGGGAGCATATACGGAGTTGTGTTCGACCCCGAAAAACTGGAGGTGGATGAAGCCGCAACGATTGCTCTGCGAGAACGCTTGCGGCAGAAAAGCTCAAAGGCTGGAGACTAGACGGCAAACGCGGGAATTCTGTTCCGCCGCGACGCTTCCGTCCCCCGCCGACGCCGCGATGGCCATTTGTGATCGCTACTCCCTCTCCGTGGGGCGGAGGGGCCTAATCCCCGCTTGAAACGTCGCCCTTACGGTGAACCTAAACGCACGCCGGTCTGAGGCGAAACCTCTCTCGAGGTGACTCCCGAACCGATCTATCCATTCGAGCATATCCGCTATGACTTCGTTTCAGACCTCCGCAGGGACCAGGCAGGTTGGGGTTGGTGAGATATTCACGCAAATGCCGCTGACCCGGGAACACTGGAAAGCGGGCATCGCCATCTTTTTCTCCTTTGTCATTGAAGCCTGGGAAATGATGATCATCATCATGGCAAGCGACGTGATTGCCGCTGACTTTAAACTCGCGCCCACCAAACTCGGCTCACTGATTGGGTCCATCTTTTTAGGCATGATCCCTGGCTGCTTATTATGGGGCAAGATCACTGACTACGTGGGTCGCAAGAAATCGATGATGGCGAGTCTGGCTTCCTACGGCGTGCTGTCCCTTGTGAGTTCAATTTCGTTCAGCTATTGGATGCTGTGGTGGACGCGCTTTGTCTCCGGGGTGGCACTGTCAGGAGTCCTTGTTTCTTCCTTCGTCTATTTTGAGGAGTTGCTGCCCGTCAAGAGCCGCGGGCGCGCGACCGTCTACCTGGCCTCCGGCTGGCCGATCGGGATGCTCATTGCCATTGGCGTGACGCATGCCCTCCGGGCCACAAGCTGGCACTGGATCCTGGCGGTGAGTTCGTTGGCTGGCTTTTGGGCATTCGTGGTCTGGGCGGCAGCTCCCGAATCCCCCTACTGGGCGGTGGGCGAAGGGGAACAGGAGCTCGCGAAGCAGTCGCTGCGACGGCTGTCGCAAGGCCGGTTGCCGTTTGACCTGGACCGAATTGAACTTACGGTGGACGAATACAAGCGGGGCTCCTTCCGTGAGCTGTTTCATCGCAAGCTTCTCTCGGTGACGGTGCTTCAGTCGGTCGTCAACTTTTGTTTTTGCTGGGGCTACTGGGCGTTGGCCTCCTGGATGCCAATCCTTTTGAGCAAGAAAGGCCTGTCCACCCCCCAGGGAGACGAGTTCATTGCGCTTACGGCGCTGGTCATGTTCCCCGGCTACATGACCGCGTCGTGGCTGACGGCTCGCTACGGCCGCAAGAAGATCATGGTCATTTTCATCAGCCTCGCGGCCATCTTCGGGTTTGCGTTCGCACAATCCATGACCTTGGGGCAGATGTACCTCTGGAGCTTTGGACTCTATTTCTTCAATCAGGGCGCCTGGGGGGTATGGGATACCTGGATGGGGGAACTCTATCCCACCGACGTTCGGGGTGTGGGTTACAGTGTGGGATTGACCGTGCAACGGATATCGAACTCCCTGGCCCCGCTGGTCATAGGGTTCTTGCTGGCTAGGAATACCAGCTTCTCCTTAACGGTGTCATTCATATCGACCTTCCTGGTGGGCGCCGTAATCTTCACGTTGTTCCTGAAGGAAACCGAAGGAGAAGTTTTGCACTAAAGGCGTTTCGTGCTAACCTTACCCGTTGCTGTAGAGTCGGACCCATGGTGGTCATCTCCAGTTCGATGACGATTCTGATCGAAAGACACTGCCTGCCACAGGTATTTATCCGCCCCGCAGGTTTTCTCCTCTCCCATGCCACCTGCCAGATCACGCCAGCAATCATTCCGGCGGCCGATCCTGTCATGGCCCCAAGAGAAAGGACTATCAACCGATGATGCATACCCTGGCAAATCTGAAGCGAACGCCTATCAAGCTGGCCTTGCTGGCGTGGCTGGCTTTAAGCATGAGCGCCCCGCAGGGCCTTGCTGCACAACCCGGCGGTGCGACGCCGAACCGGGCCCCGCTCCAACCGAACGCCTTCAACCTGCTGCCGCTTACCTCGGTCAAGCCCACGGGTTGGTTGCTGCGACAGTTGCGCATCCAGGCGAATGGCCTGAGCGGTCACCTCGACGAGTTTTGGCCCGACGTCGGCCCAAACAGCGGCTGGTTGGGCGGCACGGGAGAAAGCTGGGAGCGAGGACCCTATTTCCTGGATGGGCTGGTGCCCCTGGCGTTCTTGACCGGTGACCAGAGACTCATCGCCAAGGCGAAGAAGTGGGTAGACTGGACACTCGAACACCAGCAACCGAATGGCTGGATCGGCCCCGCCCGGAACACGGACTGGTGGCCGAACTACGTCATGTTGAAGGTGCTCATGCAGTATCAGGAGGCCACAGGCGATCCGCGCGTGATTCCCCTTATGCAAAAGTACTTCGCTTACCAGGCCCAGGAACTGGACGCGAGGCCGCTCAAGGAGTGGGCGATCTTTCGATGGCACGACGAGGTGCTGAGCATTCTATGGCTCTACAACCGCACCGGGAACAAGAGCCTGCTGGAGCTAGCTCGCCGACTGCACGCTCAAGGGCACGATTGGGAGGCGCAGTTCGCTGACTTCCGCTTCAAAGGGAAGATTGACCATTCGCAAGCCAACCTTTCCACACACGGCGTGAACAATGCCATGGCCATGAAGGCTGCCGCCGTGTGGTGGCTAATCACCGGAGCGCAGAAGGATCGGGAAAGTCTGTACCAGATGCTGAATGATCTCGACCAGTTTCACGGGCAGCCGTCCGGCGTGTTTGGAGCGGACGAGCACTACGCCGGGCGCGACCCCTCGCAAGGAACGGAGTTGTGTGCCGTCGTGGAAGCCATGTTCTCTCTGGAGACGGACATCTCCATTCTCGGCGATCCTGCTTTGGGAGATCGCTTGGAAAGGATCGCCCATAATGCCCTGCCCGGAACTCTGACCGCCGACATGTGGGGCCACCAGTATGATCAGCAGGCGAACCAGGTCCTGTGCAGCTTTGCGAACCACCGCTGGACGACTAATGGTCCCGACTCGAACCTTTATGGCCTGGAACCCAATTTCGGCTGCTGCACTGCCAACATGCATCAAGGATGGCCCAAGTTCGTGGCCAACCTGTGGATGGGCACCCCGGATCACGGCCTCGCGGCGGTCGCGTATGGCCCCAGCGAAGTGTCCACCTTGGTGGCGGAAGGAACGCCCGTGACCATCGTGGAGAAGACGGACTACCCCTTCCGGGAAACCGTAACCCTCTCCGTGAATCCCGCCCAGCCCGTCAAGTTCCCTCTCGTGCTGAGAATTCCTGCGTGGGCGACGGGGGCCACGGTGGCTGTCAATGGCACGGGGCGCGAGGGCGTGAAAGCGGGCGAGTTTTGCCGCGTGGAGCGCGAATGGAAGAGTGGTGACGGAGTCGAAATGCGCTTCCCCATGCGGGTCGCAAATTCTCATTGGTACAACAACTCGATTGCCGTGGAACGCGGGCCTTTGGTGTTTTCGCTCAAAATCGGGGAGAGCTGGCACAAGGTCAAGCAGACGGGACCGGCATCGGATTGGGAGATCTATCCCACTACCCCGTGGAATTACGCGCTGGCCATAGACAAGGACAAGCTCGCACAGTCTTTCGAGGTAACGGAGACTACTCTTGGCGATCAACCCTTCAGTGCTGAGGGCGCTCCCGTGGAGATTAAAGCGAAAGCGCGACGGCTACCGGATTGGCAAATTGTAGATGATTCCGCGGGACCATTGCCCATAAGCCCCGTAAAAAGCAAACAACCTGTGGAGACGATCTCCCTTATTCCTTACGGTTCAGCCAAACTGCGGATCACAGCATTCCCATACACGCTGAACTGAAGCGGGTGGCACGCTCGGGTTTCTCGATACCCGCGGAAGATACCGAAAGCACGGGGTTATCCTATGAAGACTGACTCAGAGAATTGGATGGCCGAGAGGGGAACCCTTTCAACCTCCGTCAACGGGCAGGCGCAGGGAGATCAGCGCTCGGGGCGCACGGGACGTGTTAGCAACCTGAGGAAGTCTTACCGGCAGATTCGTGACATGATCGTGCACGGACGACTCGCGCCGGGCAGCCGAGTTGTCGAAGCGGAACTGGCGGAACACTTCGGGGTAAGCCGCACGCCCGTGAGGGGCGCCCTTCATATGCTCCAAGGTGAGGGATTCATTAATTCAGCCTCCGGTGATCGCACTAAGGAACGCCTGACCGTGGCTCCCCTTACTAAGGAAGACGCTGGGGAGCTCTATGCGATCATCGGTCATCTGGAAGGCTTGGCGGCACGGAAAACCGCGCAGCTCGACTTGGCAGCACGGTCCGTCGTCATCCACAAGCTGCGAGAACTCAATGAAGGACTCCGGGAGTTGGGTCTGGCAGGGCGAGAGGATCCCAACCTCATTTTTAACCTCGACCTGAGCTTTCACCAAACCGTGGTGGATGTCAGCGCTGGGCCTCGCTTGCGCAGGCTGCTCAAGGCCGTCAAACCGCAATCCGAGAGATATTGGCGGCTCTATGCCAGTGGGATTGTGAAGCAGCTTGGTGTGATGGTGGACGAGCACTCGGTAATTATCCAAGCGCTCGAGCAAGGGGACTGTGACCGAGCAGAACGTGCCATCCAGACGAACTGGCTGAACGGCGCGGAGCGGCTCTTCCGAGTCATCGATACCATCGGCGAGCGCGGCAGTTGGTAGGAAGCTGTCCCAGGATTGCGCCAAATGGCCGGGGGCGCGGGCCGCTCTGCCTAACCTCCGGTCCACTTGGAAAAGCGCGTTGATCGAGCCCCGCCTTCCGCGTCCACACGTCCCATCAATCAGTTTTCACACAGATCACCGTCAATGGGCGGGTTCTTAAATGGGGTTGAAATTACAGGGTCATTTCCGCTTCAGGTTCTCCTCCGCCATGGAGAGCGCTTTTTGCGCCGCGTCGTCTTTCGGTCTCCAGGCAAGATACTTCTGATACTCGGCGATGGCCCTTGGCCAATCACGATCTGCACCGGCCATTTCTGCCAAAGCGCGAAGCGCATCGCAGAGACCCGGGGCCAGTTCCAAGGCGCGGCTGAATTCAGCCTTCGCCAATCCCGTCATACCTTGTTTTTTGCGGGCGAGGCCCAACAGGTAATGCGCCTGCGCATGATCGGGATTCAGCTCAAGGACGGTGTGAAGTTCCTTGATGATCTCCGCCAAGTCTCCGGAAGACTGCCAGAGACCCGCCGCAAGTCGGTAATGCGCTTCGGCAAAATCCGGGCTCAGGGTGGTTGCTTCACGCAGTTCTGGGAGCGCCTCGGCCGTGTCGCCCGCCCGCAGGTGATCGCCGGCGGCCTGTAGCAGGACCACGGCGCGGCCGCGCGCTCCGCGCAGCGTATCGATCTTTTGTGCCTCTCCCCGTTCTTTCCCGGCGGCTTCGCCTTCCCCAACTCTCTGCAGTGCCTGAGCGAGCGTCAGACGCGCTTCGGAAGAGTACGGGTCCAGACGCACGGCTTGGCGGAGTTCAGCGATGGCGCCGCGGAGATCGTGGAGGGCGAGCAGGAGCGCGCCGAGGCTGTGCCGGACCTCGGCGTCTTCAGGTTGTTGGTTGGCCGCGAGTCGCAGCTCCGCAGCCGCCGCTTGTAGGTCTCCCTTTTGCCGCAGCACAAGCCCCAGCGACCGCCGGGCCGGCGCCTGGTGAGGATCGAGCTCAATTGCTTTGCGCAGTTCGGCTTCTGCGCCCTCGAGGTCACCCTTCGTGCGAAGGGCCTCCCCAAGGTTGTAGCAGTACGTAGGGTCGTGGGGAGCAAGGTTGGCAGCCTTGCGGAGCATTTCGAGGGCTCCGGACGGATCCTCCGTTTCGGCCAGGACCTGACCAAGCGCTAGGTAGATCTTAGGTTGGTCCGGCTGTTCTTGGGCGGCTGCACGCAGTTGCAGGATCGTCTCGTCGAGGTCGGCCTTATGTGGGAGCTTCCCCGGGGTGCGGTAGCATTGCCAGAGCTCGAGCCCCAGGTTGTAGCGCGCCTCCCAGAATTGCGGGTCCGCCGTCACGACCTGCCGCAGCAGCCAGATAGCACCGTCTAGGTCTCCCCGCTTCCAGCAGGCGGCGCTCAGCCCGTAGCGGGCTTCGATCAAGTCCGGCTTGAGGCGCAGGGCTTGCTGATACTCCTCGATCGCTTCCGCGGTACGGCCGGTTCGAGCATAAAGCGAAGCCAAATGGTAATGAGCCGGGCAAAGGTTCGCATCGCTTTTGATCGCTTTCTCGAATGCCGCGGTGGCATCTGCGTTGAGGCCTTGGTCGCTGAGGATGACTCCGATGAAATCCTGGGAAGCGGCGTCGGCCGGGTTGACTTCCACAGCAGAGCGGAAGCGGGCCAGCGCCTCGTTCATTTTGTGTTCCTCCAGAAGAGCCATGCCCTCGCGCCGATACCGTTCGGCCAACGGAGAATCCTTCTCCCTAGCGGTCGTCTGGACTTGGGAATGCACCTGGGCCGCAGTCAGGACACATATCACCAGGCAGGTGGCCAGCCCGCGGCCTGCCACTGCGCGGCCTGACAGGATTGATTTCGCTTGAGCTGCGGCCACCATGGCTCCCATTGTTAGAGCGTTGCGCCCCTCCGACCTCCTGCGGCTCAGACCGGCAGTTGCTCTGGAGGTCTTACTTTTCGCCTTCGCGAAGGAGCTTCAGCAAGTTCCGGTTGATGTGTTTCTCTCGGTCTTCATCCCGGAATTTCACGAATTTGGCAAACAGCTCATCGGCCCGCTCTTTTTCCCCTTTCCGGCGATACGCTTGAGCGAGTTGGTAGCAGGGCGTGAGGTCCTCGGGGTCCAATTCCAGGGCCTTCTCGAGTTCTTGGATGGCTCGGTCTACCTCGTTACGTCGCAGGTATATCTTCCCCAAGGTCAGACGGGATGTCGAGAGACTGGGGTTCATCTGCACCGACCTCTCCAGCGCCCGCAGGGCTTCCTCCTCTGAGACGAGACCGGAGCCGGCCGACCGATCCGCGCTCTCTCCCAGCGCATACAGCAACAGGTAGTCGTCCGGATGGGCGGCCAATCTTCCCCGCAAAATCCCCAGGCCCTTGGCCACTTGGTCCGTTTGCATTAGCGCCATGCACATGGCGAAGTAAGGCATGTTGCTTTGCGGGTCCAATTGCGCCGCGCGTTCGAAGTCCGCGAACGCTGGGGTGAGTTGCCCTTGAAAGGCGCGAACTGCGCCCCGCTGCATAGTCAGGCGAAAGGAGTCCGGGATGTTACGAAGGGCAATGTCCGCGATATCGAGGGCCAATAGGTAATTGGCGTGGTCCACCCCCAGAGCCATCAGGTCGAGGTAATTATTCTCGTCCTTAGGATCAATCTGCGTGGCTGTCCGCAACGCGTTGTACGCTTCTATGGTCTGATTGTTGTGCTCGTACGCCTCCGCCAGGAGGTTATACAACTCGGCTTTTCGGTAGCCCTGGGCAATCACCTCCTGCGCAGCTTGAATCGCTGCGGGGTAGTTCAGGCTTCTCACGTAAGCCAACGTCAGGTTGAACCCCACTTCATACGGGTCAGGGTAGTCCTTCTTGGCCAGCTCGAATTGGCGGGCGGCGGAAGCGTATTTCTCCAGTTGGGCCAGCATCAACCCGGCTTGGAAATGGGTTTGGCCGTCAACTCCTGGGCTCAGATGCTCCAATGCTTCCGCAGCCCTTTCGCCCTGGTTTGACTGGAAGCAGCTTCGGGCGAACCGTAAGACCGTGCGCGGGTCCCTCTCGAACAGGACCGCGCTCTTGAGGTACTCGTCAACAGCCGGGCCGAATTCGCGCTTCGCGTAATGGATCTCCCCCAGGGAGAGATGGGCAACCGGGTCCTGCGGCGCCCGCTTCAGAACTTGTTCAAAGTGGCTGCGAGCCTCTTCCAGGCGGTTCATGGCCAGCTCGTTAAGGGCTAGGTTTTTCAAGGCAGGAAAGAACTCGGGATTCGATCTGAGGGCAGCCTGGAAGTGAGCGTTCCCTTCTTCCGGCTTTCCGGACGAGGTGAGTGCAATCCCCATCAGATTGTGAGCCATGGGGTCGCCGGGGAACCTCTCCAGAACCTCCTGGAGGAGCGCTATCGCGCGAACGTACTGCCGCTGCTGGATGTAAGACTCGGCCTGGGTGAATACTGGCGAAGGCTGGGAAGTCTGAGGCTGGGCGGCGCCTGCCAACCCGCAAAGAAGCAGCGCGGCTCCCAGACACTCCCCGATCTTCTTTCCGAAACCTCTTCGTACGTGCACTGGGAAAATGCTAAACATGCGGTCCTCAAACCCGACCCTAGGATGCACAATCCACCATTAAATATCAAGACCTCGCGGGGGAACTCGGATCAGGCGCTCCCGGGTTCACCGAAGACGCCTACCGAAGTGCATGGCAACACGTTCTGCCAACGGGCGTCGTGCCTCCCCCTGGCCGGAATAATGGTCGGGCCGTCAGCGAGCTCTACGCCCACCCGAAGCGCGCCGAGCCGTCTGGTTTCCGGCTGGCTGACCGCAACTGTGCGTTCAGCAAGCACTGTAATCGCTATCATTATTCATTTATCCCCGGCCGAGCACCGGATGGAATCTAAGTCCTTGCTTCTAAAGTGCTCCGCGCCTATAGCTGAAAGATATTAGCAAAGTCAAAAAAAAAGGGTCGGGATCAAAAAAAAAGACTTGACAAGCGCTTACATATTGACTATAGAGATGGCGTTCAGTATTGCATACAACAAGAAGTTCTGTACTCAAAGGAAACTGGCGCAATCAAGTAGTCGAGACATTCAGAAATCAACCACTGTAGTTTGAACGCCTGCGTCACGTCTTGGGCCGCTCCTGATCGGGACTGGAAGAACGAGTGGTTATGTCGACCCTTCGTGGAGTACTCGTGAACGGATCACAAGGTGGCGGCCTATTCTCATTATCATTCGATCCCTCCAGGCCCCGCAGGAGCAATCTCGCGGGCTTGCATTGCCCATCCAAGGGGGCCCGCCTGGGGCCCCAAATCAGGAGGAATTAATATGCGTATGCGAAGAAGCCTTATCGGGCTCGTAGCCCTGTTATTTCTACTGGCCTTGTCTTCCCTGAGCGCCTGGGCGCAGTACGAAAGCGCAATCGAGGGAACCGTTACCGACCCCTCGGGTGCAGTCGTGCCCAACGCCACAGTGGTTGCCAAAGACACGGAAACAGCTATAACGCGATCGGTGCAAACTTCCTCAGCAGGCAACTATCGCATTGATGCTCTCCCGGCTCATTTGTTCGAGATTACGGTGAGTGCGCCGGGATTTAAAACCACCCTGCAACAAAACATCCGGCTGGAAGGCAAACAGACGAAGACGGTCAATGTCACCCTCCAACTCGGAACCGCCACCGTTGAAGTGACCGTTTCGGCGGCGCCGGCTGCGGTCGAGACGTCCGAAGCCAGGGTCTCGTCGCAGATCAATGAAAGGCGCGTGGAGAACCTGCCCATGGTGGGCCGGAACTTCTACTCGCTCGTCGTCCTGACGGCGGGCATCGTCGGTTTGCCGGCGGGCGGAGGTCAATCCTACGCTCAGGCCTCCGGCGACATCTTCAGCGCGGAGTACGGGGTAAACATCCAGGCCAACGGCCAGCGCCCGGAATCGAACAGCTACCTAATTGATTCGGCGAGCGCCAATGGCAGCCCGCGCGGTGGCGTCGTCAACATGGACCCCAACGCCGATTCGGTCCAGGAGGTGCGCGTCTCGGTAAACAACTTCTCAGCCGAGTACGGACGCAACTCCTCGGCCGTGACCAACGTGGTAACCAAGTCGGGAACCAATGACGTTCACGGGACGCTGGGCTTCTTCCACACCGACAATCGCCTGACGGCGGGAAACATTTTCCAGGCGAAGACTATCGTACGCTATGATGGCTCAACCAACCGTATTCCCGTCTTTCAGCGCAATGAAGGTAACTGGAGCTTGGGCGGACCCATCCGGAAGGACCGCACCTTCTTCTTCGCCTCGATGGATTTCTTGCGGTCGGGTGCGGGATCAACCCAGGTGGGCACCGTGCTCACGCCGGACTTGATCAATTACCTGAAGGCGAATTATCCCAATAACAAGTCGACCTTCCTGGGTAGTAGCTTCCCGCCCATCGGTACGCCCGTGGGGGTTGTGGCCACGGCGGGCTCTGTGGCGGGCAGCAGTTGCACCGGGAGTGGAACAATCACCACCCCCATTGGGGCTTTGCCCTGCAACTTCCCGATCACCGAAAATATCTCATCCAGCTACACGAATCCTCGGAACGGCCGACAGTGGAATGTACGCCTCGATCAGAACTGGCGCAACGGCAAGGACCGGCTGTATGTCAACTGGTACAGGACGAGCCGACAAGCGACTTTCGCAACCTCGATCTATCCGGCGTTCACCATGCCCGAGCCCGAATATGGGGAGATGCTCAATCTAAACTTCACCCATCTCTTCTCGCCCACGTTGCTTTACGAAGGGTCGCTGACGGTGACCCGGGTGCGAGGAGACGTGGATGTAGCGGTTGCCCATCCCGAAATTCCCAACATCAACGTTCCAGGGCTGACTGCGTACGGAATGGGGTTCAGCGGTCCGACCTTCATCCAGACCAACGGCGAGTGGCGGAACGTGCTGAGCTGGAACCGTGGAAAGCACGCCTTCAAATTCGGCGTCAATACCACGCATGATGATGGTTGGGGCAGCGGGGCCCAATTCGGAGGTGAGTACAGCCGCTATTTCTACCGCTTCACCAACCTGTTCGATTTCGCCCTCGACAATCCTATCGAGGAGAGCCATTACGGGTTCAATCCCGCTACCGGAGGGCAGATCTCGTACAGCTTCCTTCCCGTCTTTAGTCACTGGGGGGCCTTTGTCAACGATGACTGGAAGGTTAAGTCGAACTTGAGCGTCAGTCTGGGGCTTCGCTATGACCTGTTCGGGGTCCCGTACGAGCAGCACAAGCCGAAGGGCCTCTTCTCGCGAATTGTGTTTGGCAGCGGGAGCGACTTTACCTCAAGGATCGCGAACGCGTCGATGATCCAAGGTGCTCCGCTCCTCGGCTCCGACAAGAACAAATTCGCTCCTCGTATCGGCATCGCCTGGGATCCGACAGGGAAGGGAAAGATGTCGGTCCGGGCAGGCGGGGGGGTCTTCACTGATAGGTTCTCTGGACAGTTTTTCAGTGACTGCTGTGTCGACCTTCCGATGTTCGCGGTTATCACCGCAAATCCGACCATCCCCGGGCCGAAACCCGTATATGGTTTCGGCACGTCGAAGAGTCCACCCTATGGATACCCGGCGATGACGGGCATTACGGTCGGCGTCGATCCGAAGGGCGGCGCCCTGGGGGCGAAGAGCGGGATCTTTCCGTGGCAGCCGAACCTGCGCGTTCAGTATTCTGAAAACTGGTTCATCGGCATACAGTACGCCTTCACCAACAACTGGGTGGTGGAGGGCAACTATGTCGGCTCAAGCGGTCACAAGCTGTACCAAAGCTATGACGTCAACCGCGTGGACGGCGACCTGCTGGACGGCACGCTGGATCGGCTGAATTCGAGCTTCTATGGCATTGATTACGGTCAGTCCAATGGCGCGTCAACCTATACGGGCGGCAACTTCAGTGTGAAAAAGCGATTCAGCCGCGGTCTGGATTTCCAGGCCGCTTACACGGTTGGCAAGGCCCAGGATAGTGCCAGCAGTTACGGCAGGGGCCTCAACATGGCGGATATTTACAACCTGAAGCTGAACTATGGCCTTTCCAACTTCGACGTCCGCCACAAAGTCGCTGCCAGCTTTGTCTACGATATCCCTGGTCCGAAAACCGGGTTCTTAAGCAAGCTGGCTGGCGGATGGCAGGCTGGCGCTATCGTCATCCTGCAGAAGGGCGGCCCGTACGACGTCATGTGTTACGATGCGTTTGTCCCGATTAAGGATACGAGTGGAAAGATCATCGGGAACAAGGGCTGCGACTACAACGCCGACGGGTTCAATGCTGACTATCCTAACCTGCCCTCGTTCGGCAGATTCAAGAGTGGGAACAAACAAGAATTCCTGAATGGTATCTTCACGAGGTCCGATTTCCCAGCACCGGGCCTGGGTCAGGAAGGAGACCTCGGCCGCAATTCTTACATCGGTCCGGGATACATCAACACCGACTTCAACCTCGTCAAGAACAACAAGATCCCGTGGTTCTGGAAGGATGAGGCCGCAAACATTCAGCTCCGGGGTGAGTTCTTTAACCTGTTCAACAACGTGAACCTGCAAAACCCCGATGGAAACTTGTCGGACGGCACCTTCGGGAAGAGTACAAGCGTCTACCCTGCACGAAACATTCAGTTTGGCTTGAAGATCATATTCTGATTCGGATCGAACCCTCCTCTTCAGGCCTCGCAATCCCAGCACCCGGGTCCGCCGGGTGCTGGGGTTCTTTTTTTACGCTCGACGGACCTCAACAGCTCTTGCCCATCACCTAATCCCATCCACGAGGCTTGCCATGGGAACTGGGACGGTTTAGTCTCGACGAGGATTCCTGAAAGGAGCGGCGGCATTGCCCCTGGAAGCGCGGGGTGCGCCCACGCTGCTGAGAAGACCATGACTGTTCCGACCCCATCGGTTGCGTCCGAAGCAGCCTCGCCGCCCGCGACCGGCTTTGTCCAGGGCCTCGGTCTGTTTGACTGCATCATGATTGTGGCCGGCGCGATGATCGGATCTGGCATCTTCATCGTGCCTGCCGCCATGGCACGCGAGATTGGCAGCTCAGGCGGTCTGCTGCTCGCTTGGGTTTTCGCCGGTGCTCTGACGATTGCCGCCGCGCTCTCCTACGGCGAACTCGCCTCGATGATGCCGCGTACCGGCGGCATGTACGTGTACTTGCGCGAGGCCTTTTCACCTCTGTGGGGCTTTCTCTACGGCTGGACCTTTTTTACGGTCATCCAAACCGGAACCATTGCCGCGGTGGGAGTGGCCTTTGCCAGGTTTCTCGGGGTGCTTTGGCCGGTGGTCGCGGAAGACCGATATCTAATTCCTCCACTTCACGTGTCTCCCAGCTACGCACTTTCACTATCAACTTCTCAACTCGTGGCCATTGTGGTTATTGCCCTGCTGACCTGGACCAATAGCCGAGGATTGGGGTATGGGAAATGGGTCCAGAATCTTTTTACGGTGGCCAAGGTTGGAGCGCTGCTGGGGCTCATCACGGTTGGGCTTGCGCTGGGTTGGAACGCTGCCGCGGTGAAGGCGAACTTCGCACACCTCTGGACTGCTCACCTCCATCCTTCAGGCGTCCCGGGATTGGATGTAGCCACGACGCTGGGTCTTTTCGCGGCGATTTGCGTCGCCCAGTCAGGTTCGCTCTTCGCTGCCGATTCCTGGCACGACGTGTCCTTCGCGGCAGACGAGGTCAAGAATCCACACCGGACTCTTCCTCTCGCGTTGGGGCTGGGGACATTGACGGTGATTGCGCTGTACCTCCTGGCGAACGTCGCCTATCTGGCGACCTTGCCACTCCCCTCGATTCAGGATGCGCCTTACGATCGCGTGGGCACCGCCACGCTGCAGGCGATCTTTCCGGGCTTGGGCAGGACGCTCATGGCCGTCGCCATCATGATCTCCACGTTTGGATGCATCAACAGCCTCGCGCTGGCAGGGTCGCGCGCCTACTACGCCATGGCTCGCGACCGTCTGTTCTTCGCTCCCGCCGGGCGCCTGAACCGGGCGAGGGTTCCGGGCTGGTCACTTCTCGCGCAGGGGGTTTGGGCCGCTGCTCTGGTTCTGCCCAGAACCTTCGATTCCATTACCGCCAAGTACGGCAACGTCTACAGCAACTTGCTGGACTACGTTATTTCCGCGGCTCTGATCTTCTATGTCCTGACGATAGCCGGCCTTTTCCGGCTGCGAGCCACACGGCCCGCGGCGGACCGGCCCTACAAAGTGCCGGGCTACCCGGTGGTCCCGGCCGCGTACATCCTGGGCGCGACAGCCGTAGTTCTTTGCCTGTTCATTTACCGCCCCTATACGACGTGGCCGGGACTGTTGATCGTGGCTTGCGGGTTGCCGGTTTACCGGCTGCGGCGGCGGTGGGCAGGGGGAAAGACCGATACGGAGCAGCCTAAGCCGGACGCCTCGCAGCGCGCGTCGGTGTGAGGAAGCACGTCTGTGTGGCTTTTGCGTTTCTGAATCGGAGCGGAGGGACCATGAAGGATATCCCTTAGCCAGAGCGCCCTTCGGTCCGAATAACTACCCTTTGTTCCGCGACCGTGCGGTATCATCTTGTTTTGGAGGGAGGAACCCATGACAAATCTTAATCGACCAACCAGAAGGCAGTTTGTTTCTACAGCAGCAGCGGTAGCGGGAGCTGCCCTACTGCCCAATCGGATTTTGGCTAGTCCCGCGCAGGTCACTGCCGCAATCACGCCCGGAATGAGAAATAAGCCAGCAAGCAAGCAGAAAATCTTAGGGAAAGTCGAGCCCTTCCCCTTGACCCAAGTCCGCTTGCGAAAGGGCGTGTTTCAGGATGCCCTGGAAGCGGACCGGCGCTATCTCCACCTGCTCCCATCTGACCGGCTTCTCCACACCTTTCGCGTGAATGCCGGGATCCCCTCCTCGGCTGAGCCCTTGGGAGGATGGGAAAAACCCGATTGCGAAGTGCGCGGTCATTTCACAGGAGGCCACTACTTGTCCGCCTGCGCATTGATGTATGCCAGCGTGGGGGACAGTGATTTGAAAGATAAAGGCAATGCGCTGGTCAGCGAATTGGCCAATTGCCAAAAGGCCCTGAAGAACGGCTACCTCAGTGCCTTCCCCGAAGAACTCTTCGACCGGCTGCGCGAGGGCCGGAGGGTCTGGGCTCCCTTCTACACCTATCACAAGATCATGGCCGGCCTCCTGGACATGTACGTCCACTGTGGAAACGATCAGGCGCTCTCGGTAGCGGAGGGCATGGCGGGGTGGGTCGGGCACTGGCAGGAGAGCATTAGTGACGAGCACATGCAACGGATTCTGCAAACGGAATTCGGCGGCATGAACGAGGCACTCGGGAACCTCTGTGCCGTGACCGGAAAGCAGCATTACTTGGAGTTGGCGGGACGATTTGAGAAGGCGATGTTCCTTGACCCGCTGGCCGCACATCGCGACGAGCTGAAAGGAATCCACGCCAACACCCACATCCCGCAAGTCATCGGCGCCGCCCGGCGCTACGAACTCACCGGTGAACCTCGCTATCACGACATTGCCTCGTATTTCCTCCAGACGGTCACCGGCGAGCGGATCTATTGCACGGGAGGCACCAGCAACGACGAGTTCTGGCGCACGCCGCCCGGAAAGCTCTCGACGGAACTGGGCAAGCTCACCGAGGAATGCTGCTGCGGCTATAACCTGCTTAAACTGGCACGCCACATCTTCGGATGGACAGCCGACCCGCGCGTGATGGACTATTACGAGCGCACGCTCTTCAACAGCCGGCTGGGAACGCAGAACCTCGAAGACAGCGGAATGGGCTACTTCCTCCCGCTCGGGTCAGGATACTGGAAGTACTTCAACACGACTTACGACTCTTTCTGGTGCTGCACCGGGACGGGTGTCGAGGAGTTTGCCAAGACTGCCGACTCAATTTACTTCCACGATGACCACGACATCTTTGTGAATCTGTTCATCGCCTCGGAGGTGAATTGGCCTGAAAAGGGCTTGCGCCTCGAGCAGCAAACCAACTTCCCCGAGGAAGAAGGCACCACCTTGGTGGTGCACGCGGATAAACCCACAGAGCTGGCCCTCAACATCAGAATTCCCAACTGGGCGACCCGCGGAGGCACGGTCAAGCTGAACGGAACGAACCTTGGCGCGTTCTCAAGCCCCTCGAGCTACTTGACGCTGAACCGCACCTGGAAAGAAGATGACCGAGTGGAGGTCAGCCTGCCCATGAGCCTCCGCATCGAGACCATACCTGATGACCACACTCAGCAGGCCGCGATGTATGGACCGCTAGTCCTGGCCGGGCGACTGGGAACCGAGGGTCTCTCCAAATCGATGTTCTATTCGGAGTTCGACACCGCCCCCAACGGTGACCCGATTCCTGTTCCCGCCATCGCCACCAGCCCGAATGATCCGGTGGGTTGGCTGAAACCGGTCTCCGACCAATCGCTGACCTTCCAAACCGTCGGGCAGGCGCAAAAACTCACCTTGATCCCGCTCTATAAGCTGTTTGGGGAAAGGTACGCGGTGTACTGGAAAACGACTTCCGCTGCGGTTTGAAGACCCAGCCTGACTTCCCCGCCTTGCCCGTGGCATCGCTGAGCGAGAATTCCAGGCGGGGCGCAAGCATGTTTCCTGCGAGGGTCCGGTTCCCGATACGAGGTTCAACCAGACCCTCGAGAGGAGGAAATGATGGGTGGCAAGATTTCCCGGCGTGCACTACTGAAGAGTGCCGTGGCTGCCGGAACCGGCTCGATTCTTCCTGCCCGGGCTGTGGCCGCCTCGTTGGGAGGTTCCGCCTCCGCTCCAAGGAATCCTGCCAAGCTCGATCGCATTCTTCCCCTGAGTTCTACCAGTGGGGTTTACATTCCTCCGCGCGGCGAAAGCTTCATGAAGTTCAGCTTCGACTTTCCCGAGCCGTCGGTGGAATTTGCGGGGTTGCAGTTTTCCTTTCGGGTATACACCTTTGAGAATACCTACGCGCTGGATCGTGAGCAAATGACCGTCGAGGACAACTCCGACGGATTGGCGGTTACCTGTTCCGGCTTCGTCTGGGCAGGAGGTCAGCAAAAGGCTCCCGGCCGGCTGCGCGCCCGGTTCCGCAAGAACGGGACTTTCATCGAATGGGATGCCCGCGTCGAAATGGAACAACCCGTCAAGTCGATCGCCGCGGTTGTCCGAGGCGTTCCGCGCGGAAAGATTTCAGCCGGCGGCCAGCGTTTCTTTGACCCCAAAGATGACGAATTCCTGTTTGGCTACCCCTTTGGCGGAGGCTCGCTTTTCATCGCGCGAGGACTGAACACGCCGCTCCTGGTCATTCAGCAAGGAGACAAAGAGTTTTTCTTCTTGTCCGCCCTCAACCAGGCGGTTCGGGCGAACCGGTTTTATCTCCAGCCCGGTGAGCGCTCTTACCGGGTCGAACTGGTTTACGAAAGGGAGGGTTGGAAAAAGAGTAATGGGTTGGAGAGCCCCGTCTGGCGCGCTGGCGCCGTGGATTCGCAGGAGGCGGCGTTTCAGCCCCATTTTGAACACCTGGAGCGCGCTTTCAAAATTCCTCATTGGGAAAAGCGCGAGGACGTTCCGGATTGGCTCCGTAACGTCGCGCTCGCTGTATCCCTTCATGGTATGCACTGGACTGGATATATTTTCAACGATTACGCCAAGATGCAAACCATCCTGCGCTGGGTGGCTTCCCAGATTCCTGCCGCGCGAGTCCTGGTCTTCATTGCGGCTTGGGATGGCCGCTACTACTGGAATTACCCGCTCTATCAGCCTGCGCCGCGCCTGGGCGGCGAAGCGGGCTTCAAAGCACTCCTGGAAACCGGCCGGCAGATGGGTTTCCACATGATGCCCATGTTCGGGACCAACTCCGCAAATGAACGTCTCCCCGGGTTCTCGAAATTTGCGGACGCCACCATGGCACAGATTGATGGTGATCCCTTTTACCTGAATTGGGTGGACTGGGACAACGATCGGCACATGGAAGGCTGGATGCCCTACATGAACGTGGGCGTCGACTCCTGGCGGGAGTGGCTCGCTTCCCGAATCGACGATGTTCTCAACCGCTACCCTGCCGACGCGTACTTCCTCGACATCGCGGGCGGCTGGGAAAACAACACCAAGGCGGACACCCACGAGGGCACTCAACGGCTCGTTGCGGATCTCGCCCGAAGGCGCCCCGGCGTCCTGTGCTGTGGCGAGATGCACTACGACGCGCTGATGTCCTTTATTCCTCTTTATCATGCCTTTTCAGAGTTTGCATACCCCGCGGCCGTCACCAAATACGCCCGCTTCTTCCAGCACCTCAGTCATCCCGCTCCCGGACGCGGGAGCAGCGGCGTTCACGAATCCGGCTTCAGCAAGTTTGATCCCGAGACGCTATCGCTCAATGAACTGGCCATTCCGACCCTCACGGTTGTCGACGACACGTTCGACCGTTACCAGGACGTGATGGCGCAGATTATCGCGCGCGCTAAACATCGAGCAGGTATTGCCTGACTTGGGTAGGGTTCAAGCACGTGGGAAAATCCTGTTCAAGAAGGAAAGCGATCACCCGAATGGGGGCTGCCGGAGCCGGTGCGCTGCTACTGGCCAAGCCGGGCTGGGCGGGCTCGGGCGTCTCAGCCGTGGCGGCCCAGACGCCGGGCCTCAAAGTGGCTGGATGGGCAGCCGAACTGGCGATCGCTCCGATGAGCGCGCGAACCCTTCGCGTGTCCCTGCTTCCTCTCAATCCCCAGGAGCAGGCGCAACCCATCCCTGATGACGGAGTCCTGGTCGCCTCGCAGGGGGGGGGGGAGGCGCCGATCCGCATCCGGTCGGTCTCCGCGGAAAGCAACCTCGCCTGTGGGACCTTCGAGCTGAAGATTCTTCCCCAGCCCCTGACGGTGATCATTCGGGACCAGAACCAAGCCGAGTTGCAGCGTCTTCAGATCGACATGAGTGACGGGAGCGTCGGGTTCCTTACCCACGGAGCCCCGGTTTTCGGATTGGGTGAGGGCGGTCCGCAACTTGACCGCCGAGGGCACGCTTACTCCATGAAGCATGGTCAAGGCACCCCGGACCTGGCTACGAACGGCGCGCGAGTTCCAATTCCCTGGCTCGTGGGTGCAGATGGATGGGCATTGTTCTTCCATCTTCCTTTCGGAAGTTTTGATCTCACGGCCAACGAAGGGCGCTTCCGGCCATGGGCGTCCGGGGCAGCCCTCCCCCTGGATCTCTTTCTTGTCGGCTCCCACCAGCCCCAGGAAATCCTGGCCGAATATGCCCGCCTGACCGGGTTCCCCCACATGCCCCCCATTTGGTCTCTGGGTTATCAACAATCGCATCGAACGTTGGCGAACCGCGACGAGGTGATGTCAGAAGCCCGGAGATTCCGCGAGGATGGTCTTCCCTGCGACGTGCTGATCTACCTGGGGACAGGTTTTTGTCCCTCAGGCTGGAACCGGGGACACGGGTCATTCACTTTCAATCTGGAGGTTTTCCCTGACCCCCAGCGAATGTTCGAGGAGCTGCACAAGGAACATTTCAAGCTGGCGCTGCATGTCGTGAATCCTCCCCAACACTTACAGGGTCGCGCCGCTGACGCCTCCGGCGGGTCCGGGGACCCGGATCGTGCGGCGAACTATTGGTCGAAGCATCTCGAGGTGTTTCGTCTGGGTGTCGACGGGTGGTGGGCTGATGAAGGTGACTCCCTTGATCCCGAGGTTTGCCTCGCTCGAAATCGCATGTACTGGGAAGGTCCCCAAGTGGAGAGGCCGGGCCGGCGGCCTTATACGCTGAATCGCAACGGCTACGCGGGAATGCAGCGTTACGGATGGCTGTGGTCCGGAGACATTGACTCCACCTGGGAAGCGTTGCGGTCGCAAGTTGGGGTGGGCATTAGCGCCGGCCTCAGCGGAATGCCCTACTGGGGAACGGACACCGGCGGCTTTGTTACGACCCCGGAACTGACGGGCGAGCTTTATGCCCGCTGGTTCCAGTTCAGCGCCTTCTGCCCGTTGTTTCGGTCGCATGGGCGGACGTGGAAGCTGCGACGCCCTTGGCAGTGGAACACGGGCGATTTCGGTCCGACCGAGCTTAAAGGATACGGTCCGAACAGCGGACTCCCCGATATTAAGGAACTGCACAACCCGCAAGTTGAACCCATCTGCAGGAAATACCTCGAGCTTCGTTACGGCCTTCTCCCCTACACCTACACGCTGGTCCGCGAAGCCCACGACACGGGACTGCCCCTCATGCGCGCCCTGTGGCTCCACTACGATGACGATCCCCGGGCCGTGTTGCGCTCCGACCAGTATTTGTGGGGGCGGGACATCCTCGTTGCTCCGGTCACCGAGGAAGGCGCAAAGGCCAGAACCCTTTACTTACCGCGCGGCGCTTGGTATGACTTCTGGACGAACGAAAGGATGGAGGGCGCCCGTGAAATCTCCCGGCCCGTGGATCTTGCCACGATGCCTCTTTATGTGAGGGCAGGCGCGATTCTTCCTTTCGGGTCCGTCAAGCAATACACGACCGAGCCGACCGAGAGCCCTCTTGTGCTAAAGATCTATCCCGGCGTGGATGGCGAATTCACGCTTTACGAGGACGACGGAGTCAGCTTCGATTTCCTCAAGGGCGAAGAAATGTGGCTGCGGTTCGCTTGGAAGGATCGTCACCGGCGTCTAGCCCTAAGCCTGCGAGCTGGGTCGAAGATGCGGGCGCCTCACCGACGTACCATCGAGATCGACATTCCCCCGGAGAATCTGACCAGAGAGATCGTGTTTGAAGGGAATCCGGTCGAAGGGGCGCTGTAAGAGTCGGGGTCATAACCAGTCGGCTGCGCTCTCCGGAAAGAGGGCTGATTGCATGTTTCGTGACTTTCTTTTGTTGGTCCCTCTCGCTGCAGCACTTCTTTTCGCGCCTCTTGCGTAGTCTGCTTCTGCTCAGTTGACGGTTCGCGATTCAGTGACCGGATCGCCCATCGCCGGGGCGATCGTGATTGAGTTCGGCTCCGGCTGGCATCGGAAAAAGCAGGCGCGGATCGAACCGCATTGGACGGGTCCACGTCGCTAACTTCGGTCCACTTGCCATCAAACCTCGCCGCACCACCCATCTGTAGAATCCGGTCGGCCATCTTAGCCCGGATTTCCGATTTGAGTCTCGGCTATTAAATCTGTGCTGATCTCCGACGCCTCTATTCATACGGGTTTTAACGTGCTGAAGATGCTCCGGAGGTTAGCACCCTATGGGTGAGAAACAAAACCAGCCCTTTCAGCTTTCTTTCAACAGCTCCTTGAAGGTCGATTTCCAGGGATCGCGAGTCACGTCGGACGGTGGCCTGATTCTGGTGCGGGAGTTGGACGAACGTTTGGGTTTGGATGAACTGATCGAACGGCACTTGACCGATACGCAAGTCAGGAAATTGAGGATCTGCGACGGATTTTTCGTAGTGCGACAGTTGCCATACCAAGCGAAGTTTTAAGGAAAGCACCGGCACGGGGCCTGTCATTTTCATATGCGACGACCTCTCCGCGGATTGGGATCAGGCAAAACTGCATAAATCGTGCAACGCCTGCGGTAAAGGATCGCTGCGTATGACTTTTGAGTTTCCACGTGAGGAAAAGGAAACATTAACCGTCGTTCACATTGTTGGGCTAACACCGACCGAAAGAGACGGCTACCTCCCGATGATGTGGGAGACGACTCCAACAACCGAGCCAACCGGTACGAGATGGTTTCATTTCAACTACATTTACCGAAGAGGGAATTGGGGCCTCAACAAAGCAGCGATTTTCAAGAGCGGCGACCTCAAACGTCTATTCGACCTTTACCACGAAAAAACTGGGATTCAGTTTGCTCCTTGACAGAATCTCCCTCCACGCACAGCCCCGAACCGGCTATAGGCCCTTCATCAAGTTCGCCATCGTGGTATCCAAACCTGTGGCGATGATCTGGAGTGTGATGATCCCAGGGTTGCCCATAATCAGGTGTTTCTGGGCAGTCCCGCAGAGGGGCTGGCGCCCCAATCGCATGAAGAGCTTACGGTGGGTTGCGAAGAAGGGTTTTTGGGCAAGGCCAAGAACAACCGCTAGGAACCCTTGTTGCCGCAGCTATTGTGTCTCTTCTTCAATTGGGTCTGTGCCTGAAGCTGCTTCACCCGCTCCAGGACTTCTTGCTTGCTAAGCAGGCCCTTCTCGGTGAGCAGTTCCACCAGCGCATTGAGGGTCAGCATGTTCGAGTAGGCCAGTTCCTCGAAGCTGACGGTCTGGCTGTTGCGTTCGGATGCCACGTTCGCCCTCCTTCACCACGGACACCTGCTGAAGTGCGGTCCACGAAGCTGGCGAACCAAAACGGGCTTGCCAGAAGGGGAGCAGGCAGGGTGGGGGGCAACTGTTCCTGCCAGCCAGCATATTCAATCTCTACTTTCTTGCTCAGACTAAGTCCGCGATTTCCCCGTTGCCGCGCTTCGCCGCAATCCTGGGGACAGGTGCAATTTCGTTTCTCATCTATTGGTTCGCGGCGGTAATCAATTGGATGTGGAACCAGGAATTCCGGGCTAAGAAGATTGCAACTGGCGCAAGTATTTTCGGCGCGGTATGCGTCCTTGTCTTGGGATATGGCTTGTTCGTGCAGATAATCCATCCTGTTGCACCTCATGTCCTGCTAACGAGTCCAGCTTTTGCGTGGATATGTTTTGTTGGAGGCTTGATTTTAAGCGCGTGGAGTTTCATTCGGCCTGGCACACGGCGCGAGGTATGGGCAAATAAAACAGCGACAGTCGCCCTCTTGCGAAGTCCGTACACCGGAGATTCCCTGCATGTTGTCAGCGAAGACGGTCATGAAGCTTTGGTCAGCCAGGCAGGGGAACGGTTTCCGGTTCGCAACGGAATTCCCGTCTTTTTAGACCCGGAAAAGCTCACTGGGTCCAACCGCAAGTACAACCGGCTGTATGAAAGTATCGGCGGCTTCTATGATGACATCCAGAGGGTGGCGTGTGCTTTCCGGGGCATCAATCCAGACCAATACCTTTTGAGTTATCTACGCTTCCTTGAAATCAATCCTGGTGATTCAGTGCTGGAAACATCCGTGGGCACCGGTCTCAACTACAAGTACCTTCCGCGTGGTGCAAGACTATTTGGTCTTGATCTCTCGGCGGAAATGCTGACGAATTGCCAAGCCAATCTGCGCCGCTGGGAGATGGACGCCGATCTTTTTCTCGGGAATGCCGAGGACCTGCCGTTCGCCAATGACAGTTTTGATGTTGTCTTTCACGTGGGAGGCATCAACTTCTTTAATGACAGAGCAAAAGCGATCCGGGAAATGATCCGTGTTGCAAAGCCAGGGAGCCGCATCCTGATTGCCGATGAGACCGAAAAGCACGTGAAAAGCACCTATGAACGAATTCCCATTACCAGTGGATACTTCAAGAACCGCCAGGAAGCTGTCACAGCTCCTATTGATCTCGTACCCCCAGAGATGCAGGAAACACATCTTGAGATGCTGCGGGATGGGCGATTCTACGCGTTGACATTTCGTAAACCCTCCTCCGCGATGCCAAATCTCACAAACTCGCATACATTGGGCTAAATCGCGCCGCGATCTTCCCGCTGGGTGATTCGTGGCCTGTGCAATGCCACTCTCGCTCAATGTAGCCCAGGCGAAAAGCCTCAGGACAATTCTTCATAACCCAGAGTCAGTGCTCGATCGGCTAATCGGAGAAGTGCCCGTCACTGGCCACATACGGGGTTCGAGCCCTGGGGAAAAGAGCCATAAGACGGGACACTGTTGTCAGCCGCGTTTCCATGCATACTGGGCCGGCGGCGAGGGAGGCCGCCGGTATGCCAGGACGAAAAACAAAAAAGGGGAAGTCCCGTTGCACGAGAACCGTTCTTCGGATTCCAGATTTAGAACAGTCGAAGACGGCTGTTCTCAACTCACTTCCCGCCAAGACTTCTCAAGAATCCTACGCTCACGCTATCGATGAGTTTATTGCATGGTACTGCTCAGAACCGCGCCTTGCCTTCAATCGCCCCGTTGTTCTTCGATATCGAATCTATCTGGAGCAGAAGAATCTCGCTCCCTCGACCATCAACGTTCGCCTTGCTGCGGTGCGCCGTCTCGCCTATGAGGCGGCGGATACTGGACTCCTGAGTCCGGAACTTGCGGCCGGTATCCGGAGGGTGAAGGGGGCCAAACGGTTGGGGGTGCGGATTGGAAACTGGCTCACTGCGGAGCAGGGCAGAACACTGCTCCAGAGTTCGGGCTCGGACACCCTACGGGGCAAACGTGACCGGGCGATTCTCTCCGTGCTGCTGGGGTGTGGACTCCGGCGTGCAGAGCTCGTTGGTTTGAGCGTGCAAGACCTGCAGATTCGGGAAGACCACTGGGTGTTCGCGGACCTGATTGGAAAGGGCAAGCACATTCGGACTGTGCCCGTGCCAGGATGGGTAAAGACGGCCCTCGATGATTGGACCGCAAACGCGGACATCACAGGCGGAAACATTTTCCGTCGCGTGAACAAAAATGGAGTTGTATGGGGCGAGGAAATCTCGCCCAAAGCAATCTGGCACGTCGTCAGACGTGCTGCTCAACGCGCCGGAATCCAAGGCCTCGCTCCACATGACTTGCGTCGGACCTGCGCTCGTCTGTGCCATCTCGCGGGAGGAGAGTTGGAACAGATTCGGTTTCTCCTGGGTCACGTCTCCGTTGAGACGACCGAACGATACTTGGGCTGCAAGCAGAAACTCCGAGACGCTGTCAACGACCAACTTGGGTTGGAAGGGGTGTGAGCGGCCGTTTATCCGAAGGGGACTTCGGGGGCGTTTGGTGGTGGGAAGGGGATTTCACACCAGTGATCCACGGCTGCGACAAGCAACCTGCGGTAAGAGGCCCCCCTAGAGCCTCCAAACGTTTGAGTTCAGCCCCAGCCGTGGCCGCGGACGGAACGAAAGGTTAGGCGGCACCGGCCTGTGCTCGATCGCGTGCTTTATCGGGCTCAGCTATCCCAGACGGCCTTAATCCCTTAAATAGAAGCCAAAAACTCAGTGCTATATCGAAAATACCCATCGGCGTATCGAACCACCACAGGTCAACGATCTTGTCGAAGTTGGGGAAAATGTAGAAAACGAAAGTACACGCCACGCAAAATGCAGACGAGATCACGCCGAAGGCAGCCAGTGCTCGAGGGATATAGCGGGACTTGAACCATAGGTAGCCGCAGACCGTGGATGCCAATGCACCAAACAGCAGTCCAACGTAATAGTAGTCAAAACGCGTGCCGAGATAGAGCCTCGCCAAGGCCTGCAATCGCGCCGCTTCAAATGCTTGCAAGTAATCAGCGCCACTGAGGAGCCGCAGAGCATCAAAGAGATTGAGCGTCATAACAAGCCACATCAAGACCCATACGAGCCTCCAGAATGCCGCAAGCAAGGCAAGGCCCCGATTGACCGGTTTGAGAATCACGTAGAGCGCTGTGAGAAGCACGACAACGCCTGCGCAGTAAATGAGATCGCCGACGATGCCGATACGAAAGAGTCGTTCGTGCGCCAGGATATTCCGAGCGGTTTCGGCATTGTTGTCGACAATCAGACGGTCGTGGATACCAAAATTGACGTAGACCACGGTCGCGAACGTGATTAGGTATGCAAAACCCGCGACTCTTGCAGCTTTGCGTTGTGACTCGTCGATGGTGTGGATCGCCATTTTTATTCCGCCTCAGCGGCATTATGCCCCAAACCACCGCCCAGTTTCACGCATAACTATTGAAAACAGCCCTTTCCACCAGCAATCAGCCACGCTGTCCCCAAATGGGATTCCGTTCCTCGAAGGGGACTTCCGGAGGATCAGGAGGTTGCACTTCAACGAATAGGCCGTAAGATCGGCATAGGGGCGGCGGTCACCCGCCGACCCCTGCCACACCACCGTGCGTACGGGTCCGTACACGGCGGTTCGAGTTGGTTACGCTAGCACCCCTCGATCAGTGTCGGAAGTCCGAGTGATTTGAAGTATGTATTGGAAAGCCCAACAGACAGGGCCTTAGCCCGCGCAAGGTACCAAGGGCCCCGCCCGCTGCCAGCGGTGTTGCTCGCCAGCCTGGGACGCACCCCCAGTTGCAACAGCGCCGCCCGGCGACGGCGTGGGGTTTTCCACTGCCGCCACAGAGCCGCCCGAAGCCGCAAGCGGACCCAGCGGGTGAGGTAAACGAGCACTTCGGGCGTTTCGCAGAAGCCGAAATAGTTGCGCCAGCCCCGCAGATACGGGGCCAACTCCGCTATCGTCGTCTCGATGCTGACGCCCTTGGCCCTTCGCGTGATCTCCCGAATTCGTTGCTTAAACCGATCCAAGGCCTTGGGCGCTATGACACGCTTGACCTCCGGGCCGGCGCTAAAGCTGAACCCGAGAAACTTTCGTTCCCGTGGTCGCGCCACCGCACTCTTCGTCTCATTTACCTTGAGCTTGAGCCTTTGCGTGATAAATCGCGTGATGCTCTCCATCACCCGTTGACCCGCCCGCTCGCTGCGAACGTAGATGTTGCAGTCGTCCGCGTAACGAACGAAACGATGTCCCCGGCGCTCCAGTTCGCGGTCGAGTTCGTCGAGCACGAGGTTGCTTAACAGGGGCGAAAGAGGTCCCCCTTGGGGAGTCCCTTCCACACTAGGGCTAACCAACCCGTTCTCCATCACCCCGGCATTCAGGAATGCCCGGATGAGTTTCAACAGCCGCTTGTCCTCGATCCGGTTCGCGATCCTGCCCATCAGTTTGTCGTGATTGACTCGATCGAAGAATTTCTCCAAATCAAGATCAACACACCAGCCGTGACCTTCGGCGATGTACTGCTGCGCCTGGGCCACCGCCTGATGAGCCGACCGTCCCGGCCGAAAACCGTAGCTGTGATCGGAAAATGTCCGGTCCCACCGCCCCTGCAGAACCTGCATTACCGCTTGCTGGATAAACCGATCCAGCACCGTCGGGATGCCAAGCTTTCGCACCCCGCCGTCCGGCTTGGGGATTTCCACCCGCCTTACCGGTTTCGGTTCGTAGGTCCCGCTCAACAGTTGTTCCCGGATGGCTGGCCAGTGCCGCTTCAGATAGTCCGACAGCGCCACGACCGTCATGCCGTCGACGCCCGAACTACCCTTGTTCGCCTTCACCTGCCGCAATGCCTCCTTCAGGTTTTCTCGCTCACATACCTCCTCCATTAATCGGTCGGTTTTAGCTGGGTTTTCGAGTCCACTTGTCGCCCCCGACGATTCAGTCTCTTCCCCTGCGACACCTCGGGCTGCACCCGTCAGCGCAGATGAGAAGTCCAGTTCCATCTGGATATTCTGCCGCTTGTCGTCGGTGAGACTCATGGCCTACTCACCGCTCTTTCTCGTTCGGGCCTTCTCCGTAGCCGGATACTATGCCCGATGCTGACTTCTGCTCCGCGGTCAGGTTGCCTTTCGGCAGCCTCAGTCGCCGAGGCGACACGAAGCAGATCTCCTGGGGTAAGCTCAGCCGCCTTCCGTGCACAATCGCCGAATCTACGCTTCGCACCTTGATGGAAGTGGACTTCGCGGTAAGTTGCCCGCTCGTCCGGTGCTGGCGCCTTATATCCGATTCTTGTCCATCGACTCGCACGTTTGATCCATGCTGCCTTCGGACCCCACCTCGCGGCGGTAGCCCTTGCATCATCACTAGGCCTTCACCTCCATCAGGTTGGCCAGAGGACTTTCACCTCCAAGCTGCTGAGCATGCCCAGCACACAACTAAGCCGCTGGCGCGGCGGACTTAGATTGGTGCGTTAGATGACGGGCCGCGTTAACTTGGGGGTTACAGAAAGGAGGTTTCTGTGACCCCACTTCGTCAACGGATGCTGGAGGAACTCCAGCGTCGCAACTATTCACCTGCCACAACGCGCGGCTACATCCTCGCGGTCAAGCAGTTCGCGCAGCACTTCGGTAAGTCTCCAGAAAAAATGGGAGCCGAGGAGATACGCCGGTTCCAACTTTACCTGCTCAATGAAAAAAAGCTCGCCCCCGGCACGGTGGAGACGCGCATGTCAGCCCTGCGCTTTCTCTACAAGAAGACCTTGAAGCGACGCGATCTTGCCTACGATGATCTGCTCTTCCCCAAGACGCCCCGAAAGCTGCCGGTCGTGCTGAGTCCGGAAGAAGTGACACGCCTCATCGAAGCGGCGCCGAACCTGATGTATCGGACGCTGCTGATGGTTCTTTACAGCACGGGCATTCGCCGCACCGAGGCCTCGCTGCTGAAAGTGAGCGACATCGATAGCGAGCGCCGGGTGATTCACATCCGCCAAGGGAAAGGCTCTCGTGACCGTGATGTTCCGCTGACTCCCAAGCTGCTGGAAGCCTTACGCGAATACTGGCGCTGGAAGCGGCCCGAGGTTTATCTGTTTCCCAGCACCCCCGGCCATCGGGGCCTGGAAGGGCCGATTTCCGACACGACGGTTTGGTATGCCTGCAAAAGAGCTGCCTCGAAGGCAGGTATCAAAAAGCGCATCGGACCGCACACCCTGCGGCATAGCTTTGCCACGCATCTGCTGGAAGCCGGCGCCGACCTGCGCACCATCCAGTTGCTGATGGGCCATGAGCGCCTAGAGCACACGACGCTCTATTTGCACCTCTCCCAGCGTCATCTGCATGCCGCCCTCAACCCCCTCGACCAGATCCAGATTCGCGGTTACGGCGAAGCGCGGTCGTCGGAGGATCAGCACACGTGACGCGGCCACCCTGGGAGGTGGCCGATGTCATCCGCAGGGCCGGAAGCAAGTTCCTGGAGCGCTATCGCCAGTCGTTGACCTGGGCGCAGGTCAAAGTGCTCACGGCGATCGTGCGCTGCCGTACGGCTGCACTGGGCGGGCACCGCGACCAATGCCTTCGCTGCGGCTATCAGGCCATCTCCTACAACTCCTGCCGTAACCGGCATTGTCCGAAGTGTCAGACCCAGGCCCGGGAGAAGTGGCTGCGCCAGCGGCAGCAGGAACTCCTGCCGGTGGGCTATTATCACCTGGTCTTTAGTGTGCCGCACGCGCTCGTGCCGCTGATCTGGCAGAATAAGAAGGTTCTTTTCACCCTCTTGTTCAAGGCCACGGCGGCCACCTTGCTGGAAGTGGCCGCCGATCCGAAACATCTCGGTGCTCAGATCGGATTCCTCAGCATCCTGCACACCTGGGGACAGACCTTGCAGCCGCATCCCCACATTCACTGTGTGGTGCCAGGAGGAGGACTGTCGCCCGATCACCAACGCTGGATCGCTTCACCCTCCCACTTCTTCTTACCAGTGAAAGTGCTCAGCCGGGTTTTTCGTGGGAAGTTCGTGGCAGGATTGCGACGCGCTTCTCTCCGCGGTCGGTTGGCCTTCCACGGAGAATGCCTGCCCTGGGCCAACCCGAAAACCTTCGCGGCGTTCTTGCGCACCCTGCTTCGAGAGGATTGGGTGGTCTACGCCAAGCCACCGTTCGGCGGGCCCGAACATGTCCTGCAGTATCTGGCTCGCTATACCCATCGCGTCGCTATTTCCAACCACCGCCTTCTCGCCGTCAGCGACTCTCACGTGACCTTCCGATGGAAGGACTACGCGCATCACAGCCGGCAACGTACCATGACCCTTACGGGCGGTGAGTTCCTGCGCCGCTTCTTACAGCACGTCTTGCCCAAGGGCTTCCCGCGCATTCGCTACTTCGGCTGGCTGGCCAACCGTCGGCGTAGCGAACTGCTTCCCCGCTGCCGCCTTCTCCTCACGCAGATGCCGCCCGCGATACCTGTGGCTCCTGCGGGCGAGCCCGCTGTCTGGCTGTGCCCTTATTGCCACGGGCCCATGCGGGTGGTCGAACGGCTGGCGGCCTTAGAGATTCCCGACGCCGAAAGCAGGAAGGTGAGCATTCATGACAGCTCCTAACGACCTGCGCACACCCGATCTCCCCGCGTGCGCTTCCCCACGCCGGGCGGAAGTGTATTCGGCCACCTGCAAGGCGTTGGGATCGCAAGCCAAATGCCTGCTCCGACAAACCACCATCCTCCCTGAGCGGCATCTTCAATGGTCCTCCTCCCTCACCTCTCGTGCATCCCATCCGCCGTTCGGCCATCCGCTACCATTGAAAACCCATAGGCTCTAGTTTGGCGGACGCCGCGCCAGCGGCTTACTTCTAACGGCTCTATCGAAAGTGCCCCGAACTCACCCCTCCGCCATCATCACAATTCACCCGTCGGGGCACTTCCGATAGAGACCTACCGTTTTACAGCCAAGTGGATAGTGTCCGAGGTCGCGTCCCAGCGCCGGGAAGGGTTGTGGCCTTGACTCGGGGGTTGAGCGGGCGTCTAATCGTGATGTCGCAACCGGCAATCAACGAAGTCGTTCCGGTCAAAGCGGTTGCCATTCGGATTCGCCGGCGGCGGTAGCATGTTGGCCGAACCGGAAAAGCCTCATCAAGATCGGACTGAACGGGACCCATATCCGCTGAGGCTTGGTGAGAATCGATCATGGGCAAAAATGAGATAGTCGATTCGTTCAGGCGACAGCTGTGCCACGTCTATGGCTATGATGAGCACGTCAAGTTCGTCGGTACCCGCAATCCTCCGCCATCGGCAATAGAGATCAAGGCGTCTTTGGAACCTCGCGACTTCCTCAATTTTGCAATCGAGGATTCCATAGCGCTTGAGAAGGAAAGAAATAGGATTAACTGTCTTGGAAACTGCAAAAGGGCGATTGATTCCCAGGTAGATCGCCTAATTGCGCGGTTAGGGTTTCGTCTACTTGCTAGAAAGCAACGCTGGAACGTTCCACGGAAGATTCAATTCATATCTGAAATTGGAGTCGTTGCTCCCAGAATTCTGCATCACGTTAACCAGCTCAGAAATCTTCTTGAGCACGAGTTTGCTCCACCTTCAAAGCAACAAGTTGAGGATGCTTTGGACGTTGCCACCCTATTCATATCCTATGCGGAGCTGGTTAAGATCCCGTCGATGAATTGGACCTTGGCCAGCAAGCTGAGTGTCCGTTACGACTACGATGAGATGGTATTTCATTTTTTCGAGGAGGACCCGTCAGATTTACCGGAAAGTGACCTCTCGCCACGGGTCTCTTTGGCGTATGGCGAGGATGGATTTCAGGATTTCTATGACTTCTTGGTGAAGATCGTTCCGTTGATGGAAAGAAAGCATCGCTTCGGTGAGCCATCTGACGCGGCGGCTGTTCGGAGCGATGGTGCAACGAATGGCGGCTCTCACGATCCGAGCAGGGTAGAACCACCGGTTGTGGCGATGAAGAAATCGATCCGAGGAAAGACCGCTAAGGAAGGGGTGTGTGAAATATCCGGTTCCAGCAGTGGTGACAACGACTCTTGAGGACTTCTCGAAGGGCGATGCGGAGCCGATGACACTCCCGGAGAAAAACTTGTGCTTGGTCGGGCGCAAATGGGTGTATCCTCTCAACCGCTGGAAGGCCAAAAAGCTAATTCCGGTTGAATTTGATAACAACATTGATAGTCCGACAGCGGAACTCCCCTGCCAGCAATTCGTTCCGATAACGGATGCCCACGACGGGTTGAGGATCGGATCATGATCATGACAAGGAAAAAGAAATGGCTGATCGGGGTTGGGCTGTCCTTGGTCCTGGTAATGGCGGCCCTGTTCGTGGCGGCTTTTTTTCTTTCAAAGCACTTCGAACCCTATATTCGCGAACAGGCGATCGAATACCTGCGCAGGCGCTTTGATAGCGAAGTGGAACTGGCGGGCCTACACGTCAGAATGCCCGAATTTTCGCCGGTGCGTCTATTGCTCACACGCGGACGGGGTGCATGGGCGCGCGTCGACGGCGAGAATCTATTGATGCGCCATAAGGGACGGCGCGACGTGCCTGCCATGTTTGGCATAAGGAAGTTCAGTTTCCAGGTGGACCTGGGATCGCTGTTTGGTCCCCAGAAAATCGTGTCCTTTGTAAAGCTGGACGGCATGGAGATTCACGTTCCGCCAAAAGGCCAACGGCCGGACCTCAGCCGGGGAGATGAGTCGAAAGACCAATTGGCTCAGTCGAACAGCCCGCAGTCGACGGTGCTGATCGAGGAAGTGATCGTCCGGGACGCCACGTTGGTCATCCTCCCAAACGATAAGAGTAAAGTGCCGCTGCGCTTCGATATCGACCGCCTGCGTCTCGAATCCGCGGGTCTGAATGTTGCGATGAAGTATGACGCGACCTTGACAAATCCCAAACCGCCCGGCGACATTCAGAGCCAGGGTAGTTTTGGACCTTGGTCCGCCGAAGAACCCGGCGATACACCGCTCGCCGGCACCTACAGTTTTCGGAATGCCGATCTCGGCGTTTTTCCAGCGATTGCCGGCGTTCTCAATTCCACTGGCACTTTCGAGGGTACCCTTTCCACGCTCAATGCGCGCGGTGAAGCTGCCGTGCCCGACTTCCGTCTGAAGAAATCCGGCAATCCAGTGCCGCTCGTTACGCGGTTCGAGGTGCTTGTAGATGGAACCAATGGCGACACGATTTTGAAGCCCGTCCACGCCACGTTGGGAACCACGGACTTCACTACCAGCGGCGGAGTCATTAAGCACAAAAATGATCCGCGACGGACGATCGGGTTGGAAGTTTCCGTGCCCAGGGGCAACCTGGCTGACTTTCTCCGGCTCGCCATGAAAGGCCCGCCCCTGATGGAAGGCAAGATCGTGTTGCATTCGAAGATTGACATTCCGCCGCTTTCCGGAAAGGTGAAGGAGAAGCTGCTGCTCGACGGGCACTTCGAAGTGTTGCGCGGCAAATTCCTGCGGTCCGCGATTCAAGACCAAGTTGATGCATTGAGCCGCCGCGGCCAGGGTCAGCCCAAAAACACAGAAATCGATGAAGTGATCTCGCTCATGGGAGGCACATTCAAGCTGGAAGACCAGGTGATGAGCTTCAACCCACTCTCCTTCAGCGTGCCGGGGGCGGCGTTCGACCTTGTGGGCAGCTATGACATTTATCGGGATGTACTCGACTTTCGCGGCACGATGAAGCTGCAAGCGAAGGTTTCGCAGACGATGACCGGCTGGAAACGATGGGTGCTGAAGCCGGCCGACCCGTTCTTCGCAAAGGAAGGAGCAGGCACTTTCCTTCGGATCAAAGTGGAAGGTCCGGCCAACCAGCCGAAGTTCGGCTTAGACCGGGGGCATAAGGAGCCGGAACAGCGGGCCAAAAGTTCGCAAAAATGACACACTGGAAAGCGAAGGAGCGAATCACGTTTAATATTCTCCCAACTTTGAATTATCCCTCCTTTTTCTTGGTTGCTCGTTCGCGCTTCTTCGTCGGCTGTGTCCGTTTCGGCATCTCAGCGGTCGACTTCAGCGGCCAGCAGCCCAGCCAAAGCGCCTTTCTCACGGAGCGGAATGCGCATTTTGTTTCCTGGTATTCTCACAAATGGCCTTAGCGACAGTGGCGACAATAGTTTGAGCGTCCGCCATTATAGGAGAATTTCTCCTTAAGACCCGGACAGCTCCGTTTGTGGAGCTTTTCTTGGCGCTCGCTCGAAGAGAATCACAGTACCAGCGACTGATGGCAGTCTACGGTGACCACGTTTATCACTCCGACGCTGCACTTAAGTATCTAAGAGAGGCTTCGGGATTGTGGCCCAGATAATCATTGGGTCATGGCCGACGAAGCGAGGATTTACCGATATGTTTGGGACTACGCAAATGCAATCCAGTTATTTCGCCGACTTGTAAGGAGTTGGCCCAACGGGAAGGAGCGGCGACAGGCAACAGTTGACTTGATCGAGACACTATTGACTGCTGCGATCCATAGGACCGTACTCGAGATGCCTGGCGGGACGAAGGTGGCCCGGACTGTCTTGTCATCAGAAGCAGAAGCATCCCTGGCTCAGGTCGCACACTTTCGCAAGGTTTCGAGCGACGTCGCGATTCTGCGCGATAGGGCAACTTTCGAAATTGACCAACACATTGATTGGCCCAAAGTCGATACCATTTACAGCCTGGTCGTTGGAGGTGTGAATCTCTACGTTCCTACTGTAGTAAAGAATCTCAGCGAGTTGCGGAACCAGGAGATCAGACTCGCTGAGCACATCAGTGATTTAGTCAGAGAGGATTTCACGGGGCCGGAAGCTCTTCGGGGAATGGGATCGCTATATTTGCGAAGAGCTGAGAAGCGCGCTTCGGACAATCCCGTCGCCGACTGTCAGAAAGCCTACGCTGCATTCGATGCCTGTCGGATTTTGGAGGATGCGTTCCTTGGATCGGGCACCGAGACAGCTGCGGGAGACTCTGCGCGCGCAGTCCATCCGCGACCCGCTCACCGGCTGGTTTAACCGCCGCTACATGGAAGAGACGCTGGAGCGCGAGATTGGACGGGTGGCTCGAAACAAGCGCCCACTGGTGGTAATCATGCTCGACGTAGACAACTTCAAGGAATTTAATGACACCTTTGGGCACGAAGCGGGTGATGTGGCCTTGCAGAATCTGTGCCAAATGCTGAAAACGCACATTCGAAGTGAAGATGTCGCCTGCCGTTTCGGAGGAGATGAGTTTGTGCTCATCCTCCCCGACACTTCTGCGGAGCTCGGTGCGCAGCGGGCGGAGGAAATGCGGATCGCCGTCGGACACGAGGAAATACAATACCACGACCATTTGCTGAGGCCGATGACGTTGTCGTTTGGCATCGCCACCTTCCCCGCAAATGGCAGAACCTCCAAAGACCTGCTGCGGGCTTCTGATACTGCTCTCTACCGCGCCAAGAGCGAGGGGCGCGATAGAGTGCGGTTGCACGGACAGGCCTCTGAGCCGACCACCGGGAATTGATCCAGTCAAGCGATGTGGAGCCTATCTCTCGGAAGCGGGTTGACCACTCTTTCTTTCTATTTAACATAGGCGCTTACGGCCAAACATCGACAAAAAATTATCGATCTTGCAGAATGCTTCTTGCGCCTTCTGGTTGCCCCGCCAGGGGCCACCGGCACAGAATCAAATGTTGTCCTGCTCACCCATTCTCTCCTACCCTTCCTGAAGAAGTTCTTCCAGGGTCCAGGTGTGATCTGTAATGCCAGCTTCCATCGCAGGTGTGACCCGCAACGTTTGACGGGTTCGGCAGAAATTGTAGGTCAAAACAGTTGCCGCCGTAATGTTACCAAAGGCTTTGCGCCCCTTGGCCTGCGGCGAGCCGGGCGCGGGAAGCTTCGTGTACACCCGGCTGCGGCGTCATCGGCGCGAAGTTCATCGGCGTCTTGGAACTCCGAGTTCGCTTTCATATAGGCGAGCAACTCATCCACTTGGCAGAAGGCCAATGCTGTGTACGTGTCGGCGGCTCCGTAGTAGATGGCGATCCGGCCGCTGGGAGCATCCGCAATCGCTGCGCACGGGAACGTGACGTTGGGCACGAAACCAACGGTCTCGTAAGGCGTCTCCGGTGTGAGTATGTAATCGCGGGTCCGCAACAACACCTTGCTCGGATCCTCCAGATCCAGAAGCGCGGCGCCCATACTGTAGACGTAGGCGTTACAGGTAGTGCTGACGCCATGATAGAAGAGCAGCCAACCTTCTGATGTTTCCATGGGCACCGGGCCCGCGCCGACCTTGGTGCTCTGCCACCAGGTCTTTGGTTGACGCTGCATCACCAGCCGGTGCTTACCCCAGAAAATGAGGTCGGGGCTGTAAGACAGAACGATGTCGCCGAAGGGAGTGTGCCCCGAGTCGCTGGGGCGGCTCAGCAAGGCATAGAGTCCATTGATTTTTCTGGGGAACAGCACGCCGTTGCGGTTGAAGGGCATCAGGGGACGCTCCATCTTGATCCAGGTCTTGAAGTCCGTGGTGCGACCCATTCCGATGGAGGCTCCGGGAAAATCGTCACACCACGTGACGTAGAAGGTCTCGTCAATCTTCAACAGGCGAGGGTCATAGGCGTAACCGTTTTGCACTTTCTTGCCGGCATCGTTCTCCCACGGAATCACGTTGGAGTCGAGGTCCCAATGAATGCCGTCCTTGCTGCGGCCGAAATGAAGGTCGGCCACGCCATTGCGGTGATCGGCACGAAATACTCCCACGAAGGCCCCTCCATGTGGCCACGCCGCACTATTGAAGACGCGGGCCATGCGCCCGCCGGGGTTCCACCCAATAAGGGGGTTCTCCCTATAACGCCAAACCACGTCGCTGCAACCGGCAGCGCGTTCTTGCCAAGGGAGGTTCGGCAGAGACTGACCCACGAGGGTCGGCTTCGCTGATGGTCGTGCGGTCATAAGAAAAGATCCCCCTTTCAAACCGTGCCCGCGCTGTGTACCGCGGCTTCACGGCGGACCTTGAGTTCGGCCCCGATCTGATCCATGAGCTTAGCATCAAGGTTGTATACGGCAATGACGAGCACCGTGAAGAGAGAGGCTGCTGCCGGAATCAGGCTGACCATCAGACGAATGCCATACAGCGTCCCGACATTCTGCGCGACATTGGCGTGGAAGCCATAAAACGCCAGCAGCCATCCGGCGATGGCGCCCCCCACGGTCCAGCCCATCTTCTGCGCAAACGTTCCCGCCGAGAAAACCAGCCCGGTAGCGCGACTTCCGAATTTCCACTCCGCATAGTCAGCGGTATCGGCGTACATGGCCCAAACCAGCGGGTTCAGGGAGCCCGTAAAGAGGGACCCAACCATATTGCACGCGAAGATCAGCGCCAAGTCCTTCGCGCCGGCAAAGTAGACAGGAACCAGGGTCAACACGTTGATGATCGAGAGCCACATGTAAGTTCTCTTTTTCCCGCCAAAGAACTTGGTCAGAGGAGCCGTAATGGTGACTCCCACGAGCGAGCAGACCGTGCCCGAAAGGAAGTAAGTGGAAAGGAGCGTGACGGAATCGAAGTGGTGGGCGAAGTGGTGCGCAGGCCCAATGTTGAACGCGATGTCCACGCCTTGGACCACGAAGTACTTGAAATAATAGACGAGGGATGCGCCGCGAATCGAGACCCAGGTGAGAAACACAATGCTGGCGGCACCCAAGGCAAGCCACGGCCGGTTGTGCAGCAGGTTGCCCAAGTCTCCACCGACCGAAGACTGGTCGTCTGCGGCGCCGACGACGCGCTCGCGTGTGGCAGCGAACGTAAAGAGGAAGAAGCACATTGCCGCAAAGCCGTAGAGGCCCATGGTCAAAGGGAACCCGGCCTTGTCGTTGCCGTGGCCAAGCGCTCTGACCAGATATAGAAACGTGCCTTGCACAATCAGGTTTCCGGTGAAGGCGCCAACAAACCGAAAGGAGGAGAGCTTGGTGCGTTCGTCGGAATCGGGCGTGATCACACCCAGCAGCGCCCCGTAAGGGATATTGATCGCCGTGTACACCAGCATCACCAGCATGTAAGTGGCATAGGCATAGGCCAGCTTGCCGGTCGGCCCGAGATTGGGCGACAGAAAGGCCAGTACTCCTGTGATAAAGAAGGGGAAGGCCATCCACAGCAACCACGGGCGAAACTTGCCGAAACGCGACTTCGTCCGGTCCGCCAGCATTCCCATCATGGGATCGGCGAAGGTGTCTCCGGTCCGGGTGACCAGTATCATCGTGCCTACGGCCGCAGGCGCGAGCCCGACCTTGTCCGTATAGAAGTTCAGAAGGAACAGAACGAAAGTGTTGTAGTAGAGGCAGGATGCCAAGTCGCCGGTGGCGTAGCCGACGCGTTCCCTAAGACGTACGGGTTGAGGCTCATTAGAAGCAGGCATGGATGGCTCCAGTTATGAGGCGTAGCGACGCGCCGGGCCTATTTGGCCCGGAATTTCCATTATCCGCCTCCGGCCCGACCGATAACATACACCTGACTGCCAGTGCATGCAATTGTCAGTCGGGCTTGCAGTGCAAGGTGCTTCCACGGGCCGCACGCGCTGCGATTCGCAATGCGGTTGGAAATTGGAGCACGGTTTCGTACTGGCTCGATCTGGGCAACAATGCAGATGGCGGGCAGTTCATCCTGGGCGAACCGCTCAACGAGCGGAATCGCAAGGCAAAACTCCGCCTGAGGTCTGCGGCGGAGCTCTTTCCGGAGATCGTGGATCCGAATCTCGACAACGACGAAGAACCGAGCTGAAGCTCCGCTGAGGCAGGATTCCTCCGGCTGGCTGTCGGCTTCTTGCTCCTAGCGTTTTTCCGCAGCCTGTTACAGCCGGCCACTACCCTTGTTGGACTATAATTGCGTTGCAGGTTTCTGGAGCACAGAGTCTCGCGTAAGGGAAGGTTTTGTGCGACGCAAAGCAATCCTATTGGCGAAATGGCTCGCAGTCTTGGGGCTGGTTTTCTCTCTAACCCCGTTTTTGTTCGCCCAATCGGCGGGGAAGGATCGCGTCGCGCGGGCGGTTGACGACTCGTCAGGGGTCACACTTCAGGGCAATGTCCGCCCCATGTTCCGGCCTGAAAACGACATGGGACCGGTCGAGGGCTCCTTCAAGCTCGAAAACATCTCCCTCACGTTCAAGCTCACGGAGAGCCAGCAGGCCGGCTTGACGGCGCTCCTGGACGAACTACAGAATCCCTCTTCGCCGAACTTTCACAAGTGGCTGACCCCGGAGCAGTTCGCCGACCGTTTCGGATTGAGCCCAAGCGATGTCGAAAAGGTCGTCAATTGGTTGCAGGCGCAGGGATTCGCCGTGACCCAGACGGCTCGCAGCCGCAATTGGGTCTCTTTCTCGGGTACCGCAGCGCAGGTGCAAGCAGCTTTTCAAACGCAGATTCACCACTTCTCGCTCAACGGCGAGACGTACTATGCTAACGCGACTGAGCCTTCCGTGCCCAGCGCCCTCGCGGACGTGGTCTTGGGCATTCAGGCGCTGGACAATTACCCTCTCAAACCGGGCAGCGTCGTCCGCAGGGTGAAGTCGAGTCTCAAACCGGACTTTACCTCCCACATCAGTGGGAATACCTACGTCGCCCCGGGCGACTTTGCCACCATCTACGACGTCAACGCTCTTTACAGCAGCGGAATCGATGGCACGGGACAGTCCATCGCGGTGATGGGGCAGACGGACCTCTATGGGGGCGGGAGTGATATCACAGCTTTCCGCAATGCCTCGGGGCTGCCGGCGATCCCCCCAATGGTTGTCCTGGTCCCTGGTTCGTCCGACCCGGGCGTCGTCTCAGCGGATATCGTTGAAGCCAGCCTGGACGTCGAATGGTCGGGCGCCGTGGCCAAGAACGCCACAATCATCTATGTCAACGGGGGAAGCAACGGAGTCCTTAAAGCGTTCCAGTACGCCATCGCCAATAACACTGCACCGGTCATCAGCATCAGCTATGGCCTCTGCGAAGCGAAGTGGGGTTCCACGACACTAAATACCTTTGCGAGTCTTGCCCAGGAGGCGGATGCACAAGGACAGACCATTGTGGCTGACGCCGGCGACTCTGGCGCAGCCGATTGCGATTCCCCTTCGTCCATCGTGGCGGTTGCCACGCAGGGCCTGGCTGTAAATGCGCCCGCCAGTTTTCCCTACGTTACAGGAATGGGCGGGACGGAATTCAATGAGGGCTCGGGGACATACTGGGCAGCGGCTACCAACGGGGTGGATGTTTCCCCTTCGGCCCTTTCCTATATCCCAGAGATGGTATGGAACGATACATCGTCACCGTTAAACACCCAACGCAATCTGTGGGCAGGGGGGGGCGGAGCGAGCGCCTACTTCTCCAAGCCGATTTGGCAGACAGGAACCGGCGTGCCGAACGACAATGCCCGAGACGTTCCAGACCTTTCCCTTAATTCCTCCTTCTTTCACGACGGAAGCTTGATGTGTGTCCAGGGGAGCTGCGTCAGCGGATTCCGTGATAGTAATCAGGACCTGATTGCGGAAGGTGGAACCTCTGTGGCGACGCCCTGCTTTGCGGGGATTGTTGCCCTCATCAACCAGAAGATGAACACTCCAAATGGCCAGGGCAACATTAACCCCATCCTCTATTCCATGGCGGCGAGTACGCCCGCCGCGTTCCACGACATCACGACCGGCAATAATATGGTGCCCTGTCAGGCCGGAACTACGGATTGTCCCAACGGCGGCGCGATTGGCTATAGCGCCGGCATCGGCTACGATCAGGCGAGCGGGCTCGGCTCCATTGATGCTTTCAACTTGGTCACCGCGTGGGGTTCGTCGGTTGCCGGGAACTTGCCGGCCCCGACCTTGACCGCACCTGCCAACGGAGCGGCGGGGGTCGCTCTCTCGCCTGCCTTCAGTTGGACGGCGGTGACCGGTAACGCCGGTTACCGGATCATGATCGCAACCAGTCCGGCCGATCTGCCGACCAACCCCGCAACAAGCACTTGCAGCGCGTGCACGATTGTTGACACGACCAGCACGAATTCGAATTTCTACACTCCGCCGAGCGCTCTGGCTGTGGGCACCTACTTTTGGCAGGTGCAAGCCCTTGAGCCCTCTTCCAGCAGCGGGACCGCTGCTTGGTCAAACGCTTTTAGCTTCACTACGAACGGCCCGACGCTGGAGGCGCCGACGCTGACCGCACCCGCCAATGGAGCGACGGTGGTCTCGCTCACGCCCACCTTCAGTTGGACAACGGTCACAGGGAATGCCGGCTATTTAATATTAATTGCTACTACGCAAGGCGTGCTGCCTACAAATCCTGCGGTAGGGACCTGCGGACGCTGCACAAATGGTACGACAACCACGACGACCTCTTACACTCCGCCGAGCGCTCCGGCTGCGGGCAATCTGGCCGCGGGCACCTACTATTGGCAGGTGAAAGCCTTGTCTTCTTCCAGCGGGGTGTACGGGACTTGGTCAAGCGTCTCCAGCTTCACTAGTGTCGTTCCGGATTTTTCGCTGAGTGCTTCCCCCAGCAGTTTGACGATGAATCCTGGGAGCAGCGGCACATCCACGCTCACCTTGACACCGATCAACAACCTTTCCGGCAGCAGCGTGAGCTTCTCCTGTAGCGCTTCCAATACGCTGCCGGGAGTCACCTGCTCGGTCGGGGCCCTCAACAGCAACAACACGGCCACTGTCACGATTACTGCTTCGTCCTCGGCATCGAACTTCCCTGCGCCGCAGAAGGACCGCCCGTTCAAGGGATGGCCGGTGCCAGCCTTGGCAGCGGCTTGCCTGCTGCTGATGGTCCTAATCATACTGCGCTGGCGTGATTCACAATCTTTGCTGTGGAGACCGTACGCGCGGCAGGTCGCGTTCGGCGCCATACTCGTAGCGTTGCTGGTAGCCGGCCTTAGTTGCGGCGGTGGAAGCAGCGGAGGTAGCGGCGGGGGCACCACAACCCCCGAATCCGGCACCGTCACCGTGCAAGGCACCGGCCCAACCACCAGCCATAGCGTGGCGATTTCCGTGACGGTCGATTAAACTGAATTTCCCACCGCGGAAGGGAAAGGCAGTTCCGCAGGGCGGGATTGGAAGACGAGAATCGGCGGCTGAAGCAGATCGTGGCGGACCTGACGCTGGACAACCAAGCCTTGAAGACGGTGCTGGCAAAGAAGTTCACGCGCCCACGGACCGGCGCGCGGCGGCGGCAAAGGAGAGACAAGAACTGCTTGTAAAGTCGACCCTCGCCCAGCACGCGCTGGCCTTGCTGGCCCGGCTGTTTCGCTACGGCGAAATCAGCTATCATGGCGGTTTCATTAACTTGGCATCGGGGGCGACCTCCGTGCTAAGGATCGACCCGCAGTGCTGGAAACGCACTCGGCGAGTGAACAAGCACACCGCGCCGTTACGTCAGCGGCAGGAGGATGGTTCCAATTGCGGAGCCAACTGAGGACGAGTTGATGGCCTGGATCCCCGAGTTTGAAAAGAAACTCGGGGGAAAGAAAAGCGGGAATCTGGAGTTCAAGGTCAAGGCATTATGCAACCGAGAACTACTGCTTGCTTCGCCGTGCTCCCTTGACTATCATTGCGGGCAAGGGAGGGACGGAAAGTGGTCACTTTCAGAGTCTTGCCGCACTTAGTTACTTATCGACCGATTGGGGAACACAGAGTGGTCGGCAACTCGCAACCCGTGGGGCATCACTCGTCTGTACATGTAATTCTACTCTTTTTCGTTTTTCTCGTCCTACCTGGGGTTGCATTGGCCCAGCAGGAGGGGCGCGGCACATCGGGGACCCTACCCGTACTCAAAGAAGCTCGCCAGGTCAGAGAACTCTCTTCAGAAAAGGCCACGCTTGGCTACCCCATTCAACTGCGCGCGGTGGTCACGTACGCCGAGTTCAGCCACGGACACTTGTTTGTCCAGGATGCAACCGCCGGAATCTACGTTGACCCTACCAATCTGGCGGTCCAGTTGCACGCTGGCCAGTACGTGGAGGTTGAGGGCAGAACGGCACCAGGGCTTTTCGCTTCTGAAATCGTGAATCCTCGCGTGCGCATCTTGGGCGAAGCTCCGTTGCCAGTGCCACGAAGGGTCTCTGGAGAGGAGTTGGCGTCGGGAGTACAGGATAGCCAGTTTGTTGAAGTGGAAGGCATCATCATGTCTACCGGCGAGAATGATGGACGCTTACTCCTGCACATTGCCTCCAGAGCGGTTGAATTCCCGGTCTACGTCTTGGTCCAAAAGCCTGCCCCGGAAAACTTGGTAGGAGCAGCAGTGCGACTGAGGGGAGTGTCCAGCGGCATCTACAATGCTAAGACCCAGTTCATCGGCGCCGCGCTGATGATCCCTGGCTTCGACAATCTCCTCGTGGAGCGCCCCGCACCGACCGACCTTTTCTCGGTTCCTTTGCGTCCCATTCACATCGTTCTGCGACTCACTTCACAGGGAGCATTCAGCCAGCGCGTGAGGGTTCAGGGAGTAGTCACTCTTCAGCGCCTGCGGAGATCGATTTTCATCAGTGATGGACAGCAGGGCGTGGAAGTCCAAACGGGCCAGACAACGGTGCTCAAGCCCGGGGATCGGGTCGAGGTGGTTGGATTTCCTGCGGTGGGCAACTACAGCCCCGTCTTGAAAGATGCGATCTTCAGAAAAATCGGAACAGGCCCGCCACCCCGACCTGTGACCGTGACGGCACAACAGGCGCTCGCAGGCAGCTTTGACTCCGAGCTGATTCGAATCCAAGGACGATTGTTGGACTTCGGTAGGCAAGCGGGCCTACGAACACTTTCTATCAGCACGGACAACCTGAATTTTAGGGCTGAGCTTGAGGAGGCGATAGCAGGGCAAGCTCTGGCCCACCTCCGTGTGGGCAGCCTGGTGCAACTGACCGGGATATGCAACATTGGTGTCGATGAGAACAGGGCCCCCGTAGGCTTCGGACTTCTGCTTCGGGCGCCGGAAGATGTGGCGGTTATTCAACAGCCTCCGTGGTGGACCCTTGAGCGCGCGCTCTCCCTGCTGGGTTTCACGGGATTGGTCATCCTCTCGGCGCTAGTTTGGGTAGTCATGCTTAGACGGCGCGTGCAGAATCAAACCGAGACGATTCGGGCGACATTGGAGTCCACCGCGGAGGGAATCCTGGTTGTTGATGAACGAGGGAAAATCACCGCTTTCAATGAGAAATTCGGGGAGCTTTGGCGGATTCCGAAGTCCATTCTCGCGTCGAGGGACGAGGACAAAGTGGTCTCCTACGTGTCCTCACAATTGAAGGACCCAGAAAGTTTCCATCTGAGAGTAGCCGAGCTTTACGCCCATCCGAACGGGCAAAGTGATGACGTTATTGAACTCAAGGATGGAAGAATCCTCGAGGGGCAGTCCCATCCCCAGAGAGTTGGAGGGAAGAACGTTGGGAGGGTCTGGGGATTTCGGGACGTTACCGAGCGCACACGGGCCGAGGAAGTGCGCTCGAAGCTGGCTGCCATCGTTGAGTCGTCCGACGATGCCATTATCAGCAGGACGTTGGGAGGGACGATTACCAGTTGGAACAAGGGCGCTGAGGTGATCTTCGGCTATCGGGCCGACGAGGTTATGGGAAAGCCCGTTTCAATGCTTGCGGCCTCCGACCATGTTGACGAATTGGCGGTGATTCTGCACAGGGTCAGGCAGGGTGAGAAAATCACCCATTTTGAGACCGTACGAGTGCGAAAGGATGGCTGCCGGATTGATGTCTCCCTCACGATCTCTCCGATCCGGAATGCCGCGGGAGACGTGGTGGGTGCTGCGACTATTGCCCGTGACATCACGGAGCGCAAGCGGGCGGAAGCGGCGCTGATGGAGGAGAGACATTTGCTCCACACCCTCATGGACAATGTCCCCGACGTGATCTACTTCAAGGATCGCGAGAGCCGCTTTACCCGGATCAATAAGGCACACGCGAGAGAATTTGGGCTAAGCGACCCTGCCCAAGCGGTGGGCAAGACCGACTCCGACTTCTTTACTGGTGAACATGCCCAGCAGGCCTATGCCGACGAGCAGGAGATCATCAGAACGGGCCAGCCGGTGTTGGGCAAGGAGGAGAAGGAAACCTGGCCGGATGGCCATGCGACCTGGGCCTCGACCACGAAGATGCCCCTGCGTGATACCAACGGGAACATTATCGGAACCTTCGGCATCTCCCGCGACGTCACCGAGCGCAAGCGGTATGAAGAGTCTGTTCGCGCCAGTGAGGAGCGCTACCGGCTGCTCTTCGAGAGGAACCTGGCAGGGGTGTATCGCGTCACGGTGGATGGCCATCTTCTGGACTGCAATGACGCTTGCGTACGCATTTTTGGCTACGCGTCAACGGCCGAGATGTTGGAGCGCAGGGCTGGAGATTTGTATTTTGACGCCACGGCCCGCGACGAGTTTCTCGGTAGATTGAAGGAGCATGGGACTCTAACCAATTTCGAACAGTGTTTGCAGAGGAAGGACGGGAGCCCTTTGTGGGTCTTGGAGAATGCTACCCTGGTCATGAGTGTGGAGGGGGAGATCGCCCACATCGAAGGGAGCCTTATTGATATATCCGATCGCCGGCAGGCGGAAGAAGAATTGCGCCGCGCCAAAGAGACTGCGGAAGCTGCCAGCCGGGCCAAGAGTGATTTCCTGGCAGTGATGAGCCATGAGATCCGGACCCCCATGAATGGGATCATTGGCATGACGGAATTGGCCCTCGACACCCCCCTTTCGCGTGAGCAGCGAGAGTACCTGAGCAGCGTAAAAGAGTCCGCTGACACCCTCCTGACCTTGATGAATGACATCCTGGATTTCTCCAAGATTGAGGCCGGGAGACTTTCGCTCGACATTTGCGAATTCGACCTGCAAGATGCGCTGAGCAACACCATGCGGGCACTCGCCGCTCGGGCTGATGAGAAGGGACTTGAGTTGACATGGGAGACCCTGCCCGACCTTCCGGCCCGCTTAGTCGGAGATCCTGGACGGCTGCGACAAATCCTTCTGAATTTGGTGGGGAATGGCATCAAGTTCACCGAACGCGGGGAAGTGGACTTGCGAGTCGAGATCGAGTCACAAGGGGAAGATTGGACCACCCTGCATTTCTGCGTCACCGACACCGGCATCGGCATCCCGCGGGAAAAGCAACAGCGGATTTTTGGGGCCTTCATGCAGGCTGATAGCTCAACCACACGTAAATATGGTGGGACCGGCCTGGGCTTGGCTATCTCGTCCCGACTGATAAAGCTGATGGAAGGCCGAATTTGGCTGGAGAGCGAATCGAACAAAGGAAGCAGGTTCCATTTCACGGCGAAGTTTGGCCTTGTGAAAGGGCCGCAGCCACGGCCCGCTCCCCTGGTAGAGGTCAGCCTGCAAGGTACGCCTGTGCTAGTCATTGACGATAATGCTACCAACCGGCGTATTTTGGAGGCCATGCTCGAGTCCTGGTTCATGCAGCCCGCGTTGGTGGCGAGCGGGCAGGAGGGTCTGGTCGCGATGCGGCGCGCAAAGGACATGGGCAAAACTTTTCCTTTGATTCTGCTTGATGCCCAAATGCCGGATATGGACGGCTTCATGGTCGTTGAGAAGCTCAAGGAAGATCCCACCCTCGCCGGAAGCGCGATCATGATGTTGACCTCTGCTGGACAGCGCGGTGACGCCGCCCGCTGCCGCGCGCTTGGCATCTCGGCGTATCTCGTCAAACCGATCCGGCAGTCCGAGCTCTTGGAGGCAATTCTGCTCGTTCTTGGCCAGCACTCCCAGAGAAAGGACCACCCTGACCTTGTCACCCGTCACACGATTCGAGAAGAGCGTCGCAAGCTCCGCATCATTGTGGCGGAGGACAACGCGATCAACCGAGAGCTCGTGACGCGCCTGCTCCAGAAACGTGGACACACCGTTATGGCAGTCACGACCGGTCGAGAAGCTGTCGACCTATTGGATAAGGACGCGGCGAATTGTGACATCGTACTGATGGATGTGGAAATGCCGGACATGGATGGCTTTCAGGCCACAGCTATCATCCGTGAGAAGGAAAAGATCAGCGGCAAGCACATCCCGATCGTTGCCCTGACAGCATACGCCATGAAAGGTGATCGTGAACGTTGCTTGGCGGCAGGCATGGACGGCTATGTGCCCAAGCCCATCCGACACCAAAACCTGTTTGAAACTATCCAAACACTCGTCATGGACGTGCCCAACATTCCCACCCACGCGCCTCCTGAAAAACCTCCGGTGGAGGTTCTGGATGAAGCGCTGCTTATGTCCCGTGTGGACAACGACCCTCAATTGCTAAGGGACCTCGTGGACCTGTTTCTGGAGGAGTGTCCGCATCTTGTGGATGAAATCAGGGTCGCGCTGGACAGGAAGGATGCAAAGGTCCTGCAAAGAGGCGCGCATAGTCTGAAAGGCTCCACAAGTAACCTTGCTGCGAAGATGGCCTCGGAAGCAGCGCTCAAGCTCGAAAGGCTCGCTCACGCAGGGGACTTGGTGCACGCCGAAAGTGTGCTGCAGGAGTTGGAGTGTCAACTGGAACGCTTGAAGCCGGCTTTACTCGCCGTTCGGACGGAGACAGAGAAAAGACCGCTCTGATTGCCGCGGAAACAAGTTAGAACGCCCCCGCAGGCTAACTTGTTCACGCAGGCGACGGCAACTTGAAAGCCCCAGGGTTGCGCCGTAACATAGACCCTGCGAAGAACCCAGCGAGGTAACTCAGGAAGATGTCCACCACGAGAATCCTGGTCGCCGAAGATGAAATCACCTTCCGCCATATGCTACAGACTTTCCTTACCAAGTGGGGCTACCAGGTTGTGGTCGCGAGCGATGGGCTGGAAGCGTGGAAGGTGCTTCAGGGGGAGGATAGACCGCGGCTTGCCCTTCTGGATTGGATGATGCCGAACATGGATGGTGTGGAGATCTGCCGTGCGATTAGGGAAAGGAAGCCAGACCCTTACATTTATCTCCTCCTATTGACAAGCCGGGATCAAAAGCAAGACGTGGTGGAAGGTATCGAGGCTGGCGCTGACGACTATCTCATCAAGCCTTTTGATCCGCGGGAATTAAGAGCCCGGATCCACGCGGGGGAACGCATCATTGAGTTGGAGGACAGGCTGATCCGCGCGCAGGAGGCGCTCCTGGAATTGGCAACTCATGATCCCCTGACGGGTCTATTGAATCGCAGGGCATGTCTCGACTCCTTGTTGGCTGAATTAAGTCGGGGATGTCGCTCCGGAAACCCGGTATCCATCGTCATGGCTGACATCGACCACTTCAAGAGAATTAACGACACCCACGGACACCTGACCGGGGATGAAGTCCTTTGTGAAGTGGCTCGCCGAATGCAAAGCTCACTGCGGCGCTACGACACCATCGGTCGATTTGGTGGGGAAGAGTTCCTCTTGGTTCTCCCCGAATGCAGTCTGGAGGAAGGTGTGAAACTGGCAGAGCGAATATGCCACCTGGTTCGTTCAGAGCCGGTGAAAGCCAAGAATAAATCCATCGACGTCTCAATCAGCCTGGGGGTGACAGTCGCCAAGCAACTTGTTCCGGCGGACCTCGAAGCATTGCTGGGATCGGCGGACGCCGCTCTTTACCGGGCGAAAGAGGCAGGACGCAATCGAGTTGAATTCTCTGCCAATCCCCGTCCCTCCTCCGGGACCCCCGACTGAATTGCATGTCGGGAAACTAGCCCATGCAAAATTCAGCTTTCAAGCTTGAACCGGGTCGACGCCAGGTTGTATAGGCGTCGCCAGACAAGCCGATTGATGGTAACGACCATCGCCGCCAAGGAAACTGTGGCCGCGAGGAGCAGACGGGAGTTGCCACTGTCCGTCGCCTGACTGATCACAGCACCGAGTCCCATAATCGAGAAGGTTTGCCCCCGGAAATGGAAATACTCCGCGACGATGCTGGCATTCCATGCTCCGCCAGAGGCGGTGACCAGCCCGGTTATCAAGTAGGGAAAGATTCCGGGCAAAAGTAATTTGCGCCAGCGTTCGAGGTTACCCAAGCGGAACACGCCGCAGACTTCCTTGAGGTCCGTCGGAATGGCGCTGGCCCCGGCGATAACATTGAACAGGATGTACCACTGTGTACCCAGCAGCAAGAGAACAATCGAGCCAATCCCCAGTCCGCCGCCGAGGCGGAGCAGCAGAAGCAGAACGATGGGGAACAAAGCCGTGGCGGGTACGGAGGCTGCAATTTGAGCGATCGGTTGGGCGACAGCGGAGAGCTTCGGCCTTAACCCTATATAAAGCCCGACCGGAATCGTCCAGCATGCCGCCAGCAAGAGAGTCGCCTCGACTCGAAGGAATGTCGCTCCGGCTCCCCACAGGATTTCTCGTATTTCTGGTCGCGAGAGCGCGGCGAGCATGCTACTCATCTTCCCGACCGCGTACGCGACGCCAAGCAGCGCAACCACCAGCAGGGCACGTGACGCAAATTTCACCAGCCCACGTCCCAAGTGATACCGGTGGGGGGATGCTTGGGCTCGAGCAAAGTACAGATTCAAGGCCTCGCGGAGAGGTAGGACAGACACGCGGGCGGCAAGATGAAGGATCTTCGAACGGCGCAGCAGATCGAGAACGGGTGATCGCGGCGTCACCGCAGCTTCGACCTGCTCAAATTTGAACTTCTCAGCCCAAGCGATGGTTGGACGCCAGATGATCTGGTCAACCAGCACGATAACCGCCACCATGGCGGCCAGTCCCCAGATAATCGCTCGAGTATCTCCCGCATTGGCTGCGGTTTGGAGGTATGAACCGAGGCCGGGAAGACGAAGGTCGCGATTTCCCAAGACAAACATCTCGCAGGCCATCAGAAAGAACCAAGCGCCAGCCACCGACATCATGGAATTCCAAATCAGTCCGATGGCAGCGTAAGGCAGTTCCATTTGCAGGAACCTTTGCCACCAACTCAACCGGTATACCTTTGCCGCTTCACGCATCTCATTCGGAATGCTCTTGAGCGATGAGTAAAAGCTGAAGGTCATGTTCCAGACCTGCCCGGTGAGGATCAATACGATGCACCCCAGTTCCACGCCCAATTGCCGAGTGGGGAATAAGGCAACCATCGAGACCATCACGCTGGGGAGGAAGCTGAGAACAGGGATGGACTGCAACGTGTCCAGTAGCGGAATCATGAATCGTTCCGCTTTAGCGTTGTAGGCGGCAATATATCCATAGACGAAAGTGAAAGCCAAGCTGAGGACGTAGGCCATCGCAATGCGAGTGAGCGAGAACAAGGCATACTTCGGCAGTGCTCCGGGATGGAGTTGAATTTCAGCCTGAGTATTGACGGGGCCAATCCCGTAGCGACTGAACGTGAGCAAGCCATAGAAGATTGCCAGCCCCGCAAGGATGATGGGCAAGTCTCTCAGAAAAGGTGGGACAGTGGGAGGAAAGATTCCCCAGGGCGGAGGTGCAGACGAAGCTTTTTCAGTTCGCGGCGTCATCAGTGATGCAGAACATCTTCGGGAGAATCCAAGGAGCTTGTGCTTTGGTGCGACAGAAGTCTGTCACTTTCGGAATCGTAGGTAAAAATCTCGCCATATCGACCCCAATGCAGGGCAGTCTCGATCTGCCTTTGGGCCTCATCCTCGGAGAAGTGTTCCTCCAGGAGATCACGAAAGAACTCAAGTGGCATAGCGTGGTCTGACTTACTCTTCAGACCATTGTTAATCTGCTGAAGCAGCGAGACATTGGCGAGTGCGGCCTCACGGAATAGGAGCTTTCGCGTGGAAATGTCGGCCTCGGCAAACGCCTTTCCCTTTGGGGTAATCTCAACATCGCCCTTATCTGATCTGGCGAAGGCAAGTAGCGTCGCCGCCTCGACGATGGGCAGCAAGTCTCCGACATCCATCAACAGTTCTTCAGCTAGGTGGTACAGGTCCTCCTTGCCGCCGCGGTCATCAAGTATTTCGAGCAGTCCCGCGACTCCGCCCGGCCGGGCATGGGGCAGCATCTGGGAGGGCGTTCTCGCCAGCCGCTCCGCGGTTGAGGGCGGCACGGGCTCGAGCTGCGGCTGTGTCATCAGCTTGTAAATGTAGTCCACATAGACGAGGAACTCGGCGGAAGTGTGTTCCCTTGGCTGCCGGAGCGGAACACGAAAGTCGGCGCGGATTCTTGCCGGGTTACGCCCCAGGACGATTATCCGGTCCGCGAGCAGAACCGCTTCCTCGATGTTGTGAGTAACCAGGAAAATGCTTCGGGTGGGGATCTTCTTTCCAAGCCACAACTCCATCAGTTCGCCCCGCAGATTCTCCGCTGTCAGGACGTCAAGAGCCGAAAAGGGTTCGTCCATGAAGAGAATTTCGGGCTCCACCGCCAAAGCGCGTGCGAATCCTACGCGCTGCTTCATGCCTCCCGAGAGTTCTTTGGGGTACGCGGTCTCAAACCCCTTCAACCCTACTTTGTCAAGGGTTCGGAGCGCGCGATGATGTCGTTCGAAGTGTGCCATACCCCGTGCGAGGAGTGGAACCTCAACGTTATCCAGAACCGTGAGCCAGGGAAACAAGGCGAAGCTTTGGAACACGATGGCGACGTTTGGCCGGCACTCATTCAGCGGTTCATCATGCCACAGGATTTTGCCGCCGGAGGGTGGCGCGAGTCCGGTGAGGATTCGCAAAAGGGTGGATTTACCACACCCAGAAGGGCCGAGAAGGGCCACAATCGAGTCGGGCTCCACGGACAGATTGAGAGGAGCAATAACCTGAATCTGTCTGCCGTCCGGCTGTAGAAAACTCTTCTCAATCTGGAGAGCCGCGATAATGGGTTTGACCACCGAGGGAGGCCTGGCAATAGCTGCCCCCAATTCTTCCCCAACTGCTTCGGCAGGTTGCTCTCCCGAGAGTTCGTCCATCAAATGCTGCCAGGCTTCCTCCGGTAGCTCATCAAAGAATTCATGACGCTCTTCAGGCTTGGTCTTGGCAATAATAGCGCGCAGTTCTTCTGCCGGCCGGGAGTGGAGCAGGACATAGGAGTGGTAGTAAGGAAAATGCCCAACTAATGTCGCCGCAAAATCAACGGGCAACGCACGAAACAGGATCTGCTGCTCTTCGTAGGGGATGCTCATGACCAAGTCTGCTGCGACATCGGGATCGAGACGTTGTAGCAGCGCGACGGCGTGCTGCGAACGTCCTTGGGACAAGAGCTCTTGAAGTTTCTCGGCAGTCGCTGGGTTCATCGCGTGTACCCCATAAATCACTGTAGCACTAGGCGCCAACTTCATCGCGCGGCGCGAAGAAAAGCAGATCCTTCGCTCCGCTCAGGATGACATGTCATTCTGAACGGAGCGCAGCGCAGCGAAGAATCTGCTTTTGGTTGCCGCTATGCCGCACTGTGGAACCTGAACAGCTTCCACGGTCCCAGGCAAAGTTTTTCTTGGGCGGCAATCATGTTACCAGAAGCAGGGGGTGTTGGGGTCCGATGTTGCCCTGTGGAGCCCAGCGGGTTTTCCCTGGGCAGTCGCCACGGCGACCGTCCCCGCCCGCAAGGGCGGGTAGTGGGTCAATTTGATGCTGTAGCGGCGAGTTTATCTCGCCAAATGGCGACGTAAAGCCGCCTCTACATCAAATTGACCCAATACCGAAGGGCGGGAGGACTTCCGTTTTGTGCCTTTCTCGCCGATAATAGATCTTGGAAGCTGGAAGACTCACCGCCCTTATAAGGAACATGTCTACCAACCGCCGTCCAGATCCTGAGCAACTGTTGCGCCAACTTCAGGCAGAGGAGCAATACTACAAGCGCGGACGACTCAAGATCTTTCTCGGATACGCGGGAGGTGTGGGCAAATCATTCCGCATGCTTGACGAGGCGCGGCGCCGGCGGACACGAGGAGAGGATGTTGTGGTGGGTGCGATCCAACCCAAGGTCTCAGCCGAAGTCGAAGCCCTGCTGCAAAAAATGCCAGTCATCCCCCTCCGTACCATCGGTGGCGTGCCCACGATGGACGTGGAGGCCATCCTGCGTCGCCACCCCCAAGTCTGCGTGGTTGATGGTCTGGCTTATGACAACCCCCCTGGTAGCCCGCACTCCAAGCGCTGGCAGGATGTAGAGCACCTGCTTTCGGCGGGCATCTCGGTGATTGCCACGGTCAACGTCCAACATATCGAGGAACGGCGGGAGGGGGTGGAGAGGATCTGGGGCAAGCACGTGACGGAGACCGTTCCGGAAAGCTTCTTGCGCAATGCGGACGAAATCGAAATTGTGGACGCACCGCCCGATTTTTGTCTACAGCGCGACCCCAGCCCTCTGGCTGCTGGTGAGACTAGCGCTACGACCAGCCTGCCGCAACAGCTTTCTGGACTACGGGAGATTGCGCTCCTGCTGGCTGCGGATGTGGTCGACTTTCAGCTTGAGGCTTACCTGGCGCGTCATGGCATCGAGCAGCTTTGGGGCGCCCATGAGCGCATTCTCGTTTGTGTTTCCCCTTACGCTGAAGCCGCCGAAATGATCGCCAGCGGAAGGCGCAACGCCGAGCGATTCCATGGGGAATTGTTTGTGGCGTACATTAATCGGCCAGACGTCACATTGGAAGAAAAGACTCTCCTGGAGAGAAACTTATCGCATGCGCGGGCTGCCGGCGCGCGCATCGAAGCACTGGATGGCGAGGATCCAACCTACATCATCATGCAGTTTGCGCGGGCCCACGGCATTACTCAGATCTTTTTGGCGAACAGAATGAGCAACAACTGGTGGGATCGCGTCTTTGGCAGGCCTGTGGAACACCTCATCCGGGCAGCGGAGAATATCGACGTCAGAGTGTTCCCGGTATAGGATGCCGTACATGTCCGAGTCCGTCCGTCGAGGCACGCTTAAGATCTTCCTGGGTTACGCCGCGGGCGTCGGCAAGACTTATCAGATGCTGGACGAAGCCCACAAGTTGAAGAATGAGGGTATTGACGTCGTGGTTGGCTATTTCGAGCCCCACGGGCGCATGGACACCATTACTAAAGCCGAGGGCCTGGAACTCTTACCCCGCCGCAAGATCGCATACCGAGGAGCCGTGTTTGGGGAAACGGATGTCGGTGCCATACTGCGTCGCCGTCCCCAAGTCTGCGTCATCGACGAGTTTGCGCACACGAATATCCCGGGGTCGGAGCGAGAAAAGCGCTGGCAAGACGTGAAAGTCCTGCTGGACGCCGGCATCGACGTGTTGACCACGATGAACGTGCAACACCTGGAGAGCCTTAACGACCAGGTCTGGCAGTTCACGGGCATCCGCGTGCGTGAAACCATCCCGGATTGGGTAGTCAAGCAAGCCGACGAGGTGGTCATGGTCGACTTGCCTCCTCAGGCCCTGCTCAACCGGCTGATGCGCGGCGTCGTCTATGCACCCGAAAAGGCGCACCAGGCGATGGAGAATTTCTTTAAGGAGTCGACTCTTGTCGCCCTGCGTGAGTTGGCCATACGCCAGACCGCGCATGAGGTTGACGTTCGGCAGTCGGTCCAGGACGAAACGGAGGCGGTTGGGATTGGAGGCGAAGACCATGACTCGCTTTCATCTCAGGGGCCTCGGACGTCCGACCGAATCCTCATTCTCGTCACAGAAGACCCCTCTTCAGCGGCGCTAATCCGGCGCGGCAGGCGTGTGGCCGATTACCTGAAGGCGGATTGTTTCGCGCTCTGTGTCTTCCGCGACGGCAGCTTGCACAATATTCCGGCAGGCCAGCGCGAGGCCGTAGAAAAGCACATGAAATTCGCCCGGAACTTGCATATCGAGCCCAGCGTGTTACAGGGCGAAGATGTGGCCCAAACTTTGGTCGACTTTGCCCGCCTCCACAAAATTACACAGATCTTCCTTGCCCGGCCCCAGCAGAAGAGATGGCCGATGATTTTTGGCCGCGGTTTGGTGGAACGGGTGGTCCGCTTAGCCCACGATATCCAGGTCACTATTGTGGCCGAGCACCGCCGACAGCAAGAAGGCTAGGCCAAACCCGCCCGCTGTCTTTGCCGTGAGACAATCAAAGTGAGGACCATGGACGGCGCCAGGATTCCTTGATGAGTGAGATCTTTCAGCGCATTCTCGGCTTGGTAGCCAGTCAAGAGGTACTCATCTCGGATCACGGGTATGATGAGCTTGCGGCAGATGGTATTCTTGTGAGGGATATCCTTGAAGGGGCCAGGGAGGGCGCCGTGGTCGAAGAGTACCCGGCCTATCACAAGGGGGCGTGTGTGCTTGTCCTGCAAAAGGACAACAAGGGCAAGCCCATCCATGTTGTATGGGGTATCCCGAGCCAAGCGGATTCTCCCGCCGTGGTTGTCACCGCGTATCGGCCTGACCCAAGCCGATGGGCAGACGATTTTCTCAGGAGAAAGTCATGACCAAAAGGCATTACACCAAGTTCATCCATGAGGGACAATACGCTGCTGCGGTCGAGGTTGAGTGGGTTGAGTCCGACACGGGGTGGTCGCCCTATTTGTCTGTGGAAGACGCACAAAAGCTGGATGAGGTGCGCGAGGCGTTAAAGACAGGTGATCTAAACAAGGCGGGTCAGCTTGCCCGTGTCTATCAGCTCACGCCCCTGGCTGTGTGAATCCACAAGCAGTAGTACGTCGGTGGAAAGCCTACGGACAGAAAAGGTCGCCGCGGCCACTCCGTGGCTGTTTGGTTTCCCGACGTGGGTGAGGTAGACTGAGCCTGTGATTTACGAGTGGGATGCGGAAAAGGCGAAGGGCAACCTGCGAAAGCATCGAATCTCCTTCGAGGATGCGGCAACCGTCTTTCTCGACCCATTGGCCTTGACCTTTCCCGACCCGGATCACTCCAGTGGGGAGGATCGAGAGATCACAATCGGCCGTTCCAGCAGACAGCAGGTTGTATTCGTGTCGCATTGCCAGCGCGGGGACCGCGTCCGAATCATCAGCGCGCGGAAGGCGACCAGAGGAGAGCATAGGCAATATGAAGAAGGCATCGGCGAAGGGAATAGATGACGATTTGAGGCCGGAGTATGACCTCTCGCAGCTCAAGGGAGGAGTTCGCGGTAAGTACTACCTTCAGGCAACTGCCGGGACCAACCTCGTGTTGATCGAGCGTGAACTGGCGGACGTCTTCCCTGACTCGGAGTCGGTGAACCGGGCACTCCGACTGTTGGTGAATACAGCAGCGGCGGCAGCAGGTACAGCGCGCCGCCGGCCTGGCGCCTCGAACAATCGCCCGAAGTCGGCCGCTGGAAAAGGCGGTCGCTTAGCCGCAAGACGTTAGGTCTTGAGCGATTGCCCCCGTTCTTCGGCGACATCATCGACCCGCATCAAAGCGCGGAAGCGCCTGGCAAGGCACCGCGGGCGACGGCCAAAAGCGGGGCGCTCCTGAGCGGCAGGTCCTTAGCTGTTCGCCGCGCACCGCGTCTTGGATACGACTTGGCAAGCAGAATTTCGGAGGCAAATGGAGTCGTAGCCACGGTCAATCTGCTTTTGATTGACCTTGGGTTCGTCTCGCACCGAAAAGCCCACAGACAGAAAGGCTCAGTCTGTGGCTACCGCTATGTTAGCTGATCAAAGGAGAATATGGCATGAACGAATCATCTCAGGCATCAGCATCGGCCCGGTCCAAACTAAAACGAACCATCGAGATTGTGGTAGCAATCGGATTGATGATTATTAGTGGTTTTGTTGGAGCCATGATCGCTGATTTCTATGGCGGAGTCAAAGAGGCTATCGCTACACAACCATACATTGCAGTGGTCATGTCGCAAAGGTCCGTAGATTTCCCGATACCAAGCGAATTCCTTGTTGGTTTTCAAGAGGCCTACGCCAATGGGAAGGCATATATCGAGACGCGAGATGGGAAAAAAATTGACATCAGAATAATTGAGGATCTCGGCTCCACTGACGAAGCGGCTCGGATCGCGAAGCAGCTCGTCGACGACAAAAACTGCATTCTAGTAATCGGCAATTCAAACAGCACTCTTACGGATGTCACTCTTGATATATTCCTCCGGTCGACTGATCGACCGGCATATCTATTACCCATCGCAACTGCGAACGATATCCTTACTAAAGCCAAAACTGCCGGGCACGACGCTGTGCTTCGGATGGTCCCTGACAACGCGAGCCAGGCCGAGGTCATCCAGAGACTTGTGAGAGAGATGACCAAGAATCAGCGCGTTGCGATCTATGGTGACGAAGAAAATTCATTCTATTCGCTCGGCCTTTCCCGTGACATCGCAAGTAGAGTACGAACGAGCGGCGGAAAAGTTCTTATAGAAGAAATGCTCGGGCCTAACAACTCTATCGACTCTTCCCTTCGTTGGTGGGCCAAGCCAGCGCTACCACCAGAGATCATTGTCTACGTGGGCGTGGCTCACCACGGATTGCTGTTGATTGATCAGTTGTCGGAGATCAAAGTGTCAGCGCCTATTATTTTCACCGACGGGTGCATGGTGGGCTCGCTGCTCACAAACGTCTCGAAGATTCGCAACAGGGCATTCGTTCTGTCGCCTGTTGGTTCTGAGAAGGTGACGGATCAAATGCCTACATATGAACCGATCGGGAGGGACGCGTATAACCTCGCCACCCGGATCATAAGTAGTTGCCAAACATATTCACGGGCCGGAATACGGGCATGCATGTCTCCAAAGAACGCAATCCAGATGGCGAATGGCTTCGCCGGAGAGTATCGCTTTAACGCTGATGGTAACAACGATGCCATGACTTACAAGGTGTATGAGATTACTGGTGGTCACCTTCAGAGGCTAAAAGGCTACTGAGGGTAGCGCTATCGCGAAGCACGCGAAGGAGACGACTGTCTGCCAGCCATAACGCTTCTTCAACCGAGACACACGTATGCTCCGGACCCCTCAGAGGAGTCGATCGGAAATGTGTACATGCCGACATCGCTATTGACCGTTGCGGCGCGGCTGCTAGCTGTTGGCGTCGAGGTCGACCTTTGTGATGACAATCTCGCACAATGTTCTCTAGAGTGCGATGTCCTCGGTGTGAATCTTGTGGGTGCACCATACGTGGGTCGCGCGCTTGAGTTGCGGCACCGGCTGAAGGAGCGTGGTCGTAAGTCTAGATTTGTATTAGGTGGCCAGGTGGTCTCGGGCTTTGCTCCAAATGAGATCCGCGAACTATTCGGTGAGGATACTTTAAACGGGAACGATGATGAAAGGCTCGCGTCGGCCGTGGGTGTCGATGTTCGGGCCGTCCCATTACCAGAGATGACGAGCTTAATCGATGCTTACGAACTTCTCAGTGACGAGTGGATGAGCCTGTATCTAGCGAACGAGTTCTCGCTATTTGTGTCGCAAGGTTGCAAATATCAGTGTACTTTTTGCCCAGCCCAGAGAACGAAGTATGACAATGTAACTGGGAAGATTCAACGGGTAAACGAGTCGTATCGAGACAGCGCGATCATCGAGAAGGATCTGCGATACTTGGTGGAGCGTGCGCAGAGACTAGGATTTGATAGACTACGACTATACCTGTCGAATTTGGACCTGTTCCAGACGCCAAGCCGGTTGCGAGAGTTCATGAATCTCGTCCGGGGTGTGCGGACATCGAGTGGTGGGTCTATCATCGCCATGCGGGGCTTGTCGACTGTCGCTTCATTTCTCCAGGTTCATCGATCACAGCCTGGAATAATCGAGGAGGCGGTACAAGCAGGTCTCCAAAGAGTGGGCTTTGGAGTCGATGGTGCAACAGCTCAGGTTTGGCTTGCGACGAGAAAGCCGCAGAGCGGGGCAATGCCTGCGGAGGCGATTGCGGTAGCGCGGCAGAAATATGGACTTACGCCGGAGACCCTTATGGTGTTCGGACATTCTGGCATCGATACGGATTCGTCCCTTGCGCAAGCGGTGGAGTTTACAAAGGCCATGTGGGATGAGCATGGATCGCTGCCAAGGCCGCATGTTGCAAAGACAGTCGTCCCTGGCAATGATGCTTGGCATGACCCAGCGTTCCGGCATGTCGTGCGTGCCTTACTAGATTGGCCGACTGGCTTTCAATCACTCGATTTCACTGCTCTTCCGTCGCCACTTACGCACCCGGAGAGAGAGCTGAGGGAGCTGACGTCGAAGTACTACTTGGAAGTGTGCGGTATGCCTGGCGCTGTCACGCGTTACGTCTTGCCTGAGTTGCCAGACATGTCCAGCGATGACGTCCGGTATGTACGAGAATTTAATAAATGCAGATATGATATCTGATGACATAAAGAGCGGCGGCGTATACATTGTCTTTGATGTATGCGCCCATCACTAAGGGGGACTAAAGTGCTCGCGTGTCCCCCACCGCCGCGCCGGAGTACTGGCAGCGTCATTGGGCGGATCTAATAATTCTGGCGGGGCCCTCTGCGCGCGGATCGCAGGCCCGGAGGGTCTGCGCCAGCCGCCCTCAGGCAAACACTTGTTGCAGTGTTTTCAGCGTCGAAGCCAAGACTGCCGCGCTAATGTTTCCCAGTCGTTTAACGAGCCGAATCTTGTCCAGCGTCCGGAGCTGGTCCAGAAGAATCAGCCTGCGCTTTCCTTGAAAGGTAACTGCGATGCGATAAGGCGCCGGCCTGGCTCCGGTAGTCATAGGAGCCACAATCACCGTGCGCAAGTAGTCGTGCATTTCCGGCGGCGAGACGATCAGGCAGGGTCTGGCCTTGCGGATCTCGCTGCCGGCCGAGGGATCGAGCGTGACCAGCCACACCTCCCCGCGAGCTACCATTGAAGGTCTCCGTCATTCCGGTTCCCGAACTCCGGCCAGACGAGCTTGTCACCCCCTGCTTCCGCCAATTTGCGGCTGGCTTCCGCCCAGCCTTGGCGAGGGTTGCGGCGCGGCTTGCGGAGAACGATGGCGCCTCGTTCGAGCGCGATCTCGGCCTCCTCGTCCAACCCGGCCTCCTTCAGCATCGGCTTGGGAATAATGATTCCCCGCGAGTTCCCCAAACGTCGAATCGTCGTAATCATGATCGCCTCCCTCGGTATAACAAAATTATAACATGGCGGGCTGACCGGAAAGCAGGAATGTCTTCGGATTCGGTCCCTCACCGCCGCGCCTGGAGAAGTCGACAGTCGAAAGTCGAAAGTTGAAAGTCATGCGCTGCGAGACCGCCCTTCCCCTCCCTGGTGAGAAATTCGGCTAAGGCGTTTGCCGTCGCGGGCTTGGGCTGATTTCCGGCCCGCGCCGCAAGAACGATCATCACTGCTGATGCCGCCACCGAGAGCCAGCCGAAGGCATTGCCGTAGCGCGCGTGGAGGGTCGGAGTGGCCGGACCGAGAGGCAGGTCGACAAGCACGCTACTGCCGGGAAGATAATCGCTTCGCTGGCGCGCAAGGGTGTGGCCGTAGCGGTCGCTGACGTTCAGATAGCTCTCGCGGCCCGCCCGGACGACCGAGTACCCGCTTTCGACTCCGCGCAGAGCGGCCACACTCGAGGCCATCCAGGCGTCGCGGTAGAAGTCCCAGGCCGGCACGAGCATGGCGGAGACGCCGAGCCGCCCGTAACGCCGCCCGAAATCGGTGAAGATCAGGTCGCGGCAAATCGCCAGCCCAAAAGGCGCGCCGCTGACGGTGCGCCCAATCTCTTCTTTCCCCGGCGCAAGATCGCTCTCCAGGTGAGGGACAAGATGCTGCTTGTGGTACTCGGCCAGCAGCTCTCCCGTGGGACTGAACAGCCATGACGCATTGTCCTTGCGCTCGGCGCGGATGAGAGGCTACTCATCTCGGCTATCGAGAAGCGGGCGAGCCGCCGAGTGTGTCAAAATGCCACGCTTATACACTCACTCGTATATCCCCCGGGATAGTTCTAACCCCTTGAAAAACAATGGGACAAGGTGCCGCGGAGGCAGAACACTACAAGAAAAAGGAGACCCATTGGAAAAATGGAAATCTCGCCCCTACTCGCTACCCCGCCTTGCGGGACGCCTGCAGAAGCGGGCTGAAACGCCGCTGCGTTCCGCGCCTACGCAAAGGATGGGCACAACATACGTCTGCTGCGGAAGCGAAGAACCGGCTTCGTACATCAGACTTCGCTGAAAGCTGAATCGAGGAAGGAAGCCATGTAATAGGCGTCCAGGAACTTGAACGGTGCCTCTCCCGTGGTGTAGTGGCCGCAGGGCAACACGGCCACCTTAGGGTCAAGCTGGAGACGAACGGATTCAGCGATGATCTTTCGCGAGAACTCAGGCAGGAAAGTCAAGTCGTAGAGGGCATAAATGAAGAGCGACTTCTTGGGCCAGCGAGCGAACTTTTCCGCATAGGCAATGGGGCTGATGGCCATCCAGGCGCGGCGAAGGCGGTCCAGGCTCAAATCGGCCTCGAGCCCGGCGCGCACATGACGCGTGGCTTGACCCGTCCAGACCACCTCACCGAAAGTCGTTGAACAATGGTTGAAAACGTTCACCTTCAAACGCTCGTCATGCGCGCTGGCCAGGTATGCGTAACACGAGCCCAGGCTGGTCCCCACAATGCCAAGCTTGCGGCACCCCTGGCTTTCCAACCAATCCAGGCACGACCGCGTGTCGACCACAGCCTGCCGGGCGGCATCGAGCGTCCGGCCCAGATTCGATGAAACAGCATAATCCGCGCGCTCAATCTCCGGCGGCTTCCGAAGGTCGTGATAGGGCAAGCTCAAGCGCAGCGCCGAAATCCCAAGCAGGTTGAAGATGCGGCAGAGCGCGTTGTGGCTCTCCAGGTCGGCATTCCACTGCGGCAGTACCACCACGGCCCCGCGCCGCCCTGCCGGAAACCAAAGAGCTCGTACGCGGTTGTTATTCGGGACCGGAGTCCTGACGGGAGATGTAAAGAACAGGCAGTCCCCTTCCAGATGAAAGTCTGAAGGTGTCTTGTAAGCGTAGAAGACGTCACTTTGCGCAAAGATTTCTTGGTTCAGCTTGCCAAGGAATTCTTCTGCATCGGAGTCCGAGGCGGGAATTTTCCCGTTCACGAACCGCCAGCCTGCGGTCCACTCCAGTCCCCAATCCAAGGGGGACACCACTCGATTCTTATCCCGCTCTGTCAAACGGGTTTCCCACGCGTAAATCCACTCCTTGTAGCGCTCGAGCATGGCCTTCAGGGCACGAGTCAAAACCTGCAATTATAACCTGAGAAGGTGTGAAAAAATCGCGTTTTGGCGGCGCGTCGCAGGGGCAATCCGCCGGCTCGCGGATGGTTGTTCCAGGGCGGCTCCGTCAACCGGGGGGATCGGCTGACGGAGCCGCCCCTACAACGTAGTTTTTCACACCTTGTGAGTGAGGTAGGAAGATGCCGGGAGCCGGAGGAATGGTGCGCGAGGGGCCCTTGTAGCACTCCATAGAATCTCTCAAATCGCCTGAATCGTTGAGGAGAAGGAGGCGGGATCTTGACAGCCGAATGCTGCAAGGAGCCCACCTGGTGGATAAATGGGCCTTATACCAAAGTACCATTGCAGGCTTTTCTAATGAGCCTTAATCTCCGGCTTTGACAGATCACTGAATCTAGAAGGGTGGAGAGATGGTCACTCGTTTGGCATCTATCGTACTCGCTCTCCTGTCCTTTGTCGTGCCCGTCTCGGGCAGCGGCCGCGGTTTGCACCGCTCATCCCTGTATTCCTCGGCGCGATCTCACAGCAACGTTGTTCACGTCAGGTCTTACACGCGGAAGGATGGCACAGTGCTCGGAGGGTACACTCGGTCCTATCCTGGCAAGGGGTCCAGCCGACACAGCTCATCGGCCTCGGGTGCCCGCTACCATAGTCCTATTTCTGTCCCCAATGGCCGGGACAGCCACGGTCGGATTAAGCGATCAGTGGCCGCGAAGGATACCTTCAGACGTGAGCACCCCTGCCCGTCCACCGGTAGGGCCTCCGGTCCATGCCCTGGGTATGTGATCGACCATGTTAAACCGCTCGCGTGCGGCGGCCTGGACGGTCCGAGTAACATGCAGTGGCAGACAGTCGCTGATGGGAAGGCAAAGGATAAATGGGAACGAAAAGGGTGTGGCAGATTCTCTATAAGCACACGAATATGACCATCGGGTTTCACGATGGTAAAGTCGCTGATGTGAGGCGATACGTGGAAGCAGCCGCCGCAGGGGCCCTCTTCATGGGCCTGACTGGTTTTATTGTCGGAGTCTTTCTTACTTCAGATGCGCCCAGGCCACGCCGGCATACAAAACGGCGAACCCCCACCGGCGCAGGGTTCGCCGTGCAGCCCTGCGCCGGTTTCTCCACCACTTGGTGGGTCCTACTCACTTGGAGGCACCGGAGCAGGAGACGGTGGAGCTGGAGGCGGTAGAGCTGGAGGCCCAAATCCCGGTTCGGCGTGGGGCCCGCGTTCGATATTGATACCCCGGTGCTCAGGTGGACCGGGAGGCCCAAATCGCGGCCCGGTGAGCGTCGTGGCGATCCCCGGCAGGTCGCGAAGCTTCTTCCACTGATCGACGGTGAGAACCCGGCGAATCGCGAGTAGCATCTGGGCATTCGACTTTTCCAGGTTGGCTCTAGCCTGAGCAACTTTATCGATCTGGGCAATCACCTGGGCTTCGTCGGGCTGATCAGCTTCAATCAGCGGCTCCAGGATCGCTTCCTGCTTTTCCAAAGCGGCGTGGAGATCGATGAGTTGCAGGCGGTGATCCTGGAAGATCTTCTCGATCTTCTGGACCTGTTCATCGCTGACCCCGATCTTCCGCATCAGTTCCGAGTCTTTCCACCATTTTCCAGGACCACGGTGACCCATACCAGGTCCACGATCGCCGGGTCGGACCGTTATTATTCGAGGGCCCATTTGGGTGCTTGGCCCCTCGGCCGGTGCAGGGGCGACCTGGGCGTTGGCCAGCCCGCAGAACGCGATCACCAGTGTCAAGCTAGCTATGGTTGCTTTCATCTTATTTCTCTCCTTTTCTTTAACGTGCTCTTCGTTTGTTCTTTATTCGTTAGGATTTCATTCCGCTCCTCGGCGATCAGGACTGCGGGGGCGAGGGCTTGGGGAACCTCACGTGCAAGGTCTCCTTGAACCTCCTGCAACAGGACCTTGTCCGCATCCTCCGTGGCTTTATTTTGGGGAGGGTTCGGAGTGCGCGTCAGGAATATAGCGGCAATCAGAACCATTACCATGGCCGCAACCCAAGCCCAATGTAATGGATACCAATCGGAAACCCGTTCACGGATGGCGAGCTGCTGCTCTCTCCAGAAATTGTTGTCACGTTGGGCAGCCGCATGAATCGAATCGCGAAAGTAGGAGATGGTGCTCCGCAATTCCTCCGCCGCGACAGAGCAAGCATGGCAGGTCTCAAGATGACGACTGACGAAATCGTCTCTGGTGCCGAGCATCCACTCAGTGATTTGGTCCTCGCTCAGATGGTTATTCACCTGCTTTACCTCCCTTGAGTCGCTGCCGGACCGCGTGGACCGCACGGAACAAGTGGGTTTTAACCGTTCCCAGCTTCAGAGAAGTCACCTCGGCGATTTCTTCCAGGCTCATTTCCTCGACAAAGCGCAGGATGAAGATCGCCCGCTGCTGGGGAGAGAGCTTTTCAACCGCCGACCAGACCGTGGCTACCTCCTCTCGTCCAAGGAGGACCCGCTCCTGGGACGCATGGGGGTCCGGCAGCCTCTGCTCGAGGTCCACAACATCCTCAAATGGTGAGGACAATCTATGCCAAAATTCCCTCAGGCGGCTTCGTCGGTGATCGCGAGCCAAGTTCACGGCGATTTTGAGCAGCCAAACGCCCACACTCGCCTCACCCCTAAAGGAAGCACGCCTCTGATATGCTTTCAAAAAGCACTCCTGGGTCAATGTCTCCGCGGCGTCGGAGTCTCGGAGCATGCCGAGCAGAACTCGGTAGATACGTTGCTGGTGCGCCCGTACAAGTGGCGTAAAGTCATCGAGTGCAGTCATCCCGAGGCCTGCTTTCTCCTGAACGGGAATCAAAACCGCGGCTCGTTCATTCTGCACCATGCCCGCTCCTCATTACATCAAGACGAGTCAGGTATCGGAAGGTTTACATGGAGCAGCCCAAATTCCCAATTTGATCTCACCTTGTGAGGGTGCGCGACGTAGAAGTGGAGGTCAGACATTTTTCTTGATTTGTTGCACGCTTCTGAACGTACTGGCACGCAAGGGCAAAGGCCTGGAGGGCCGATCCCGCCCTGCGGGATAGCCCAGGGCGCCAGCCCTGGGTGCAGAAAGCCCTCTTGTTCGCGGGAGCCCCAGCGGGGCGAAAGAAAAGGTTTCGACGCGGGAACTCTCCCCGGTTCTGCCGCCCCTTCCGGGGCTTGAAAGGCGCTAGGGCTTGGTTTCCCAGGGCTGGCGCCCTGGGCTAAGTTCTATCGCCCGCTAGGCGGGCTCCCCGGACCACCCTGCTGCTGCCGCCGTAAGCTTTCACAAATATGTCATGCACCAGCGGCAGGACTCCCACTTTTATGTCGCACGCCCACGTTGTGAGCTTTGCTTGACGAGTCTTAGCATTACTCGTAGACTACAAACTTGCCCGCATAATTGGAGCCGACTTCGAAAACTATGCCATCCCGAAGCATTCTCGTCGCATTCTCGTTGGCTCTGGCACTGACTCCGGTTGGTTGGTGCCAGAGCAACATCCAACTGTTTCCTATCGCTGATGTCAAGCCGGGCCTGAAGGGCGTCGGCCTCACAATCTTCGAGGGTGACAAGATTGAAGAGTTTCAGGTCGAGATTCTCGGCGTACTGATGAACGTGCTGGCGCCAAAACACGATCTCATTCTGGCGCGACTTTCAGGAGGCCCGCTCGAGAAGACGGGAGTCATCGCCGGGATGAGTGGAAGTCCGGTTTACATTGACGGCAAGCTTGTGGGCGCGGTGGCTATTTCATTTCCATTTTCGAAAGAACCCCTGGCCGGCATTACGCCCATCAAGGAAATGCTGCAAGTCGTCCCCGAGGCGAGTGGTCAATCGCAAGCTCAGGCGGAGATACCCCTGGACTTTCGCATGGCTAGAACCGCGGCCGGCCTTCGCGAGAGCGCGCGCTTGATTCCCCAGCAAGATTTTAGCCCGGAAAGCTTCCGCCGATTCTTTCCGGCGCGCCCAGCGGAGCTTTCACTCCCCGCCCTTCAGTTGCCGTTACGGTTTGGCGGGTTCGCCGCCGACGCATTAGAACCCTACTTGCCGCTGTTTCGCCAAATGGGGTTTGAACCCATGATGGGCGGCGCCCTTTCGGGCGGAGAGAGCTCGACACCGGTGAAGGGAGAATTAGAGCCCGGTTCGATGATCAGTCTGTTGCTGGTCCGAGGCGATCTCAATTTGAACGCGGACTGTACGGTCACCTACCGGCAAGGGAACGACCTCTATGCATGCGGGCATCGGGTGCTTTCGGTGGGCCCGGCTCAGATCCCCTTTGCGTCCTCCCATGTTCTGGTCAGCGTACCGAGCATCGCCGCATCCTTCAAGCTGGATGCTCCGGGGCAAGTGGTGGGAACGATTCGTCAGGACCGCTTTGACGCCATCTATGGCGTGGTGGGAGAAAAGAACCCACCTATGATCCCTGTGACTGTCCAGATCCAAAGCACACTGAATACCCAGGCGGACTACAAGTTCGAGGTTATTCAGGAACCGTTCCTCTCGCCCCTGCTGGTGAATCTTGCTGTCGTCTCAACCCTGAGCAACACGGAACGAGCCCTCGGTGCATCCACATTGGAAATCAATGGGAAGATCCGGCTGGGCGGCGGAGAAGCTGTGGACTTCCAAGACGTCTTGTCAGGCGAGATGGGGACCGCCGCGCTGGCGGGTTCGGTGGTGGCCACCCCCCTCACCTATCTCCTGGGTAGCGGTTTTCCTGATATGCGCATCGAGGGCATCGACCTCTCGGTAAAATCGAGGAACGAGATGGGTCTGGCCACGTTGGAGCAGGTTTGGAGTACAGAATCCGAGGTGAAACCCGGTGACCACATCGAGGTCATCGCCCTTTTGCGGCTCCCCGGTGGGCAAGCGGTGACCCAGAAGATTCCTGTTGACATCCCTGAAAGCGTGAGCGACAAGGCCTTGATGCTTGTGGTGGGAGGCGGGTCAAACATCAACGCTTTGCAGTTCCGACTCACGCCGCCGGGGAGCGACGCGCGGGACATTCATCAAGTCGTCAAGGCCCTGAATCGTATGCGACGGAATAATCGGCTCTACGCGCTACTCATGGCCCCCCAGCGCTCGTTCATAATGCAAGGGGATGAATATCCCTCTCCCCCACCCTCCCTGGTACAGACCTTCATGGCGGACCCCGCGGCTGCATCCAGCGTCAACCTCAGCGGCACTTCGGTGGTCGGCGACTTTGAGGCGGCAGCGTCTTCGTTCATGATCCACGGCCAAAAGACGCTCTTCCTGAAGGTCGTCGGGCCGGGCCTCTAGCTCTGAAAGCGTCACCGTTTGCAGGCAATCCCACCGAGAGGAGTCACCGGAAAGGTTAGGGCATGAAACCAAACAAGATATTCCAGCTTCTGATACTCACGTTGCTTTTCTCCTCACCCACAAGAGGAGTGGGGACCGCGTTTTGGCAGGTTGGCTCATTCGAGGAGTTCTTACAGGGAACACTCTCCAATGTTTCTCTGGATACAGAAGGGGATTTGCATCTAGCGCCCGGGTCGCGCGTGGTTTTCAACCCTGAGGAAGCGCTGGCCCTCTCACTCGCCCGCGACCGGAAGGGCAGCCTCTATATCGGCACAGGCCATCAGGGAAAGGTCTTTCGAGTAGATGCAAAGCAAAACTCCACCCTCCTGTTTACGGCCCGGGAGCCGGATGTTTTTGCCCTGGCCGTGGGCCCCGACGGATCGCTTTACGTGGGAAGCTCGCCGGAAGGCAAAGTCTACCGAATTACACCCGACGGGCAATCCAAAGTATTCTACGACCCACGCACCAAGTATATCTGGGCGTTGACACTGGACGCGCAGGGTCGGTTGTATGTAGCCACCGGAGACAAGGGTCAGATCTTCCGCGTCGACCCGGCGGGGAAGGCCGAGCTTTTCTTCGACAGCAAACAGACTCATATCATGTGTCTGACTCTCGAAAAGGACGGAAATCTGCTTGCGGGAAGCGTCCCGAGGGGGCTTATTTACCGCATTACTCCGCAAGGGAAAGCCTTCATTCTTTATGAAGCCACCCTGCCGGAAATCCATGACTTGGTGACAGACTCCAGCGGGCGCATCTATGCCGCAGCCCTGGGCGCCGCGAGCGGCAAAGGTTCGCCTGAACTTCTGATTCCTCCTCCTCCCGGCGCAGTCCCAGGCGGAGTCACCACGGTTACGGTCACGGCTTCCAATGAAACTCATGCAGCTACAGCATCTGGAGCGCAAACTCCACCCAGCGAGGATTCGACAGCGCCTAGCTTTAACCGTCCGGCTCCTTTGATTTCTGCAATCCCCAACTTTCAGATCCCGCAGGGTCGCGGAGCGCTCATTGAAATACTTCCTGACTCTTCTGCCGAGATGATCTGGAGCTCAAACAGCGAGAGCATTTTCGGCTTGGCGGTGCGCGGTAATCATGTGCTGTTTTCCACGGATTCCAACGGACGCATCTTCGACATGGTTCCCGGGCGGGACGCGCAAAGGGTAACTCTTCTCACTGAAACACACGAGTCGCTTGCCACGCGGCTAATGCTGGAAGGATCTGACCTTTATGTGGCAACCAGCAATATCGCCAAGCTACTCCGGGTGGAGTCAGAGGTTGCACCGGAAGGGAGCTACGAGTCCCCCGTCAAGGATACGAAGTTCATCTCCCGGTGGGGAGTGCTTGCTTGGCGTGGCGAGGTTCCCGCAGGGACAACGCTTGAGTTCTTTACACGCTCCGGCAATTCTGAGCGTCCGGACCAAACCTGGAGCGACTGGGCGGGCCCCTATCGCAGCTCCAACGGCGACCCAGTCACCAGCCCTCCCGCCCGTTACATTCAGTGGAAAGCTGTCCTGCATGCCTACGGAGCAAACAGCCCCACCCTGGATGATGTCACTGTGTCCTATTTGAACCAGAATCTCGCCCCCCAAATCCGCTCCCTGAACGTGAGCACGGCAGGGGAACGAACCAGCCCTACAGGAGGCAGCTCATCCGGTCTGCCCGCCGGAACGACGATTTCCGTTGGCGCCCAGCCTTCTGGGGCTTTTGGGGCTGTGGCGCCTGGGGGAAGTGTCGGGGGCAAGATTCCAGTGTTGCTGACCTGGCAAGCTGATGACCCCAATAATGACTCATTGGTGTTTTCGCTCTACGTAAAAGCGGCTGACGAGCAGGACTGGCACCTCTTGAAAGACAAGCTACGCCAAACGAATTATACGATTGATCCCGGCACCCTGCCCGATGGCAAGTATGTTGCCAAGCTGGTGGCATCTGACGAAGACTCCAACCCTCCTGATATGGCTCGCAAGTCGGAGTTGCTGAGTGCGCCATTTTGGGTGGACAATACGCCACCCCAGGTTCGAGTGGTTCGAGAGAACGTGACGGCAGAAGCGGGGGAGGTCGTATTCGAAGTGGAGGATAGCACTTCGCCGCTGCGCAGCGCCGAAACTTCGATCGACGGGAAGGAATGGAAGGACCTGCTTTCCGACGACGGGATTGTGGATTCCCGAAAAGAGACCTTTACGGTTAGGCTTTCTAAGCTGGTCGCCGGCGAGCACGTCGTGTCAGTGCGGGCCTATGACACAGCAGGAAATGTCGGCGTCGGAAAGGCCGTACTGCACATTGCCCCACCGCAGGGGACAAGCCGGTGAACCGAGGACTGGCACCCGACTACTGACCTGTTGGGAGCCGGGGCTGGAGGTTTATCAGGCAGGGATGAAGACAACTCTCATATGGGCCACCGCATCACACAATCCGAGTCTGGATGCGGCTGGAAGTGAGACTCCTTGAGCCAACAGAAGACAGCGGCTCCGAAGGCCGCTTCCGAGACTCAACTGGTTGCGCGTGCACAGCACGGAGATGAGGAAGCGTTTGCCGCGCTCTTCGAAATGCACAAGCGGCGTGTTTACTCACTCTGTTTGAGGATGACCGGCAACACCGCGGAAGCGGAGGACTTGACCCAAGAAGCTTTCCTTCAGCTTTACCGCAAGATCTCCACCTTTCGCGGTGAATCCGCTTTCTCCACCTGGCTGCACCGGCTGGCTGTCAATGTGGTGCTGATGCACCTGAGAAAGAAGGTGCCGCAACAGATTTCGCTGGACGAGGTCGACTCTTCACAGGATGAGCCGGTCAAGCGCGATTACGGCGACAACGACCGGAGGTTGATGGGTTCGATCGACCGGATCAGCCTTTCGCGAGCCATCGCCGACCTTCCACCCGGCTACAGGATGGTGTTTGTTCTGCACGACATTGAAGGCTACGAGCATAACGAGATTGCGGAAATCATGAATTGTTCCGTCGGTAACTCCAAATCGCAACTTCACAAGGCGCGGATGAAACTGCGCGACTGGCTGCGTCAGAATGAGGGGCTCATGACTCCGGGTGAGCCGGTTGTCTCCGATCAAGCTCCGACCGAAAGGTGAAGGGGAAATGAAAGAGACTCGGTACGACAGGTCCCCAGCATGTTACCAATTTGAGCTGGAACTGCAGGCCTACATGGAGGGCGAAAACGGGCCCTTTGTGCCGGCTCACACTCGTGAGTGTACGTTTTGCAGGGTTATCGTCGAGGACCTTGAAGCGCTCCGGTCGGCGGCTCTGGCGATGCCGCTGGAAGAACCCTCTCCCGCAGTTTGGTCAAATATCCGTGCTCAACTGGTTGCAGCAGGAGCGTTCGCCGAAAGGGTAAGTCTTTGGAATTGGGTCGGGCAACTGGACTTCCTTCGTCGCCCCGTTCCTGTTACGGCCTTTGCCTGCTTGCTCCTTCTTGGGTGCTTGGTGACGGTTCCCCGGACTTATCTTGAACAGGACACTACCTCCGGGCTCAGTGCCTTGCCCGCCAGAACCGCCATCCGGTCCATGGCCTTCATCGGAGACAGCGACGCCCTGGAGCGCGTGGTTCAGGAGTTGGAAGAAACGTTCCGAGCGCGTGAGGGGTCTCTCGCGCCTGATCTCAAGGCCACATACGACAACAGCTTGAATTCGCTTGACGCTTCAATTCGGGAATGCAGCGATTCACTACAGCGTGAGCCCGACAACTCACTTGCTCACGAATACTTGCTTGCGGCATATTCCCAAAAAGCTCAGGTTCTATCTTCCGCATTGGAATTCGACGAAGGCCGCTAGGCCGGCCCAGGGGGGGACCCAACAGTGCCTGATCAAAGTCAGCCAACAACGAAGAAGCGTGGGGTTACCCCTTACGGCCAAGGGCTAGTCCTGTATTTGCTGGTGCTCTCAGGAGCCTTGCTTGCTGCCGACAGCAAACGGTCAGAGAAGACCTTCGAAGCTACGCCTAATCCCCGCATTACACTTACGAACATGACGGGCCAAATCCTGGTCAGGGGATGGGACAAGACGCAAGTGCACGTTGTTTATAGCGTTGTGTCCCCTCACGTGGAGGTAGACACCGAGGTTATCCCACCCAACCAGCCCGCCGACAAGATTCACCTTGCCACACACCTCTTGGACCCCCTGGTTTCCGGAAAGGATCAGACGGCCGATTACAGCTTGGATGTTCCCATGGGAACCAATCTTGAAATCCGGAACCCGCAAGGAAGCGTGCGGATTGAGAAACTACAAGGAGACGACACCTCGGTGGAATCGGTCGGAGGCGCCATTCTCGTCTCAGATTTCACTGGCCACCTTTTCCTGCGATCGGTGGGTGGAAATATCGAACTGATTCGCCCCTCCGGGTGGGTGGAAGCGTATTCGATTACGGGAGACCTCCACTTCCTCTCTCCAACCACCTCCAAACTGCGTGCAACCACGACCTCCGGACGAATTTTTTTTGAGGGCGATTTTCCGGATGGTGGTGACTACTCACTGTCGGCCTATAGCGGCGATATGGATATACTCTGCCCACCCTCCGCGTCTTTCGAACTTAACGCTAAGACAGTGCGGGGGAAACTGGAAAACGAAATGCCCATGACCATCCGACACCGGTCAGCCACCCCGGTGTCCTCCGCCAACAGCCTCTTTGGTACTCACCTTACCGGCAAAGCCACTGTGAATCTGAAGTCGTTCAGTGGGACAATCCGGATTCGACAGCGTTAGTGAGAACAAGTCGAGAAGTCGAGGAGTCGAGAAGTTGGAGTCAATTCTTCGACTCCTCGACTTTCTTCGACTCTTCAACTTGTTTTCCTGCCAGCCACAACACTATAATTCATTGTGGAAGTTCACTTCGAGCGAATGAGCCGGCACCGACGCAAACAGATCTATCTTCTCGGGTTCATGGGCAGTGGCAAATCCACCGTCGGCGAACTTCTTTCCCGGGAATTGCGATGGCCTTTCATCGACCTCGATGCCGTTATCGAGGCCGGACAGGGCGTGAGTATACGCGAGATATTTGAAAGATCGGGCGAGCCATTCTTTCGCCAACTCGAACTCGCCGCTTTGACCGAGGTCTTGAAAACTCAGCCGGCAGTGATCGCCCTGGGAGGCGGGACTTTCGCGTACGAGCCCAACCTGGAGTTGATACGTGAGACAGGCGGGGCCACCATCTGGCTCGATTGCCCCGTCGAAATCTTGCGACAGCGGTGCGCCGCCATGCAGAATCGCCCGCTCTTTCGTGATCCCGATTCTTTCGTGCATTTGCTCGATCTTCGGCTTCCCTACTATCGTCTGGCAGAATTCAGGGTCTCCACGGAAGGCCGGGGACCACGGGAAGTAGCCGAACAAATCTTACGCCTGAGGGTCTTCTGAGCCGAAAAGAACTCGCCCTGTATCCTTCGATGATCCTGCTCCCGCCGCTCTTGGCGGGTATCCTCGCCTGCAGCGTGGCAACCTTGGGTCAGGAGACGCCGGGAAATCCACGCCTGGTGAATGTGGATGACGAAGGCGTTTTCGTGATCTCCCTGGGCGGACGCCCCGTGGGCACCGAAAGGTTCAAGATTCACTCCTCCCAGGGCAAGGTTGAAGCTCAAGGGGAGATCCGTCTCCACCTTGAACAGAATGGGAAGACGGTGGGTGTGCAGAGCTTCCCTGACCTGGTCCTGGACCCTCAACTCCGTCCCGTTACTTACACGTGGAATCAAAAGGGGCCGCAATCCTCGCGGCTGGAGGTGGACTTCAGCGGTAAACTTGCCAGGGTTCGCTACAAGACGATCAGCGGCAATGAAGATAACAGGGACTTTGCACTTCCGCCCGATGTCGTGGTTCTGGATGACAATGTAGTCCACCATTACCAGTTGATAATTGCTCGCTACCAGGCGATGGGAGGAGGCAAACAGACCTTTCGCGTCTTTGTTCCGCAGGAAGCCTTGCCAAGCCTTCAAACCGTGAAAGATATGGGAAATGCCGCAACCGCCATCGATGGAGTCACGGCCAATCTCCGACATCTCGTAATAACCACCGACGTCACACACATTGATCTTTGGGTTGACGACCAGCAACACATTGAACGGGTTTCTGTTCCTGAGGCGCAACTCGAAGCCATCCGCAAGAGGTAACGCTTCCCACTTCCACCTTCAGTGGAACAGAGCAGTCCTTGGCCGCAACCAAAAGCAGATTCTTCGCTACGCTGCGCTCCGCTCCCGCCGCGCCGGGACATGTCATCCTGATCCCGCCTTGCGGGAGAAGGATCTGTTTTTCTTCGCGCCACGCGATGAAGCTGGCACCTGGCGCTACAGAGCAGTAAGCAGAAGACCTCCGCCGAACTCAGGGAGAATTTCTTTGCAGCGCGCAAAGACTTTCTGTCGGAGGGGTCTCTCTCATTGCAGCTTCTGGTATTTGGAATCTGAGATTGGGGTTGCGACCGCTGGCTGCGCTGTACCTCTGGGGTGACACGAGATCGCCGATATCAAGCTTATGATAGGGACTTACGGCTTCATCCTGGGTGGGACAAACGCGAAGACAAAAAAGGGCAGAGTTGACCTTCTCGACCAACTCCGCCCTTTAATGGTTGTGCACTTACGAGCCTAGCAACTATGAGCAGCTCTCGCCCGCAGGCGGCTTGTAAGGGCTCGCTTGGCCCTCTCCATTCGCAAGTGTGTTCAGCGCGCACCCAAGAGAGTTGGCTTCGGCAGCCGCAGCCGCCGCTGCCGCGGAGGCAGTCGACGCTGCGGCATTGGCGGCCGCGGCGGCCGCGGCGGCGGCCGCTGCGGCCGAACTGGCGGCCGACGTTGCGGCATTGGCAGCCGCGGTTGCCGCTGCAGCGTTGTCCTCTGCCTTGCCGGCGCGGGACTCTGCCACCGCTGCAAAGATCAGAGCCCCTCCAGCCACGGCAGTGGCCGCTATGGCCCAGGTATTCGACCCACCACAGCAGCGCCCGGCTCCTCCGGGAGCTTTCCCGCCACCCTGAGGAGCGTTCGCCTCTGGGACCATCGTAATGGTCTTCCCTTTGGCTACGTTAATCGCTGGGCCGTTGCCCTCGACGCGAAGCATGCCCTCCTTCGCTGTCACCACTATCGCCCCATTCAGCATAGCCACTTCACCGAGGGTCTTGAAGCCAGAAACTGGAATCACGGATACGTCGCCGATCTTCATGCGAACGGGCATACCATCTACGTCATGAAACACGGAAACGTTACCTTGGCCTAGAAGAACTGTTACCTCGTTGGAATCTCGAAGGAAGGAAGCCACGGTATTACGGCCAAATACTATGCGGCTTGCGCTCCCGAGCGCTACCACGGCCACACCATCCTTCACCTGGAGGCTGTCACCGCTGAAGAGTGTCGTGTTGGGAAGAAGCGTCTGGCCGCCCACGGTTGCGTTCATGCTGCCCGCCACCGATCCGACAACCGCCGAACCGGCAAATACGGGTACCGCAGCGACCAACCCCAAAAGGACCAGGCACAGGGAAAGACGCACGATGAGATGCTTGCTCGACATTATAGTTCTCCTTTTTGGGCCGGGTAGCTAACTGCCTCCCATAACCCAACGTGGTTTCAAAAGCGCTATCGATTTCGCGAACTAAGTTACAATGACCTCGCCAACGTTGTCAAGTTTTTTTTTCGTCTTTTTTTTCGCCGTATTTGGCTCATTGCTCAACCCAAGCGCCCCAAGCATAGGGACTTAGCTTGTGTAGGACATCACATCCAAGATTAAAGAAAAACAATCCTCATCATGATTTCCGCATATCATGCAACTATCCAGGGCTTGCGATATTCCTTGGTCAACAACTGATTTGCTTCGGCATCGCCCGGAAACCGTTCCTGTTGTGCATCCCAGGCGAGTTTGCGGCGCAGCTTGAAGGCGATGACGCCCAGCAAGCCCGCGCTCGTCGAGCGGTGCATGGTTTCCACATCCGAATTGGGCTTCTGGCGGGACTTTAGGCAATCCAGGAAATTCAGCACGTGAGGATAGTGCTGGGCCGAGCCTCCACCCTTGATGACGTTTCCAGACGTGAATCGTTCCGGACCAAGGCGCGAGGCCTCCGGCCATAGTGTGTAGCCGCTTCGGTCAATAAACAGTGTGCCATCCGTCCCGTAAAACTGAATGCCGTAGGAGTGGCTGTCGGGGCCGTGTTCGTTGGCGACGCGATTGGAAAACCTGGCGAGGAATTCCTTCCCGCTCACCGCCGAGGCTGGGTACTCGTACAGGACTTCCAACGTATCCGGTGTCTCGCGATCATCCTCGAGAACGTATTTTCCTCCCGTCGCCACGATGGTCTTCGGAGCATCGACTCCCATCGCCCAGTGAACGACGTCCATAAGGTGAGTGCCCCAATCCGTCAGGATTCCGCCCGAGTAATCCCAGAACCAGCGGAAGTTGTAAATCCCGCGATTACGATTGTAGGGACGCTTGGGCGCCGGGCCCAGCCACCAATCCCAGTCGAACCAGGGTGGAGGTTCGCTGTCCGGTGGATTGTCTATTCCTTCCGGGTACTGGTTGCCGTGAATCCAAGTCTCAGCGAGCGTCACTTTTCCGATTGTACCGCTGCGCACCAGTTCCACCGCCTTCTGAAAGTGCTCGCCGGAGCGCTGCTGTGTCCCAACCTGCACAACTCGCTTGTACTTCGCAGCGGCCTCCACCATCTTGCGGCCTTCGAACAACGTGTGCGAGAGGGGCTTTTCCTGGTACACATCTTTCCCCGCTTCACAGGCGGCGATCATGGGAATGGCGTGCCAATGGTCGGGCGTGGCAATGATGACCGCGTCGATGTCTTTGTGCTCGAGCACGCGGCGGAAATCCTTGTAGGTTTTCGCCTTGCCCAGCGTCATCGCAGCCGCGTCGTCGAGGTGGGGTTCATAGGGATCGGCAATCGCCACGCAGTCAACTTGGCCCGTGCGCAGGAAATCGCGCAAGTCCGCCTGGCCCATGCCGCCGGCGCCGATCAGGCCAATGCCCACACGGTCGTTGGCTCCCAGAACATTGCGTACCGCGGGACCCGCCGACAGCGCCAGGCTGGCTGCTGTCATCGCCGCAGTCTTATTAAAATCTCTACGGGAAATCTTTGGTCTCTCCATAATACCTCCTTGATAATGATGGCCTTTGTGCTGCCGCTTTCCGCACAGGGTTGCCCCACGAGGGCTTGGACCAATCACTGGCGAAGGCGAGAACACCGGAGCGCATCACATAGGGCAGCGATGCAGACTGCTGCCGCTTGCATTCCGGGCCGGAACTATACTACAAGGCGAGAGCGTGAAGAAAGGTGAAAGTCCAAGCGGTCAAAGCTCCGTCAAAGTTCCAGTAGTACAACAACCTAAAACGGATCTTCACCGCTCGGGCGGCACGTCCCTCTGCCGGGAGTCCGTGACGAACCGATGTCTGCGCCACCCGTGGCTGGTCAGGGGCTTGATTGCTCCATGAGTCAGTTCTTACTTGGCCGGCGCGGCTTGGGTGGAGGTGACGGGTAGCAAACGCTTCAGGACTTCCGCCACCTCCCCAGGCTTGAAGCCGTAAGGCCCGGGTTTGCTCTTGTAGGCGACGCGTCCGTCGTGGCCAACGAGATAGAGGCGGTCAGGCCAGGCGGTGTAAGCGATCTCGGTGGTGTTCGCCAGGTCGTCGATCAAAGGCGGGATTTTGACTGCGAGCTTCGTCATGCACGTACCCGCGAGCGCGCAGCGTTCCTCAAGGCTTTTGGGGCTGGCCACACGGACCTTGTCTTTGAGGTTATCATCGTCCTGCCAGGCGTCAATGGGGTGGGCTTCCATGATGTAAACCACAAAGAAAGCCACCTGATCCTTGTACTGTTCATAAAGTTTGTTGAGCGCGGGAACCTCCCGGCGGAAAGGAGGTCAGGTGTAGCTGCCGAAAATCAGCAACACCGGTTTCTGCCGGCGAAATGAGGAGAGTTGGACCTGCGCCTTCTTATCGGCGGTGGGAAGATTGAAGTCGGGCGCAGGGTCACCGACGTTCAAGTGCCCGGCACGGGCGATAAACCAAAGCTGCTTGAAGGGAATCACCATCAAGAGTGGCCCCGGCACCTTCGACATCACTTTCCCGAAGACTACCGGTTGGCGCATTACCTCCAGCAACCCTCCCAGCAGCGCCACATAGAGCACAAAAACGATCAATGCGACCTTTCGAAATGTCTTCACTTCTCGACCTCGCAAAGAAGTAGGCAGTAGACAGAAGGCAGAAGGCTGAAAGCAGAAGGCAGAAAGCAGTGGGCAGAAGGCTAAAGCTGGTGGGTGCAAGGGAGGCGGGTAATCCAAAATCTAAAATCCAAAATCGCCCCAGCCCCCAGCCCTGTTCTTCCAACTGACGACTGACTACTGACGACTGCCAACTGACTACTTCCCTGAGAATGACATCATGATGGATTACCCAGCACCCCACAAGAACACACTACGCCCAATCCAGAGCCTTGAGCAGTTCCTCCACGTTTGTTTCGTCAACCACAAGATTGAGGCTTTCTTCCCGAAGGTTCTCAAGCTCATCAAAGGCGCGGAAAAGCCTCATCTTCGCCGCGGCGTATTGCTCGCTGGAGTCGAGTTCCCGGCTGTGGGCAGCGCGCCAGGCAGCGATCGCCCTTTGTGAAACGAAAACGCGCAAGGCGAAGGGCGGCCCTTGGTCCGCTGTCGTCACAAAGATGTAGTCGCTGCCCGGCCCAAGTCCGGCGGGGCGGACGATGCTCCGTCTCGACTCAAAGAAATACCGGTACGCGATCCCCGTTTCAGCCGCATACGATTTGTAGCGACGAGGCATGTCTGAAGCAGGATTCAGGATTCGGGATTCAGGAGTCAGAGGTCAGTTTTAGCAACCTGCCCGTCGCCGATCCCGCTGACACCTGAAACGAGTTTTCAGCTCGTCACTTGTCACTCGTCACTTGAACGTCATTCCCTGGCCCGTGAGACCTCAGTATGAGAGATCGGCGCCAGCTTGTCCAGCGACCCAGAAAAATCAAGTTCGCGAGGCGATGCCTCGGTATCAACCTCATCGACCCGGGTTAGCCATCGGCGTCGAAGACGTCGCAGGTCGGCGGCGACGTGCAAATTCGCCGGCCCCTCGAAGGCCTGGGCGCCGGACAGGCTTAATCTGGCGCCCGAGAATTCCAATGTGGTTTTCTTCAAGACTGCGCGGCGGTCGTGAACCTGAAGATTCAGCGTTAGCGGACGAAGCCCAACCGGACCTCGAAGCGGCTCCAGAGTCCCCTCGCCGGCAAGGCGTACAAATGCTCCGACAGGGTCAAAACCAACCAAGGAGAGATCACTGGCGACGACCGTAACACGTCCCTCCAGGTTCTCGCTCATTTCTTCCTGACTCAACCCCGTCGTCTCGAAGTGCCCGCTTATGGACAGTGACCCACGCGCTCCGCGAAGCACGGGAGGCAGATGAGTCACAATGGTTTGAACTCCAACGCCGGACAATAAAAGATCCGCGGCGAGGTGAGCTGGGCTACCCGTTAGGTCCATGCGCCCGATTAAACGGCCCTGCCCACCCCCAACTCGGAAAACCGCGTTGGGGAGTCGAACCACCCGGCCAACGACCTCTACATTGGTTTGGAGGTTGTCCAGCGTGATTCCCCGGTAGGTGACCTTAGAAGCCGAGAATCGCCCGCGGGCGTTCAAGGAAGCAAATAATTTGGCGGCTGCCTCACGCTCAGCAGCAAATGAACCGAGACCAGGTAATCGCTGGAATAGCGGTATGGGTTTGCGGCGCCCGAGCGCAACAAACCACAAGGCCCCCTGCCCAAGGTCAAGATTGTCGCCATGCAGGTCGAAAGTCCAGGGGCTATGCCAGTCGCCTTGGTGTTCGAGCCGCCCGGAAAAGACACTGGTCCCAAGGACAGCCAGCAGCCGGTCAACCACGATTTCATCGCCATTAACCTGGACGCTCGCCCGAGGGACATTAATGGGCTCAGTGAAACCAGGAATCACCAAGCGGGCAGCTCGCAGCTCGGCTCGGCCTTTCAGGACGGGCCGATAGGGCAAGCGGAGTGAACCCGTTAGACGGAACGAGGCGGTACCTGAACCCACGGCATCCCATCCCTGGAGGGCCGGCATACCGAGCGCGCGGCCGAAGTTCAGGACATCGCGGAGCGGCGCCGCCTTGCTGGAAAGAGTCAATTCGTAACGGAGAGGCTCCGTCCCTCGCTCGAGTGAACCTTCGGCTTCAAGGGCCACACGTGGCGCAAGAGTAATCCGTACAGGGGCGAGCCGTGCCCCGCGGTTATCGATTCGTACCGCGACTTCGGAAACCGGGAAACTTGCCGAGCGGGTGCTGAGCACGACACCGCGCGCCCCCACAAACCCTCCGTAGCGTCGCTCTGCCCACGGTCCTTGGATGGCCAGCATTCCGTCGACGCGTCCTCTGATTCCAAAGCCTCCTTTGAGTGTCCAAAGCCTCCCGGCCAGAGCCGCCAAGTCCTCCAAGCGGGAACGCTCGAGTGCAAGGACCAAATCCACCTCTGGGGAGCTCGAGAGGTGATCGATGGTTCCGGAAATGTGAACATGAGAATCTGCGAACGACGCTTCCGTAGTTTCCAGCAGAAGGCGGCCCCGATCCCGATCAAGTTGCCCCCGGAAGATTATTGTCCACGGCATGGGATCAGAAGGTGGAATCTGTTCCCAGCGATGCAGCTCACTGAGCCGGCCACGGCCTTCGAGATTCAGGGTTCGAATCGACCCTGTGACGCGCAGCTCGGCATCCATGACGCCGTACAAACCCGCATTACGGCCAGTCACCAGGGGCGCCCAGTTATACACCAGTGCCTCCCGCGTGCGAACCACAGCATTCAGTGGTCCGCGCAAATCTCTCTCGGGAGTCCACTCTCCAGTCACTTCCACGGCCCCGGGGGTGGGCAAAGAACGGTCAGTGCGGATAGGGGAACCCACCAGCCGGAATCGCAAATGATGATTGGCCGGATCAAAACTCAGTTGCGCACGCAAATCGGTAATTGCGAAGGGCTTCTTGTTTTCTCCCAACTTGAAGTTGACGCGACCGTCTTCCACTTCCAAATCCAGTGGACCGGTCGTCACTTGTGGGGAAGATGATACCGCCCCCGGCGCGCCGGAAGGCGCTTGGCTTAGGAGGAGAAGTCGTTCAACGTTCCACCCTCTTCCGGCCTCTCGGACCAGGTTAATATTCGGATGTTGAAGTCGAAAATGAGAGAAATCCAGTCGCGAGCCCAGCAAAGTTTGCCAGCGGATGTCGCACTCGATACGATCAACGCGGGTGAAGGGCTCGGACCCGAAAGCGGGGTCCTCCTGAATAACGGCGTTTTCAATGACGAAGCCCGGCCGCGGCAGCACACGAACAGACACCTCACCGAAAGTGACCTGACGGTGCAGGGCACGCTCCAGCCCCGCCTCCAGACGGCGGCGGTAGCGTTCTGCGCTGAAATAAGAGGGAATGAGCCACACTGCGACCCCGCTCAGGAGAAGGGCCAGCAAGGCGATGCGACCGCGTCGGTGGACCCGTGGGCTCATCAGCGTGCAATCATCAAGGTGCGCCGCCAGCGCGTCTTGGTGGGGAAGTGAATCAGCAAACTAAAGGTCTGAGAGAGCCTGTCGCTCCATGAAGTGCGCATGTACTCGTCGCGAGGAGTCTCGTACGACCAGTAAATCAGCAGGGGGCGGCCTGAGATCAACTCGCGTGGAACGAACCCCCAAAACCGGCTGTCCCAACTCTGCTCGCGATTATCTCCCATGACGAAGTACTTCCCCGCAGGAACCACGAGCTCTCCCTCCTTGACATAACTAGCCATTTCGGCGCTCCAGAGCGCCGCCGCTCCGTGGAAATACTCCGAGTCAGAAGGTGGGAAATCATCTCCCGACCGCAGCATATCCGGAAGGGCGTGGTAGACGAAAGGCTCGGAGAGGGGTTGGCCGTTCACATACACCTGCCGATGGAAGATTCGGACCCGGTCACCTGGCAAACCGATGACACGCTTCACGAAGTGTTCGCCGGGCTCAGATTGCTCTTCCGCTGGTCCCGGGAACTTAAACACAAGGATGTCGTCGCGGTGAACGTCCCGATAGGGCAGAAAGCGAGCAAGCACACCGGAATGGTAAGCGAAGGCAAACTTGTTAACCAGCAGGTGGTCGCCGATCAACAGGGTGTTCTCCATCGAGCCGGTGGGGATCTTGAAAGCTTGAATGACGAAGGTGGTTCCGAAGATGGCCAGGATGACCGTAACCACCAGAGATTCGAAGGTGTCCCGCGTCGAAGATTTCTTATAAGGTTCAGCCATTTCCTACAGACTTCTCGCGCAGGCGTTCGAGTACGATTCGTGCAGCTTCCTGTTCGGCAGCCTTCTTGCTCGTCCCTCGCCCACGCGCCACCACGTTCTCACTCGCCAGCACTTCCACGGTGAAGGTTTTTTGGTGCTCGGGCCCCGTCTCCTCCACAACCTGGTACTCTGCCGGCGACTTGCGAACCGCCTGAAGATGTTCCTGAAGCGCAGATTTATAATCGACCGAAAACAACTCATCCCCGGACGCGGCCAAATCCGCCGGAAGAATAAAGCGCGCGACGAACCCCTCCACGGCCTCCAGTCCGCCGTCTCGGAAGAGCGCAGCCACGAGCGCTTCCAAAGCGTTCACAAAGAGCGCAGACTTGTTACGCCCGCCAGTCTTCTCTTCCCCCCGCCCAAGCCGCAGATAGGTTCCGAGTTCCAGCCGCGCCCCGACACGACTGAGATGCGCCGCCGCCACCAAGCGCGACCGCGCCCGAGTCAGTTTTCCCTCCTCCCACTCAGGAAAAGCGTTAACCAATGCAACACTCACCAGGAAATTCAAGACCGCATCGCCCAGGAATTCAAGTTGCTCGTTGTCTCGACAACGCCCGGGAGTTTCCTGCGCGTAGGAAGAGTGAGTGAGTGCTTCCAAGAGAAGCTGGGGATTCTGGAACCGGTAGCCGATTAAGTCTTGCAAGCGATGAAAAGGATTCTCAGTCATGCCTTCAAGGCGCTACACGATGGTGAGGGCATTGGCGAGTCCGTGATCTCCCGCCGACTCCCCCGACCCAGCGAATCCCCCGCGCCATTCAGGGTTCCGGGAGGCTGCAGCCACATGCTAAGGTTTTGGGGCGGCCGAACCCTGGGCCTTCCTCCTTTTCATTTCCTCGATCTGCCGATCGGCGTAAGCCTTAATCATTGTACCCTGGCCAATTTCGCTGGCTTTCGTGAAAGCTCCAATGGCATCGTCCAACTTGCCCTCCAACTTGTAAGCCTCCCCCAAACGGTAGTAATCAGCGGGATCGGGACGGTCGGCGGTCACGGCGGTCTTGAATTCCTGCTCCGCCTTCGCCAGCTCATCTTTATCCGGGCCAGCCAGGGCCTCGGACGCCAAGTCAAGGTGGACCATGCCGAGAGATGCGTGAACGGGTGAGGCAATCCGGGCCAAGCGCGTCTGAAGATCCGCATCGGCTTCATTGGGTTGCTTCGGAATCTGCGAAATGAGCTGCAGCGCACGGCCGGCCTCGCTCTGTGCTTCCTGAAGAATCTTGTCTCGGTCGGCCTCGTGGCTGTTGAGGTACTGTGGCTGGGGCAACATCCCAAGGCTCATAATCAAGCACATGAGGTTATCAGGTTTCAACTTCAAGCCTTTTTCAGTGTACTCGACGGCTTTGTCCGCATCACCCTTTTGTTGATAAGCATTTGCGCCGTAAGAGTAAACATAGCTGAGTAAGGGGCTTTCGGGATACTTTCCGGCGAAGTCTCCGACAAGCGCAATAGCCTTATCAGGGTCCAACTCGCCCTTGATGGCGTCGAACGCCCGAAGTTGCTCTTTAGGGATATCCAAAGTCCCGGCCTGGCCTGCTCCCATAAACACCTTTGCCATTTGCGCACGGACCTTCGGCCCCGCACGTCGGACGGCCTCCACCACCTCGTCTGTAGCCGTCGCCTTGCGGAGCTTTTTCTCGATGTCCGGAGTCATGTCAAAATTCACTCCGCGCTCCTTCACATCTTTGATCACTGTCTCCGCAGGAGCACTCTTGATTTCCTTCGTCACTTCCTTCTCGGTCAGCGGGACAGGCCCCTGCGCTTGGCTCTTTCCCTTTTCCCCGGTCTGGGCCTTGGTCATTTCAGGTGTCTGTGACTGGATCTGGGTCTGGGGTTGTGGCGGCGGGGTCGGCGCCTGCCCCCTCATTTGCGCGTATAGAAAACTGGCAAAAGCGAATGCTGCCCATACCCAAAGGATTCGTTTGATTCTCATCATGGCTCTCGATTCTCAAAATTCATCTTGTGCGATTCCACATCAGATCCGTTGCGCTGAGCGTACAAGAACGACGCCCAGGTGTCAATCGACGTAACACAGCTCCTCTCACTTATGAGTTTCTTCCTTGGAGCCGAACTGTTGTGCCTCGCCGGCCTGTACGGCCCGCAAGGCCATAGGATAGGCGGCGGCAGTTAACGACGCCGCGCGGTATTGGGCCAGCGCGTCATTGCGCTTTCCCCGCAGGTCGTACAGCCGGCCTAGATAAATGTGCGACCACGTCACGAGACGGAGATCGCGGGCCGTTTCCAGGGTTTTCTCGAAATACTCTTCGGCCAGATCCGGCTTGCGCATGTTGCTCGCTACGACGGCCAACCCGAAGAGGGCACGCTCGCTTTTGGGATCCGTTTTCTCGAGCACCTCCTGGTAAGCCAACTTCGCGTCGCTGTATCGACCTCGGTAAAAAAGGTTGTCGCCTTGATCGAGCAAGCGCTCTGCCTCTGTCTTTGCAGCGGGCGCGGCTGCCTGGACGGGAGGAGTGGGCGCGGGGGCAAACGCAACCTTGGCAAGCCTCCGCTCCTCTTCAACCGGGTTAATCCCATGGATCATTTGCGCGTAAAAGACGGTCATTGAGGCCTCTTGCTTCTCAAAGACCGCCAGAGACTCGTAGAAGTAACGGACCAGGATCAGACCAGACGCCGTCATCTCCTGCAGACTTTTCTCGGCTTCCGCCTGCGGGCGCTTGTCGAGGCGCAATTCCGCAGCCCCGATCAGGCATTGTGTGACCAGCAGTGGAAAATCCTCCTTGAAAGAAGAGGCCAGAGCAGGCGCGCGGTAGGCGATTCCGCGCAGCCGGGCCTTTTCATTGATCTCCGGGGTGTATTTGGCGGCGAGAGGATCCAGGAGAAAGTGCAGGTACTGGTGACGGATTTCGTCTATCTTCGACCGCCTGGAGGCCGTAACCACCAGATAGTAATCCATTCCGTAAATCCGCGCCTGCACCTGCTCCGGCGCCCCTAACAGGTCGAGGTCGATCCGGAAGGTCCGCCCCAGATAGCCGCCCACAGGAAGGCGGAAGTACACATCCGTCATGAAAATGGCCTGGCGCGCGGCAGCGGAGTATCGAACCTCCGCTGCCTGGTAGCGCGCCTGCAATCGAGACCAGAGCTCATGGAGTTTTGCTTGTTCGTAAAAGGTCTTTAAGAGCGGAACCAGCCCGGACACTGCCCTGGCATCCGGGGGAAGGTCCGTCTGAGGAACCACCAATTTGAAGTCCGGAGGCGGCCCCAGCAGAAGGGCCAAGGAAACGTATTGACCAAGGTCCGCGCCAGGGTCGCCCTCCACGCGGTGCTGCGCGTAAAAGTTCTCCAGCCTTTTCGCCACCGGCGCCTGGGCTTGCGCCAGATACTCCCTCGCTTCCTCGCGCGTAGGGTCTCCCGTCGCATGGCCAAGACCGGTGTCATATCCGCCGACGTTGAGCGCCGCCATGACGCAAAAAACTTGCTCGCTCGACTCCAGAATGACGTTGCCCTCCTGTTGCTGAGCAGGGGCCGAGGGTGCGGCTAGCAACAGGGCGAGCACACCTATCCCCAGACAGAGACACTGGTGGGGCCTCAGCCTGAGTGGGGCAAAAGAGAACCAATCACACCTGACGACGGGATACGGGGAAATTGAAGGGACCGCCTCCAAAATAATCGCCACCAAACAGACTAGCCTCGGACTGTGATCCGCCGCAAGGAGAGGACTACTTGGCCATCCGTGGGCTTGCCAAACCAAGTCGCGGGCTGGAAATTACTGAAGTAAATAACCCGGTCAAGTTGGTGGATGAGCTCCGGGGAGGTCCCGCCGGATAATACGCGATACCCCATCGCGCGGCCACCCGCGTCGATGCGGGCGAACACCACCACCGGCGCGTCGCCGGTATTGAAGTCAAAGGGCGCCAACTCGAGTACGCGGGGCGGGGTCACAAAAGCCAGGGGCACGTCCGGAGTCGTCGTAGCCGGGACCACCACTGAACCCATGATCAGGCAAAAGAAAACGACCGCCGCCAGTACCCCGCCCGAGGCTGGCAAGAGCATCGGCTGAAGGGCATTATCCATCCACACCCGTAGCCGCTCGTGCAAATTTCTGTGCAGGCCCTGGGAGACCTCAACCCGTAATCGCAAGGCCAGTTCAGGAGGAACTTGACAACGCGGCATCCCGCGCAGCTCCGCCCGCATGCTCTCCCACACTTCCAGCTCACGCCGGCAGGACCCGCAGTAGTTCAGGTGAAACCGGATAGATTTCAGTACCTGGGGCGCACAGAGACCATCCAGGTAATCCGAATAGTGACTTCGAATTTCAACGCATCCTTCAAACATGGGCTTTGCCAAAACAACTCACGAGTTTCCTGCGAAGCAATTCCCGGCCCCGCCTCAGACGGGATTTCACCGTTCCCTCCGCCATCCCCGTCACTTGCACAATCTCCTCGTAGGCCAACCCCTCAATTTCCCGCAAAACCACTACGGTTCGATAAGGTTGCGCCAGGCTGGCGAGCGCCCGCCTCAACAGTTCTTGCCGCTCCGCCTGCTCGAGGAGCCGATAGGGAGTTTCAGAGCTGGCCCGCGCTTCTGCCGCCGACAAAGCAACTTCCGCACCCGTGTCGTCGATGGATAGGGGTTCGTGCCAATGACGCCGCATCCAACCGCGCCGGTGGTTTGAAGCCTCATGGACGGCTATCCTGTAAATCCAGGTCTTCAGACTGCTGTCACCGTGAAATTGCCGAATTCCTTTGAAGACCTTGATGAACACATCTTGCAAAACGTCCGCCGCCTCAGCCTGGTTCTCGAGAATGTGCGAGACGACGTTGAAGACCGGGTTCTGGTAAACTGCCAGCAAGTAAGTGAAAGCCTCTTCGGAGCCTGCCTGCAGCTCCGCGACCAAGGGCATCTCATCACTGATTGCGGGAAGCCCCCGCTCAAGCGCCATCCCCACGGTTCGCACGGTGTCCATTACGCCCATACGATACCACTTCCCGGCTCCAACTGCAAGACCGCGCTTGCCTTCCTGGCCATTCCTATTGACACCAGGGAGCGGAGGTTTGTTCCCAAAATACCGGACGGCCCGGTCCGTTTTAGGTCGGCGGCCACCCTGGGGCCAGGGTCGCGTCAAAGTCCCCGAAGGTTAAGATCCCAAAGCGGCTCTGCCGCCTGCTGTGCGGAAAGGCTTCGCCTTTCCGAGGGCTTGCGCCCTGACTAACCTCTCTGCTCGGCTGGAAGGCTCAGCCTTCCAGCCGAGCGGAGGGGTAAAGGGAGGCGAGCTGCGCCGGAAAGCCGGAGGCTTTCCGCACAGCAGGCGGCACAGCCGCTTTTTCCTGACTTTGACGCGCCCCTGACCCTGGGACGACTTGCATTGACAGCCGCTTCCCGCCATGATACAAATTGTATGTCAGACTGAAGGGCCTGTGGCGCAGTTGGGAGCGCGCATGACTGGCAGTCATGAGGTCGAGAGTTCGAACCTCTCCAGGTCCACCATAACCCACGCTGCATCAAACAATTACAGACAAGGAAAACCTACCGCGTGGTAGGTGCCAATTGACTCTGACCACCATCTATGACCACTTTTTGACTTCCGGTGAGTCTGGCAAAGGCTTGCTCAATTGCTTCAGCCGGTGGGTGTATATACCGCTGGGTTACGATGATGCTCGCGTGGCCGGCGATACGAGCCAGCGCATAGAGCATGAAATCAATCCACATCACGGCCTAGGATTTCTGACACCTCACTGAAGTTGATCCACCAGGCAATTCGCATCTGCCAGCAACAGTTGTGGTGCAACTCCAGAGATATGCTTTCCGGTCTGGGC
>JBEKHR010000016.1:0-105490 GCA_050012175.1 Terriglobia bacterium | reverse complement strand
CTGCCATCAAGGAATATTTGGACAATCACAACCAGAATCCTCGTGTCTTTGTATGGACCGCCTCGGTCGAACGAATCATGTCCAAAGTCGCCAAATGTAAAGAAGCGTTGGGGACACTACACTAGTTTGTCCCAAGCCCGCCTACATCACCGGCGTGCCAACCTCCGGCACATCCGCGACACTCTCCACGCGACCTTCCTCAATGTGTAACTGGTTGAGTAACCGGTGCAGGTAACCGCGTGCAATTCCCAACCTCCGCGCTGCCTCAGACTTGCTTCCATCGCAGTCGCGCAAAATCCGGAGGATGAGGCTCCGCTTGAACTCTCGCAGCTCCCTGTCATAGGAACACTCCTCTTGCTGCTACTCCAACCCATTGCAGAGGGGTGGGTGCGCCATCGAGACCCGGGTCCATGGTGAGATTCAATCTCATCATGGTCGGTCCCCTTTTGAGGTTAAGCCAAAACGGCGTTTCGTTGGCCAGACCGAGCCGGCGTGGCTCATAAAGCTCGCAAACGGAGCTAACTAGGCTACAGGTCGCTGCTGACCGAGCAGTGCACGAGGTTTAGGCTTCAGCCCTCGGCGTGCCTTGCCTTACAGTTAGGGAAAACACGGAGCCCGCCGTCACCGTAACCGAGGGAACGAACACGCTCCTGGGTCTTAATTCGGAGCGCCTCAAGGAAGGAGCTCACCAGATCCTATCTGGGAAAGGGAAACGAGGCCGAGTGCCTGCCCTTTGGGATGGCGAGGCCGCCAAGCGTATTGTTGGAATCCTTAAAGAACGATTGCAGTCGAGCTCTGGGGGACGAACCTAGACTAGGCGCAGGGTCTCCGAGCCGAGGCATCTGGACAGCGCGGGGATTGAGGGGCGGTCGCTCGGGAGGCCGCCGCTTTGGTCTCCGTCTGGGCAACCGTCTTGGAGGAGGCAAATGCACGCGAGGAGTGCCACGAGGGCGACGGCGAATTCAAGTGCGAAAGCGAGAAGGGCGATCAAAGCAAAGAGGGCGAGCATCTTATCCCTGTGTGGACTGCCGCTACTTCGCGGTGTCCTTTGCAATCATATCATTAAGTGCACACGGGAATCCGAGGAGCCCACTAGACGAGGAGCTCCTCTCGAACCGACCGCGCATATTGGTCGAAAATGCCGGCAGGCACGAGGAGGATATGCTTGCTTCGCAGAGTACTTAGCGATGAACGCACGAGTGCGTTTGACGGATCTGCGATATCCTCGTGGGCCACGGTGAGCTGGGCGGGGGCCTTTTCGAGGACCGTGTCGAACTTGGACTTGAGCGTCTCGGCCAGGTCACTGTCCCGGAGGAGGGAGAGCGCGTGGATAAGCCTCAGCTCGCGGTCGGGCTCGGGCGCGGGACGGACCGGCGTGTAGCCGAAGTCGAAGGTGAAGGTGTCACCGGCGCCGGTCCACTGCGCAGCGGGAATGTCCCTTTCCAGGGCTTTGTGGTCAATCACGCCGTGCCGCTCTAGCGCGTCCGCGAGCCGCCGCTTGATCCGCATCCTTGTATCGCGCTTGGGTGGGCCACCGGCCCACGCACCGACGTAGGTCTCGAAGAGCTGGGTAAGCGCGGCTTCCAGGTCTTCTGCCTCCCAGGGTTGAGCGTCTGACAATTGAATGAGGTTTGAATACGACTCTTCTATCCCCCGGATATAGCCCGCGAGGTCGTTCTCGTGCTCCTTAATCTCCTGTTCAAAGTAGGGTTGCAGTTCCCGGAGGAGTTCAAGGTCCGCCTCGGGGTGGAAACGCTGGACGGCGTCGAAGTCTTCGGTGAACAGACAATCCAGATATTGGGCGTGCGGGCAGTACAGAAGCAGGCCGACGTTCACGAACTGTCCCGTCGCGAGATTGGGAACATAGCGCACCAGGTAGTGTAAGCAGTGCTTCAAGGAGGCCCCCTATTTTATTTGGCCGGTGGTCTGGCAGACCCCTCGCAACACTTATACCCAGTTTCGGAAGGGGCGTGAAGACGCATTGGAGTCAATAATCAGATGCGCAACCTTCCTGCGCCGGGCATAGAGTTTCGACACGAGCGGCTTAAGATGCCCAGGTTCGGGCGAGCACCACTCGTTCGGTATATCGGCAATACACTCCTCGACTATAGGGGGGCGAAGGGTTTCTATTCTGGAGAGAAAAGGTTCGAAGGATTCGATCCCGGCGACGGTGTCGTACACGAGTCGTCGGGGATACAGGCTGCGGATGGGGCTGTCAGGGAAATTCCACTCCCCGCCGTTGAAGCAAAGACCCTGGTCGATGAGCAGACCGGAATACGCCGGGTGGGCTGCATCCAGACGGCGAAAGAAAACCACTTGGCGGCCATCGCAGTTGCACGTCCACTTGTCGAAGACAAAAGCGCCCAGGAAAAGGGGGGCTAGGTCTTCGACCCTGCGCAGGAGGGAGTCGGGAAGGAAATCCACCACGGCGGTTCGCTCGAGGGCTCCGGGATAGCGGGAGCCGAAGTGAAGGCCGGCGGCGCAGCGTTCACGACGGTTGCCTACGGTGAACTCGAGAGGCGGGTCTGCGTCGACCAGTTCTGGTGGAACCTCCACAAACGCGGGGGCTGCAACTGGGAGTCCGATTAGCTGCGCCAGACGGCAGGCCAACATCTCGTTGGCGAGGATGCGCGCGTGCTGGGGATTGTTGCGGAACTTGACCACGTAGCAGTGGTCGTCGTTGCAGCGGAGCAGCCAGGGCTGGGAGGCGCCGCGCATGCACCGGATGACCTGTACGGCGCGGACCTTGGCAGGGGAAGGGAGCCCTATGGAGGGCGGCGCCTGCGTGTTATCGAGGAGTACGGAGCCTCCTGCGGGGGGCCCGTCTCGGTCGGGGAGTCCCATTGCAGCGGAAGTCGGTACCCGCATGTCGTCACCTCCGTGTAACGGCGGCGAGGAGCACTTGGCAGGCGCAGCGAGGAACGCCGGAGGGAATCGGGGTGGCCGGATTGATTTCCCGTTTCAAGCGGATGCGGGCCTGAGGACGCTTGCCTCCGGGGAGCAAGATGCCGGGGTGTTGCACGCGCGACCGAGCCCGCCCGTCGATTGGGTCGCGTTCCTGGAACACAAAGCTGCTCCACCCGCTCTGGCGCGCGCACGTGGGGCACATTAGCAAGCTGTATGCGTGGGGCAGGTCTCGGTCGTACGTTCGGTCCGGTGTGCTTTAGCCGCCCTGGCGTCACCGCCGTAGGGCCTGCTATTCAAGGACGCGGGATACTGTGCTTGCCGCGTTTCAATCCCACGTAATAGACGCGCGCAGGATGAGTGATTTGTAAACCGGCCGCCCGACCTCCAGGGGACGCGTTCCAACAGTGGTTTACCAAGAGGGCACGTATTTACTCACAACACCAAGTGGTCTGTCAACTATACATTATGTCCCTCTGGGCCGGGCTCTCGCGGATGGCGACAGCCTACCCGGAAGTTCTCGCCCGGCGGCACGTCGGGCGACGGGGCGGGGCGGAACCGCCGGAACACACTCAAGCGGACAGCCCCCGGACGCTGAATGTCAGGGAACGATCGGAGGCTCGCTCAGACTGTTTCTTCTTGCTGCGCTGTTGCGCTTGGTCGTGACGCCCGCGGTGAGGACAGTGGGGCGACTTGGCGCACCGCGACGCGCTGATGCAGCAACAGCGCCCGTCGCTTCGCAATGATGTCCGCAAGGCGGTTACCGAACTGTCCCACAACGGCTTGCCCTCGACGGTGAACAACGTGATCCCGCTTCTCAGCGAACATGCCGCGAGGGACTGGAAGCTGATCCGCCAAGAAATTGACCACCCGATCCGGGAACTCAGCCACCACGCCTTGGAAGCATAACCCTGCCAAGCGGCAAAGTTATGGGTTTAGTCACAATGACTCACATGGGCAGAAGAAGGAGGCATCGAATGTCGAAATACGGTTTGACTCAGACGGTCTTGCGCGAGGAGAAATACCTCGTAGAGGCTCTGAAGGAGATGGGCTACGAGGTTGAGGTCCACCCGGAGGGCGCGCAACTGAACTCGTACTACTCGGAACAAGAGGCAAAGGTCGCGAACATTGTTATCCGGCGCCAGCACCTGCGCGGGGCCTATGGTGATATTGGATTCGCACGTCAGCCGGACGGTCAGCTCGCCATGATTAAAGATGAACTCGACGAGCACCGTGGCTATGGGGCCAAGTGGCTGGGGCGGGTTCAGCAGGTCTACAAGGAGAAGCAGACCCTGGCCATGGCGCGGGCGAAGGGTTACACCCTGAAAGGACGGGAAGTGATCGAAACCTCGGAGGGTCAACAGGTGCGACTCCAATTTGTTGTGCGGAGGTAGGCCACGATGCAAGAGAAAACGATTACGATCACCATTGACGAGCAGGGAAGCTCCACGCTGGATCTCGAAGGCTTTGCAGGACAGGGTTGCGAGAAGGTCTTTGACGACTTCCGTGGCGGGGACAGCGTGAAGGTGGAGCGGAAGAAGCCCGCCTATTACACCGGCCAGCAGGTCCAACAAGAGAAGAGCCAGCGCTGAAGGAGGGTTGCCATGCTGCTTCATGCGTTGATTCCCGCCAGCCGCGCCAATGGGCCAGGCCTACGCGCCGTGGTGTTCTTCCAGGGTTGCTCACTCGGTTGTCCGAAGTGTTGGAACCCTAAAACTCATCCGTTTCATGGCGCCGAAGTCACGGTTGATGCCGTAGTTCAGGAAGTGCTGCGGGCACGGGCACAGCATGCCTTAGAAGGCGTCACCTTCTCAGGTGGTGAGCCCATGCAGCAAGCAGGCAGCTTGCTCGGTTTGATGCACAGCCTGCGCAGTCGAGCCCCAGAGCTAAGCTTTGGCATGTTCAGCGGCTATACGGAACACGAACTCGCCCAGGGACGATACTGGACCTGGGGAGATGGTTCGTCCGAACACAAGAGGCGTCGTCTCTGGCAAGAAATCCGTGCGTGCCTCGACTTCGCCATCCTTGGGCGTTTCAATCAGGCTCAGCCAGGCAGTCAGCCGCTGTGCACAAGTCGCAATCAAGTTCTACGGCTATTCAGCGACCGCTATACTCCTGCCAATTTCAGTGAAGAGCTGACTGAGATCAGCATTCACGAAGGCGGCCGGGTGGAAGTCACGGGATTCCCCACCCTTGGCTTGCCCTGGTAGGAGCCACATTCGTTTTTCCTTATTTCTTTCCCCCTCAAAAGTCCTTCCCTAAAGGAGCACGCACATGATTCGGTCTATGGAGGAGTTTACGTCGGCGTTCCATGCCGCTCGCTGTGTATCGACTCCGCTTGTCGCAGTACGCACTGCCGACCCAGCAAGCACAACTCATTTCATCATCGAGACTCTCAAGCAAGGCCGGGAGCTTCCATCGCTGCTCGGGTGGGATGTGGTCCGCGGCCTCTATGCCATCGGCAGAGACAGCGGCGAGGAACTGGCGCGCCTGTTGGGCGAACGTCAGGCTGCGACGATTGGGCCGGTCGATGCCCTGCTTTTGGCGCAGCAGCTTGGCGAGGACGGCCTCCTGCTCTACTCGAACGCTCACCGCTTCTGGAACGACCTGTCCCTGCCAAAAACTCGATCGACCACAAAGAGCGGCCAATTCACAGGGGCGTCAACGAGTCAAGGGAGTTGCTGAGCAGGTACGGGCTACAGATTTCATGGCGGCGGGAACTCGGGGAAGCTCCTCTTCCTAGGGGCCGGAGTCTTCGCGGACCGCGGTCGACCTCGGTCGGAAAGCATCCTTCCTCTGCCCGAGAAAGATCCTTCAAGCCGCCCGCCGTTCGTAGCGGTGATGCAGTCCGCCGACCTCCGCCAATTCAACGACCGACCCCAGCTCCGGTGGTTGAACCGGTCTGGTCTCCGGTGCATCTTTCTCTAGCGATAAGTGCGTGCGCACCCCGTGGTAATAATCGAAATACGATTTGAGCGTGCGTCGCAGACCGGATGCGTTGAACACGATGAGGTGGTCCAAACATTCCCGTCGGATGGATCCGATCAGGCCGCTCCACATAGGGATTCTGCCATGGCGATCTCGGGGCCGTCAGGACTTCGCGAATCGCCATCCCTCGGACCCTTTGCCGGAAGACGTCGCCATAGATGCTATCGCGATCATGGAGCAGATAGCGCGGGGCTGAATCCCAAGGGAACCCCTCGGCGATTTGTTGGGCCGTCCATTCCGAGGTAGGATGGGCAGTGACGTTGAAATGAATCACCCGGCGCCGATGATGGGCCAAAACCACAAAAACAAAGAGGATACGAAAGTTCACCGTCGGCACGACAAAGAAATCCGTCGAGACCAGTTGCTTCAAGTGACTGTCGAGGAACGTACGCCACGTCTGGGAAGGTGGTTTTCGGGGACGCTCCATGTACTTGGCCACGGTGGCTTGAGATAGTTCAAGCCCGAGCTTCAGGAGCTCGCCATGGATGCGCGGTGCTCCCCAGAGCGGATTCGCCAGGCTCATCTTCCGGATGAGGTCTCGAACTTCACGAGACACTTGAGGTCTTCCCGGCCTACCCCGTCTACTCTTCCAAGTCCAATACAGCCGGAATCCCTTGCGGTGCCAGGCGATCACCGTTTCCGGCTTGACCATGGCGAGGGCACAGCGCCAACCTGACCAAAGTTGCATGAGCCACGTCCAGAAGAGGCGGTCCGCTGTCCTCAGGTGAACACGCCCGTGCTGCGACCTCCGCAGCACATTGATTTGGTGGCGCAGAGCGAGGATCTCCAATTGCAAAGCGACCCGCGTCCGGAAAGAGGAACAGAGGACGATAAAGGCGGAAACCAACAGACTGAACATAGGAATGAGAGCTTACCAGCGGAACCGCGCCAACATCAATTAATCCAACATGGACGAGATTCTTGGTAACCACAACAGGCCCGTACGGAAGTCGGGGAGGAACTATCGAGGAAGGAGTCTGCGCTCTCGGCATTCTCTGATCTCGACGCTAAGATGCATGGTTCACGGCGGGAGCTTGAAAACGCGGACCGTCTGATTGTCTCCTGCCGCCGTGAACGGGATAGTCTCATTGCCCGCCAAGCACAAATCAAACAGCGCCAGGAGCAGATGGAGATGGCGCTGACTCGCTTGGCCCAGGTCGAGGCCGAACTCGGGGCGGCAAGAACTGAACAGGAAGACTACACCTATCTCGCCAGGGTCTTCGGTCCGGACGAGATCCAACTCTGCGAGATCCAGGCTGCCGGACCACAAGTCTCAATCTTGGTCAACTCTTTGCTTGAGGGGTGCTTCGACAACAACTTCGAAATCCGCTTCAGGACGCAACGCCCCAAGGCAGACGGCAAGGGGATGGTAGACGATTTTGATGTCGAGGTTCGCAATAAGAATCTGGACCGTACGTGCCTCGTGGACGAACTTTCGGGTGGGCAGTTCGTGCTGGTTAATGAAGCCGTCAATCTGGGAATCGCCATCTACAACATGCGGCAGGGCGAAGGCATTCGTTACGAAACTCTGTTCCGGGACGAAACGGTGGGGGCTCTGGATGCTGTCAATGGCAAGGAATACGTGCGCATGTTGCGCCGGGCTATGGAACTTGGCGGATTCCACCAAGTCATCTTTATCTGCCATACACCACTTGTCTGGGAGCTCGCGGATCGCGTCCTTTCAGTCGCTGGTGGAGGCGTGGTCATGGGCGATCAGCAAGCAGATTCTGTTGAATGAGGCTGAGAGACTGCTGAACCCCGATCAGCCTCCATTCCCCTAGATCCTAATAATTGAATCACATAACGGGACTGCGTGTGCCACAGGTGTGCCACGCGACATTGGCGGTGTTCATGGCCCGAAAGACCGCTAGACCATCGGCCGCGGCCCGTGCATTTGGCTGGAACGGGTTTATACCCGGGGATCGTCGCCCACATCATCGCTCAGTCACTCGGTTACCCTATATTGCAGAGAACGCAAACCTGGCGCTACGGCACTTCGTTAACCTTTTCTCGCAATGATCTCGCGCGGACTGACTGAAACCTACTCCATGGAAACCAGATACCCGGTCCTTCCAGGGCAGTCCCAATATCCGTCTTTGGCTTTATGCTTACGTAGGGTGGAGTCATTCTTTGAATGACGGAATTTCTTGCTACAGAAGGGGCACTCGAAGACATATGTCAGGCCATAGTGGCGCGTTTGGTACGAGGATCTTGTGCGGGGAGCGACCCCAGAGTAAGGCGCGCTCATCCGGATGGGTTGGGCGGCTTCCGGGGCGACTATCGGACCATAAGAGGTAAACTCAATGCGGTAGCGTGGCTGGAAGGAAGTATTCGTGGGCCGCACGTCTGCCATCGTAGCCGTGTTGAATGCCTTGATATGGTCCGAGCCCTCCTCCCAGCCGTAGAAGAGCAGATTTCCCGTCCCCGCTGTCCGCAGCGAATACGGCTCCACCCTTCGGTGCCTTCCGTTGTAGGTGAACTCAAGGAGCAGTCTGTTAGCTCCCGCGAATCTGATCGTCTCGAGCGGCGCTCCTCCGCCCCAATACTTGATGCTGGGAGGGGCGATAATCGTCTCGCCCGCCGTGATGGGCGCTTGGCGAAGGCCCATCACGGGCATTACCGCCATCGGGAAATCGATCCACCTGAGTAAATCCGGCAGCCGCCCGAGCAAATCATCGAGCTTTGGAAGGGCGGGGAGTTGGTGGGCGAGCATGTTTTCCCACTCTGACCGGAGTTCCGCGTCATTCTGGACGACCTCGAGTATGCGGGCGGTCGACGGGATTGCAATTCCCTTTGCTGCGCATTTCCCGGCAAAGAGGTCCCGGACGTGCGGGAGGTCGAAGGCATCGGGTTTGTTTTCGAGCAGATAGACCACATCGTAGAGATCGCGGGGACGCGCGCGCTCGTAAAGGGCGCGAGTCTTCTCGGCAAGGAGTTCGGGAAGGGAATACGCCGTCACGGCCGCACCGTCAGGTAAATAGTCCGGGTATGGATGAAAGACGGGGCGGCGTTCCGCAAGGGCGAGAACAGGTTCATGCTTCGTAATGTCGAAAAGGACTCTGGCGACTTCCGGCGTATCCAGGGGGCCGCGGTAGTAGATAACGCCTTCGAAAGTGGTTCTCCCTTGCTTGTCTAACCGCGAACGGATTCTGACGCGGTCGAGAGGGAAAGCGATGCCGCTCATCTCGGAAGTCGACCGGGCAAGCAATTGGAGGATTGCATGGAGCTCTTCTTCGGTGTAGGGGGCGTCCTGCTGAAGCGAAAAATCGAGATCCTCAGAAAAGCGGTAAGTCTCCAGATAGCACTTCTTGATGCAGGTGCCACCCTTGAAGATCCAGCGGGTCCCGGCGATGGCATGCGCTCCCAATGCCGCAAGTAACCAGCCGAGGACATAGTCCTTTTCGACGATGCCGACGCGTAGCTGCCACTCCGCTGCGCGGTCGAGAATGTCCTGTTTCGCTATCATGCTTCTTTGCTGATCGCAGCGTTAATCCACAGCCCCCATCGGCGAAGGAGCGTTCCTCGTCGCGATACTCTCGGATCCAGCTTCACGATCCCTGCGGTCAGGTGCTTCCGTGCCTCCTCTGCCAGCGTCTTCTCCTCTGGCCACAATACCTCAGCGAGATATCCCAGCCGCTTCCACGTTGCGCCGTTCGCGAACTCTCCGGCGACGCTCGCGAGCTTCCGGAAGTCGCGCTCCGTGCTTCGTCCGTACTCCCGCATGATATCCGCGAGATGGCGGATCCCCCCGCAGAGCTCCGGGTGGCGGAGTGCGTCAATGATGGTACGCTCCCGGTCAGACGCGAGCACGCGCTCCCTGCCCCGCCATACGCTTGTTGTCCCGGCGATGCGCGAGCGAGGGACCCTGAAAAGGCGGAACTCGTTCCCGAGAACATTGATTTTGCTCTTGCGGAAATTCTTCGCGGTCACAACAAGCGTTGACCGGAAGAGTTGCTCGGTAAGACCCCAGTGTTCCGCGGCGCTCCATCCGCCGATGTAACAGGGAGAAAACGCTTCGCGGGCTAGAACCCAAGGGTCCTCCGAAACCGTCGGACGGCCGGGCTCCGCCTCTAAGGGGAGGACGTAATAGAGGCCTCGCCGTGCCCGAAGAAGCCATCCGCGGCGAGCAAGCGCACCGAGACTCATCGCCGTCTTCCTCCGGGAAAGACCCATGACCGCCCCGGCGTTCGAGACTGTAAGAATCCCTCCTCGGGCAGCTCTTGCGAGTTTTGCTATAAGGTCTTTCGTTGAAATAAAGCGCCTCCCCTCCGGTTTTGGAGTTGAACCTTCGCGTGTCATAGTATCGCAAATCTTAATACTACTGCACACGAATTATAGCGCACTCGGTGAAAGACTGCAAACCTAAGCAAGACGATAACACCCCTGCGATCAGCAAGTTCTCCCATGGTCAGCCACGGTGCGGTGAGATATGGGGACATGCTCCCCGAGCTTTCTCGAAGAGTGAGAGTAGCCACGCTTACAGGCCGTCTGACCATCGATCAGTTTTCCCTCTCTTAACTCCCAACAATTGAATCACGTAGCGCGGCAGCGTGTGCCCCACGTGTGCCGTTCATCACCGGAGGTGTACTCATGGCCCGCAAGACTGGCCAGATCATCGGACGTGCCCCACGCACTTGGCTGGTGCGGGTATATGTGGGACGCGACGCCGAGAGCAAGAAACGGAAATACCTGAACAAAACAATCCATGGGGGGTTGCGCGACGCGCAAGCGCACCTTAACCGGATGCTCAGTGAGCGCGACTTGGGACGAAACCTCGATTCTTCAAAACAAACCCTTAATCAGTATCTCGACCGCTGGCTCGAAGTCTGCGCCAAACCCAGGCTGCGAACCAAGAGCTTTCAGGATTACGAGGGCTTGCTTCGTCGATACGTTCGACCACAACTGGGAATAAAACCCCTGGTCTCCATCCAGCCATTAGATATTCAGAGTCTGTATCGCGAGTTGTTGGATCGGGGGCTGTCGCCACGATCGATCCGCTATACACATGCCGTACTGAGATGTGCGCTCAAACAGGCGGTCCGCTGGAAGCTCTTGTTGGCAAACTCTGCGGAGTTGGTGGATCTGCCGAGGCACTCAAGGCACCGCGTTGGAGTTCTCACGGTCGAGCAAGCCAGGGCATTTATCACGGCGATCAAAGAGCATCCCTACGAGGCGCTCTTCGCACTGGCGATGACGACCGGGATGAGGCCCAGTGAATACCTCGCGCTCACTTGGCCGGACGTGGATCTGGGTCGTGGTACAGTCAGCGTTTCGCGGACTCTCGAGTGGAGAAAGGGCGGATGGCAGTTTGCGGATACGAAGCGGTCGCGGAGCCGGCGTGTGATCAAGCTTCAGGTGTGGGTGATCGCCTTGCTCGAAAAGCATAGGCAGAGGGTTGACGGGCGAGACGATGATAACCCCGCGCGCAATCTTGTCTTTGTTGCGAAGTGTGGCAAGCCGATTCGAGAATCAAAGTTTGCGCGTCGTCACTTCAAGCCGCTGCTTACAAAGGCCGGATTGCCGAACATCCGCCTTTACGACTTGCGCCACCTGGCCGCTACATTGGCATTGGCCGCGGGCGTGTCGCCGAAGGTCATCAGCGAGCAACTTGGGCATGCAAGCGTTGCCTTCACACTCGATGTCTATTCTCACGTGCTGCCGCACATGCAGGATGCAGCCGCAGAAAAGGTGCAAGCGTTGTTGGTCGACCCAACAACTGCGATGCCACGACAAGCGGCGGCGGACCGTACGCCGGTCACTGAGACTTCCATCAGTAGCACTCCCTCAAATCCTCAATAAATCCTGATCTCCGCTGCGCTTGTGTGCAGCATGCGTGCACCTTTTCGGGCGAGAGGCGACCTTGGGCACCGGTCGCTCAGGTTGGGCTGGTGCCGGTTGCAGTCCCACTCGGGAACAGCACTGCTTCCAGTTGTGACTTCAACAGGGCTCGCTTCTTGGCTGAAAGGGTGTCGAGGTTGCGCTGCCTCCACCGAACCGCCGGGAGAGCGTGTGCGCCAGGGATATCGAGGAGCGGCCAATCCGGTTCGCCGCGCTCGAATGACAAGAGAAACCGCCGATGCACGTCCGGCATCTGTCGAACCATCGATGTGATCATCGCTTCCCTCGCGGTTATGAGTTCTTCGATCGAGACCGGAAGTGTAGTCATTCCGTCAAACCCGCGCTGGAATTCATCGGCGATCGACTTGCGGGCCGGGGCCAGAATCTCTGCCATCGGGCGGTTGTGGCTCAGAAGATAAACAACGAAGGCACAGCGCAAGTCGTGATTGATCCCCTCGTTGGCTAACAGGTCACGCACATCGAAGAGATCACGTGGATGCTGCCGGTCGAGCGCCGCGACAATTTTCCCGGCATAGAGATCAGCAAACGAGACGACACGGATTTCTGCAAACCCGAAGGCATCTTCAACTGAAGGAGATACAGCCCGGAGTTCGGGCTCATAAACACAGCCCCGCAAGACCGGCGTGACTTCGATTTCCACTTGGACGCCTTCGTGGCGGACGAGGAGTTTGATGACGGCTTTTTCGAGTTTCGTTCCGATGGCAGTGATCTGAACGCCGCTAAACGCGTCGCGGATGCGCACGGCGATCCGATTCATCGCGGCATCAATGGCCGCAAGGGACTCCTCCCGCGATGATAATGGCAGATAGGTCAGGTCGATATCGACGGAAACGCGTGGCATGTCGCGGACGAAAAGATTGATCGCAGTTCCGCCTTTGAGCGCAAAGCACTCCTCCGCCGCAACAAGCGGAAGGATGCGGATGAGGAGCGAGACTTGGCGTTGGTAGACCTCACTAACCGGCATCGAGATCCTTCGGCACGGTGATCTGAAAGACGGTGTTCAGTGCTCCTCCGCGCACGAGCAGCCGCTTTCCCTTACCGAGATCGATCGCCTCCTTGTTGAGGCGTCGCAACCACGCATGTTGGTGCCGGTCAGCAAAGAAGAAGAACAGGCGCTTCACTTTGACACTGCGGCAATCGAGGAGGAGTTTCTCAAGGCGGCGCGGGCTCAGATTCGCAAGACCTTCGATCAGCTTGTCGACCTGATGGAAGCTTTCGCGATTGGGCAATTCATCGAGGAGTTCCAGCACCGCTCGCTCGGGCGAGGAGAGGGTGAGCTTCCATGCCCATTGTCCCCACGCCTGGGTAACAAGATTGGCCGGTAGTGATTCGGTACTCGTCCGCGAGGTCGAAGCGGATCCGGGCTTGGAACTAGCCGGATCGGGGCTTTTGCGGAATAGCCGCTCGCTGTTGTGGTAGCGGAATTGTACTTCGAGGGCGAGCTTATCCACCCACGCCGGAGGACGTTTGGGTCCATACAGATGGACCTCCTTTGTCTCGTGCGCGAGGTAATGGGAGTATCCCTGTAGTTCCAGGGCGGTGCGCCCTCCAACCACGAGGTTCTTGGCGAGGAGGGTTTGGAGCGAGATGACGACCTGCTGCCAATTCAGGGAACCCCTCGTCCGGCGGAACACTTGCCGGGTTGGTTGCTCCAGCCAACCAGCGGAAACGTACTGGCTACGTAGAGATGAGGAATAACCGTGCTTGCCGAGCCAAGCGGCATCCGTGACCAGCCCTTCTGGCAGCAGATGTTCCAGTTGGTTTAACTTGTTCTCAGTTCGCGCAGCCATGCTAAGCAATTTATCATTTTCTTAAACCTTCGTCCAGTTCGAAAGTCAGGCCAGAGGCTCAGCCAAACTTAGCGAATCGGCAAGGCTTCAAACCAGAGAGCCTGAACGAACAGGCAGGCCGTTCTCGAAAAAGAGAGCCCGTTCGGTGGTCAATCACTCTACTGGCTGGAATCTGTGCAGGAAATCAACGGCGCGTAGTGCATTAGAAATCGCCGGGAAGATGGTCTGCCTTCTCGCTCTGGAGGAATTCGAGCCTGTCCCTGCTAGAAACTCAATCGACTACAAGAAGCCGCTTATTCACCGGGGGTGTCAATGCGTCGAGGGGGCTGCGGAGCGAGCGCGGGCTCCAGACTTGATGGCGGCGCGAATTTGGGGAAAGTCCGGTTACTAGTGGATCGGAGTCTTCGCGGATGTCGCTCGACTCGAGGTCGGCAAACATCAAGTCCGAGAACAATTCTTCAAGCCGCCCGCCGTTCGTAGCGGTGATGCAGTCCGCCGACTTCCGGCAGTTCAATGACTGACCCCAGCTCCGGCGGTTGAACCGGCCTGCTGTCCGGCGCGTCTTTCTCCAGCGACAAGAGCGTGCGCGCCCCATGGTAATAAACGAAATACAATTTAAGAGTGCGCCGCAGAGACGATTCGTTGAACACGATGAGGTGGTCCAGACATTCCCGTCGGATGGATCCGATCAGGCGCTCCACATAGGGACTCTGCCATGGCGATCGTGGGGCCGTCAGGACTTCGCGAATCGCCATGCCTCGGACTCGTTGCCGGAAGACGTCGCCATAGACGCTATCGCGATCATGGAGCAGGTAGCGTGGGGCCGTGTCCCAAGGGAAGGCCTCAGCAATCTCTTGTGCCGTCCAATCCGAGGTGGGATGGGCGGTGACGTTGAATTGAATCACGCGGCGCCGATGATGGGCCAAAACCACAAAGACGAAGAGGATTCGAAAGTTCACCGTCGGCACCACGAAGAAATCGGTCGAGACCAATTGCTTCAGGTGACTGTCGAGGAACGTACGCCACGTCTGGGAGGGTGGTTTTCGGGGACGCTCCATGTACTTGGCGACGGTGGCTTGAGAGAGTTCAAATCCGAGCTTCAGGAGTTCGCCATGGATGCGTGGTGCTCCCCAGAGCGAATTCGCCAGGCTCGTCTTCCGGATGAGGTCTCGAGCCTCACGAGACACTTCAGGCCTTCCAGGCCGACGGTGCCTACTCTTCCAGGTCCAATACAGGCGGAATCCCCGGCGATGCCAGGCAAGGACCGTTTCCGGCTTGACGATGATGAGCGGCGAACGCCAGCCGGACCACAGGTGCAGCAGCCGTGCCCACAAGAGGCGGTCCAGCTCCGCGAGTCGAACGCGCCCACGCTGCGACCTTTGAAGCACGTTGATCTGGTGGCGGAGGGCAAGATTCTCCAACTGCAAGGCCGCGCGTGTTTGGAAGCAGGAGCGGAGGGTGCCAAGGAAGGAAAGAAATAGTGTAAACATTGGGAGCGGCAAGCATAGCAGCAGGAGCGAACTATACAGAACGTCATAAATAATTGCGCATCGTGAGAAAGTGTGGTTTCATGGAGTCATGAAACCACTTACCATCGCCGATGCGGCCACCATGGTTCTGGGACTCCAAGACGAGATTCGTCGTTCGGAAGAATCTCGCTACGATCACCGCCTTCACGGCGTGCTGCTGGTCGCTCAGGGGCTGACCTGCCCCCAGGTCAGCCGGCTTTTGGGAGATGCCCCACGGTCGGTCGAGTACTGGGTTCGACATTTTGAAGAGCGCGGTCTGGCTGGGCTGGTGGAAGGGGCGCGACCGGGACGGCCCCAGCGCCTGAGCAAGGCGCAACTGCAGGAGGTGGAGACGGTGTTGCGAGGCGCGCCGAGCGAGGTCGGCCTGAGCGGAACGCTGTGGGACGGGAAGACGCTCCAGGTTTGGCTCGCACGGCGCTATGGGGTTCGCTTGGGCGTGCGCCAATGCCAGCGGAGGTTTCGCCAATTCGGCTTCCGCTTGCGCAAGCCGCGCCCGCTGATTGCCCACGCCGATCCCGTGCTGCAGAAGACGCATAAAAAAACTCCAGGCGTTAAGCCTTGATGCCGCTGTCGATCTTTGGGCCATGGACGAAGTGCACTTTCAACAATACGGTTCACGCTGCCGCATGTGGGTCCCGCCTGAAACCAAGGACCCGGTGCTCCTTCATTACCCCACCCGGCGCAGTGTCGGGTATTTCGGGGCCGTCCGCTTGCGCGATGGCAAGTTCTTCTTTCGGCGCGAGACGGATAAGTTCAACGCCCTCACCTGCTGGAAGTTTCTCCAGCACCTGCAGGTGGCTAGCACCCGAACCGAACGACGCGTTGTGGTCATTACCGACAACGCGAAATACCATCATGCACGCCTTCATCGGGAGTGGAGGGAGGGGCACGCGGATCACTTCGTGCTCGATTACCTCCCCGCCTACAGCCCGGAGTTGAACCCCATCGAGCGCGTCTGGAAACTCACACGTCGCCGATGCCTGCACAATCGATACTTCGCGCACCTGGATGACGTTATACATGCGGTTGAAAGCGAATTCGCCGCCTGGATTAAACCCAACAACACCTTGCGTCGACTATGCGCAATTACTTAAGACGCTCTGTATAGTGAGGCCAGTATCCGCGAGCGGTCTTACACAATCTTCGTCCCAGTTTTCTCCACAAACCTATCCCTGCAAATCCGACAATTGCATCCAACGGCGCTCGGGTATATGTTACCGGTCATTCGAGGTTTGGAAACGGGAATGTTAATGTGCGCCCCAACGGCGCGGATCACCAGTGGGTGGAAGTCCCACCCAGATAATTGTCGGTAAGTCTGGTAGCTGACGAGCGGCTTAGGCCGGCGACGGGCCGGGCCGAAGCCTTGTGACAAAGGCCACCTTGGGTGGCCGGGGAGCGGGAACGCTCCCCCCTCCTGATTCACGAAGCCATCCTGGCACCAAAGCGCCGAACTCCGGGGTCTGGGGCAGAGCCCCACAACCTGCACGTCATCTCCCCCACCTCCGCACAGCCCACAAGCCCGCCCAACCTGGCGGGATACATGGTTTACCTACATACCCAAGTATCCCGCCCATGTCGTGGCCCGGTAGTTTGCACTACGCAACCTGGAGGGGAACCTGCGAAATCAGCGGGAAAATACCGTGAAAAAATCGGTGGGAAAGATCGTGGCGCGTTACACTGGATTTCAAAAAAGGATGCCGTTCCCTTCGCTGCGACGACTGGGAATTCGTAGTGAAACTCGATGGCGACGTCAGCTTTTTTCCGGATTACTTTCAACGGTGCTTTGAGCATTTTCGCGATCGACCTCGCCTGGGAATTGGCGGAGGGGAGATCTACCACGAAGTGGAAGGAAAGCTGATACTCGAGGCCAACCCCAAATTCCACGCCCGCGGGGCGACGAAGAACTACCGAAGGCCATGCTGGGAAGAGATCGGGGGGTTGTGGCAAGGGCCAGGCCGGGACCTGCTCTATGAGGTGACAACCAATATGTTGGGTTGGGAAACTGCGGCCTTCGAGGATTTGCACCTTATCCACCCCCGTGTCACCGGACTCGCAGAGGGGTTGGTATCCGGCACGAGGTTATATATCGCCAGAGTCGTCCCGGGGTAGCCTTAGTGCGGGTAAAGAAGCTCTGTGTTGACCCGTAGGAAGGCAAATCGGCTGGCTCGCAGATCGCGATCGTTCGGGGGACCATCGCCCATCCTTTCGTGACCCTTGATTTCTGGGAGGCAGAGACTGAACGTGTGCTTCTGGACACCGCACCGAACCAGTGCAACTATCGGCTTCGGACGGGGCCAGCACATTAGGACCACAGATCGTGCATGCGTGGAGGCCTGGTCGGATCAAGCCCACGCCATTGATCATGGGTGGATCAACAAGGATTAGTCCTGGCCCCCTGCGTTCTTTTACAGACCATGGACTGACAGCTTGTCTCAGTGTGACATGCCTGCTATCCCCGCCGACCAACGGGCGCACAGCTGAATCCTCTTTCTGCGTACAGCATCCAATTTTTTCTGAGAGGATGGATCCCGCTTTATTTTTCTCCGCGAAAAGACCGTGGTGAGAATCTGGTCGCGAGATAGCACCATGTGGTGCTATTCAAATGGCACCGTTGGGCCATTGTAGCACCCACCCCGGTTAGGTATGGTAGCAAGATTCAACTCGATAATCGAAGGTTTCTTTCCCGAGAAGAGAATTCAATGCGGGTTGATTCGAGCCATGTTGCATGCGGGAGGCGATATAACATTGGCTGGCAAGGAGAGGGTTCAGCGCTTCGGACTCCAAATCCCAATGCGTTATCGAGTAAACGGTGCCAGCAAGTGGCGTAGGGGTGTCGCGAAAAACATCGGCTGTTCGGGAGTATTGTTTCGAGGGAAGGATTTGGGCGAGCTAGGTAGCTAGGTTGAGGTAAGCTTGGTAGTACCTAATGTAATGATCAAGCACGGGGCTGCCGAGGTGTTTTGTCGGGGTGCGGTTACGTGATCGGATCGGCCCGGCAGTAAATGTTGCGGAATGAGTATTCGACAGTCCCTGGAGCGCCTGAATCTCCAGGTGCCTCTACAGAATCTACAGTAGAGACGAATGCAGTGGAATGATTCAAGCTGATGTTTGATGATTGCTAAGAAGTGCGTCAAGCTGGGCACCGCCGCGGGGTATTTGAGAATCCCTCACACTCGGCTTCTCACACTTTGGCTAGGTGAGTGGAGGCGGCGTGCCGCATCGGTCGGGAGTGCCGGGCACGAGCCCATTACGATACGCAAATGGTGATGCCCACGTAGTCGCGACCAAGGATTCCTATTATCAGTTTGTTCGACCATAGGGTGTACAGGCGATGTGTCATCTTCGGAGTTCGTCCGGGGGAACAACCACCTGGACTGAGCAGGCAATCCACCCCGAAGCCGCAAGGTTGGCAGCGGTCCGTCGTTTAGGCAATGCCTCGTACAAAGGTACCGGTACGCCGGTACGCTTGGCGGCGAGAGGGAAACATAAGTAAACTCTCAGATAGCGTACCTCTCCGGTGGACGATTGGAAGACTGATGGAGCCGGTCGCCAGAGAGTGGCATGATCCGGCTCGCGCAGCACACTAAAGTGGAAGGTAAAATCGTTAGGCGTGAACCCATGGCGCGAAGCCGGGTTACGCAAACGTGACGACCAGGGGAGGTTGCGACCCTGCCACGCGTCGCTCACAATCTTGGGTGACACGGGCAAAGGCGGTTTTGGCCGTCTCTTCCGCGAAGAACTGAAGGCAAGGCTTACAGGATGGTTGGACCTGTGAGTCAAAGGGCGGAGCTGTATGTCGATTGCGACAGAACTCCCGGCCAAATATATTGCTGCCGCATAAGAGAAAGAGCGCTCATGCACACGTAGAGTGCCCATTCATCCCTTGGCTCATTCCCATGCCCGAACCACAGCATCCTAAGTCCAGGGTGAAAGCAGAAAGCGCCAGCTAACAGTGAGGCTGTCCAAGCAATCCATCGGCGCATTGATTTGCTACCTCCAAACGCTTTTGTCGGCCAGCGACGGGCAATTCATGGACTGCTGAAGGCACGCCTATTGCCAAACAGTAAACTTTCGCATCTCAATGTAAACCCAGGGGTTGAGCGGTCGATGGGAAATGCCTGGGGATGAAACTCCGTGTAATAGTTACGAAGTATGTAAACCTTACCAGAGAGGAAGCTTGGACCGGGGGATTGCGAACGCTGACACGCAGGAAAACGTCGCAAGCATTGTCCGTGGAGACTCATCTCCCGGAAGTCTCGCACGGTGTTCCTGAGGATGATGATCAACCGGGAGAAGGTTGTGGGAAGCAATGACGACCGGAAGCAAGCGAGCTGTCAAGTGCCGTCTTTTACTCGTCGGTGTGCTGCTTTTGCATGCGGGAACGAGCTTTGTAAGTTGAAAGGCAGGGGCTGATGCCGATCGAAGAGAGAATCGAGAATTTCGCCGCGAGCCGTTGGGCTTCGAGCTGGTATGCGCTTTACACTCGCCATCAGTGCGAAAAAATTGTTTCCCAGGCCCTGTCCGCCAAGGGATTCGACGCATTCCTGCCACAATATCGTGCTATTCACCGTTGGAAGGACCGTCGCAAGGAACTCCTCCTGCCGCTTTTCCCCAATTATGTGTTCATTCGAGGTGGCCTCGACCGAATGCTGAGCATCCTTACGACGCCAGGCGTTCACTCGCTCGTGGCCTGGGCAGGGCGTCCGGCGGATATACCACAAGAAGAAATCGATGCTGTACGCCGTTTGGTCGACAGCTCATTGCGGATTGAGCCGCACCCATTTCTTAAATGCGGAGACTGGGTGCGGATCAAGTCTGGGCCCCTGGAAGGGATTCAAGGCATACTAGTCCGCAAAAAGAGTGCTTTTCGATTGGTCCTTTCGGTGGAAATGCTCGCACGATCTGCCTCCGCCGAAGTGGACATCAGTGTGGTTGAGCGCGTCCGTTGCGCGGAAGTAGACCGAAACGACGTGCTGAGAATTGATAGGGGAGTTCCATCTGTAGAGCCACTTCGACCTTACTCAGCTTGAGGGTCAGATTCCCTGAGAGGGCATCGAATCTTTTTCGGCGACACAGCAGCTCGATATGAATTCAACTGGAACTTGGAAGGGCGCGCTGAAGGACATGAGGGATTATAAAGACAGCGGAAATGTGTTGGATTCGGTTTATAGTCCAGTGGCGACCTGGGTTTTAGTCTCCTTGCGCGGAATCCCACTTCGATCCCGCTCGTGATCAACCCAGAGAAAGCTGATTCGGAAATCTGGCTGGCCGCGAATAGATTCCTCCCTTCAAATTAAGCTTTTGATCAGATGAACGCGGACCAGAGAAAGCGAAGAGGCATGATGTGGACCCTGAGTGTCAGGACTTGGTTTGCCGGACTGGCGCTATTGGCTTGTCTTTCACTCGTTATCAACATTGCTTTAGGATCAGATTCCAGCAAAGCTGCTGGAACCCAGTACGTCCTGATGGCCAGTTTGGTTGGCCAAGCTGGCAATAAAACGGGCGGTCAGCCTAGCGCTCCCAACCCCAAGCATGTCGATGATGACTACATCATCGGCCCCTCAGACGTCTTGGCGATCAATGTTTGGAAGGATACGGAGCTTTCCCGGACTGTCCCTGTGCGTCCCGATGGCAAGATATCACTCCCGCTAATCGGTGAGTTGCAAGTAAGCGGTTTGACGGCTCTCAAGGTGCAGCGCATGGTGGCAGAGAGGCTAAAAGAGTATATCTCGAACCCGGAAGTTGCCGTGATTGTGCAAGACGTGAAAAGTCGAACATACGCTGTCCTCGGTAAGGTCGCAAAGCCCGGATCATTTGAATTGGGAAAACCGACCACGGTTCTAGAGGCCATCGCCATTGCGGGCGGCTTTTTGGATTTCGCTAAGGAAGGCAAGATTTACATTATAAGACCCACGGGCAACGGTCCCTCCGAGACGCTTCATTTCGATTACAAAAAAGTGATTAAAGGCCGTAATCCCGAGCAGAACGTGGAACTCAAGAGTGGCGACACGATTATTGTTCCTTGAGTTTCTGCTTACTGTGGCGGGGCGATCTTCACGTGGAGGTAGAGTTCATTGGCCCAACAAGACGAGAATCTTGATGTAACTCTAAACAAGCTTCTAAGCGTGGCCATCAGACGGCGCTGGTGGGTGCTCATACCTGCTTCGGTTATTGCCCTGGGTGCCTGTCTGACCTCGCTGCTGCTTCCCGCCCGTTACAAGTCAGAGGCTACGATCCTTGTGGAACGCCAGCAGGTACCTGAACGCTACGTTACTGCCAATACGACCACCGATGTTAGGGAAGTACTTTTGGTCATGGCCGACGCGATTCTTTCCCGCACTCAACTACTCCAGATTATAGATGAATTTGGTCTATTTCCAAACGAGAGGAAGCATCTGGTCCCCGAGGAGTTAGTCGAGTTGATGCGGCGCAATATCGAGCTTGAACCATTACAGAAAGGCTCCGAGCCCAAAGACCTAAACGCCTTCAAGATTTCCTTCACAGGCGTTGACCCCCACTCGGCTCAAGAGGTAACCAACAAGCTCACCAGCCTCTTCATCAGTGAAAACCTGAAGTCACGTGAAGAGCAGTCAACAGGGACGACTAACTTTCTGGCGGACGAGCTTGAGGTTACTGCAGCAGAACTGAAGCAACAGGGGAATCGTGTTCGGGACTTTAAAATGCATTACCTCGGTGAACTGCCCGAGCAGCAGCAGGGAAATCTGGCCATCCTAGCCGGGTTGCACACACAACTTCAGAACACCATGGCTACTCTAGATCGGGCACACGAGCAGCAGGCTTACCTGCAGTCCTTACTTTCCCAGTATGAAAACCTGGCTGCTGCCGGGGTTCCGGCCCCGGGGACGATGGCCGCCAGTCCCACGGAAACGATAAAGGCGGAGTTGACTCGGCTGCGAAATGAAAAAGCCGATCTATTGGCACGGTATACGGCGAAGTATCCTGACGTGGTGAAAATCGACGAAGAAATTAAAGAGACGGAGGCCCTGCTGGCAGCATCGACGCATGCGGCAGAGCCCACGAAGGATGGAACCGTCCAGGAGAGTTCTAAATCGGCCAGATCCTCTGAAAGAGACGCAACCACCGCGCAACTCAAAAGCCAGTTGGAAGCAAACCATTTGGAAATTCAGCATGCTACAGAGGACGCAGAGCAAACAAAAGCCCGAATTGCCGAATACCAGCGCCGCCTCAATCTGACCCCTGTTCGTGAGCAAGAACTCGCGGATTTGCTTCGCGACTACGACCTGTCAAAACTACACTATGACGACTTATTAAGCAAAAAGACGCAATCCGAGTTGGCAACCAGCCTGGAAAGACGCCAACAGGGTCAGCGATTCCGCATTATTGACCCGCCAAGCTGGCCGATGAAGCCCTCCAGTCCGGACCATGTGAAGATCAGCCTGACCGGATTAGCCGCGGGGATCGCCGTTGGAGTGGCCTTGGCTTCCTTGGCTGAGACCAGAGACCACTCGCTCCGCGATGAACAGGAGCTGAGGCGGGTTTTTGCCTTTCCCTTGATGGTTGGAGTGCCGATGCTGCTGAGCAAGGTTGAAGAACGGAGGCGTTCGCGGGTGAAGGCGCTCGAGTGGTTTGCTGGGGTCGCATTGTGCCTGCTTGTTTGCGCCACTGAATTCTATGTTTGTCGGCGGGGTTAGAAGAGTGCGAAGAACCTCCTCCTGCACTCCGATGATGGGAACACCGATGGGAGTTGATAATTGTCATGCCTGACCGCGTTTTCAAGCCAGAGATAGGAAAAGACGACCTACCCTCCGGTTCCACGGAGGAGTTTCTCGAGACATTGGAGCGGGCTGATGTGTATCTGCCAGTCGCAACTGAAGTCAGCCCTGTTTCCCCGGAGAGCCGTGTTGTAATGCACACCGATCCGAGGAGTGCTGGTGCGGATAGGTTCAGATTGGTGCAGATACGCCTCACGAGCATGCAGGCTTCGAGGAAGTTAAAAAGCCTCCTTATTACCAGTCCCCTGCCAGAGGATGGGAAGTCCACGGTTGCGTTGAATCTTGCCACAGGTTTGTCTGAAGAAGGAAAGCGTCCAGTGCTCTTGTTGGAGGCCGACGTGCATCGACCAGCCCTCGTCGAGAGACTGGGTCTCAAGCCGTGGCCTGGGCTGACCGAGTGTTACAAGGGTGGGAGTGACCCGATGCTGGCAATCCGCCGAATCGAGCCCCTGGGTTTCTATTTGTTGCCGGCAGGGCAGCCAGTGGAGGATGGCACCAGTCTTCTCCAGTCGAACTTTGCCTCTCAATTGATTAGAAGTCTTTCTTCGAGTTCCTTTCGTTGGATCCTGATCGATTCACCTCCCACGACCCCCATTGCTGACGTCCTTGCCCTCAAAGCACAAGCCGACGCCACTTTGCTCGTAGCTCGGGCAGGGGAAACACCACGAGAAGCCATAGAGGAATCGACCCGGAATTTGGGGCGCGATCACATAATCGGAATCATTCTCAACGGCGTAGAAGGGCTCGATCGCACCTACTCCAAATATTATGGATACGGAAAACCCGAAGCTCGCGTAAAGCCGACAAAGCCTAAGGTCATAGAGGGCCTGGAACTGAATAAAGATGGAAGGTGACTTCACAAAGCTAATCACCGTGGGCTGGTGGGCTATAACCCTTGCGTGGGCTGCCCTGATTTTTTACCTCTCGAGCCAAACATTCAGCCCCAATTTCTCGCGAGCGTTGCTGGCCTGGACACTCGAGCTCCTTCACCTCCGCGTCTCGTCGGGCACATTCGGTCTTCTTCATGCCTTTCTCCGCGGGCTAGCCTACCTGACGGAATATGCCATCTTCGCCTTGCTTCTGTACGGTTTTCCCGGCGAAAAGAGCCCGGAGCTTTGGCGACCACGGCGTGCGGTATTTTGCATTGTGGTAGCGGCCGCTTATTCCCTGACGGATGAGTTTCATCAGTTGTTTGTTCCCGGAAGACATGCTTCTCTCCTCGATTGCGGATTGGACACCATGGGTGCCGCGCTGGCGATGCTGGCGCCTTACACCCAGGAACAGATGTCCCTCCTTAAGTCGAGCAAGGTTTTCTCCAAGGGTTAGTGCCACACAGGAAACGAATTGCATCATGAACAAAGGCTTCCTCGCGGTCGCAGACGAATCGAAAACAAAGCCATTCCCCAAATCTTGACTTGACGTAAGCAAGTTTTGCGCTGGATTGCGCCCGTTGCGGGGCGGTTGCCTTTTGGCACGGCACGTTTTCCCTGAAAAACCTTTGTCGGGAAAGGTCGCCGGCTTAATTCCGGCTGTATTCCCCGTTACAATCTTTAAGAACGGCCTGAGGATGGTGACTATCTCTCGGTTCTCGGGTCATCCGAATCTGCACTTCCTCACTGTTTTGCTGCACAAGGACGGAGGGATCCCCTCCTCATTCTTAGTTTTTTCGGTTCTGGCTTTTTTCGTTATGTGGCTGAGTCAATCTTACAATAGTGCATGGAAAGGACACACGGGTTAATCGGAGGGAGTTTCCGGTACCGGAAATATGGCCATGTCTAACTCACTATTCGACCGGACACCACAAGGTTCGACACGCGCTAAGCGTTTTGCGATTCACATTCCTATCCGCTACCGCAAACCACACACTTCGAGATGGTTTGAGGGGAGGACAGAGAACATCAGCTACTCGGGAGTTCTGTTTCGCGCCGAATCCCCCTTGCAGCCAAAAACCACAGTCGAGTTGAGATTTGAGCTTCCCGCTGCAATCCTCGGCGAAGCTCCGGGCGAGGTTGTTTGTAAGGGAGCGGTGGTTCGCATAGATGAGAGTCCCATTGCAGGTATTCCGCTAGCCCTTGCGGTTGCCATAGATGGTTATCGGATGGCACGGGGATGACAAGTTGTCGAATGCCTCTGGGGTTGCAAAGAGCCACCGAGAATGGCGATGCCAAGGCGGCCAGCCGGCCAATCGGCTCCGGCACCCGGCAGGTGGTTGGTGACTACATTCTCGGTTCTGAAGGCGTCTTGGCAATCAGGGTGTGATGAGATGCGGAGATTCCCCAGGTTTTGTTTATCCGTCCTGATTACAGGAAACGCGTTCCCCGATGGGGGAGTGGGAAGAGAGCGGGCTGACGGCTCTCAAGGTACGGAACATCCTAATAAAGGGAAGGAGTGTATTGCCAACCCCAATATGACCGTCATCGTGCAGGAGGCAATGAGGGACGTCCGTGTCGCTGTTGGAAACAGCGTCAAGTCCAGTTGCTACCCAGGGTGGAAACCGACGACCCAACGGGAACCAATTGCCAATGCGGGTGGTTTTTGGGAGTTCGCCAGGATGAACAGAGAAAATGTCCTAGGACGTAAGGAAGATGGTTCACAAAGACTTCCGGCTCTTAACTACAAGCAAGTAATTAAGGATCGCAGCCTGAGCCAGAACGTGGAGCTCAAGAGTATCAACAAGGGGTGTTCCTTGAAAGAAAAGTTGCGTGCATCCATTTCCCTTGTCGTCTTCGTAATGTTGTTGCCAGTTGGTGTTGAGGCCCAAACAGCCTCGCCAGCCGCACCGGCCCCAGCCCTACCGTTGGTGTATGGCAGCGGAGTGCAGACCCCGCTTCAGTACGCGGGAGAGGCTGCACAGGCTAACCAGGTCTCACTGAGCCTGGGCGCCTCAACTTTCTACGACGACAACGTTTACGCGAACAACTCGCAGCGGCTCAGCGATGAAGCGGTCTCGTTTGAGTCGCATCTCACCCTTTCGAGGCAGACCGAGAACCTGACGATCAGCTTTGATTACTTGCCCTATTTCCTTTTGTACCGGCAAATTGACCAGTATGATCGGCTCAACCATACTGCCGATCTGAACCTGACCTACCGGCTGGGTCCACACTTCAATCTGGGATTGTACGACACCTTCAGCTATCAAAACGGCGTCTTTCAATCTCTCACTGGGCAGCAGATTATGTCGGGGCTTGGTTCGCCCACTGCCCTGAATCAGACGATTCTCCCGTACACGATCAGAGCGTTGTCGAATTCGAGCGGCCTGGATCTCACGTATGTGAAGAGCCGGCGGACGTCTCTTACCCTCGCTGGCGGCTACAACCAGCGCAAATTCGGAAGCCAGGTGGCAGTGGGCCAGCCCTTGTATAACAGCAGGGAATTGAGTGGCAGCTTGCAGTTTCAATACGCTGTAACTGACCATACGAGCTTCGGTCTTCTCTTACTTCATCAAGATACTACGTACCAGGGGGGCGAAGTTTTCGGTAACCAGCAGCGTTCCCAAATTGAAAGCACGTTTCTTTCCGTGGGATCCCGCTTGTCCCCTACTGTTACCGTGACCATCTTCGGCGGCCCGCAATACGTCCGCACTATTGGTCAGTCCTCAGTGGGAAACAGTGTTGCAGGGCAGTTTCAAGCCTCCGGGGGAGGAAGTATTACCAAGGCAGTTCGGAAGACTGCCTTGAATCTGTCGCTCCAAAAGTCCGTTTCCGACGGCGGGGGCCTTTACACATCCGTGACAAGTACCAATGCAACTTTTGGAGTTCGCCGACGATTGGTCGGACACTGGGAAGCAAATTTGCAGGGCGGTGCAGCTCGTGCAGATACCTCGCTTTTACAGTTCGCCAGCGGGAGGACTGATGCCTTATTCGGAGTATTTGCTCTCGAGCGCCCCTTATCGAGTGGCGCGACGTTGCATGTTTCTTACGAAACTAGGCACCAGTTGAGCAAGGGCACTATGCCGATTTCGGCGAGTTTCGATCGCAACCTAGTGACGATCGGCATCGACTACCGACTTAAAGCAATTCCCCTGGGGCATTAACCATGCAACCCAACGCGAAGCCGGGCAACATGATTAGAAACTGCACTTAACGTCTCAAGTTGTTCGCGCGACCAAGGACCATTGGGTCTGCGTATTACTCTACTGCGGTGATCTAATTTTCAGCTAGGACGCACACCTTGCGTTTACGGATTCCTTGCCTTGAGGTTTTCCCTTTGAGCAAGGGCCCAGGCCAATAGATCTGATTGCAAAGGACAGCGACCATGCTTTTCGAATATTTCGCCATTAGGCCAAATCCAAGAGGTACTCAGACAAAGAAACGGTCGAACGGCTCCAATGGTGAGGCTGAAGCTTCAAGGAGCGGGAACCTCGGCCTAATCTCTGAAGAGTTGTTCACGAAATTGTTGTCCCTCGAAAGGAAGAGGTCCGAGCGCTCGCGGAAGAAATTCGTACTCATGCTGGTCGATGCGGGGGAGCTCCTTCGAACTGATCGCAGGGAGGTGGCCCTTGAGCAAGTGACGGCGGCTCTCTCTTTGTCTACCAGGGAGACAGACATTCGGGGTTGGTACAGGGAAGATTCTGTGGTTGGCGTCATCCTAACCGAGTTTGGCTCAGCCGACATGCGCTCTGCGCTCGACACAGTATTCTGCAAGGTAAACTCCGCTCTCCGCGGCAACCTCGGAACGGGCCAAATGAATGAGATCCATATCTCCTTCCACGTGTTTCCGGACGATCTAGGAACCCAGGGAGGCGGCTCGGCAGATTTCAGTCTGTACCCTGATTTCCTTCAAGAGGGTGAAACGAAAAAGGCTGCCCGGCTTATCAAGAGGGCAATCGATATAGCCGGGAGCCTTGCCGCCCTGATTCTGCTTTCGCCGCTGTTGTTCGCTGTCGCCATAGCGATCAAGCTGACGTCGAAGGGGCCCACACTCTTCAAACAAACACGTGTAGGGCAATACGGTGTCAGGTTCACCTTCCTGAAATTTAGATCGATGTATTTCGGGAGCGATCCGCAGATTCATCAGGATTACGTCGCGCGGCTTATTTCCGGGGGGGGCGATGGTGAGCAGGGGGACGCTAACGGAGGGTTTTACAAGATAAAAGATGATCCCCGGGTTACACCTCTCGGGAAGTTTCTCCGGAAGACCAGCCTGGACGAGCTTCCTCAACTTTTCAATGTGCTGAAGGGCGAGATGTCCCTGGTGGGACCGCGGCCCCCTATCCCTTACGAGGTTGAGGCTTACGACATTTGGCACCGGCGTCGCTTCCTCGAAGTGAAGCCTGGAATCACAGGGCTATGGCAGGTTAAAGGGCGAAGCAGGACGAAGTTCGAGGATATGGTTCGCCTGGATCTGGAATACGCTAGAACCTGGTCGCTCGGGCTGGACTTCAAGATTCTGCTGGAGACGCCCCGGGCCGTTTTCTTTGGTGGAGGAGCGTATTGACCATTCGCTGCCTTTCCACAAATGCTTTCCAAGGATCCATTACCTAACTTGTTTTCTGCCGTCAGCGGAACGAATGCTCAACAAGCAGACCCGACGCTTAGAGTGAAGTTGTCTTTTCCCCGGTTCGAAAAGGCAACCTCCCCTACTCTTCTGCAAGCAGGAGTTTCTCATTGCGGCTTCTCCCGCGGGAGGTGAAATATGATTGGAATAGGTGTTATCGGATACGGCTACTGGGGACCCCAAATCGTAAGGAATTTCCACAGCCTCAACGGGGTCTGCGTCCTGGCCGTTTGTGATAAGGACACAGAGGTGTTGAAGCGGGCCAAGCAGGCCTACGCTGACGTGGAAGTCACCACGGACCTTGGCGATGTCTTGACATCCCCGCATGTTGATGCAGTGGCTGTGGTGACTCCAGTCTGGACACACTTCGAACTGGCGAAAGCTGCTCTGGAGAATGGCAAGCACGTTTTTGTGGAGAAGCCGTTCACCACCACATCCGAACAAGCGCGGCAATTGATAGAACTCGCGGAAAAGAAGAATCTCCGGATTATGGTGGACCACACGTTCCTCTTCACTGGAGCCGTCAAGAAAATCCGCCAGCTTATCGATGGCAATGAGCTGGGGAAGCTTTATTACTATGATTCGACCCGAGTGAACTTGGGCCTTTTCCAACATGATGTCAATGTGGTTTGGGATCTGGCGCCCCACGACCTCTCCATCATGAATCATCTGATCAAGGACAAGCCCGAAGCTATCGTCGCGACGGGCGAAATACACGTAAATTCCCAAGAGGACGTTGCTTTTATCACAATATATTTCGAGCACAATATCATCGCTCATATCAACGTCAATTGGCTGTCGCCCGTCAAGGTCCGGACCACCTTGATTGGGGGAGAGAAAAAGATGGTCGTGTGGAACGACCTGGAGGCGGACGAGAAAGTGAAGGTATACGACAAGGGCGCTCAGATCACCAACCGTGAGGGTATCTATGACCTACTGGTTAGTTACCGCTCCGGTGACATGTGGGCGCCGAAGGTGGAGCAGACTGAGGCCTTGAAGGCGGAGTGTGAGTACTTTGTTGATTGTGTCAAGAATAACACGCGGCCGTTCAACGACGGCCAGGCGGGACTTAGGGTCGTGAAAATGCTGGAAGCTGCGAACCAATCGATAAGGGAAAGGGGAAGGATCGTCCGGATATGAGCGAATTCCGTTGCGTTGCCGCCGATGTCAAGTTGGGAAGGGAAGTCAAGCTTTCCAAGTTTATTAATTTGTACGGATGTGAAATTGGCGACGAGACGAAGGTTGGCGCCTTTGTCGAAGTGCAGAAGAACGCCAAGATTGGGCAAAGATGCAAGATCTCCAGCCACACATTCATCTGTGAGGGCGTAACAATAGAAGACTGCGTGTTCATAGGGCATAATGTGACATTTATCAACGACTCCTATCCGCGGGCTACCACTCCCGGAGGAACGCTGCAGACCGAGAGAAACTGGAAAGTGGAGCCCACCCTGGTCAAGAAAGGCGCTTCGATTGGTTCGGGGAGCACAATCCTTTCAAAAGTGACGGTGGGCGAAAATGCCATCGTGGGGGCAGGGAGTGTGGTTACAAGAGATGTTCCCGCAAACGCGATTGTGGCGGGGAATCCCGCCAGATTGTTGCGGAAGCTAGGCCAGCAGATGACGGAGGAGGCAAATCGTGGAAACTAATAGAATTCCCTTTCTTGATCTCGTCACTCCACATAGGGAGCTAAAAGACGAGTTGACGGCTGTATTCGAGCATGCTCTGGAGACGGCCGGCTTTATTGGCGGTCCCATGGTTGAGGATTTCGAACGAACTTTCGCCATGCACTGCGATACTCAGCACTGTGTCGGCGTGGGCAGCGGCACGGACGCCCTGCGGTTTGCACTGATGGCCGCCGGAGTTGGCCACGACGATGCCGTCATTACTGTGCCGAATACCTTTATCGCTACAGCCGAAGCTATATCTCAATGTGGCGCCCTGCCGCGATTCGTGGATATCGACGAACGCACCTACAATATGGACGTGAACAGGCTCGCCGCTTACCTTGCGGACGAGTGCTTTCCAGACGATACCGACGGCAAGCTTGTGGACAAACAGACGGGGAGGGGAGTGAAAGCCGTCGTCCCCGTGCATCTTTATGGGCAGATGGCAGACATGGATCCCATTCTTGAACTGGCTGAGAGGTACAACTTGCTCGTCATTGAAGATGCCTGTCAGGCGCATGGGGCGGAATACTTTTCACGCCGGGAGAACCGTTGTAAGCAAGCGGGTTCGATGGGAAGGGCGGCGGCTTTCAGCTTTTACCCCGGAAAAAACTTGGGAGCTTGTGGGGAAGCCGGAGCCGTTACCACCAACGATGCGGAGCTTGCCCAGAAGGTTCGGATGCTGCGGGACCACGGGCAGGCCCGAAAGTATTATCACGAGATGCAAGGATATAACGGCAGGTTGGATTCGATTCAAGCTGGCATCTTGGGAATCAAGCTCAGACATCTCACGGCGTGGAATGAAAGGCGCCGGGAATGTGCGGCGCGATATCAGGAGCTTTTAGGCGCGGCTGCGGAGGGGATAAAGCTTCCCTTCGAGCCTTCGTGGGCCAAGGCAGTTTACCATCTTTACGTGGTCCGTGTTCACAACCGCGATCAACTTCAGAAGCACCTTGCCGAGGCGAACATCGGCACCGGAATTCATTATCCGATACCGCTCCATCTGCAGAAGGCTTACAATGCCCTCGGATACATGAAAGGGGACTTCCCAGTCTCCGAAAAGGTTGCAGCCGAAATCCTGTCATTGCCCATGTTCCCAGGACTGACCTATGCGCAGCAGGATCGAATTGCTCAGCAGGTGCTGGACTTCGTCTACGCCGGGACCAGCGTGCGGATCTCTTCCCCAGCTTCGGCGCGCGTGGCAAGCCTGGCTGTGCGGGGTTCATAGCGATTCTTTGTTTCATATAGCGCAATAAATGATTGCGCTGGAAAGAAAGCGGGGGTTTCATGGAGCCATGAGGCCAGTTACGGTTTCCGATTCCTCAACCGGCACATTGAGGGGCATGGAGCCCAGGGGTTTCGCTCTGGTAGAATGTACAGGAATGCCGACTGGTAGGGAGCATTGTATGTTTCCGACGATGTGTCAATCCCCTATGTGGCGCATCTGGAGGCGCAGCGCGGTGGGTGTTGTGCTGTTTTCCCGTATTTCATGGGGCGAATTCTCGAACTTCCGTTAACAACCACTCAGGATTATTCGCTTTTTTACATTCTCGGCGACTATTCGATTGAGCTCTGGAAGAAGCAGATCCATCTGATCATGGAGAAGCAGGGACTGGTGAGCTTTATCGTCCACCCGGATTACATCAGAGAACACACAGCCTTGAAGATATGCCAAGATTTGTTGGCACACTTGTCGGATTGGCGAGACGCAGGGAAGGTTTGGGTCGCCCTTCCCCAAGTCGTCGGCCGATTCTTTCTTAGGAAGGGGTTGACGGACTTGGCACGTCTATAATAGATGGGAGGCTCATATAGAGGAGAAATGTGGTACGTTAGTACCTTAGTACTGTAGCCGGTGGTGTGGAATAGTGGTAAATAACGAGGTGTCGGCTAATGCCTCGTTCCAGATGATCTGAAGCGGCTTGAGGGAAAGGGAAACTGGTGAAATAGTTATGAGCACAAGCGAAAATAGAAGCAGAGTAAAAGTTGTGGCCATCTTAACAAGCTTCATCTTGTCACTGGCAGTTAGTCCTGCTGCGGGTCAGGTCTTTTCCGATGACGCTGAACGCGCTGTTATGGAAAACGGCGTCGCGAATGGCTGGGGAACATACAGTTCCGCGACGGGGACTCCATCGCAGGTTCAGGTCCACTCAGGGAAGTGGAGCTATGCCTTCCAGAGTGGTCAGACCGCCTACTGGAATGACGGTTTTACCGCGCCCGACCCACAGTATTTGAAATTCTGGTTTTACGTGCCCTCCAGCTACTCGCTGGGGGGCGGATCGTCAACCTACCTTTCTGGTTTCTGGCAGACCAGCAACGACACTTATTACCTGCTGCAAATGACCAATAGCAGCGGGTCTCTTTATCTCCTGCTGGCTGGAACCGCAGGGACTCATGCAATTACGACAAATGCTTGGCACACGGCGGAGTTTGAATACAGCGTGAGCGGACGGGCGGCCACGGTCTGGCTGGACGGGACGCAGGATATAACACTTACTGGCCTGAGCCTTTCGGCGATGAACTCCGTTTACCTTGGAATGAACGGCGGCACCGGCACCATCTACTTTGACGACATCACGGTAAGCGCCTCCGCGAGTGGAAACCCTACCTCGGGCCTTACGGTGCGTCACGCCTACCCAGGCAATCGCCTGGCGATGAAGATTCAAAGCTACCTGTGGGGAGCCGCCGCAAGCGACATGCTCGTGAGTTCCATCGATGGCACGGCTTTCAGCACCATTTCTAATCCCGGCACTTATCAGGAGCCAATCCTGACGATGACCGGGCTTTCGGCTGGCAACCACACCCTACAGGTCCAGTTGCAAACCTCGGGAGGTACGCCACGTCAGACTTGGACAGAAACGATTGCGGCTTGCGGATGCACCCCGACGAATGGGATTGATGCCTACAACAATTTGTACCACAACGGAAACAAGATACTGCCTCTCTCGTCCTGGGAATTGAACACCGGTGATGCGGCGGACTGGCTTGGGTACGGCGTGACTAACAACATGAGTCCACCTGGGGCGAATGCAGCGGGCTGGGGCGGTACGTGGGCCTCTTCATATTCGACCTCTCAGTACCAGACCTTCATGGAAGGCGCAGTTTCAGGTAACGTCGGGTTGAATTGTCTGAATGAGGGTGATACGCCTATCATCGGGCCTGCTGCTTCTCGGATGGGGGGATTCGGAACGACAGGGACACCCGCCGGGGATGCAGCGAACATGGCGGGCTATGGGGCAGCTTTCACGAGTGAGGCGTGCGTTCTTGCTTGGTTTGGCTACGATGAGGCGAGCGTGAACGGCTTAACGGTTTCTTGGATGCAGGGATTTATGAATGCCGCCCATGCCAACGACAACAACCACGCCGTTATCTATGATGATGCCACTACGCCCTTTCTTCACTTGAGCTGGTATTACCCGAACACGGTGGCAGACATTTACTCTTTCGATGACTACCCCCTTTGCTATTCGAGCCAGTTTAAGAGCGCAGGCTTACAGATGTCCGATTGGGTACACATGATGGACCGGAATGAACGCGCCAATTATGGTTTGGTGCCGGGCTATCAAGTGCTCGAACTGGCCATTTGGACGAGTTCCAGCCCAAGCAATTGCACCAACGCGAACGTGGCAGGAACTGGAATCAGCAACACGACAGCCTATTGGGAATTTTGGATGTCGTTCATTCACGATCGCAAGGGAATCGCTTGGTACAATAACATTAGTCCTAGCGGGGCGAATTACGGTTATGCTCCTACCTGCGTGGCACCGTTATCCTCGCCTCCCTCGACGGAGTGTTTCCCGGCCAATGCTGGCGGGACTCCAGCCATCACGCCGGTTATGAGCGCTGTGTCAGCTATTGGTGCCAACACGTTGTTGGCGAACCCGACCAGTAGGACAATCAGCACAAACCAGACCACGAATTGTGTGGCTAGTCCTTACACTGCGGATGCGAGGGTAGATGCCTCTTACAAGGAATTCGGAGGAAACATCTGGATATTTGCGGCGAGGCTGACTGACCCGCTCTGTAATACGTCGGAGAACTCCGCATCTGCTTTGAGCACGACGATTACGGTCTCCGGTTTGTCAGGAAGCGCGACGGCTACGGTGTATGGCGAGAGCCGCACTGTCCCTGTTACGAGCGGGGTGCTCACAGATTCCTTTAGCCCCTGGGCTGTGCATATCTACGAGATCCCGAGCGACCCCCCTGGCGTCCCGGCCTCGCCCACGATTAATGGGGTGAAGACAAATTAATTCCCGGACAGAGTTGGGTGGGACGGCACTCTCCGAGAGGGTGCCGATTTCTTAAAGCTCAGCAGCCACTCGGCGTTCAAAGCGCAGGACGTTCAGTGTCTAACCCTATAGCATTTCCCCGGCTGAATTGACGACGCACATCTCCGACACGCACAAAAATTAAGAGCTAGATAGTCTTGATGCATTAACGAGCACAGGGGATCGACATATTTTCGACCTATCGATTGTCATTGTTAGTTGGAACGCCAAGGAGTTCGTCAAGCAGTGCCTAGCATCGCTTAGGCGGGATGACAGCCGCTTGGCGACTGAGATTTTCGTCGTCGACAACTCATTTTCGGACCGCACACCGGATATGGTCCAACAGGAGTTCCCGGAAGTCGTGCTGATTCGAAACCAATCGAATCTCGGTTTTGCTAAGGCCAACAACCTCGGCATCCGCTTGGCGACGGGCAAGTACATCTGCCTGATCAACTCTGACGTGACTGTGCCCGCCGGATGCTTGGGCAGGATGTTTGACTATATGGAACAGAACGGCACTGTGGGGCTGCTAGGCCCGAAGATGTTAACGCCCAAGGGCTCTGCCGGTCCATCGTGCATGAGACTGCCGACGCTGTCCATCTGTCTCGTGAACGCACTGGGGTTGAGTTCGTTTTTCAAAAGGTCCGGCCTTCATATGAAGAACTTCAACTCGGCCGTCGTGCAGAATGTTGATGTGCTGAACGGCTGGTTCTGGATGGCCAGGAAGAGTACGCTGGATGGGGTGGGACTTCTCGACGAACAATTCTTCATGTATGGCGAGGACCTAGATTGGTGCCGCAGATTCTGGAAAAAGGGGTGGAGAGTTGTGTACTTCCCTAATGCAGCGGCCGTCCACTACGGCGAAGGGAGTTCGTCTCGCGCGCCCATCAGGTTCTACATCGAGATGCACCGCGCCAACCTGCAGTACTGGAAGCGGCACCATAATTCCCTCTCGCAAGTGGTTTACGTTTTGATTGTAATCCTACACCAGGCGCTTCGAGTGCTTGGCTATGGCGCAGTGTATGCCTTGAAGCGGTCCGCTCGCTCTGAGGCGTCATTCAAGCTCAGGAGAAGCATGGCGTGCCTGGGTTGGCTCTTCGGCATGCCGCCTGGGCAACACCCCACCACCGCGTAGCTGATCGAGTTAGGACTAATGGGAAATCAGACCTACGTTCTCGTTACCGCCGCCTACAATGAGGAGGGGTTCATTACGCACACAATCGAATCTGTTGTGTCGCAGACGATCCCGCCCACGGAGTGGGTAATCGTAAGCGATGCATCGCGGGATCGGACCGAGAAGATTATAGAAAGCTATGCGCAGAGACATTCTTACATTCGCCTTTTGCGGATTACGGAAGACCACCCAAGGAATTTCGCGGCTCAGGTCCGCGCAATAAACCTGGCTTTTGCGCTATTAGAGTCCACCAACTACGAATTCATCGGCAACCTCGATGCGGATGTCTCCTTCGGTTCGAATTACTTCCGGAATCTCCTCGGCCGATTTGAGAGTAACCCCAAGCTGGGCCTGGCAGGAGGGATCATCCAGGAAAGAGACGGATGGATTCAGAAGCCGCCTCTTGGAGAGATCGCGAGATCTGTACCCCAGGCGGTCCAACTCTTCCGTCGCGCGTGTCACGATGCACTCGGGGGGCGATACCGTACATTGCGCTACGGCGGGTCGGATACGTATGCTGAGGTCACGGCGCGGCTGACTGGATGGGAAGTGGAGAGTTTCCCTGATTTGGTGGTTCATCACCACAGGTACGGGGGAAGTGCGGGTGGCTTATTCCGGGGCAGATTTCGGCAGGGACTCATGGACTTCTCACTAGGCTATCTGCCCGTGTTTGAGGCCCTCAAATGTGCTCGTCGCTTAAGGGAAAGGCCGGTGATTTTGGGAGCCTTAGCCAGGATGGCGGGGTATTCCTGGTCGTACCTCTGCATGAGGGAGCGGCTGGTGCCGGATGAATTTGTTCAATTCCTGGGCACTGAGCAACGGCAGCGATTGCGTGCGTGGCTCCTTCGCCTGCGCCACATCGGGAAAGTGCGCCGCATCCCTACCTGCGGATGATACCAAGTACCATGAGCGCGCCCGTCTCGGACGACATGCTGGTATCGGCCACGCTCCAAGACGAGTATGGTAGACATCAACATTGGGTTCAACCCCACATTTCCATTTTGAACTCCACCTACGAATCCTCAGATGTAGGACGGCATCGATATTTATGCGGCTTTGAACGCAATGAAGACGCTCCAGAGGACGGCACCCAATGGGTGAGAGACAAAATAGGCCATTTCAGCTCTCCTTTAACACTTCTCTGAACGTGGATTTGCAGGGATCGCGGGTCACCTCCGATGGTGGCCTGATTCTGGTTCGTGAGTTGGTCGAACGTCTGGGCTTCGGTGATCTCGTCGCCCAGCATCTGACCGACTCACGGCGTGGGAAGAACACGCAGCTTCCGCTGGCGGACCTGTTGCGCCAGTCCGTGTACAGCCGCATCGCGGGCTATGAGGATGTCAACGACGCCGAGCGCCTTTCGCAAGATCCAACGTTCCGCCTGATCGGTTCCGAAAAGATCTGGGATCGGGGTGCCGCTCTGACCTCCCGGTTGCAGACCTTCGAGACCGAAATGCTGGGCGAGGAGGAAAACTCTGCGGGACTGGGACGACTCAACCGGGCATTGATCGGCAAAGCGGAAGCGATGGATTCAGCTTGCCGGGCAGTACTGGATATGGATTCCACCGAGATCTCAGTGTATGGGGAGCAGGAGCAAGCCGTTTACAACGGGCACTTCGAATCGACCTGTTATCACCCGCTGCTGCTGTTCAACCGTGAGGTCGACTGTCTGGCGGCCAAGCTGTGGCCGGGCAACGTCCACAGTGCCGACGACTGGCGAGAACTACTGCTGCCCTAGATCGAGCGGCAACAGAAGCTGGGCAAAGAGGTGGTGTTTCGTGCCGACGCGGCCTTCGCCAAGCCGGAGATTTACTAGGCGCTGGAAGAGCGCGGCGTGAAGTATGCGATCCGCATCCCGTCCAACGACAGCCTGGAGCGGGACATCGCGGAGATGCTGAGCCGCCCGGTGGGCCGGCCGAGCCACAAGCCCGTGGTCTGGTACAAGAGCTTTCTCTATCAGGCGGCGAGTTGGAAGATGGTGGCGAAGGTGGAGTTCCACTCTGGGGAGTTGTTCCCTCGGGTCGGATTCATCGTGACCAACCTGGAGGCTGACAGCCGGGCAGTAGTGCGATTCTACAACAAACGGGGAACGGCGGAGCAGTGGATCAAAGAAGGCAAGCAGGTGGCGAAGATGACGCGGTTGAGCTGCCACCGGTTCCGATCTAACGAAGTGCGGCTTTGGCTGAGCCTGATCGCCTACAACTTAGCCAACCTATGGCGGCAGTTGGTACTGCCGAAGAGGATCGACAACTGGTCGCTCACCAGCTTGCGGCAGCGGTTGGTGAAGACGGGCGGTCGGCTGTTGAAACATGCCCGCTACTATTGGCTGCTTTTGGCAGAGAGCCATCTAACCCGGCGACTGTGTGGAGCAATGGTGCAACGGATGGCGGTTCTCACGATCCCAACAGGATAGAGCTGCCGGTTGTGGCGAGGCACCCAAGAAATCGATCCCAGGAAAGACACCGAAGGGCGCGGTGTCTGAAAAATCCGGTTCCAGAAGCGGCGAGAACGGGTTTGCAGGACTTCCGGAGGGGCAGTTCGGAGCCGATGATACCGATTGAAGAAAAAATTGAGCTCCGTTGGACGCAAATGAAAGCATACTTTCCACTGGCGAAAGCCAAAAAGTTAATTCCGCGTTATGCAGAAAGCTTCAGTAGAAATGGATAATTGTATTATCCGTCACGGATATTTTCCAGATGATCCTCGTGATCGAAAGATGGCTTTTGCGCTTATTGAGACAGGTCATTCTTTGGATGTTATTTGTCTCAAAAAAAAGGGGCAGAAGGCTTTTGAGCTTGTCAGAGGCGTACGTGTATTTAGAATCCCTCTTACTCACAGACGCGCAGGGTGGACAAGGTATTTTTTTGAATATTCCTTGTCGTTTCTCATGATCAGTTGTTTGCTAATCTACCTTTTTATCCGTAATAGGTATAGAGTTATCCAAGTATGTACCATGCCTGACTTTTTAGTTTTTGTAACTCTTATTCCAAAATTATGTGGTGCCAAGATCATACTTGATTTGCACGAACCGATGCCGGAGTTATGGGTCACTAAGTACGGACAAAAAAGGCTAAGAGTTCTATGGTGGGCACAAGTTAAATTAGAACAGCGGGCGATTCGTTACGCAGATTGGTCAATCACAGTAACTGAAACTCTACGGCGTCGCTTCGCAGAAAGAGGCTCCAATATTAATAGTATCACAGTCGTCCCAAATGTGACCGACGAGAAAGCGTTTGACTTAGTTCAGATTTGCGAGGAAAGAAAATCTTTCTCAATCTTTCGTTTGGTTACACATGGAACGATCACGAAACGATATGGTCACGAAATTACAATAAAAGCAGTGAATCATCTGAGAAACGAGGTGCCGAATTTGCGATTTGAAATCTTGGGGGATGGCGAGTATAAAAATGCTCTTATTGATTTAGTTGAAGAGCTTGGTTGTGGCGACCGAGTTAGTTTTCTTGGTTATCTCCCACATTCTGACTTAGTGAAAACATTAATCAAAGCAGATGTAGGAGTAATTGCTATGGAGCGGTCGCCTTATTCTGAACTTATTGATACAAACAAAATGTATGAGTATATACATTTACGAAAACCAATTATTGCCTCAAAGTTGCCGGGTGTCGAAATAAATTTTGATGATTCTTGTATGATGTTCTTCGAGCCTGGGAATTACAAAGACCTAGCTCGTTGTATTGTTGAACTCTATAATAATCCAGAAAAACGATATGAACTTGCGGAAAATGCTTATAGTCGATATGAGAAAATGAGGTGGAGTATCACTAATCGGGTCTACTGTGAAATATTCGAGAAATTGGTAAAGGGGAGCGCCCCCCCCTCTCCCGGCCCCTACACCACCTGACATGCGGGTCCGTAAACAGTGGAATATCCTATAATATAGAATCCTGTATTTTTAAATATTTCATCTGCTAGGAGACTGTCGAAAAAGCATCCTTTCATATTTTTATCGTAAGCGTCCGAAGCTGGCCGTATTGACAAGTTATATGGAGACGTGTTCACGTGTAGATCGTGGTGGGCACTTGGGAAGTTAGGTATTGTTATATGGGCTTCATTTCTCGCCATGGTAGGGTTTGGACTTCTTCAGAGTATACAAGCCGCAGAGAATATTCTCCCTCAACAGCCTCAAGAACACTCGCCCAGTAGGATTCCAAGGATCTAAGGCGACTGAAATTGAGCGGGGTGGCGTGTCGATGTTTATCTGGATAGAGTGCGAGAGGATTCCATGAGAGCTTGTTTAATTGCACACAGGTTTTACGACACTAATTCTCACATGATGATGTTTGCGAATGCGCTTGCCCGGCGTGGCGACGAAGTGGATGTCATCTCGCTTGGGCACAAAAGGCAGCCAAAACCCGAACTCGTAGATGGAGTGAAGGTTTACGGCATTCAGGATAGAAGCTTGTACGAAGGCAGCCCGGCGACATATCTGCTCAGCAACATGGCGTTCCTTTTGCATGCTGCGGTCATAGTCGCGCGGAACCACCTAAAGAAGCGTTATCAGGTAATCCATGTTGTGTCGCCCCCGGAATTCCTAGTCTTCGTGGCAACACTGCCGAAGTTACTCGGGGCAGCGGTCATTCTCGACTTGCGTGATCTTGTCCCCGAGTTATACGCGGGCAAGTTTCGTGCAAGCGGCGATTCTCTCATCCTCAAGTTTCTGACTCTGGGCGAAAAGCTTTCAGCGGCCTTTGCCGATCACGTGATCGTCGCAAACCCAGTGTGGTATGAACGCATTGTCAAACGATCGGCGCCGCCTCGGAAGTGTAGCATGATTTGGTATTTTCCAGATCCCACGCTATTCTATCCTCGCCCGAAGCAGAGAACGGACTGTAAGTTTGTAATCATGTATCCAGGGACGTTGAGCTGGCACCAAGGGGTAGATATCGCGGTCAGGGCGTTCCCGAAAATCCATCGCGAGATTCCGGAAGCGGAGCTTCACATTTACGGTGTGGGTCCGCAGAAGCGGTACTTGATAAGCCTTATCGAGGAACTCGGGGTGCGTGATAAGGTCAAGGTGCTGGATGGCTTGCTGACTAGGAAAATTGCAGAAGTGATGGCAGAAAGTGACTTGGCCATCGTTCCAAAGCGAGCCAGCATCCGGTTCGGGAACGAAGCAGGAAGTACTAAGATCTGGGACTTTATGGCGCTTGGGGTGCCCGTCGTTGCCAGCAGAACGGAAACTGAGACTAGGTTTTTCGATGATTCAGTTATACAGTTTTTCCGGTCTGAAGATGAGGATGATCTACTGAGAGCGGTCTTATCAGTCTACCGAAACCCGGAATTCAAACGGCAGTTGATCACAAATGGCATGAGATATCTCCAGCAAATCACCTTGGACGGGACAATGGCCCCTTATCTTCGTGTGGTAGATGCTCTCGTCCGAGGTTAGAACGGGGACGGCAGGTTTCATACTGGCGTATTGCCGTGGCGAGAAAAGGCAAGTCCCCGATGATTTCATTCGGGTCCTGAGAGAGGAGCAAATGCAGCGCTTGCGGCTTCATTGGATGCGGAACTACTCGAGAACTGTCGAGATGATTTGGAAGTCATCATTGAGGTTACCCCAAAACTCTTGGCTGCCGAGCGCCACACTGGCGACGAACTGCTGGCCCTCTTTGCGCGTCACGGCTACCGACCATACCTTCTGGAAAACGGCTATTCGCCATTCGCGTATTGTGCTCGTTCCTTCCCGCACTCCCCGCGACCAATCACAAACATGCCTGCCGGAAGCGAACAGGCAGACATCATCTTTTCGCGTCTGCAACCTTAGCTTCTCGAACGGGCTATGCTGACGACTGAAACGCGCTACTTGTGGCTTAACGCCGCCACGCTCGAAAGAGCTGCCTGAATAAATATGCGCGGGAACTTCGCAGCGGCCCCAGGAGGTGCAGGATATTGGCCGATCGACAATGCCGGATTCGAGTACTGTACAGCTTTCCCCACAAGCTGGGCGCGGGCAGGATTTGCCACACCGCTTGGCAGCAGGTAAATGGCCTTGCGGCGGCCGGAGCGGATGTGCTGGCATTTCCGGGTGCCCTGTCGAGGCCGGTCGCCGCGGGCGTCAAGGTCCGCCCCACGCTCGCCCGGGGAAAGCTCCGCATTCCGTACAAGCTCCTTGGCAGGCGGGCTTTCACCCTGCATGACTGGATTGTGGCTCGCAGACTAAAACGATTGTCAGGGCAGGTGGATATCGTTCATGCCTGGCCATCCAGTGCACTCCGAACCCTTAAGACCGCGGCTGCAATGGGTATACCCTCTGTTCTTGAAAGACCGAGCGCAAACACCCGGTTCGTCTATGACACCATCCGGCAAGAGTACGAGCGATTGTCAATGCCACTGGCAAGGGGAGAGGAGTTCAGGCCACGCCCGGAAGTGGTGAGCCTGGAAGAGGAAGAGTTCAGACTGGCGGATTACTTGCTCTGCCCCTCGGACTTCGTGGTTCGAACATTTCTGGACGCGGGGTTTCCTAAGGAAAAGCTACTGCGCCATCAATACGGATTCGATGAAACTGCGTACTATCCCGATTCGCAGCCACGGACTCCAGATCGCGGCCTAACTGTGCTTTTCGTAGGTTACAGCGCACTAATAAAGGGCCTCCACCACGCACTGGAGGCGTGGCTCACCTCACCGGCAAACCGCACAGGCACCTTCCTGGTTGTCGGGACTTTCACCAGAGATTTCTCGCAAAAATTCTCCTCACTCCTTTCGCACCCGAGTGTCTCTGTGCTCGGCAGGCGCGACGACGTGCCGGAACTGATGCGGAAAAGCGATATACTCATTCTCCCCAGTTTATCAGAGGGGTATGGCCTCGTGGTCGCGGAAGCGATGGGCAGCGGATGTGTCCCGCTGGCCTCCGATGCGTGCACGGAGATTTGCAAGCACATGGTGACCGGACTCGTGCACCGCGTGGGAGACGTCCAGACACTCACAAAGCAAATCACTCTCCTACACGAGGACCGTGCACTCTTGCAAAGGTTACGGGGAAACTGTTTAAGCATGGCGCAGGACATCACATGGAGTGCGGCGGGCGCGAGACTCTTGCAGGTCTACCGCGGTGTAATTGCAGGACAGCTAGGAGGGCCAGATGTCGGGGTTTAGGACTACCGCAAAGTTCCTTCTTTACGGGTCACCTCTTTGTGGTCCGGCACGCCGAGTTTTCCTTTCGCTGTTCGACCGGAGAAAGCTACAGGCGCTAAACCGAGCCCGGGATCTTTACGGCGGATTCATAGGCAGTGGAGACTTGGTGTTCGATGTAGGAGCCCATATAGGAGATTACACCGACACCTTCCTGAGTTTGGGCGCCCGCGTGGTTGCCGTAGAGCCAAATGCCGAATGCGCCGATCGGATTAGGAAGATGGGCAGGGCCGAATCCCTCCACGTCGAGAATGTAGCGCTTGGAGATTGTGAAGGTTCTGCAGAGCTCTGTATCTGTAGCGAGGATTCTGCTAGTACGCTTTCGGAGGATCGGAAACGGCGCTTCGGCGGAGGGCGCTGGGAGCGGTCGGTCCGAGTGCCCGTTACGACCCTCGACGCTTTAGTCAAGCGGCACGGGCTGCCTCGATTCGTGAAGATCGACACCGAGGGCTATGACGACAAAGTGTTGCAGGGGATGAGCTTTCGTCCCCCGGCTCTAAGTTTTGAATACATACTTGACATTCTGAACGTGGCATTGCATTCCCTTGTGATCATGGGGGAGCAATATGTTTATAACTATATGGTGGGCCAGGCCTTTGAGCTTGTGTCACCCTCCTGGTTGACAGTAAAGGAGATGGAAAAAACGCTTCAGAACATGTCTTGCGCGGAAGGTTACGGAGATATCTTGGCCAAACAACTGAATTTGAAACCTCATGGATTAGCTTTTTGAAGTCACTTACGAGTCCCGGTTGGTTTGAAGAAGCGAGGGACTCTGGACAATGGTGTTCTTAGTTTGCCTCATCGACCACTCGTGGAAAAAGGAACCGTTCAAACACAACGCCACCCTGCCCGGGCAGTTTAGGGAGATCCCCGGCCGATCGACTTTCGCGATGGCGACGGCACAGGGTTAACGCAAACAGGTTTTCCGAAAGCACACGCAGCACGGTTTGATCTGCTAACCACTTGAGTTGCTGAACCAGGTCAAGGAAAGGAAGAAGACGTGTCATTTGAAGGCCAAGCGGGCCGGCGCCTCCTGGCAAAGGGTAGTATCTTTAACCTCCTGGGACAGATTCTACCGATGCTTGTGGGAGTTTTGACGATCCCTTACATCATAAGGGGCTTGGGCGTGAATGGATATGGAATCCTGTCGATTGCTTTCATGGTGTTGGGTTACTTCAGCATTTTCGATTTGGGCCTCAGCCGTGCGACGGTCAGGTTTGTGGCGGGGCACCTAAGCCCGGACAGGATTCAAAAGGTTCCCGAGCTGGTCTGGACCTCCCTTGGCCTCCTGGTCGCGTTGGGGTGTATCGGCGGGGTTCTCGCTGCCGGCTTTGTTCCCGTGGCTCTCAGCCACTTTTTCAAAATGCCGGCGTCATTTGTGGGAGAAGCCAGGACTTCCCTCTTTATCCTCTGCGCTTCCATGCCCGTCATGCTGGGCAACGACGCAATTCGCGGCGTACTGGAAGCGACTCAGCGGTTTGACCTGGTCAATTATGTCAAGGTGCCGGGCAGCATCTGCTTCTACCTTCTCGCCGCGCTCGCGATCCCTTTTGGAGTGAAGGTGCCAGGAATCGTGTTCATGCTCGTCTTGGTTCGGCTTGCGACCGCTGGTGCGTATCTGGCCCTGTGTTTCCGAACTATTCCCAGTCTTCGGGACAGGTTTCACTTTTCGTGGGGGGTAGTACGCCCGCTCGCCTCGTTCGGCGGCTGGGTTATGGTGTCTAACGTCGCGGCCCCCATCTTTGGCAACATCGAGCGATTTCTGATTGCCTCGATACTGTCCGTAGGCATGCTCACTTACTATTCCGTGCCATTTGACGTGGTCGGAAAGCTTGTCATATTTCCCGCCAGCATTGCTGCCCCCCTTTTTCCCTATTTCAGTTATCACGGCGGGAGGGGTGGGACCGAGGTTTCAGACGCCACTTCCGGATCCATCAAGTACCTGCTCCTTGTGATGACGCCGTTAACTGCCGTGTTTATTTTCTTCCCGAGGGAAATTTTACAACTCTGGCTAGGCCACCAGTTTGCAGCGCAAAGCGCCGTGGTGATGCAGCTCGTTGCCATTGTGTTCTTCCTTAACGCTTTCGCTTATATCCCTTATTCGTCCGTGCAAGCGTTGGGACGCCCTGACCTCAAGGCGATTTTGGACCTTCTAATGCTCCCGACGTACGTAGTTGCCTGTTGGTGGCTCACGTACCGCATGGGGATCAACGGTGCCGCCCTTGCAAAGTTGGCCGTCACGATCCTCGATTGCAGCTTTCTCTTCTTGTTCGCTTGGAAGATGAAAGCCTTCCGCTTGGGTGACTTGGTTTCAGGCCCTTTATTCCGTGCAGGGGCTGCAGCCGGAGGACTTTTCCTGGCCGTGTGGCTCATTCACTCGCTTCACGTCAGCCTGGTGATGTCCGTGCTCTTCTTGTCGCTTTCTTTCGCTGGCTACGCGGGGGCGTTCTGGGTGATTGCGGTTGACGAGGAAGAGAGGGCCATCGCGTCGTCGTTGTGGCACAGGCTGGCCGCGACTGTGAGGCGTGAAGAGATGGGGACCAGCCACTCTGGGCCCTGGTGACTAGTTTTCATGCGAATCACGTTTTTGATGCCGGGCTATCCAGTACTCTCTGGTGGGTACAGGGTTGTGTACGAGTATGCGAACAGGCTTGTCTCCCGCGGGCACCAGGTCGCCGTTGTGAGCCCACGGCGGTTGAGCCATTTTTCGCCTGAACACCTCACTCCGTACCGTTGGCTTGGGAAGCAAGCGCGGGCCGTCAGGAGGCTTCTGTCGACACCGTCCATTGACTGGCATTCGATCGACAGGAGGGTGGAGCTGCTTTACGTCCCGAACTCTGACTCTGAGCGCATACCTGACGGCGATATCCTTTTTGCGACGGGTTGGCAGACGGTAGCGTCTGTTTTGGCGTGCCCGGCGCGGAAGGGTGAGAAGTGCTATCTTATCCAGCACTATGAAACGTGCATGGGCCCGAAGGAGTTGGTGGACGCGACCTGGCGCTCTCCGCTGCACAAGGTGGTGGTTTCCAAGTGGCTGTTGGAAATTGGTAATGGGCTCGGCAGCGAGGACCTAGCATATATCCCAAATGCTATCGACCACCAGCGCTACCAGCTTATCCGGCCGATCGAGGGGCGGAAACCCAGGGTGGCCATGATGTTTTCGGAGGTGCCGTTTAAGGGATCGGCGGACGGGATCGAGGCGATCGCCATCGCACGAGAGAGGCATCCGGGCTTGGAGGCGGTGTTCTTCGGAACGAGCCCCCCTAAACGTAACATTCCCCCTTGGATTGACTACCACAGAAACCCTCCGCAGGACTTCATTGTTCGCGAGATCTACAACGGTTCGTCGATCTTCTTGTGTCCGAGTATTTCGGAAGGATTTGCCCTACCGCCTGCGGAGGCGGCTGCCTGCGGCTGCGCTGTGGTTGCGACGGACAATGGAGGGATTCGCGACTTCGTGGAGGACGGTGTGACCGGGCTGCTCTCCGCCCCTAGGGAGCCCAAGAAGCTAGCCGAGAACCTGTCGCTTCTGCTTGAAGACGACGATCTGCGTATGCGACTCGCGACGGCCTGCAATCGCCTTGTTTCGAATCTCAGCTGGAAGCACAGTACCGATCTTATGGAGGGTTTTCTCGCCAGGGTCACGCATTCCATCGACAGCGAGTTTCGGAAAGCGTCCGGGGGAACGGTCCCGGCTTAGCGCCCGAACGGCCAGCGCGGGAGTGCCCCGGCGCTGTGGCAGTGGTGGGACTCACCGAGCATATCACCATGCTTCACGGAGACCTACGCGAGGCCCGCGCCTGAAGGTCTCCCGCCGGGTGTCCCTGACGGTTTGCGACGACCAGATCGAGGTGAGGCTATAGCATGAGGCATGTGTTGTTTGGAGTATTGAAGAGGTTGGCTTACATACTAAGCGTTCCTGTAACCCTTTCTGATTTCTTCCATCCTGAGACAGGCAGAGATTACGGGGCTGGGTTCTTTACCAAGGTCAAGCTGGCCTGGAAGATGGCAAGGAACTATCGGAGGATAACCACCGGGTCCCGCGTCATCGAACATCTTGTGATGGCCACACAGATCCTAAGGGTCCCGAGGTCGGCAGAGGGCTGTGTGGTGGAGTGCGGCTCAATCAAAGGGGGCAGCGCCGCCAATCTTTCGTTGGTATGTGCCCTTTGCGGGCGCGAGTGGGAGATCTTTGACTCGTTTGAAGGGCTTCCGGAACCGTCTCCGGCAGACAAGGAACACATGCTCGCGAGCATTCATCAGGTTCACACGTATTCGAAAGGCGCTTGGAGAGGTACACTGGAGGAAGTGAGAAACAACATCGCCACGTACGGGAGCGTCGAACGCTGCAACTTCAATGTTGGCTACTTCGCAGATACCCTGCCCCAGTTCCGGAGGCGAGCAGTGTTTGTGTTCCTAGACGTGGATCTCGCAGATTCTCTGGAAACTTGCCTGGAGTACCTGTGGCCTCTAACCCAAGATGGCAGCTACATCTTTACGCATGAAGCGCCACATATGGAGATTGCCTCGTTGTTCTTCTCCGAGAGCTGGTGGGCTCGAACGTGCGCTGTAAGCCCCCCGGTCTTATAGGCGCAGGGAGCGGATTGGGACTTCTGCCAGCGGCTGGTGGCTTCGGCAGCGATCTAGGTTATACGGTGAAGAATCCCGATGTCGGGAATTTCGCAATTAATCCGCAGACGGGAGTCTCCTGAAAAAAGTTGCAAGTCGCCTGGAGGCTCTTCGTTTATTGCCTGCAGCCCCTGCGTATAATAGGCATAGAAAGGATTTATGAGGCCTGCGAAAGAGCACATCCGAGTTTTGTACAGCTTTCCCCACACGTTGGGCGCCGACCGGATCTGTTATGCGGCCTGGAAGCAGGTGGATAGCCCGGCGACCGCGGGAGCGGATGTCCTGGTGTTCCCGCGAGCCCTGCACAGGCCGGTTTCTCCACGTGTAAGAGTTTACCCCACGCTGGCCAGAGGGAAGGTGCGCATTCCCCATAGGCTCCTTGGCACCCTGCGCGCCTTCGCGTTGCACGACTGGATTGTGGCGCGGCGAATTGAGAAACTAGTCGGAAAGATTGATATCATCCACACTTGGCCCTTGGGAGTGCTCCAAATGCTCAAGACAGCCGCTCGCCTGGGGATCCCCACCGTACTGGAAAGGCCCAATGCCAATACGCGGTTTGCCCGGGAGGTGGTACCGAAGGGGTGCGAGCGGCCCGGAGTAGGTTTGCCGCCCAATCACGAACATGCCTATAACGCCGACAAGCTGCGCAAAGAGGAAGAAGAGTACCGGCTTGTGGATGCGCTGCTTTGCCCCTCGGACTTTGTGGTGAAAACCCTCCTGGATAAAGGCTTTGAAGACAGGAAGCTGGTGCGGCACACCTACGCATTTGATGAGAAGGTCTACTGCCCTGACCCTGAACGGCCAAGATGTGCCGGAGCTGATGCGGAAGTGCGACCTCTTTGTCCTTCCCAGCATCCAGGAAGGAAGCGCCCTTGCGACCCACGAAGCCCTTGGCAGCGGGTGCGTGCTGCTGGTTTCTGAGGCTGCTGGCGCCATCTGCGAGCACATGCGGACGGGACTTGTGCATTTGGTGGGAGAAGTTGCAACCCTCACGAAGCACATCACCATGCTTCACAAGGATCGCGCGCTTCTGGAGAGACTGCGAGCCGCGTCGCTACGGGACGCTCCGGGATTGACTTGGACTGTGGCTGGTACCTTGCTCCTTCGGGCCTATCAGCAGGTGCTGGCGCCAGCCAGAAAGGCTACTCCCCAGACACTTGAGACCGCCAAGCACAACAACACGCTTGCACCCGCGATGATGACGGAAGGGGATATGAGGGGTTGAGCGCGGCTTCATGAGCGCCATGAGCCCTTGGAGGGCTACCCAAACAGTCCCAGCGGTACAAGCTGGGTCTCACATCAGGACGGTATGAAACCAGAGAACTTCCATTTTGGCGGCGGCGCCACGGAAACGGTGTTGAACCCCGCGGTGATGGTGGTGGCGGTGGTCACCATTCTGCTCATTTTGCTGCTGCCGAGAAAATACGTTGTTATTCCCTTTTTGCTTTGCGTGTTTCTGGTCCCAGCGTCGCAACAGCTCTATATCGCAGGCATGCATTGGTACGTTGTTCTGCGCATCCTGGTGCTGGCGGGGTTTGTGCGCCTGGCAAGAGCCAAGTTCCAGGTTGCGGGTGGATTGAACGGAATTGATAAGGCTTTCATTTTGTGGGCTATCTGTCGCGGAGTTTGCCAGGTGCTGCTGTTTCCGCAACGCGGCATGGTGCTATTTCAAGCGGCTTTCTGGCTGCAAGCTTTCGGCGGCTACTTTCTGCTGCGCTACCTGATCCAGGATGAGGAAGACATTGCCCGGGCAGCCAAAACGCTGGCGGTGCTCGCTGTGATCCTGGGCGCGTGCATGCTGAACGAGCACATTCACAATGTGAACGTCTTCGGCTATCTGGCTGGTACGCGCATCACTCCCGAGGTGCGTGCCGGCCAGATACGAGCGCAGGCAATCTTCGCGCACCCGATCATGGCCGGCTGTTTCGGGGCGACGCTGGTGCCGCTGTTCTTCTGGGTGTGGAAGAGCGGCAGGTCGAAGTTCACCGCTTTTCTTGGAGTAATCGGTTCGACCCTCATGGTTTTCACCTCGGCCTCGAGTACGCCGGTGCTCTCCTATGCCGCCGGAGTGGGCGCTTTGTTTCTCTGGCCTATTCGCCGCTCCATGCGCGCGGTGCGCTGGGGAATCGTGCTGACGCTCGTGGGTCTGGCGATGGTGATGAAGGCGCCGGTGTGGTTTGCCGTTGCCCACGTGAATGTCACAGGAGCTTCCACAGGATGGGAGCGCGCTGCTCTGATTGACATCTTTATCCGGCGCTTTAGGGAATGGTGGCTGATTGGAACAAATCAGACTGGCAACTGGGGATATGATATGTGGGACGGCATGACACAGTATGTGAGCGAAGGGGAGGCCGGCGGATTGGTAACTTTCGTCTGCTTTATCGCCATAATCTCGCGAAGTTTCAGTCGGCTGGGGAAGATGAGGAGCGAAGTGGAGGGCGATCAAAAGCAGGAATGGTTCTTGTGGAGCCTTTGCGCCATCATGGTCGCTCATGTCGTCGCTTATTTCGGGGTGAGCTACTGGGACCAGACCGTGATATGGTGGTGGGCCGTCCTGGCCATGGTCTCAGCTGCTACCGCCGGCCTGCAAACGGCGCCAGCGAGCGCTGAGAGCCCTGCCGAGCCCAAGTTTCCGAATGCCGCTTCGGAGGGACTGGCTCCGGCAGGGCCGGCGCCTTAGGCGTCCCGCTTGCATACCCGCGAACAGGCAGGTCTCAAGGTTGTTCTTTCCGTGAAACCGTTGCCGCTCACCATCGCAAACTGCCCGTCACCACTGGCATAGCCAAGACTATTTCGGACGGCCCACAAGAGAAGGAGAACGTAATGGACGTCGGCAGGACCGACTTGTCGATCGTTATCGTTACCTGGAACGCGAGCAAGTATATCCGGGAATGCCTGAAATCGATCGACGAGCAGCACACCGGCCTCGCACTAGAAACGATCGTGGTGGACAATGCCTCTATCGACGGGACGGCTGACTTGGTCCGCCAGGAGTTCTCATACGTTAGGCTAGTGCAAAGTGACCACAATCTTGGTTTCGCCAAGGCAAATAACGTAGGGATCCGCCTGACCAGGGGAAAGTACATCTTTCTGGTCAATCCGGACGTGATCATGCTCCCCGGCTGCCTCGAAAGGCTTTTCAGATACATGGAGGAGAACCCTTCCATCGGACTGCTCGGGCCGAGAATGCTGGGACCGGACAGGGCGGTCCAAAGGTCGACCATGCGATTCCCATCCGTGTGGAACTCCTTCTGCCGTGCCCTTGCTCTGGATTCCATTTTCAAAGGCTCGAGGACCTTTGGCGGATTCTTGATGAGAGACTTCGGGCACGACAAGACGATGGATGTTGACATTCTCAACGGATGGTTCTGGGCGGCCAGGCGGGAGAGCATGAACCGGGTCGGCCTTCTGGATGAACAGCTCTTCATGTACGGAGACGATCTCGACTGGAGTTTTCGCTTCCATCAAGCGGGGTGCCGCGTGGTTTTCTACCCAGAGGCCGAAGCTATCCATTTTGGGGGAGGCACCACTGCAAGAGCGCCAGTCCGGTTTTATATTGAAATGTACCGGGCGAACCTGCAGTTTTGGAGAACGCACTACGGCCGGCTCAAAATGTTTGCCTATCTCCTGACCGTCTGGCTGCACGAGGTGGTTCGAGTCGTGGGTTACGGCGTTGTCTTTCTTCTCAAAAGGTCAGCGCGTCAGGAAGCAGCGGACAAGGTAAAACGAAGTGTGGCGTGTATCTCCTGGCTCGCCGGGGGACGCGCGACCGAGAAAGCACTGCCATGAGCGAAATGGTGCGGGGAGATGAAACGCAAGCCGCGTGCGTACTGGTCACAGCGATCCGAAACGAGGAAGCCCACATCGAGAAGACGATCCGTTCGGTGGTAGGCCAAACTGTTCCGCCGCTCCATCGGAGAAGCACAGGACTCATCATCAGGAGACGCAACGGCTGTGGTGGGCGTGTCGTGGGCGCCGGCGCTCCCGGCGTATGAGGAGGGGGAGAGTGGAGATGGAAATTAAGGTTGAAGCGAGAGAGTTGAATGATGTTGTGGTGCTTGTGCCGGACGTCTTCCAGGATAGCCGCGGGTTTTTCATGGAGACGTTTCGAGAAGACAAGTGGAAGGCGCTTGCCCTTCCTCACAACTTTGTACAGGATAACCACTCGCGCTCAGAAGGGGGTGTCCTCCGGGGGTTGCACTTCCAGTGGGACCCTCCGATGGGGAAATTAATGCGTGTCACTTTGGGGAGCGCATTTCTGGTTGCCGTGGATATAAGGAAGGGTTCGCCCACTCTGGGGAAGTGGTTTGGCATCGAAGCCTCGGCTGAGAACAGGCGCCAGGTCTGGGCGCCGGCGGGTTTTGCGCGGGGCTTCTGTGTCCTCTCGGAAGTCGCGGAGATCCAATACAAGTGTACCGGGCTCTATCACGCAAAGGGCGAGTCCGGAATTCGATGGGATGATCCCGATATCGGGATTGAGTGGCCGATCACGGAGCCTCAGATCTCGGAAAAGGATAAAAAGGCGCAAACATTGGAACAGTGGCTCGCCAGGCCGGAATCCGACCACTTTCATTTCTAGGCTGAGAACAGCTTGTTGAGAACCCCACGGACATGTCGTGCCGAGCCGTCGGACTGGGGCATCCAAGATGAAGTCCGCAAGATATCTGCATTTCCAGCCATCAACAAATGGCGAGCTTCTTCGTCGGCTTTGGCGTCGATTGACAGCATCGCAGGGTATTTGGACAAAACCCGGCTATTCAGATCTCAGGTCACAGCCCGAGGAGGAATCATGAAACTGCTTATTGCCGGTGGCGCAGGCTACGTTGGTTCGGTGCTGATACCGAAACTGCTCGACCGGGGCTACAAAGTGGACGTGGTGGACTTGTTTTGGTTTGGCAACCACCTGCCTCGGGAAGTTGCGATACTTCACAAGGACATCTTCCAGCTCTCGGTGGAAGACTTGGAGCCCTATGATCAAGTGCTTTTCCTAGCGGGCCTTTCCAACGACCCCATGGCGGAGTTTTCGCCGAGCAAGAATTTCATCTTCAATGCCGCTGCTCCGGCCTATTTGGCCTACACGGCCAAGAAGGCCAAAGTGAAAAGGTATATTTACGCTTCCTCCTGCTCTGTTTACGGCTATACGGAGAACGAACTCTACGATGAGACTCGCCCCGTTTCCTCCACCTTCCCATATGGAATCTCCAAGCTTCAAGGAGAACAGGCGGCGATGCAGTTGGCCGACGGCGATTTTTCGGTCATCTCATTACGCAAAGGTACAATCTCGGGATACAGCCCCCGCATGCGCTTCGACCTTATCATTAACACGATGTTCAAGTGCGCCATGAAGGATCACACGATTACCATCAACAATCCGTCCATCTGGCGGCCAATTCTCAGTATTGAGGATGCCACGACGGCGTACATCCGTGCCATTGAAGCGAACCAGAGAATCTCGGGCATCTTTAACATAGCATCAGGCAACTACACCGTCGGAGAAGTCGGCGACTTGGTGAAAGTCACGATCGAGGAGCGCCTCGGGGGCCGCATAAGCCTCTGCATCAAACATATCCAGGATTTCCGCAATTACAAGGTTAGTATCGAAAAGGCTAAGAATGTGCTCAGTTTCCATCCTGCTGGTGATGTGAAATCCATCGTGGGCCACCTGATCGACAACATGGAAAAGTGTCGAGACTGGGACAACCCGCTGTACTCCAATATCGAGTCCTTCAAGCGGCTGGAAAATGGAATCGAAACGTATGCCATGGGGAAGGTGCTGGCGCGATGAAAGTCGCGGTGCTGGGCGGGAATGGCCAACTGGGGACCGACGTGGTCCACGCCTTCGCGGGCAACGGGGACGAAGTGTTTGCCCTGACCCACGCGGACCTCGAAATCGCAAATCGAGGGTCGGTTTCGAATAAACTGCGTGAGTTGCAACCCGACATCGTGGTGAACACGGCGGCAATGCACCATGTAGAGAACTGCGAATTGGAACCTGACAAGGCCTTCGCCATCAATGCGTTGGGTGCAAGAAACCTCGCGCTGGTTGCGCGGGATATCGGCTCGGCGCTTATGCATGTCAGTACGGACTACGTGTTTGACGGGAGCAAGGGCAGCCCCTACGAGGAGGGGGATCCGCCCAGGCCCTTGAGTGTGTACGGGAACTCGAAGTTAGCCGGGGAATACTTTGTCCGCTCCATAGTAGGCAAGCATTTCGTGCTACGCACTTCGGCGATTTACGGGAAGAGTCCGTGCCGCGCAAAAGGGGGACTGAATTTCATCCAACTGATGCTCAAACTGGCGAAGGAGCGGGGCGAAGTGCGCGTGGTGGACAGTGAGTTTGTGACCCCCACAGCGACCCCAGAATTGGCGCGGCAAATGGTTGTGCTGAGCCGCTGCGAGGCTTACGGCTTATACCACGCCACCGCCGAGGGCGGTTGCTCCTGGTTCGAGTTTGCCCGAGAGATCTTTGCACTGACAAACACCCAAGTTAGTCTGAAGGTTGCGGGGCCGAATGAGTTTCCTGCCAAGGTCCCTAGGCCGAAGTACTCAGTACTGGAAAATCGCGGCTTAAAGCTCCTTGGGTTGAACACCTTCAGGGCGTGGCAGGATGGCCTGCGCGAGTATCTTGGTGCGTCCTAGGGATCTGAGGTTGTCCCCGGGGGTGAGGTGAACAGTTAAGATCCACGGGCTACTCCGAACCTGCCTTTGCCCGAGAGCTGTGGCTCCTCCTATGTCTGCAGTGCACACCGGATAACCAAGTAACCTAGTGATTGTCGATCACTTTCGATGCCCTGATGATTTTGTAGATATAGGGGTTCGGGGGGAGCTATTTGGAGAACCAGGGTTCTTTAAGTTGGGGAGCGAGCTGATCTGCTACGGGAAATGCTCCGCTTTTGTTCCATCCCGGTCCATTAAGGGGAACTTACACGACTCTCTAGACTCCGCTCAGGATTCGCAAGGAACTGTGTCCCTTCCTTGTTCATGTGTCCGAGGTTGTCGAGACCCTCCGCCGGGAAAAATACACCACCGCTCTAGGGCATGAACCGCGCAACTGGTCGCAGGACCGCTTTCTCCGAATAGGCTACTACGCAGCCCGGCCATTGCTGTCGGTGTCGGCTCGTAAGCATCTTCAAAGGCTTTCATTGCGCGGATGGCACAAGCACCCTTTTCCTCGGTGGCCGGTGGATACGACCGTCGAGCAAATTCTTGAATCCGTCGTCGTATTGATTCTCCCGGGGAGGAAGGACCAAACTATACCCTTTATTTGGTTTTGGCCGGAAGGTAAGCAGGCCTGTGCCCTAATCACTCACAACGTCGAGACAGGCGACGGTCATAGACCGCCACCACAAGAATTCAACCTGCCCTGCTTTCAGAAAACCTAGTCATGAGCAAGAAGACAACAAGCAATACCAGAGTTTTGGTCGTCATCGCGAGCTACGGCACGCGAAACGACCCATACCTGTTAGAGGTCGTGAAAGAATACCAGTCCATGTCTTTCGACGCGGACATCCTGGTCCTTTCGAATACCCCTAAGAATGTAGCCCGGGGAGTTGAAGTTCTTGTTGTAGATTTGCAGGGTAAGGATCCTTGGTCACTTCCCTTTCCCCACAAGCGGATTTTCGCCGACCGGCTGAATGACTACAATCTCTTCATTTATTCCGAAGACGATACTCTGATCAGAGAGAAAAACCTTCGGGCTTTCCTGGAAGTTTCCGCGGTTCTGCCCGAGGATGAATTGGCGGGTATGTTTCGTTATGAAGGGACTCGGGAGGTCAAACTCAACTACCCTGACGTGCATGGCCCTTTTCATTGGGACCCCACGTCCGTTCGTTCCTGTGGCCCCTATACACTGGCCTTCTTCACCAACGAACATGCGGGTTGCTATGTTCTGACCCATGAGCAGCTCCGCCGCGCCATCAAGTCCGGCGGGTTCCTGGTGGGGCCTCATAGGGGAAAGTACGATCTGCTCTGCACGGCGGCGACGGACCCCTATACACAGTGCGGCTTCAAGAAATTCGTCTGCATTTCGCACCTGGACGACTTCCTGGTGCATCATCTTCCGAATACGTATGTCGGGACTGACTTCGGTATTGACGACGCCGAGTTGCGGCGACAGATACAAGTTCTTCTGCGAATCGGACTGAATGGCAACCAGCCAGCATCTCTTTTTGAGACGGAAACGAAGTTGAGCAGATATTGGTACTCGAAGAATTATTACGAACCCGTCAAGCCGGAGGTTGTCTCTGTGATCCCGAAGGAAGTCCGGAGCGTGCTTTCCATCGGCTGTGGCTGGGGTGCGACTGAATGCCACCTTGCCGAAAAAGGATTGCGCGTTTCGGCCGTGCCTCTGGACGTGGTGATTCCGGGTGGCGCCGAGGTCGAGGGTGTTGAAATCATCAAGGGTGGTCTTTCTGAAGCGCGTCGGGAACTGGCGGACAGGAAGTTTGACTGCCTGTTGCTTTCTAACGTCCTACATCTGGTCCCGGACCCTATTAAGGTCCTCTCATCCTTCGCTAGCTTACTGTCAGACGGAGGAGTAGCCATTGTGGTGGTTCCCAACACGGCCCCATGGGCAGTAGCTTGGAAAGCAATCCGAAACAGGGGGACTCCCGAGGATCTTGGAAGCTACGAACGAACTGGAGTCCAGAGGGTCTCCCAATATGTCCTCTGCCGCTGGTTTCGTGCCGCCGGCATGAGCGTAGAAAAGGTCCTTGGCCTTCTTCGGCCACCCGCTCGGAATGTCGGCCGGTTTGTGTTTGGAGCGCTCGATCTGTGGATGGCGGACGAGTTTGTGGCGGTTGCAAGAAGGCTTCACGGTTCTTCGGCAAGGTAACTCATTTCCCATACACACCAATGGCAGATAGGAAATTATTTCCGAGGCGGAACAAATTTCCCAGGCTTCAATCCCTGATTCAGGAGGAAACTGGCGGATTTTCTGCGACCCGGAGCGTCTAGCTCATATTCTAAGAGGAAAGACTGGGCCCAAACAGCGGGGAGCAATTGGAAAGCAAGGTTTCAGTCGTAATCCCGACGTACAATCGGGCGAAGCTCATCGTTAATGCCATTGAGAGCGTCCTCGCGCAGACCCATCCAGTGCGCGAGATCATCGTAGTGGACGATGGCTCGACCGACAATACAGCTCAGGTTTTGGAGCGTTATCTTGGGGCGCAGCCTCGTCTGCGCGAAATCGTCCGCTATTTCAGTCAGCCGAATCAAGGCCAGAGCGTGGCGCGCAACAAAGGGGTGAAAGAAGCAAGCGGCGAGTGGATCGCTTTCCTGGACTCAGACGACCAATGGCGGCCCGAGAAACTGGAGCTTCAGTTGAGCGCTCTTCGGAAGTTTGAGGGCAAGTGTCAAGCCTGCTTCACTGATCTTCAGTTCGTGAACGATCCACACGCCAAGTCGAGCGTGTTTCAGGCCCGCGGCGAGGAGAAAAGGGAGCCGATGGGCATGGTTTCCGATTCGGTAAGGCTGGTGCTCGACCGCCATCAATGGATCAAGCCCGTGTGGATACAAACTGTCGTCACCCGCACGGACCTTGCTCGGAGAGTGGGTGGCTTCGATCCGAGGATTCGAGGCTACGGCGAGGACGATGATTTCATTTTCCGCCTGGCATGTAAAACTGGATTCTGTTTCGTTAACAAGGTCCTCGTCCTGGTGGACAGGTCTCCTACCTGTGAACGGCACGCAGGCCCAAGCGCTCTATGGGACGAGGTCGAGTTCGGCCTCGGGCAAAGTCAGTACCGTTTTGAGAAACATCTGCGATTAAGCCAGGCCATGGCGCCTCACGTTCGCCGGTTGGTCCTCCGAGACCTCCGCTCAGTGCACAGCGCCTGGGCGAACTGGTATCTCGAAAGAGGGGAGATCGCGAAGGCCAGGGAGGCGGCTTCGATCGCGCTGAAATACCAATGGTCCTGGGGGGTGGCGGCCAAGTTTTTCCTCCTGTACGCGACTCCGGCCTTAGCCCGTCGCTGGGTGCTTTGGAAGCACGCGGAGGCGGGGCAGCAAGGGTAATTCAGGCCGAGCCTGCTGCCACGCGGCGTGGTAACCCCAACTTGCAGAGCGACTTCATAGGTCCCAAAATCTCGGTCGCCATACCCACTTACAACTGTTCGCATCTCTTGGTCCGGGCCGTGGGAACCGCCTTAGCGGAAACCTGCTTCCCCGACGAGATTATCATTGTGGGCGACGGGTCATCAGACAACACGCGCGGAATCGTCGCAAGCCTTCCCTAGGTGAAAATCCGTCACTTCCGCCACCAGCGAAACTGGGGGTGCAGCGCGGCCTACAACAGGGGGATTGCGGAGGCCACCGGAAAGTTGATTGTTTTCTCGGATCCCGACGATCTTTGGAAATCGGACTATCTAGAACGGCAATTGGGATTAATGTCACGGCACGTCGAGATTGATGCGGTCCAAAGCGATATCCTTCTTTAGGATGGCTTGATGAGAATCCATCCCAAAGAGGATGTCATGTTAGAATTTTTTCAGAGCCAATCTCATCAAGAGTGGGACTGCACGTGCCATGGGTGTTTGCTTCTAACCGATGGCGAACCACGTTGTTTGGAGCAACGCGGTGACAATTGGCTGAAATCTTGCACGCTTTGGCCCCGCAGAAATGAATTCTGGACGGGCGCCTGATGCCGGATCACCCGAGTTCGCACAGGCCGAAATCCCAGACGAAGGCAAGGGGCGTTCTTGGGATTTTTCCAGGGTATAGATAACTGTCTTTAGCTCGATGATTCGCATTTAGCTTGGTGAGGGCGATGTGAATCCGGATTCACGCATTGAGCCAGCATAAATGCATCATGGTGAAGAGGGAGGTTTCATGGCAGCTTTTCTCGTGACCGGCGGCGCGGGGTTCATTGGGTCGTCGCTGGCACGCAGGCTAGTGGGTGCCGGTCACTTCGTAAGGGTCCTCGACAATCTCAGTACGGGGTTCAAGAGCAATCTTGAGGGATGTCTAAACCGCATTGAGCTGATCGAAGGCGACGTCTCAGAGTTTGCCGTCTGCAAATCGGCAGCGGCGGGAGTTGATTACATACTCCATGAGGCTGCGATTCCCTCCGTTGAGCGCTCTGTCGATGATCCCATAGGGAGTAACAATGCCAATGTGACGGGTACCTTGAACATGCTGGTGGCGGCTCGTGACGCGAAGGTGAAGCGGTTCGTATTTGCAAGCTCTTCATCTGTCTATGGAGACAACGAAACACTGCCCAAGGTTGAAACGATGCCGGAGAATCCTCTTTCTCCCTACGCCCTTACCAAGCACGCTGGTGAGAAATATTGCGTGCTCTTTTACCACATTTACGGCTTGCCGACTGTTGCACTTCGATACTTCAACGTGTTTGGCCCGAGGCAGGACCCCCATTCCCCCTACTCGGCAGTAATTTCACGTTTTGTAGAGGCGGCCCTCGCGGGCAGGCGTCCTGTCGTCAATGGTGACGGGGAACAGTCGCGTGACTTCACGTATGTCGAAAACGTTGTCGACGCTAACCTGCTTGCGTGCCAGGCCAACGGTGTGGAAGGGATGGTGTTCAATATCGGCACTGGCGAGAGACGCTCCCTTAATGACCTACTGCGATCACTGTCCTCACTTGTCGGGCGCAACCTAGAGCCTGAATATGCAAACGCGCAACTGGGTGACATACGACATTCCCAGGCGGACATTGGAAGGGCTCGGCGATACCTAGGGTACGAGTGGAAGGTCAACTTCCTGGCAGGGTTGGAATGTACGCTGAATTGGTATTCGAATAAATTCGTTCCGGTGACTTCACAGGTTTCCGGCACACCCTCTAACCACTGATCCAAGCTGTCGTGCGGCTGGGGTCAAATTCTTGGGGGTTTAGCGGAGAGTCCGGCCGGGGGAACGAGCCTGAAAGTATGCGACGAGAGGCGCGGGGAAGTTTGGGCGATGGACTGTCGGCGTGACCTGTTAGGAGACTCGTGTCGGGAAGATCTGGGCAAGGGGTATCTGCGCCTGTACATTCGCCACGCTCCAGGCCAAGGGTGGGTGTCGTTCTCAGCTTGAGCATATCCGTGCGGATAGATCTACGGCCGACTACGAACCTGCTTTTGCCCGAGGGCTGAGGGTCCTACTATGTCTGTGATGCACACCGTGGAAACAAGTAAGCGAATGATTGTCGATCACTTTCGATGGCCTAATGATTTTACAAATATAGGTGATTGGGGAGACTATCTCGGGAACCAGGGTTCTTTAAGTTCGGGAGCGAGCTGATTTGCTACGGGAAATGTTCCGCTCTTGTTCTATCCCGGTCCATCAAAGGGAATTTCCACGACGCTCTGTACTACGCCCAGGGTTTGCGAGGCACTGTGTCCCTTCCTTTTCATTTGTCTGAGGTTGTCGAGACTCCGCCGGGAAAAACACACATGGCTCTAGGCCGTGAGGTGCGCAACTGGTCGCGGACCTGCTATTTCCGGGTGGGCTACTATGTAGCCCGGCGATTGCTGCCGGTCTCGGAAGAAAAGTTTCAAGAGTGTTAGTTTACTATGCTCGGCTCGTTCGTTACTCCGTGACAGCCAGGCCGAAGGTTTTTCATATCCTATGGAAAAATAAATTCGAATTCCTCGATCGTACTATCCTAATGCTTTACTACAACCGAGGCGGAGAACCAAAGCCCACGACCCCAGCCAGGACGAAACCCGCTTCGGGACAGCGGATGCACGGCGCATGACTCAATTGCTAATCGAAGCTGGCCGCACAGAGCGGCAGTATTGGCGGGATCTTTGGCGCTACAGGGAATTGTTTTACTTCCTCGCGTGGCGCGATCTGCTCGTGCGCTACAAGCAAACCTTCGTGGGAGTGGGCTGGTCGCTCATCCGGCCACTCCTGACCATGGTTGTGCTTACGGTGGTCTTTGGGAAGCTGGGAAAGATGCCTTCCGGAGGAAGGCCGTATCCGCTGCTGGTTTTTTCCGGCATGCTGCCCTGGCAGTTTTTTTCCACCGCGATCTCCGAAAGTGGGAACAGCCTCGTGTCGAATGCCAACCTAATTTCCAAGGTGTATTTCCCCCGGGTTGTCGTCACGGTCAGCAGCGTCATCACCAGTTTTGTGGATTTCCTGATCTCCGCAGTCTTCCTCGTTGTCCTCATGATTTGGTATCGCTATACGCCTCCTGCGGCCGTGCTATTTCTGCCATTTTTTGTGCTGCTGGTGTTCGGTGCTTCACTTGGGGTCGGTTTGTGGATCGCCGCCCTCATGGTCGAGTATCGTGATTTCCGTTTCATTGTCCCGTTCATAGTCCAGTTCGGTCTTTATATCTCGCCGGTGGGCTTCCAGAGCAGCGTCGTTCCAGAGCGGTTTCGCTTCCTCTACGCGCTTAATCCGATGGTGGGAGCCATAGATGGTTTCCGCTGGTGTCTGTTGGGCGCACAAAGCAACTTTTACTGGCTGGGGCTCGCAATCGCGGTGATTGAGGTGATCGCCCTCGTCGCGTCAGGTATGTGGTATTTCAGAAAGACCGAGCAAACTTTTGCGGATGTGATTTGAACGATGAGCAAGCCACCTTCGACGACTCCCGCCATCACCATTGAAAATCTCGGCAAACGGTACACCATCGGCCATCAACGGGCCCGGAATGACGGCATGCGCCATGCGATCGAGGGCGCAATACGCGCGCCGCTCGCCTGGCTTCGCGCCTGCCGGCAAAACAAGCTGCAGCAGGTGGATTTCTGGGCGTTAAAGGATGTTTCCTTTCAGATCAAACAGGGGGAAGTGGTCGGCATCATCGGCCGCAATGGTGCGGGCAAGAGCACCGTGTTGAAACTCCTAAGCCGGATTACTATTCCCACCGAGGGACGAATCCGCATCGATGGCCGGGTCGCCTGCCTCCTTGAGGTCGGCACCGGATTTCACTACGAACTCACCGGTCGAGAGAACATCTTCCTTAACGGCGCCATCCTAGGCATGACCCGCGCCGAGATTATCCGCAAGTTTGACGAGATCGTCGCGTTCTCGGAAATTGAAGAGTTTCTCGACACGCCCGTCAAACGCTACTCCTCCGGCATGTATGTCCGCCTGGCTTTTGCGGTAGCCGCCCACCTTGAACCCGAAATCCTGCTCGTCGACGAGGTGCTCGCAGTGGGCGACGCCGCCTTCCAAAAGAAATGCCTCGGAAAGATGGGAAGCTTTGCCCAGAGCGGAAGAACAGTCCTGTTCGTCAGTCACAATATGGAAGCCATCCGCAGCTTATGCCAAAGGGTTGTCTGGCTGAAGGAGGGCCGGCTGCATAAAGACGGAGAGGCAGATGAAATCGTGGAGGCCTATTTCAACAACATCTCTAATGAACGCGCCTTTTCCTGCGTGAATCCGGATTATGGACTGATCATTCAGAAAGTCGTGTTAAAAAACGACCGGGGGGAGGAAAGCAGCCAGTTTCGCCCCGGGGAGGATTTAATTGTCGAGATAGATTACGACGCGCAGAAGCGCCTGGAGCAGCCCTATGTTGTCCTTGGCGTGCAGGGGATCAACGGCACTTGTTTTACGGCCAATATGCTGCTGGATGGACACCGGCCAGAAGCCCTGGCTGGCACCGGGAAGCTTGCCTGCCGGTTCAAATCCCTGCCCCTTTTCCCACAAAGTTACGTCGTCAAGATGTCCGTCAGGACGAAGAACGGGAATGACATGATAATAAACTACCAGGAAGTGGCCTATTTCAGGGTGGTGGGAGACCTTGCCGAATACGGCTTCAAAGGAGAATTCTTATCGCGGGCTTCCAACTCTACCCCGGTGGTAGTGCCCTATGAATGGCGCCTACCCGACGGGACAATTGCTCCTGTGTCCCTGGTCCATCTTCGCAAATAGCACGACCGATACGACGGCGGGGATCACGTCTCAAACCCGACTTGGCCTGAGTGGGTAAGACGTACCCTTTTCCCACTGTTCGGAAATCCAAAGGGAACTCCAATCATGGCGGGAACAATCATCGCAATAATTCCAGCTCGCGGCGGTTCGAAGCGAATCCCGGGCAAGAACATCAGGCCTCTGGCCGGCAAACCAATCATTGCATACACCATTACCGCGGCCCGCGAGAGCGGCCTATTTGAACGCGTGGTGGTCAGTACCGACAGTCCGGAAATCGCCGAGGTCGCCCGGCAATACAGCGCCGAGGTACCTTTTTTGCGTGACGAGAACCTAGCCGATGATTTCACCGCGGTATCTTCGGTCACAGCTGACGCGCTACTCCGGCTTGATCCCACCGGTGACAAATTTGACTCGGTGGCCCAGCTGTTGCCGAATTGCCCATTGCGAACCGCGGGTGATGTCAGCGATAGCCATAGGCAGTTTTGGAAAAGCGGCGCTGAATCACAGATTTCAGTGGTGCGTTACGTCTGGCAGAATCCCTGGTGGGCCATGCGTCGCAATGAACGGCATGAATTGGAACCCGTCTTCAAAGAACAAATGACCGCGCGCAGCCAGGACCTGCCGGAGCTTTTTTGCCCCACCGGTGCCATCTGGTGGGCCCGGACCGAGTCCTTGCGGCGGACAAAAACGTTCTATTTGGAGAATAGAACGGGGTGGGAAATCCCCTGGCAGCGGGGCATTGATATAGATACCTTTGAGGACTGGGCCATGGCCGAAGTTCTTTTCAAGCTTCCGCCAAACCGACCGGAAAACGACTGGGGGCAGGCGTAGCACGGCATATCAGGCGCCGGGCCCCCGGAAATCAGACCGCCAACGTGCGGAATTGATGAATCCGGATGAGGCAGACCAGGGGCCAATCATACCCTAACCCCGGACAGGCTGTATGGACGATTACCAACACTGGCAGACTTTCGTATGACTCTTGCTGTTTACACGACGATCTATCCCGGCGTTGAGGCTTATCTGGTGGATTGGTACCGCTCTCTCCGCCAACAGACGGATCAAGACTTCCAGCTCTGGATAGGTCTGGATAGGCTGGGAAGGGAATCCATCCAGAGTATGCTCGGATTCGATCTGAAGGCGAACTGGGTGGTGGCTCCTTCCGGAGCAACGCCCGCACAGATCAGGCAGAAGGCCCTGGCCGGGATTGTGGAAACCTGCCCCGGAGTGGTGCTGGTGGATAGCGATGATTTGCTCCTTCCCTCGCGCGTGGCGGCAGCCCGGGCGGATTTACAGGCTAGCGAGCTTGCGGGCTGTGCGCTGCGCCTTATCGATCAGCAAGGGAAAGATCTCGGCTTGACCTTTGGTCTGCCACCGCAGCTTGGACCCGAGGACGTGTTTCCGCGGAACAATGTCTTTGGTTTCTCCAACTCGGCCTTTCGTTCAGACCTCCTGCGGCGGTGTTTGCCGATCCCGGCCGGAGCAGTCCTGGTGGACTGGTTCCTTGCGACCCGGGCTTGGCTATTGGGCGCTAGACTGGCTTTTGATCATGTGCCTCGAATGGATTATCGGCAGCATCCTACCAATGCGGCTCGGGTCAGATTCCCGTTCAGCCGGGATCAGGTCATCTCCGACACCGCGCTGGTACGGCAACATTTTCAGCTTTTGCTCGCTGAACCAAGGCGGGATTTCGTGGCTGAGCGGGACGTCACAGTCAGGAGAGTGACGGCGGATGTCGAAGAATTCCACCAGCACATTGTCCTCCATCCTGCGCGGCTGGATGGCTACGTACAGGCCCTCAACGCCCTGCACCCGCCCCTGCTTTGGTGGTGCTGCGTTGCCTATCCGCCCTTAGAGCATATGTGGAGGGTGGGGGAATCTTGAATATGAAAACCATCAAATTTGGAGACGTGGAAATCGGGCCCGGCAACCCCCCCTACATCATCGCCGAGGTGGGATCCAATCACAACGGCGACATGAACCTCTGCCGCCGGCTGATTGATGCGGCGGCGGCGGCGGGCGCGCACGCGGTCAAGTTCCAATCATGGACCGATACCTCGCTCATTGCCCAAGAAGAGTATGCCCGCAATATCGAGTATGCGGACAAGAAAAAGCACTTTGGCTCGTTACGAGAAATGGTGATGGCCTACCAGTTCACTGCCGACCAGCATCTTGAAGCCAATGCCCACTGCCGGGCCCGCGGCATTGCCTTCTGCTCGACCCCTTTCTCGATGGAAGAGGTTGATCTCCTCGAAAAACTGGCGGTGCCATTTTTCAAGATTGCCTCGATGGACGTCGTGCATCTGCCCCTGCTGAAGTACGTGGCCCGCAAACAGCGGCCGGTGGTCATTTCGACCGGCATGGCGACTCTGGCGGAAATAGAGCAAGCCGTTGAAACGGTTCGCGCCGAAGGCAATGAACAGATCGTGCTCCTGCATTGCGTTTCAATCTATCCTCCGGAATACGAAACAATTAATCTGCGGAATATGGCGACCCTGCAGCAAGCGTTCGATGTGCCGGTGGGATTCAGCGACCACACCTTGGGCACTGCCATCCCGCTTGCCGCCATTTCGATAGGCGCCTGTGTCATCGAAAAACACTTCACTCTCGATCAGGGAATGGCGGGATGGGACCACGCCATCTCGGCCAATCCTGAGCAGCTAAGGACCATCGTCGCAGAAGGAAGGAACATCTTCACTGCGCTGGGGAAAAATGGACGGATGGTCAGTGCGGCGGAGATGGAAAAGCGTAAAAAATTCCGCCGGAGTCTCGTCGCCCGGCGCAAACTGGAACAGGGCCACATCATAACTGAGGCTGATCTTGACGCCAAGCGCCCCGGAACCGGGATTGCCCCCAACGAAATCACCTATGTCCTCGGCCGCCGTCTGGCGTCTGACATTGCCGCTGACCAGGTACTTCATTGGAAACACCTCCAGTAATTGATGAGGAGCACACCTTGAACCTGCCGGTGATTGTCGTTGGAGGAGGCGGCCACGCCAAGGTGCTGGTCAGCACGCTGCTCCTGCAACAGCGGAGAGTTCTCGGCTTCGTCGACCTGAAATCCTCGTTACCTCCGTTGCTGGGCGTTGCGTACCTCGGCGATGACGGCGCGGTTTTTGTTCATCCGCCGGACAAAGTGCGGCTCGTAAACGGCGTGGGATCAATCAGTTCCACGGATTTGCACCGGACGGTCTATGAGAAGTTCCGGGAGAAACAATATTTCTTTGAAACCGTGATTCATCCATCTGCCATCATCGCTCCCGACGTACGTATTGAGGATGGCGTCCAGGTCATGGCGGGGGTTGTGGTGCAACCGGGGAGCCGTTTGGGCGCAAATGTGATCATCAACACGGGGGCCCTCGTTGACCACGACTGCTCGATCGAGGCTCACACGCACATTGCGCCAGGAGTCACCTTGTCCGGTCACGTCCACATTGGGAAAGGTGCCCACATCGGAACGGGGGCCAGCATCATCCAAGGCATCAAGGTCGGCGCCGCCAGTATTGTGGGGGCGGGGGCGGTCGTGGTCAGCGATGTGCCGGCGGGAGTTACCGTCGTTGGTGTCCCGGCCGGATCGGTGGCAAGGCGGATCGCACCCCGGTAGTACAGAATCGCATGAAAAATAAGCCGGTCTATATCGTTCACTGCATTGACGCGGAAGGACCGCTGCACGAGTCGGTCGATGTGACCTTTGAGCGGTTGCGCGCCATCTTTCATCTCGAATTGGAACCCAGTGTGGATTTGCTGCGCCGTCTCCAGGCGGGGAAAGTGCATCTGGGCGGACTGGAGGGTGCCGTCCAAAAGGTGGTGGACCCTCATTTGCTGGCATACAACGACACTTGGGACAAGGTTGATGCCATGCTGGCTGAACTGGTACAGGAATCATTTCGCACGCAGGTTCGCGATTCCGCCGGCGCGGGTTGGATCTACAACTGGTTCTGCGTTGATCATGTCGATTACGATTTGAATCCGCGGCGCAGGGACATGGGGTATCACAATGTCTTTGAACATTACCGCCGGCTGATCCGTGAGACCGGCTCATTGCAGGATGGGCTACATTTCCACTACCATCCCCATTCGTTCCGCCGGGAAGCCCACCGCTGTGCCACTCACTGGTGGTCGTCATCCGACAGTCTGCACCAAATACTGTCCCGCCGGGTCATCGATCATCATTGGTTTCCTGCCGCGCATCGTCCCGGGTTTCATGTCATCCGGCCAGACAGCCATTGGTTTCTGGAACAGCATATCCCCTTCGATTTCTCGAGCCAGGCCATGGCGGACACCGGCGTGGATGCGGCTCAGTTCGGGCTGCTAGACGGTCGTTTCGGCGACTGGCGCCGCGCGCCGGCCACCTGGACGCCCTATCATCCGTCCGCCGACGACTATCAGGTTCCGGGCAACTGCCGCCGATGGATCGCGCGCTGCCTGAATGTAGGAACGCGCTACCGGCTCCTCGGCGCGCCGGATGTGCGGCAGGCGTTCAAGGAGGCGGCCGAAGGCAAGCCGGTGGTTTTGGCCATAACGAATCATGATTTCCGGGACATGGGACCGGATATCAACGCTGCCCGGGAACTGCTCCAGCGGGTTGCCGCCGATTTCCCTGACGTACCTTTCCTGTTTTCCGAAGCCGTGACGGCAATGCGGTCCGCGTTGAACCTTGGGCCCCTCCCTCCCTGCGAGCTTGAATTGATGATCCAACGGGTCGACGATTCCACGCACGTTCTCAAGGTACATTCCACGACGCCCACCTTCGGTCCGCAGCCTTGGCTGGCATTAAGAACGGTTGGGGGAACCTATCATTTCGACAACTTTGATACGGATACGCCGTTCCACCAGTGGCAGTATGTTTTTGATGAAGAAACATTCCCTTTGTCCGCAGTGAATGCCATTGGAGTCGCAGCGAACAACGCCTTCGGAACAACGACCGTGGCGGTGATGAACCCGGCGACAGCAAAGATTTCCAGACAGCACTGGAATCTGCCTCGATCCGCCGTGCCCGGGCCGGCCTGAACTCTGCTGCCCGGAAAGTCTGTGCCGTAGATGAAGCTCCGCCTCAGTGCACTCTGATGATTTGACCTCCGCCTGACCTTCTGAGCCACGGTCTGGTCCGTTCGGGTACCGAAGGGGACAGTTTGATTTATATCGGTTGCCTATCATGACTTGTACCACTCCCGAAGCACGCCTCGAAAGCGTCATCATCTCCCCGGCTGCTTCCATTGGCGAGGCCATTGCACGCCTGGAAAAGGCTGGAACCGGGGCGCTGGCCCTGTGCTCCGGCAACCGGAAGCTTGTCGGCCTCCTGACGGACGGTGATGTTCGCCGGGCGATTCTCAAGTCCCGGATGCTGGATGATCCCTGTGGCTCGATCTCCAGCCTGGAACCGATTACGGCCTTACAGCCGGTTGCCCCTGGCGAGGCGCTCCGGCTGATGAACCGGCATGACATCAATCATCTGCCCGTGGTGGACGCGGACGGAGTACTCCATGAGTTCATTCTGCGCCGGGATCTGGGAACCAAGGTCGAGCTTGAAGCCACCGCACAGCAACGTCTCGAAAGCGCTGTTATTTCCCCCACTACCTCAATTGCCGAGGCCATCGCCCTTCTGGACAAGGCGGGTACGGGAGCTTTGGTGCTGTGCACAAACGACCGGATTCTCTGCGGCTTGTTGACCGACGGCGACATTCGCCGGGCCATCCTGCAGGGCAAATCCATGGATGCCCCCTGTGATACGATTGCCAGCCGGAAGCCGATAGTCGTGCCGCGCTCCATTCCCACGGGGGAAGCGTTGCATCTCATGAATCAGCATGACATCAATCACCTGCCGGTGGTGGATGCCGAGAACCGCGTGGTGGAATTTTTGTTGCGTAAAGACTTAGTGGCGGATGTGCGCCTGGATCTTTCGGCCGTGATCATGGCGGGAGGGTACGGGAAGCGCCTGCTCCCGCTGACGGAAAGTATGCCGAAACCCATGCTGCCAGTAGGCGACTCCCCCTTGTTGGAACTGATCATTCAACAACTCCGCCGCTCTGGGATCCGCGATGTAAACCTGACTACGCACTATCTCCCGGAATCAATAGTGAACTATTTTGGGGATGGCGAGGGCTTCGGGGTCAGGTTGAATTATTTGAAGGAAGATCATCCCATGGGCACCGCGGGCGGGCTGAAGCAGATGAAAAGGCCCGATGGCCCGTTTCTGGTCATCAACGGCGACATCCTCACCGGTGTCCCGTTTCAGGAGATGCTCAACTTCCATCGCAAGCACCATGCGTTGCTTACAGTGGGGGTGCGCAAGTATGACGTCGAAGTACCATTCGGCGTCGTGGAATTGGACGATGTTTATGTCAGCCATATTCGGGAAAAACCTTCGTTCAGTTTCTTCATTAATGCGGGCGCTTATCTCCTCGAACCTGAGGTTTGCGATTTCATTCCCTCAGGGCGGCGTTTCGACATGACTGAACTAATACAAAGACTGATCGAAGCCGGAAGAATCGTCGTGAGCTTTCCGATCATGGAGTACTGGCTCGACATAGGACGTCACGAAGATTACGCCAAGGCCCAGGAGGACGTTCGCAACGGAGCATTTTGACCCCACATTTCCCCTGAGTTGTAATTCTCAATTTTCGGATCGTCGCAGGCGAAAACGGAGACTCCAATTCAGACGTGTGGAGCGACCACATCACAGATACAGGCGTAGCGAAGGATGTATCGGAACACGGCAATACGGACGGTGCCTATATGCTGCAACTAGCTGCAGCTCGATTCCAGAAGTTACTTACAATACCGACTGCCTATCCGGCAGACGGCAGCAAAGTAAACCGCCGTGTGATAGTCCTCGTTGCCGCCCTCGCAACGATGGTTGCCTATTTTGTTCCTTTTCTCCTACTCGGAAACAACGCGTACATCACTATCCACGACAACCTCGATGGTGAGTTTGTAGATAAGTATCTCCTGGTTGCCACAGGCAAAGCTCTCATCTTCGACGGCAGCTCACCGATTGAGAATATCATGAATGGTCTGCCACGTGCGGCGTTGCCGTCCGGTCTTGACGTGGCCGTACTACTCTTTTATATCTTTCCGCCTGTATGGGCTTACATTGTCAATTTCATCCTTGTCCACGTGATTGCATTTTGCGGCATGTTCCTGCTGCTGCGGAAGCACTTCCTGACTGACGAGGACGATTATCTCCTGGCCGGCGCAATTTCCATCTGTTTCTTCCTTGTGCCGTACTACACGACACATGGTCTTACTGTGGCAGGTCAGCCACTGCTGGCATATGCGTTCTTAAACATTCGAAACGGGCAACGCAATTGGAAGGACTACCTAATCATTTTGCTCTTTCCGCTGTGGTCCGATATTGCACTTATCGCCCCGTTCGCCGTGACAACCTTGCTGCTGATCCTGGCCATTGATTGGGTACGCTCGCATAGCCTCAATAAGCACTTTCTCATCTCAATAGTGCTGTTCGCGTCCGCCTATATTGCCCTCCAATACCAGTTGATCAATTCCGTCCTGGGTTCAAACACATGGGTATCGCATCGAACCACGTGGAATCGCTGGACTGATTTCGACGTCTCCTCGAATATGAAGAGAACGCTTGAAATGCTATTTACCACTCAGTATCACACTGGAAGCTTCTCCACGCTGCCGGTAATCGTAGCCGCGGGCGGAGCGCTTGTACTCCTCATTGCGAGGAAACGGCGCGCGGGCTTGCTGGATGTTATGGCGATTGGAGTTGCACTCATCTGCCTAGAGTATGGCTTTTACGATTGGATTGTGCTTTGGTTCGGGTGGCTTGTGCCGGGGTTGCAAACCTTCAATGCGAGCAGATATTACTTCTTGCTGCCGTTGCTCTGGATGCTTGTGTTCGCGCTTAGCCTGAAAGAGTTGAAGCGGCGTAAGTGGGGTTTACCCATAGCCTGGTGTTTGGTTGTCATTCAGGCTTTCGCGGTCCTAAAATTCAACACGGAATACAAAGACAGCGCCAGACTGCTGGTCGGGAAACATGTTTATGTTTATGAGCCGTCGTTCAGCAGGTTTTTTGCCCACGACTTATTCACCGAGATAGACAGATTTATCGGGAAACATGTTCATGTTTATGAGCCGTCGTTCAGCAGGTTTTTTGCCCACGACTTATTCACCGAGATAGACAGATTTATTGGCCGGCCCAAAGACACCTACCGGGTCGTGACCATAGGCATGCATCCCAGCGTTGCAGAGTTCAACGGGTTCTACACCTTAGACAGTTACCAAAGAAACTACCCGCTTTCGTACAAGCGTCAGTTCCGGCAAATCATTTGGAAGGAGCTCGATAGAGACACAATACTGCGAGAATACTTCGACGGATGGGGTAACCGATGCTATGTCTTCTCAAGCGAGTTAGGTCTGAATTTTTTGTGTTACGGCAAAGAGCATCACATCTTGCATAATCTACAACTAGACACAGCTCAATTGCGTGCGATGGGCTGCGAATATGTGATATCGGCGGCTGAGATTGAAAACAGCGCGCAGCGCGGGCTGAGGCTAGAAAGGCAGTTTTTCTCTCCTGAGTCATTTTGGCATATTTATCTCTACTATGTCCTTCCAACGATGCCCGCTCACGTTGCCCCGGCGAACCAAACACAGAATGCCGCTGCAAGCAAGCAGATAGAAGAGGCCAATGCGTTCCCAGGGGCAATCGAGCGAAGCAGAAAGGGAGTGCATAGTATACAGGTGAGCGGTGTTGGGTCAGTATTCCCCCAACAGATCTGTAAAATGTATACCTTCTGACTTAGCGCGCGAGCTAGCGGTAGTTTACTGGCGGCCCTGCTTATCCACAAGCTAAGTCATTGATCTACAAAGAAGGCATCAGCGATTTCGAGTATTACCCTCCAAAGGTAGGGTAATACAAGTGTTTGTTGTTAAGTGCCGCTAATACAGGTACTTAAGTTGTGGATATTACAAGTCGCAGTAAACTACCGCTAGTAGATGGATTTAACGCAGCCGACGCGAGGATGGTGGGATCCTGTCGACGGCTTCCGGCGCGGCGACATGCGGCAACGTGCGGCAAGAACGTCCGCCTTATCCGGAATGCAGGCTGTCATTCATCTTGCCGCGGCCATCGACGACGCAGGTTGAGCAAACCATATGCGTTGCGTTGTACGTCACTAAATCTCGTGAGGGACGTCGTTCCAATTACAATGATCAGTTCAATGTTCTAGAACCGCCTCTAATTGAGCCGAACGGCGATTGCCGATTTGCCTAACTGGGGGCTAATCCATGGAAATCACACTATGAAGATCCTGTTAACCGGCGGCGCCGGTTATATTGGTTCAACGCTCACGCCTTTTCTGCTCGCGGCTGGCCATCAGGTTCGCGTTCTCGACCATCTCGCGTATGGCGGCCAGTCCCTTCTTGGCGTATGGGCCCATCCAGGCTTTGAATTCATCCGTGGAGATATTCGAGATCGCGAGATTTTGCGAACCGCTGTGGCAGATCGGGACGCAGTCGTTCACTTGGCGGCAATTGTGGGCGATCCAGCTTGCTCCCGCGAACCCGACTTAGCCCGCTCTACCAATCTTGACGCATCGCTGGCCCTCATCGCCGAGAGCCAGAGTGCCGGCGTTGAGCGGTTTATCTTTGCTTCGACATGCAGTAACTACGGAAAGATGAAGAACACCAGTCAATATGTGGATGAGGAATCCGAGTTGCGTCCGATTTCCCTCTACGCCGAGACCAAGGTGGCCGTGGAAACGGCGTTGTTAGGGAGCGGTCGCAACAATGGCTGGTGTCCGACGCCGTTGCGCTTCTCCACGATTTACGGAGTATCACCGCGGATGCGGTTCGACCTGACGGTGAACGAATTCACCATGGAGATGCTAACCAAGAAGCACCTCAAGGTTTTTGGCGAGCAATTCTGGCGCCCTTACGTACATGTGTGGGATGCCGCCCGGGCAATTCAACTGGTCCTCAGCTCACCGGCGGCAAGTGTCGGCGGCTGTGTGTTTAATGTTGGGGCGACAGATCAGAATTTCCAGAAACGGCAACTGGTTGATATGATCCGCCCCTATGCGCCAGATGCTGCTGTCGAGTTTGTGCACAAAACTGAGGACCCGCGGGACTACCGGGTTTCTTTTGCGCGGATCACAAATCAGCTGGGATTCAAAACGACACGTACCGTCGCACAGGGGATCGAAGAGGTCGCGCGATTAGTGCAGGACAATGTCGTCGGAAACTTCGGAGACGGGAAATATCGCAATTAGCTTCCTTCGCGAAGCTGGCTTCAACGCCTGCAGGACGTGATGGAGCGCAGCTAGAAGACCGTACCAAAAGGTTTTATTCGGCGCAAATCCATGTAAAGCTAAGCTTACGTTGCCCGCGCATGTCACGAGGAGGTCGCCACGGTGTCCACCCAAGATCATACGAACCAGCCACTCGCGCAAAAAGAATATCGTGTGGTTCTGCTCTTTCCAAACCCAATTAGCATGATACCGAATGGGTTCATGTATGTGGCCAAGCGGTTCCGTACTAACGGCTTTGAGACCGCAGTACAGGTCAATTCCTTCGCCGCGTATAAGACGATGGATGACTACTACGCCTACATAGAGGCACAAGGACCTGATGTTGTCGGCCTTTCGTATGCCACGCTCAATGTGCTGGACATATATGGTCTGCAGAAGCGCTTGCGAGACAACGGCTACTTGGTAGTCGCCGGCGGTGATCACGCGACCATCTGTTCGGAGGAAGTGCTGCGCAACGGCGCCGACCTGGTTGTTCGCGGCGAAGGCGAGTTCGCGATCGATGATCTCTGCAAATGGATTCGTGAAGGTAAACGCCCCGACCAACGACGGCATCTACGAAACACAAGCTTTCTCGAAGAAGATCGGGTGGTCCACAATCCGACGGTGGAGCGTATCTCCGTTCTCGATTCTCTCGGTGACCTCCAGACGACCGGCTTGGACCTGTCACCGTTCCGCACTGTAGATGGCTCCGTGAAAGGCCTCAACGTTATTTTGGGCGGGCGCGGCTGTCCTTTCAGCTGCACATTCTGTTCTCATAGCGCGTGGAAACGTTATGGCTGTCGAGGTGTGGACGCAATGATCGCCGAAATGGTCGCCCGCCACAAAGAATACGGCATTGACACGTTCTATATCTCCGATGAGACATTCAGCGTGCACAGGGAGCGAGTAGCCGAGTTTTGCAGACGTCTAATCGCCGAGAAACTGGGCTTCAAGTGGCTCGCTCAGACCCGGGTCAACCGCATTGACGAAGAACTTGTGAACTTGTTCAAACTGTCAGGATGCAATCTGATCTCCTTGGGTGTTGAGAGCGCGGACGATTACACGCTCCGCAAGGTACGAAAGGGTTTCACTGCGGCTGCGGCATATCATGCGGTGGAATTGGTCGGGAAAAGTGGCATCCCTCAGTTTGTGAATCTAATGACAGGCTTTCCGTGGCAGACCACAGAAGCGGTCAAGAATGACATAAGATTCGTTCGAACGATGGGACGTTACGTTGATTGTTTTCAGTTGTTTGGAGCAGTGATTCCATATCCGGATACTCCTCTCTATGAAGAATACCACGAACAGTATGGCTTCACAGAGTTTTGGCTGAAGCCTAAGTATCAGTATGCGGGTACAGTAATATATCAGAATGTTCCCAATCCCTACGCCATGAGTACTTATTGGCAGCGGAATCTCTACGATGATACGTATGTAAATGAGGATTACTTTTTTAGGTTCTCCAATCAGTATAAGCGTTGGGTCGCCTATATGGGAGCCCTGATCGGGTGGCACTCTGTCAAAGCCGCATCGCGCCGCCCCATCCGAAGCTACATGCGCTATGTCGTTGGAATCGGCTCTCGGTTGCTGTTTGAAGTCTCGCCCACCCTCGAGAAGCGAGTGGTGGGTGCCATGATGAAGAGCAATCGTCTCCATCAGAAGAGGGACTTGGGGCGTTTCATCAAGACTTGACCGAATCAGACAGCTATTCGCCTATTTGTACCGTGAAGGGATCGGGCGGTATCGCCAATGCCCTCTCCGCAGTCCCGGCGAATTCAATTGGAATCGTCAAATTGGAAGTGTCCTATTATTACTTGCATCCAGCCAGTTTACCCCATCAGCAGTTATTCCACAGCACGTCTTAAGTTCCATTCGTAATGCTGGCGCTGCGGGCATGTATGAGCTTCTTTCAGACTTAAACCATTGACCACCGAAGAAATTTGGCCAGTTGGAAGCACTGGAAAATCCCATGTCCCACATGGGGAGATAGCTAAGCATTTGCCATTTTGCTTTTATAAGTGTGTCTCTCATTTCTCCGGCAAAATGGTGGGCTTCAACATCATTCACAGCGCAATCGATCGTGAATTTCTGGCCTGGATATTTTGAAAGCGTCTCAATCAACGCAGTCTGTTGTGACAAGCTTAGATGCCTTCCTGCTAGCAGGGTTGGAGCCCTCCGAATCGGCTCCTCTGTATGCAGCACGGTGAACCGATGACGCATGGAAACCGCATCCGAGTCCTGAGGCCCCTTAACATCTATTTAGGTGACCTGACGTACACCACACTGTCCCTTGCTGCCGATGCTTCTCCCCTCAATATCGGTTTCATCGCGGCCTACGCAGCGAAAAGCTTCGGGAAAGAGATCGATCTAAGACTGTTCAAATATGTCGAGGATCTAGAACAAGCCATCCATGAGAAGCCACCCGACATCCTGGGCCTGAGCAACTACCCATGGAATTTCAATCTGGGATTGGAGTTCTTCAGAATGACCCGGGCGGTTTCGCCCCAGACGATCTGCGTGATGGGCGGTCCGAATATACCTCTTGAAGATGAGGCGCGCAGCCAGTTCGTCAAACGCAACCCTCTGATCGACTTCTACGCCTACCTGGAAGGCGAAGAAGCATTCGCCGCGCTGGTGGCTCGCGCGTTTGAGACCGGTGCTGACCGCGAGAAGATGAAATCGACCCCAATCGATGGGTTCATTCACCGCATGAGTGATACGGAGGTCATGAAGGGGACCATGCTTGCCCGCCGCCGAAACCTTGACGAGATCCCGTCTCCGTACCTCACGGGCTACATGGACAAGTTTTTCGACGGTAAGCTCGTCCCGATGATTGAAACCAACCGGGGGTGTCCGTTCTCGTGCACCTTTTGCCACGAGGGAAACCAGCTTATTTCGAAGGTGAACCACTTCAGTATGGAACGCGTGAAGGCCGAGCTGGACTATATTGCAGCCGCCGTACAGAGAGCCCCATTCCTCATCTCGAATCTGATGTTCGCCGACCCGAATTTTGCGATGTACGAGCGGGACTACGAAATTGTCGAACATATCGAAAGGATTCAACAAAGGCAGAACTGGCCGCGCTCGATTTTGGCCTCGATCGGCAAGAACAAGAAGGAGCGCATTGCCAAAGCAGTTCGAAAATTGAATGGCTCCATGTCGCTGGGGATGTCTGTCCAGTCGATGGACCCTGTTGTCCTCCAGGAGATTAAGCGCGATAACATCAGCACCTCCCAGATGATGGCTCTGGCAAGCGTGTATCAGGAACTCGGCCTGCCGACCCTCTCGGAACTTATTCTGGGCCTGCCGGGTGATTCCTATGAACGGCACGTCAAATCGCTTTCGGACGTTGTAGAGGCCGGAATCGACGTCATCGATGTCTATACGTGCATCTTGCTGAACGGCACGGAACTCAATACGGCCTTAAGCCGGGCGACCTATAAGATTGGCTCGCATTTTCGAATCTTGCCGCGCAGCTTCGCGAAGCTCCAGAACGGGCGCATCGCCGTCGAAATCGAAGAGGTCGTCAGTTCCACGAGCACGATGCCATTTGAGGACTATGTCGAGGCTAGGAAGCTGCATCTGATGGTCGCGGTTATCTGTAACGGCGGCGACTTCGGTCCATTGTTAAGGCTGCTGCGACAAAAGCAGGTTCCTATCATCGGGTTACTCCAAAGACTGGTAGCGGAAATCAAGTGGGCGCCCGCCTCCGTGCAGGCAATCTTCAACTCGTTTGTCCGGCTGACAAAGGAAGAGTTGTGGGACTCTGAAGAGGAGCTTCGGGCATATGTGTGCGCAGAAAACAATTACGAGAAGCTGCTCAAAGGGGAAATCGGCATCAACCTGATTCAAACCCACACGGCCATGAGCCTGGCGGTGATGGATGATTGGGTGAAATACGTCTTCCAGACGGCCAACGCCATGCTCGGCGACGACATTCACAGTGACGCCGAGAGCTCGGCAATCTTCGCTGATATCCAGGCCTTCTGCGCAGGACGCGTGCACAATATTTGGGGCAGTGACCGCAACGAGGATAGTCCCTGCGTCTTATTGCGTTACGATATCGCAAGCTGGATGCGGAGCCCGCTTTCCATGCCTCTCTCGCAGTACAAGTTCCGTAGCCCGGTATTGTATCAGTTTGGCTTTTCAGAGGCCAAGAAGGAAGAGATGGCAGCGCAGATCCAGCGTCACGGCACCACGACCACTGGGATAGGGCGGATCATCATACAGATGGGCCGCAACCGGATCTGGCGTGAACCTGTGGCATTGTCCGACCCTAAAGGGCTCTAGAGCATGGCACACACGCTGTCACCCAACGCTCCTGCAAAGTCATTGTGATGTGAACTGGTTCAAGGGTTCTTCGGATTCTTCTGCTTTCCAAATACCTCCGCGACAACTTGCATGAAACCGACTGAAGTACTCGCTCCAGGAGCGCCGCCAGGCGACGGCTTCATCCCCCTCGCTGTCCCGGAAATCCGCGGCAACGAGTGGCGTTATGTGAAGGAGTGCCTCGATACCGCCTGGGTTTCCTCGGTGGGCTCCTACGTGGACCGGTTCGAGCAGATGGTGGCGCAGGAAGCCGGGACGAAGTATGCCGTGGCCACCGTGAACGGCACATCGGCGCTGCATATCGCACTCCTGGTAGCGGGAGTGCAGCCCGAGGACGAGGTGCTCGTCTCCACCCTGACATTCATCGCACCCGTCAATGCCATCCGTTATGTGGGCGCCTGGCCGGTGTTCATTGATGCCGAGCCCGCCTACTGGCAAATGGATCCCGCCCGCGTTGTGGAATTCCTGGAGCGGGACTGCCGCTGGAGCGACGGCACGCTGTACAACCGGCGTACCGGACGCCGCGTCACGGCCGTGATTCCCGTTCATATACTGGGTCATCCCGTTGACCTGGATCCCATCCTGGCGGTTGCGAGAAAATTCGGCCTGAAAGTAATTGAAGACGCCACCGAGGGTTTGGGCGCGACTTACAAGGGGTCCGGCTTGGGCTGTCTCGGGGACATCGGCTGTTTCAGCTTCAATGGCAACAAGATCATTACCACGGGTGGCGGCGGGATGCTCGTCACAAACAACGAGGAGTGGGCGCGGAAGGCCAAGTATCTCACTACCCAGGCCAAGGACGATCCGATCGAATACGTCCACGGACAAGTGGGTTACAACTATCGCCTGACCAATTTGCTGGCGGCGGTCGGGTGCGCGCAAATGGAGCAGTTGGCTGCCTATGTCGCCGCCAAGCGGAAGAACGCCGCCCGCTATACAGAAAAACTCCAGAACTTGCCGGGCATCGTACCGATGAGAAGCGCCCCGTGGGCTGCGAGTACCTTCTGGATGTACACCATCCTCGTCGAGGAGGAGAAGTTCGGCATGGATTCCCGCCAATTGATGCACACACTCGGTACACAAAAAATCCAATGCCGGCCGCTCTGGCAACCGATTCATCAGTCTCCTGCCCACGCCTCGAAAAATGTGGTTGCGATGCCTGTGGCCGAGCAACTGGCCCGGCGGGGCTTGAGTCTGCCTTGTTCGGTTGGCCTCACTGAGTCTGACCAGGACAGGGTTATTGCCGCTCTGGTGGAATCGGGAAAATAAGCCTTCTCTTGAACAACCCGATGGATTTCCGCATGGTGCTCCGATCCCGCCGGTGCGTCCGCCTGCCTTATGACTGACAGTGCAAGTTTCCGAGTGCCTACATCCACACGCCAGATTGCGGCTCGTCCTGAGGCCGGCGCAGAATAAGAAAACAGAATCTACATGTCTCCGAGCAAATCGGATTACGGCCGGGCCGGTCTCGTCAATGGGCTGAAGGTGATCGGTCTCCGCCCGGAGGACATCGTTTTTTTTCAAGTGTCCCACCGCACTTTGGGTTTGGTTGAGTGCGGATCCTCCGGGCAGGAGGAGTGCGAACTGCTTTATTCAGCGATGCGGGAGGTGATCGGGCCTGAAGGCACCATGCTGCTGCCGGCGTTTTCTTTTTCTTTTTATCGGAATGAGGATTTTGACCCCCAAACCACGCCGAGCATTCAAGGGGCATGGAGTTCTTCTCTGGAGTTTCTCGAGTACTTCCGCTGCCAGCCGGGCGTTGTGCGATCAGCCGATCCGATCCTTTCGGTTGCCGGTTTGGGACCCCAGGCAGAGAAACTCCTCAGCCGACTGCCGAATACCAGCTATGGGAAGGATTGCCTGCATGACCGCCTTATGAAATGCGGGGGGAAGATATGCGGCATCGGTGTCGGCCTCGGCGAGGCATCATTTCTCCACTATGTTGAGGAGGCCGTGGGGGTACCCTTCCGGTATAAAAAGCTATTCACCGGCCGCATCGGCCAGAACGGCAAGCTGAGGAAACAAGGATGGATTTCGAGCGTGCCCATCCGGGCGGCGAGTGGTTTTCCGGACGGAACCCGTCTGGAAAAGATGGCTCGATCCGAGGGCCGGTGTCGTGTCGCCGATGTCGGGCGGGGCGAAGTTGTCTCCATTGATTGCGGGAGTTTATATGAACTGGCCAGTCGGGAGATCGCCCGAGATCCGTGGATTACCGCCCGGGGACCGGCCGGTGACCCGGTCCAACTCGAGAATGCCCGGACCAGCGGCAAAGACGCCCGCATTCAACTGCCGGAAAATGCATCCATGGAGGAGTTGATTTCTGCGCTATGGAGACTGCCGCGAGATATCGTATCTGATGGCTATGATGCCGCGCTTGCGGCAATCGCAACCCAGGTGCCGATGAAGATCTGCGAATATCCGACGGGAACAGAATGTTGGAGTTGGATTATTCCCGAAAAATGGACATGCCACGAAGCCTATCTCGAGTCTCTCGACGGTCAGCGGCTGTTTTCGTACGCAGACAATCCGCTCCACGTAGTCTCCTATTCCTTGCTGTTTGAAGGGGAAGTGACGCGAAGGGATCTATTCGAACATCTGCATGTTCATCATAAAATCCCGGAAGCAGTTCCATTCATTTTCAAATACTATGAGCGCGACTGGGGGTTGTGCTGCAGCAAGAATTTAAAAGATGCTTTACACGATGATAAATACAAAGTAGTGATAAGGAGCGACTTTAGCTTTGGAACATTGAAGGTCGGAGAGGTCGTCGCGCCTGGCAAGAGTGACGACTGCATAGTTTTGTGTGCCCATCTTTGTCACCCCTCGATGGTCAATGACGATTTATCCGGAGTCGTTGTGGGGATCAAAGTGATGCAGGCTTTGTTAGGCCGGAGCGACCTGCGCTACACTTACCGCTTCTTAATTGTTCCTGAGACCATTGGCTCTGTTGCTTATTTGAGCCAGAACGAACAGCTAATCCCGAAAATGAAAGGTGGATTGTTCTTGGAAATGCTGGGACTGGACAACCCCCATGCGCTTCAGCTTTCATTTGCCGGAAACACGGAAGTTGATCTCTGCTTTTCGCAGGCACTCAAGGACCACGATCCGTTTGGTTGGACTGGTGCTTACCGCACCATCATCGGCAATGATGAGCGCCAGTTTAACGGACCAGGTGTCAGGGTTCCGATGCTATCTTTATCTCGGGTCCTACCACCAACGATGGCAGATTCGCCTTACCGCGAATATCATTCCAGTCATGACACACCGAGCGTGACCTCGGTCAAAAGTTTGGATGCCTCCTGTGACATGGTTCTAAGGATGATAGAAACAATTGAAGACAATAGAGTGCCCGTCAATCGGTTCAAAGGAGAAATCTTCTGCTCTCGGTTTGGCATTTTTGTTGATCCGTATTCCAATCCGGAAGGTAATCGGGCGCTTTTTAACGTTATGGATCTAATTGATGCCACCCATTCCGTCGCGCAGATCGCGAGCAAATGCGGCATTTCTTTTAAGGCTACCATGAATGTCATCAATGACTTGCATGCCCGTGGTCTCCTGGACTGGGAAATCAGTGATAAGAATTGACACGAGTGGAGCAGATCATAGTGGAGAACATCTTAATAGAGACAGGCTTAGGGAAAGGCGTCTCAGAGTACGGCAATATGGGTGATATCTCCATGCTGCAAGTAGCTTTAGATCGATTGTACAAGTTATTTCCACAAGCTTGCATTGAAGTGCTCACTGATTCAGCCGAAAACTTGGCCCGATTCTGTCCCGCGGCAAGACCATTGGACAATCGCGGGAGGACGCTTTGGTTGGCAAATGGAGTTTTGCTCGGAAGATATACCAACTTAGCGCCCAGGTGGTTTGTGGATCTGCTAGTGAGGTTTAAAACAACCATTAGGTCGCGATGCCCAAAACTTCTAAAGGCAATTGTGGTTTGGAGGCTCAAGCATCGGGACCGGCCGACAGACGCCGAAGCCGTTACGGCCTTTGCGCGCGCGTTGCAGAATGCAGACCTGTTGCTAATTTGTGGTGCAGGTGGCTTTTATGATGGTTGCCAAGCGTGGAACCTGGATATTTTGGATTTGCTCGAGGCGGCCATTCAAAGAGATGTGCCTGTCGTCATGCTTGGTCAAGGTTTCGGACCTATTAGTGACCCCTTAGTTCTGAAGCGGGCCCCAAAGGTCCTTCCGCTGGTCAATTTCATAACCTTAAGAGAAGGTCGAGGATCACTTGCTTTCCTCCGGTCCCTGGGCGTTCCTGAATCGAAAGTACAGACCACGGGAGATGAAGCTCTGGAACTGGCGTACGAAGCGAGGGCCGAGGAGCCCGGGCGGGGCTTGGGCATCAACATACGCTTTCTCACGTCAGCATGGACCGATGATGATGATATTGAGAACATCAGGCCGGTCCTGCAAGATTTTGCCCGGCAGCATTGTGTCTCATTAATCCCCCTTCCCATTGCAATGCACGAATATTCCAGGGATGACCTGACCATTAAGCAACTTCTGGCCGGACTTGATGAACAATCTGACGGTGGCAAAACCCTTGATTCCCCTCTGAAAGTGATCAAGCAGGCGGCACGTTGTCGGCTAGTCGTGACGGGTGCGTATCATGCGGCCGTTTTCGCGCTCGCACAAGGGATTCCCGTGGTCGGTCTCGCGAAATCTGCCTATTACAGAAACAAGTTTTTGGGCTTGGAAGACCAGTTCGGTGAAGGTTTTCAGACCATCCTCCTAAACGAGCCGGCCTTGCCTCAAAGACTTCACAGCGCTATCGAAAGAGCTTGGCAAAACGCGGATAAACTGCGCGAGCCGTTACAAGCCGCGGCGCTCAGACAAATCGAATTAAGCCGAAGGTCATACGAGCAGATCAAAAAGCTGGTAGCAGGCTCCACGAAAACGATCGCTGGTCATGCAAATATCTGAGCAGCTTCTGCCGCGCCTGCAATTCGTGGAGATTTTCGACAGATTATTATTATCTAGCCCAAGCTAATGAGTTGTAGTAACGGACCGCTACAATGAAGGGAATCAAAGCAAAGCCAAATGTATTCGTGGTTAACACGCCACATCAGTTGCTCAATGCAATTGAGGCGGTACATTGGTTTCAACTGACGAACAACCATTTGGTTGTGATAAGACCTAAAAACGGTGCTCTAGAGCGATTCATGCCGCTAATAAAAGTGGGCGATTGGGCGACTGTGAGCTTTCTAGCCGTGTTGATCGAACCGAGGCATCGGGTGCAGAAACTGTTGCATCCAGTGGCTAACCGATGGTATTGCCGCTACTTGCGCTTTCGGCGGATGCACGCACTTGCCAAATTGGCGGCAAGATTTCAACATGTTGATAAATTATTCCTTGGCCACTATTCCGCTGAATGGACCCCCTTTATGAGGCACATAGCAAACACCCTTAAGCACAACACGCTGTGCCTCTTGGATGACGGAACTGATACGATCAAAATCAATGAAAGAAGACTTAGGAGTGAAAGCAATGAGCTCAAAGCGCCAATCAAAAAAAGTGCTTCCTGGAAATCTGCCGGCAAGATAATCGAGACGCATCTTCGTGCAAAGTACTTCCATTGGTATCTCGCGGAGGCACCATGTGTCACTTTCTTTACGATCTACGATTTAGATGTCCGCAAAAGCGACCGACTGATTAGAAACAACTATAGCTATCTGCGAAGCCTGGCCCCGGCCCAATATACCTATATGCCTGATACCGTCATCTTTATTGGTGATTGCAGCGTTGACGATTGGATTGAGCGGAACACTCATTTCAACTTCCTCTCCAGGGTCCGGGAATACTTTGGTGAGAAAAAGATCATCTATGTGGCGCACCCCCGTGACAGCGCTTCGCGTGTTACTCAAATTAAAGAACACCTACAATGTGAGTTATGGCCTTCCTCCAGCGTGATTGAGTATGATCTAATCGTCCAGGGGATCAAACCGAAGGCTGTAGCCGCATTCGCGAGTTCAGCGCTAATCACGCTGGCACATCTAATGGACGCGGATGTTGAGATTGTCTGCTTTTATGTTGCTCCTGAGCACTGGATTCACTGGAGGGAGGATGCAGTTGGGGTCTATGACTATATGAAGAGGAAGGCACAGGAAAGGATAACTATCGTTCCTCTCTGTCGTTGAGAGAATGAATGCAAAGCGCATTTAGCATGAAACTACTGTATTACAATAGTTGAATTTGACTCAAGGCCTATCCTGTCTCGTGTGGTTGTAAGTTTACTCACCTGGTTGGACTTGGCTGCTGTAGCGAGGGGAGTTGACGGAGGGCGCGTCCGTTGAAGGGCTTTTTCCTGCTGAGCGCGGGAATAAGCGATCACCATATTATCCACAATGAGATTTGCCTTCATTACCACAATGCAAGGGTTGTTGCCTTGGGGTGGGAGTGAGGAGCTATGGAGCCAAGCTGCTAGTCAGCTCAAATTCGAAAACCACGATGTGCGAGCTTTTGTCATGTACCGCCCGCAGTTGTCTGGCAAGCTCACACAGCTCGTGCAGCATGGCGTCGCCCTCGAAACTTACCCCTCTCCCACCTATCTAGTCAGTACTGCGCGATACACCTGGACCAGAGCCTCTCTCAGTTATCGGAGGGCTTATCGGAAGTTGAAACGATTCCATCCCGATTTGGTGATTATCTCACAGGGGCATAATGCAGGCGGATTCAACTGGGCAAAGATCTGTAGAGACGCCGCGATACCCTACGTAATTATCGTCCAATGTAACAACGAACTATCCTGGTTCGAGGAGAAGGATATCGGCGATGCTGTGGAAAGCTACACCGGTGCTTTGAGGGTCTTCTGTGTTTCGCGGAGCAATCTTGACCTGCTCCGCCTGCAGGTTGGCGACGAACTGCGGAACGGAGAAGTGGTATGGAATCCCTACAACGTCTCGATCAAGTACGTTCCCGCGTGGCCGGATGAAAGTGGGGGGTGGCGGTTAGCCTGTGTAGCCCGTATGGACTTGGCGGCCAAAGGACAAGATTTATTGCTCCAGACCCTGGCGCACCCGAGATGGCGGAGCCGTCCCTTTGAAGTGAATTTTTACGGAGCAGGACCACACGAACTGGGGTTGCGCCGCATGGTTCGCATGCTGAGGGTGAATAACGTACACTTTCGCGGTCATGTGACTGACATCCGAACCGTCTGGGAACACAATCATATCTTAGTCCTCCCCTCGCGTTACGAAGGTCTACCTCTTGCCCTGGTCGAAGCGATGTGGTGTGAACGCCCGGCGGTCGTGACGGATGTTGGCGGCAACGCAGAACTATGCGCGGATAACGAGACAGGGTCTGTAGCCCCGTCCGCCACCCTGTCGGCCTTAGCTCATGCCCTGGAGCGGGCGTGGGAGCGGCGCAAAGAATGGGCGCAAATGGGACAGGCTGCGCGGGTGCGAGTCGAACGTCAGGTACCCAAAGATCCCATTGGGCAATTCTGCGAACGGCTCAAAAACTGCCTTGCTTGAAGGAGATGGAGAAGTGCGCAGCATTTCAAATCAAAGGAAGTGGTTGACACTTGCTGCAATTTTTGCTGTCTGCTTCGCTCCCACTTTTATCAGCTATCGACCCTATGTGTTCAGATGGGATGATTCTGAATATTTGCAGCGTTCCATCGCTTTGAGCCGGGCCTTTTGGTCCTTAAATGTGCACGGAATGGATGCAGCGTATACCCCCAAACAGGGCCAGTACTTGGCCTTCATTTATTACTACGCCCGAATCCACGGACGTGCGCCTGCCGAGGCTGAGATGCAACAATACTTCCCCCGCCAAGCACAGAATACGGGCCTATGAGATTCGCCTTCATCAGTACGATGCAGGGCTGGCCGTGGGGCGGAAGCGAGGAGCTTTGGAGCCAGGCCGCGACTCAGCTCAAGAGGGCGGGGCACGATGTGCAGGCATCGGTGGTGTACTGGCCGCGAATGTCGGACAAGGTCACCGTTCTGGCGCAGCATGGCATCAGGTTCGGGACCTTCCCTTCATATCATGCCGGGCGGGCCCGGCACCTTTGGGACCAGTTCACGCTCAGGTACCGGAGAAGCTATCGCCGTTTGAAGCGATTCAATCCCGACCTGGTCGTCATTTCCCAAGGAGACAATTCAGGCGGATTTGATTGGGCCAGAATCTGCCGGCAAGCATCGATAGCTTACGTGATGGTCGTGCAGTGCAACAGCGAGCTTTTGTGGTTCCGGAAAGAGTTCGCTGAAGCCGTGGCGAGTTACACCGCCGCCCGCAGGATTTTCTGCGTCTCTCGCCGCAATCTCGATCTGCTCCGCCTGCAAGTGGGCGAACCGCTGCTAAACGGGGAAGTCGTGTACAATCCCTACAACGTTTCCGCCGAACGCGCTCCGGTCTGGCCGGATGAAAGTGGAGGGTGGCGGTTGGCGTGCGTAGCCCGAATGGATCTGGCGGCCAAAGGGCAGGATTTATTGCTCCAGACCCTTGCACGCTGGGAATGGCGCGACCGTCCCATTGAACTGAATTTGTTTGGAGCAGGCCCCGGTGAACTGGTGTTGCGCCGCCTTTGCGGGAAACTCCAGTTGAATAACGTGTACTTTCGCGGTCACGTGAACGATATCAGGGCCGTCTGGGAGCAAAACCATCTACTGGTCCTCCCTTCACGTTACGAAGGTCTGCCTCTCGCCTTGGTCGAGGCGATGTGGTGCGGGCGGCCGGCGGTCGTGACGGATGTCGGAGGCAACGCGGAGTTATGCATTGATGGTGAAACAGGGTTTGTCGCGCCGGCGGCCACCGTATCGTCCTTCAACCATGCCCTTCAGCGGGCTTGGGAGCGGCGCAAGGAATGGGCGCAAATGGGACAGGCTGCGCGGGTGCGAGTCGAACGTCAGGTACCCAAAGATCCGATTGGGCAATTCTGCGAACGGCTCAAAAACTGCCTTGCTTGAAGGAGATGGAGAAGTGCGCAGCATTTCAAATCAAAGGAAGTGGTTGCCACTTGCTGCAATTTTCGCTGTCTGCGTCGCTCCCACTTTTATCAGCTATCGACCCTATGTGTTCAGATGGGATGATTCTGGATATTTGCAGCGTTCCATCGCTTTGAGCCGGGCCTTTTGGTCCTTAGATGTGCACGGAATGGATGCAGCGTATACCCCAAAACAGGGCCAGTACTTGGCCTTCATTTATTACTACGCCCGAATCCACGGACGTGCGCCTGCCGAGGCTGAGATGCAACAATACTTTCGAGTCTCTCCGCCTGCCGTGCACCAGATGATCCTGACCCTCGAAGCACGCGGGTTCATCGAGCGAATACCCGGACAGGCACGCTCCATCCGTTTGCTGATCCCCGCTGAGGAACTACCCGACTTGATCTAAGCAGCCGACTAAGGGTTGGTTAAAAGGAAGAGCACCATGTACCCTGCTCGACGCTTACACAGATGGTCCGCAATACACAAATCAGCGCGTCTCGGAATACGACCATTATATCCGGCAGGATGGATATGCAGCTACTCGAGTCTGGGAGGATGTGACAGTTTACTCGCTGCGCTGTAACTCCCGACCCCGCCAAGCACAGAATACGGGCCTATGAGATTCGCCTTCGTCAGCACGATGTGGACCTCGCCATGGGGTGGAAGCGAGGAGCTTTGGAGCCAGGCCGCGGCTCAGCTCAAGGGAAACGGGCACGACGTTCAGGCTTTGACGATGTACTGGCCCAAACGGCCGGATACGCTGACAGCGCTGGCGCATCACGGGATCAGGGTCGAAACCTACCCTTCCCTAGGCAACATCGCGGGGCGCGCCCGCCACCTCTGGAACCGGCTCTCTCTGGGCACGCGCAGGAGCTATGCCCGTTTGAAAAGATTCCATCCGGACCTGGTCGTCATTTCCCAGGGAGGCAATTCGGGCGGCTTTGGATGGGCGAAGATCTGCCGGGCGGCAGCGATTCCCTATGTGATGATTGTCCATTGCAATAGCGAACAATGGTGGTTCAAAGAGCAATTCGAGGAAGCCGTGGCAAGTTACACGGGCGCGCGTAAAGTGTTCTGCGTGTCTCGCCACAATCTTGAACTACTCGGCTTGCAGTTGGGCGAACCGTTGCTGAACGGCGAGCTGGTATGGAGCCCCTACAACGTCTCGACAGCACCTCCTCCAGCTTGGCCGGATGAACAGGGGAGTTTGCGACTGGCGTGCGTTTCCCGAATCGAATTGGCAGCCAAAGGGCAGGATTTGTTGCTTCAAACGCTAGCTCGTCCGGAATGGCGCGACCGTTCGCTGGAGGTGAATTTATATGGGGTGGGCCCTGATGAATTGGTGTTGCGCCGCTTATGCGCGATGCTCCGCCTGAGCAATGTCCACTTTCGCGGCTACGCGAAGGACGTCCGGGGGATTTGGGCCCAGAATCATCTACTGGTTCTCCCCTCGCGCTACGAGGGTTTGCCTCTCGCCCTGGTCGAGTCAATGTGGTGCGGGCGGCCGGCGGTCGTGACGGATGTGGGAGGCAACGCGGAGCTATGCGTGGATAATGAAACAGGGTTTGTCGCGCCAGCGGCGACCCTATTGTCCTTCACCGACACCCTGCAGCGGGCTTGGGAGCGGCGCAAGGAATGGCTGCACCTGGGCCAGGCAGCTCGAACTCGGGTTGAAAACCAGATACCGAAGGATCCGGTTGCATTGTTCTGCGAACGATTGAAAGCCTGCGCCGCCGTAAAGCCCGAAGAGGCGACTGCCGGCTAAGTCGGGTTCGTGGGTCGATAAGAATCCACAGTGGTTTCTGCCCGCGACAGGAGCCATTGGCGCCAGGCCGGACACCAAATTGTTGTAAGAGCGCTTTGCCGGAAAATTCTAGGTTTCTCTACTTTGATCGGTAATCCATCTCCCCGGTATCCGCTCCCCGGTTCCCGTTGCTGACGTCCATTTCAACCGCATGTTCAACGGTGAAGTCCATGCCGGGCCCAATGCCGTGCTCAGCTTCATGCGGGAAGGATATCATCCCACCACCTTCAACCTGGGTGACTTCATGGAAACCATGACCTACCCGGGCTTCTGGGGCCTCGCGGAAACCGGAGTGTAGGATCGACGTCATTGAAAACGGAATCGTCTGACGGAAGGGGGCTCTGATGCACGTTCTTGTGATCGGTCCTAGATGATCTCCGGCGCGGCCATCGTTGGGTGTTCAAGGGGGGTACCCTCTTAGAGGGCGACTCCGGCGACCCAGCCATCCTCGAATATGTGTTTCGAACCTATCCGATCGAGGCCGTGATCCATTTTATCGCGTATGCGAAAGTTGGGGAAGCACCGGCGACGAGGAACTGACATCAGTGTGGTACACATGAAGATTACAGTCATCCTCTGTACGCATAACCGTTGTCGGAGTCTATCGCACGCGTTAGAAAGCGTCGCAGCGACGACATTTTCCGACCCGGTGGAGTGGGAGGTCGTTGTTGTGGATAACAACTCCAAGGATCAAACCCGTGACGTGATCGAAGACTATTGTCGCCGATATCCCGGCCGCTTCCGCTACGTGTTTGAGCCGCACCAAGGGTTGTCCCACGCGCGGAACGCCGGAATTCGAGAGGCTCGGGGCGATGTCCTTGCCTTCATGGACGACGACGTTAGGGTCGAGCCGACGTGGCTGCAGAACCTGACTGCCGCTTTGGACAAGGGCGAATGGGTTGGCGCCGGAGGGCGCACGGTTCCGGCAAATACTTTCACACTGCCTGACTGGCTAGCGCTCGATGGGTCGTATAGCATGATGGGCATTCTTTATGCCCACTTCGACTTAGGTGACAAGGCGCGTGAACTTGATCGGGCTCCCTACGGGGCTAACATGGCCTATCGAAAAGAAATGTTTGAGAAGTACGGTGGCTTTCGAACCGATTTGGGCCGATGTGCTGGCAGCATGCTCAGCAACGAGGACACCGAGTTCGGCCGCCGGCTGATCGCCGGGAAAGAGCGGCTGCGCTACGAACCGTCAGCCGTCGTCTATCACCCCGCTCCTGATAACCGGATCCAAAAGGAGTACTTCTTGACTTGGTGGTTCGAATACGGCCAAGCTTTGGTGCGGGAGTGGGGACGAGGGCCCGCGGTCTTGGGGATACCCCGGCCCTACTTAAAAATTCTGCAGCTTGGGACTATTGTGATGGCCCAAAGAATGGGGCGATGGATACTGACCTTGAATCCGCGACGTAGATTCTATTACAAGTGTCTGGTGTGGCTGACAGCCGGGGAGATCAGAGAATACTACCGCCTTACCCGAAGCACCCAGGCAAAGGGACGACTCAATCCCTGAATGCCGGGCAAGCTGATATGGGGTTTCAACCGTGACTGGTTGAAAACGCGTCATGATCCCCGGGCGCGAGGGGATGCCGGCAAGAGTGAACCTACTTCGTAGCTCGAGAAGGCTGCCGTTCCGTGGGGGAGATACACGAAGGTGATCTCAGAGGTTTGTGTTGTCAAGGCGCAGGTGGGCCTTGCCTTCCACCCCATAACCCATCGGGAACCAATCGTTTAACCTGAACTTACCCACCTTAAGGCCATTATTCTCGCCGAGTCATCCTTGACGGGGAGCGAAGCGCACCGTGAACATCACCGTCATTCTGTGCACGTTGAACGGTTGCCGACGTTTGGGGAAGACACTGAATTGTGTCGCAGCCTCCACGCTTCCCGAAGGGGCAGAATGGGAGGTCCTAGTGGTGGGCAACAATTCGACCGACCAGACGCGCGAGGTTGTCGAGGACTTCTGCCGCCGCTTCCCTGGGCATTTCCGTTAGCTCTTTGAACCGCAACCAGGCAAGTGGTTTTGCTCTCAATGCTGGGTGTCGCGAAGCTCGGGGTGACGTGCTGGCCTTCCCGGATGATGACGTGACTGTTGAGCCAGCATGGCTACAGAACCTGATCAATGCTTTGGACGGCGGCGAGTGGGCCGGGCAGGTGGGCGTATTTTTTTGCAGTGGCCTTCCTCGCTTCCCACCTGCCTGTCCATCGAGGGGCCATACGCGCGCCATCCCTTCCCTGGCTTCGGCCAGGGTGACAGAGCGAAAGAGCTTATGGGGCCTCCCTTCGGAATCAATATGGCTTTTCGAAAGAAAATATTTGAAATGCACAAGGGGTTTCGCACGGCTCTGGGCCCCAGCCCCAACCGCGAGGTCCTCCGTCCCTGCGAGGACACCGAATTCGGTCGCCGGATATTGGCGGCCGGCGAAAGGCTGCGTTACGAACCATCAGCCGTCGTCTATCATGCGGTCTCGGAAGACCGGATTCAGAAGAGGTACTTCCTCGGATGGTGGTTTGACAATGGCCGCGCTGATGCCAGACTATTCGAAATACCGCGCGTGCACCTTCTTTGCAGCCTTGCGACGTGGACGCTGCGGTAGGTGGTGACGGTCGAGCCACGCAAGCGGTTCCACCGCAAGCTTGTTGCCTGGGAGAAGGTGGGGAGGATCGTGGAATTGTGCCGTCAGTCGCTCGACGGAACAACCAAGAAGGAACACAGTGCTCGGATGTAATGCAAGCCGCTCCGGCGTTTCGAGCCAGAGCGCCAGTAAATGTGCAGTCAGCCGTGCTGGCTCCATGTGGCAGCCTCAGAAACTCGCTCCTGAGTGTTGCAGATGCCACCCCGGCTTGACCTAATACACGAAACCAAACCGGCCCGTTCATGTCGCTTTCCGAGTTCACATTAAAGGACTCGACCCGAAGATGGGGTATGAATAAGTTAGGCGTGGGTGATAGAAACTTCTAACCTTATGACTCGACAATAAGCGAGTGACAGCGTGGCTATCGTCGGTACAAGGAGAGCACTTGGGAGAAGCTAATTCGAATAAACCAATTGAGGATAGATCGGCATCCATCGTCTCTGGTTCGAGAAATAGCCATAATGTCGACTCCGCCAACCAAACCTTAGTTGACTATTATCGCTGCCCGAAGGATTTTCTAAGGTTCCTCCCGGTGGGCCCGACATTCAAGAAACGAGGCTTTTTTCGGTTCGGAAGGGAAACAACCTGCTATGGCCGGCTCACTTACTCTGACACCGCTGCACATCCCGATGGCGAACTCGATGACGCTCTCGAGCATGTGAAGGTGAAGGTGCCGGGAGTTCAACTTCCCTTTGATGCGGGTGAGGTCGTTGAGAACTTGCGTCGCGAGCGCTACTCTGCTCACTTTCGCGAGGAGGGCAGCGTCTTCAACGTGATGTTGAGGAAGGCGTACTATCTACTAAGGCCATTCGTTTCGGTTTCAGTGCGCCGTCATTTTCAAAAGATACATTTGAGAGGCTGGGATACGATTCGCTTTCCTGCCTGGCCAGTGGATTTCACCGTGGACCGCATTCACCAGAAGTTGCTGGCCTTGGCGATGCAGGCGCAGGGCCTGGAAAAGATGCCCTTCATTTGGTTCTGGCCGGATAACTTTAGAAGCTGTGCCATCATAACCCATGATGTGGAGGGCCCTCCTGGCAGGGACGTCTGCGGGCGCTTAATGGACCTGGATGAGTCGTTCGGATTCCACAGCTCCTTCCAGGTTGTGCCGGAGAACCGATACCACGTTCCAAAAAGTTACTTGAATAATATAGTTAGCCGTGGTTTTGAAGTTAATGTTCACGACCTGAAGCACGATGGCCGTCTGTACGCTGACCATGGGGAGTTCTTGCGCCGAGCGGAACGCATCAACTACTACGTTCGGGAATTCGAAGCCAAAGGGTTCCGCTCTGGGATCCTCTACCGCAACGCGGACTGGTACGACGCTTTCGAGTTTTCCTATGACATGTCGATTCCCAACGTGGGGCATCTCGACCCTCAGCGCGGTGGCTGCTGCACGGTAATGCCCTACTTCATCGGAAAGATCGTCGAGCTCCCACTTACCTGTACCCAGGACTACACACTCTTTCAGATTCTCGGTGACTACTCCATCGACCTGTGGAAAAAGCAAATTGCCTTGGTCCGGGAAAAACACGGGTTGATTAGCTTCATCGTTCATCCGGATTACATCAGGGAGCAACGGGCGCGGGATACTTACAGGGCTTTACTCGATCATTTGGCCCGGTTGCGGGCGGAGGACTGCGTCTGGACCCCTCTGCCCAGGGACGTGGCCAACTGGTGGAGAGAAAGAAGCAAGATGGAGCTTGTGCAAGGAAACGGCGAATGGCGCGTGGAGGGACCAAGCAAAGAACGCGCTCGCGTGGCTTATGCTTCACTTGCAGGAGACGCAGTGACTTACAGCCTGGCACGCTGAAGAAATTCCCGCCTCGGTTGAGGGACCCCGGATGCCAAAGAACTCTGGCAAGGTGCTCGATCGAAACATGTATGCGGACGGCGGATACCTGGAAAGGAATCCCCTTTGGCACGCGGACGAATCCCCGTTCAAGGTCAAGCAAATCCTGCGTATGTTGGCGAAAAACCGCCTGCAACTGAAGACCATCTGCGAAGTCGGATGTGGTGCAGGGGAGGTGCTCAAGCTGTTGCAGGAGAAGATGGACAATGCGTGTAGTCTCTGGGGTTACGAAATCTCGCCGCAGGCTTTGGAGATGTGCAAGAGCAAGGCAAATGAAAGGCTTCAGTTTAAACTGGCCGATATCAGCGGGGAGGAAGGCACTTTTTTCGATACGATCCTGGTGCTCGACGTCATCGAGCATGTGGAAGACTACTTCGGATTTCTGAACGGAATCCGGCCGAAGAGTGATTTGAAGATTTTCCACTTTCCGCTGGACTTGAGCGTACAGGCTGTGCTCCGCAAACGAGGTCTCCTGACACGCCGCGAGCTTTATGGACACATCCAGTACTTCACCAAGGAAACAGCTCTGGAGACGCTGAAAGACGTGGGCTACGAGCTGCTGGACTATTTCTACACGCCCCGATGCATCGAACTCGCAAAGCAGACTATCCAGAAAATCGCCGTACTGCCCAGGAAGATTTGTTTCGCGATTCATCAGGACTTGACGGTTCGGGTTCTGGGGGGATACAGCCTGCTGGTGCTCGCCAGATGAGGACAGTCAGGAGCACACTTGCAGGCCCTGGGACGACGGCGCGACACGGCAGGCGAGTGGAAGGGTGAATCCTGAGAGTGGAACAGCAATGACTATGTGCGATGTGGCGATCGTCGGCGCCGGTCCTTACGGACTGTCCGCGGCCGCACATTTACGCAAACTAAAAGGCCTGGAAGTTCGCGTGTTCGGCGTGCCCATGTCCTTTTGGAACGACAACATGCCGGTCGGCATGTTTCTCCGCTCTGCTTGGACTGCGACGCATATCGCGGATCCGAACAGTTTGCTAACGCTGGAAGCATACCAGGCAGCAAGCGGCCATCAATTCTCAGCCCCTGTGCCTCTTGACCAGTTCATCCAGTATGGCCGGTGGTTCCAGTGCCAAGCGGTGCCTGACGTCGACCAGCGGAAAGTCACCCGGGTCGAGGCCGCGCCAACAGGCTTTCGCCTCCATGTCGCAGGGGGTGGGTCGTTTGGCTCACGGTGCGTGGTCATTGCCGCGGGTATTGGTTCGTTCGCTAAACGGCCGCCTGAGTTCGACGGCCTCCCAGCCTCGCTTGCCACGCATACCTCGGAGCACCATGACTTTCAGAAGTTCGCCGGAAAGCGGGTTCTTGTTGTCGGAGGGGGGCAGAGGGCGCTCGAATCAGGTGCGCTGCTTCATGAAGCCCACGCGGAAGTCGAAATCGTCGCGAAGTCGCCACGGATCCACTGGCTCCAGGGGTGGGCTTCCAAGACGCTCCATTATAGGTTGGGGAAACTCACCAAGGAGCTACTTTACGCGCCAACGGACGTTGGGCCGGCGGGCATCAGTCAACTCCTTGCACGGCCCGATCTGGTCCGGCGGTTGCCTCTTGTCCTTCAAGACAAGCTCCGAGAGCGGGCTACCCGGCCGGCCGGGGCACGCTGGTTGGTGAATCGGCTCAAAGACGTCCCGATTCGGCTGGGATCTTCTGTCGTGTCCGCTGCTGTAGTGGGCGAGCAGGTGAAGGTCCGCCTGCACGACGGAAGTGAGCGAACGGTTGATCATATTCTTCTGGGTACCGGCTACAAGGTCGATATTTCTAAGTATGGGTTCCTTGCACCGGAGCTCGCGCAGTCCCTTCGTCGTTCCAACGGGTTCCCTTTGCTGAAAGAAGGACTCGAATCGTTGGTGCCAGGACTGCATTTTCTTGGCGCGCCAGCCGCCTGGAGCTTCGGCCCCCTGATGCAATTTGTTTCTGGTACGCGCTATGCCTCGCGTGCGTTGCTCCGCTGTATCACTGGGAAAGATGCCAACGCGCCACGGGCGTGAGGGACCTGCATGCCGGCAACGATGACCCAACCCTTCGAAACTCCCTACGTTCCGGCTGGACGCTCGGAAAAAACAGTCGGTGCAGTAGTGGTGGGCGGGGATTACCAGGGGCTCGGGATCGTTCGCAGCCTCGGACGGCGGAAGGTGCCCGTCTGCGTCATTGACGACGAGCGCTCCATCGCGCGTTTCTCGAAATACACAACCCATGCCGTGCCGGTGGACAGTCTCCGCGACGAGAAGCAGACGGTCGATCATATCCTAGAGATAGGCCGCCGGTTGGATCTCAAGGGTTGGGTGCTTTACCCGACTCGAGACGAAACGGTTGCTGCCATCGCGCGCTACCGATCATCTTTGACGGGTTTTTTCCGCGTGCCGACGCCGGCCTGGGATACAACGCAATGGTTCTGGGATAAGCGCAATACCTACCGCCGCGCCAATGAGTTGGGCATACCCACCCCGTCTACCTGGTATGTAAGAGACATCTCTGATTTGGAGAACATCGACGCAGACCCTCCTTTCGTCATCAAGCCCGCAATCAAAGAGCACTTCATCTATAGCACCAAGGCCAAAGCTTGGCGCGCAAACAGCCGCGCCGAGCTGCGGGAATTGTTTCAACGCGCAGCCGCGCTGGTCGGACCGGGCGAGGTGATGATTCAGGGTTTGATCCCGGGTGATGGCCGCCAGCAGTTTGCCTACTGCGCTTTTTCCAAGGAGGGCCGGGCGTTGGGGAGCATGGTTGTTCGAAGGGCCCGCCAACACCCCCCAGAATTCGGCCGCTCGAGCACTTACGTTGAGACTGTCGAACTCCCGCTTCTGGAGGATCTGTCAGAGCGTTTTCTGCGAGCGATCGACTATTACGGACTCGTGGAATTGGAGTATAAGCTTGACCCGCGTGACCAACAGTACAAGCTGCTCGATGTCAACGGGCGTACCTGGGGCTATCACACACTGGGTTCGGGGGCCGGCGTGGATTTCCCGCTTATGCTGTATGCCGACCAGGTCGGGGAGCATGTGGAGCTCAGGCGTGGCCGCCCCGGGGTAAAGTGGATCCGCCTGATTACCGATGTGCCCACTGGGGTGCTAGAGATTCTTGGCGGCCGGCAGAGTTGGCGATTGTACTTGCGATCATTGGTGGGGTTTGATATCGAATCTGTTTTCAGTCGAGAGGATCCAATGCCCGGTCTGGTGGAGCTCGCCCTGGTTCCTTATTTGGCCCTCAAAAGGGGCTTTTGAGTTGACGTTATAGCTTTGGAGCAATGTCCGGTTTGACGTACTGGAGATACGGTGCAGTCGCGGGCGATCTTGCGAGCGTCGACCGGAACACTCACATTGTGCGACGGATTCTCGGGCACTTGCCTAATGATCTCCTAGCAAGGGCCGGAACCCTTTTTGTACAGGCATGTCGGCTAACGACCCATCTCCGCTGACGCCGTTACCACACGAATGGAGAGGCTCCCGATGTTCCTAAGCATCCTTGGTAGGTTAATTCACAAAGTAGCCTTCGTAATCCCAGGGGGAGGTACCTTTCGGCCGTGGTTGCATCGCCTGCGTGGGGTGAAAATCGGAAAGAACGTTTGGATTGCCCAGCTCGTGTATATCGACGAACTGCATCCCGAAGCTGTGACGATCGGCGACAACTGCACCATTGGTCTTAGAACCTCTATCTTCACTCACTTTTACTGGGGGCCCAGGAGGCCGAAAAGCAACGGTAAAGTAATCGTTGAAAGCAACGTGTTCATTGGACCGCACTGTGTCATTTTGCCGAACGTGCGGATTGGTGAAGGAGCAGTCATACGCGCAGGTACCGTCGTGAGCAGAAACGTGCCACCCCATGCTCTTTGGGGATGCCCGCCCGCGCAGGCTCTGGGAGTGGCAACCGTTCCTCTGACTGCCAAGCAAACTTACGAGGAATTCGTTCGTGGCATAAGACCGCGACGGCGACATCATTCTCAGGTCGGCACGGCCGAGACTAATTTGCCCTGAAACGTAGTGATTACAAGGATTGTCAACAGTAAGCCAAGCTTTGAAGGCCTTGCCTCAAGGATGCAGTGCTACACATAGCAGCATGATGGTCAAAGAATTAGGGCGGACCGGGGTTTTTCTACCCGAAGTTGGCATCGGGACATGGGATTACCACGGGGGCCCAAACCCGCTGAGGCGCGGTCTCGAGGCAGGGGCTCTTTTTATTGATACTGCTGAGTCGTATGGAACCGAGCGGGTCGTCGGCGAGGCTCTGAAAGGACTGCGGGACCACGTGTTCGTCGCCACCAAGGTGTCACCCGAGAATTTTCGCCGCGCCCGTCTCAGGACATCGGTCGACGCCAGCCTGCAACGGTTGGGCATAGACACGATTGACCTTTTGCAGCTTCATGGACCTAATCCGGCAATTCCTATACAGGAAACCATGGATGCGCTGGCAGACCTCGTGGACGTGGGAAAAGTGAGGTTTGTCGGCGTCAGCAATTTCTCTGTGGCCCAGCTCGAGGAAGCCCAGAGGGCGCTTCGCACGCACCCCATCGTGTCCAATCAGGTTCGATATAACCTCATTGATCGAACCATCGAGAAAGGCCTCCTGCCATACTGTCAGGCTAATCACATAACCGTGATAGCCTACAGTCCGCTGGCGCGGGGCCTGGATCGCATCAGGGATTGTGACCCTGCCGGTGTTCTTGACCAGTTTTCGCGTGAGATCGGCAAATCACCTGCGCAAATAGCTCTCAACTGGTGCCTGTGCAAAGAGGGGATTGTGGCTGTTCCCAAAGGCAACTCTGAGGAGCACATTCTCGACAATTGCGCCGCATCGGATTGGCGCTTAAGTGCGGAGCAAGTAGATTTACTGGATGCTACTATCCAATATCGCCATCGAGGTCGCTTTGACGCACTGCTGAGGCGTTTCATGCCCCACGCACTGAGGCCAGTTGCTTTGCGCGCTCTTCATTACTTGCCGCGAGGGCTGCGCCGGCGGGTCAGTTAACGGTTTGGAGGCGTTGGCGTTTATTAAGTGGCTGGTAGGTTATGTCGGTTCGCTGCCGCCTCGATTAATATGTGTGGAATTTGTGGGAGCTTGCAGGTCGGTAACGTTGCGGTTGACCCTAATCTGCTGCAGCGCATGATTAGTGCGATCCGGCATCGTGGCCCCGATGACTGCGGCATTTACATCGATGCTCGGGTGGGGCTTGGTCACGCCCGGCTGAGCATTATCGATCTCGAGGGCGGGCGGCAACCCATGTCCATCGCTGACGAGAGCCTTTGGATCACGTTCAACGGCGAAATATTCAACTACCTCGAGCTTCGGGATGAGCTGATTGAAAAAGGCCATAATTTCGGCACGCGGTCCGACACTGAGGTTATCTTGCACCTGTACCAGGAAGAAGGGGAGAACTGCGTCGAACGCCTCAATGGGCAATGGGCGTTTGCCATCTGGGATGCGAGGCGGCAAAAGCTTTTCCTTTCCCGTGATCGGCTTGGCGTCCGGCCACTGTTTTGGACACAAACCGCTGACAGCTTCATGTTTGCCTCAGAAATAAAGGCGCTGCTTGCCTGCCCTGAGGTTGAATGCGAACTCGACTTGCACGCGCTGGACCAGATCTTTACGTTCTGGGTCACGTTGCCGCCGCGGACGGCATTCCGGAACATCTGGCAACTTCCACCCGGAAACTCGTTGGTTCTTGAAAACGGGCAGGTTCGAGTCTGGGAGCACTGGCACCTGGAGTACGCTCCTGAGAATGACGGTACAGAGAATGGCCAAGAAAGGTTCACCGAGGAACTGCTCGCTTTGTTGCTGGATGCTACTCGCATCCGGTTGCGGTCCGACGTCCCGGTGGGGGCGTACCTGAGCGGGGGCCTTGACTCCACGTTCACCACGGCACTGACCAAGAAGCTGGTGGGGGACAGGCTGAGGACCTTTTCGGTCAGTTTTGACGATGCCGAGTTCGACGAGAGTACGTACCAGAAAGAAGCTAGCGGGTTCTTGCAGACCCAGCACAGCGATGTGCATTGCTCGTACGAAGACATTGCTAGGGTCTTTCCGGAAGTGGTCTGGCACGCGGAACAGCCCCTTGTCCGCACCGCGCCGGCGCCTCTGTTTCTGCTCTCCGAACTGGTTCAGAACAGTGGTTTCAAAGTCGTGCTGACCGGCGAAGGCGCGGACGAAACCCTGGGCGGATACGACATTTTCAAAGAGGCAAAGATCCGGCGCTTCTGGGGGCGAAATCCGGCCTCAGCGTGGCGCCCGGTCCTCCTCAAGCGCCTCTATCCTTACATGGAGGCAATGCAGCGGCAGTCCCCCGCTTATTTGAAGAGCTTTTTCCACGTGACTGCTGAGGACCTTGCAAGCCCGTTCTTCTCGCATCTGCCGCGATGGGAGCTGACTGCCAAACTAAAGATGTTTTTATCTGAGGCGGTTCGCGCCGAAATGAAATCGTACGCTGCGGTTTGGGAGCTGGAACAGGCTCTGCCGCGATCTTACGCGTCATGGTCGGCGTTCAATCAGGCGGAATACCTGGAAACGATGTATCTCTTGCCCGGATACATCCTGTCCTCCCAAGGTGATCGCATGGCCATGGCCCATGCCGTGGAGGGGCGTTATCCCTTCCTGGATTTTCGCGTTGTCGAATTTGCAGCTAAACTCCCACCCCGGCTCAAGATGAAGGTCTTGGACCAAAAGCATTTGCTGAAGCAGGCTGCCCGCGGCCTGATCCCCGAGTCCATCCGGAAGCGTCACAAGCAGCCGTATCGAGCGCCCGATGGGAAGAGCTTTTTCTGTCCGGCAGGGAGATACGCGGAAGAGATGTTATCTCCCGAGAGGATCAAGCGGGAGGGGATCTTCAATCCTCAAACAGTTGCCGCACTTGTGGCCAAGTTTAAGAGTGGGCGCCCAACCAGCACGAAAGACAATATGGCCCTGGTCGGCATTCTGTCGACCGAAATCTTGCTGGAGCGCTTCATGAACCGCCGCGAACCAAGAGGCGATGTGTCCACTCAACCATTCCTGCGAGGCGCGAACGTTGCCCATACAGAATCGCTCAAAGAAATAGCTTGATGGCCCTACCGCTTCGCCCCTTGATTGAGTGAGGTCGTGAGGCAGGCAATGCCGAGGTTCGGATGCGATAGGGGGGACTTCCAAATTATTGCTCAGTAGGCACAGCATGGGATCACTGCTAGACTGATATGGGCAGCCCTTATCACCATATGAGGTACAAGGAATGGATTCAGCAACCATCGCGCAACAGGTGCGGAGCTTCCTGGTGGAGAACTATCTCCTGGGCCAGGATTACAGCTTTGAAGACAGCGATTCCTTTCTCGAGCATGGAATCATTGACTCAACGGGGGTCCTCCAACTGGTGGCGTTCTTGGAAGAGACTTACGGCATGACGGTTGAAGAAGGAGAACTGACGCCCGAGAACCTGGACTCAATCAACAACATTTCAGCCTATCTAAGCAGGAAGCAGAGAGGCGCACAGCAAGAAGCGCACGGCCCTGCGACTCGCGAGGTTGCCCAGGGAGGGAACGTGTGAGTGCGCATACGGTTGTTTCCGCGGACGTTCTTTGTGTGGATCCCGCCCGTGAGACGGAACGTATTGCCTCACGAATCCGCGACATTGTCTTCCATCAACTAAAGAGGAAGGGAATCGTCGTGGCCGTATCGGGAGGGATCGACAGCAGCGTTGTGGCGTTTCTGTGCGCCCGTGCCGTAGGTAAGGAGCGTGTTCTCGTGTTGTTCATGCCCGAAACAGACTCATCTCCTGAGAGTCTTCGCCTCGGCATCATGGTCGCTAAATCATTGCAGGTTCGCTCTGCAATGGAAGATATCGGTCCTATTCTCCGCGGGGCTCGTTGCTATGAGCGGCGAGATGAATCTATTCGATCGGTCGTTCCTGAGTATGGCGAGGGCTATAAGTGCAAGATAGTCTTGCCCAATCTTGTCGACGCTGATCGTTATGCGATCTTCTCCGTGGTTGTTCAGACCCCGGATGGAGAAACAAAGAAGGTGCGGCTCAGTGCTGCGGCTTACCTGGGTATCCTTGCGGCCACGAACTTCAAACAACGGACGCGGAAGATGATCGAGTATTACTATGCCGACCTTTTGCAATACGCGGTGGCTGGAACGCCGAATCGATTGGAGTACGACCAGGGATTTTTCGTGAAGAACGGAGATGGCGCCGCGGACCTGAAGCCGATCGCCCATCTCTACAAGTCTCAGGTCTGTCAGTTGGCGGCCTATCTAGGAGTGCCCGAGGAGATTCGACGCCGGCCACCGACTACCGATACTTATTCGCTCGAACAAACCCAGGAGGAGTTCTATTTTTCACTTCCGCTCGAAAAAATGGACCTTTGTCTATATGGAAAGAACCACAACATTTCGGCCGCGGACCTGGCTTCGGCAGTCGGAATGGACGCCGGGCAGGTTGAACGCGCGTATCGCATGATCGAATCGAAGCGGAAGGTCGCGCGCTATCTCCGCGCCGCCCCGATGCTTGTTGAAGAAGTCGAAGGAGACTGAACGCAAAAGGCGAGCCCCATCGGATGCAGGGAAGAGCGCTTGACTCCGCGTGTTCCGCCAATCTTCTCCCGGATGCGGAAGTATGGGTGATATTCACATCTCGGGTCCTTTCTTCCTTGAGGACGAGGGCGGTCCGCCGGCTGGGACCAGGAAACGGGATTCTTGAGAATAGGTGACCGCCGCAGGACTTAATACGTTTTCCTTGACATGAACTCATGCAACTCTAATGTGGCGGATTTCTTGCTCGACGGAAAAGAGCCGGACCGAATTGCGCTTCGGTTGCCTTGCCAGGACCACAGTTATGGTGAGCTCCAGAGCGCTGTGGCGGAGATTGCAGGCTACCTATTGCACGTCGGCGGCCAGAAGGGGGATCGAGGCATCCTGATCAGCGACAACTCCTTTTTCTGGGTTGCTGCTTATCTGGGGATGTTGCGGGCGGGCATGGTGGGCGTGCCTTTGCCCACCAATATTTCACCGGAGGATCTTGATTACATTTTACAGATTACGGAGGCCAGGACGGCTTTTGTTCAGGCGGGATTTGCCTTACGAAACAGCGGCCATTTCCAGGGAGTTCATTTGGTGACCGATCGTCAGGCGCCAAGCGTCCCGGCGTCTGCCTCGCAGACAACACTGGGCGAGGCATGCTCTGGCGGTCTGCACGCCAAGTCCCCGTTTCCCTTGGTTCGGCAGGATGATTTGGCAGCGCTGATGTTTACTTCCGGATCGACGGGCAGGCCCCGCGGGGTCATGGTCTCGCACGCCAACATCATGGCCAACACGGAGTCCATTACCCAGTACCTGCGGCTGACTGAGAACGACCGGATTATGACCGTGCTGCCGTTCCATTACTGCTTCGGCGCCTCGCTTCTCCACACTCACTTGAGGGTTGGAGGAAGTGTCGTGATCGATCTGCGTTTCATGTACCCGGAAGTCGTCCTCCAGCGAATGCTGGACGCCGGTTGCACAGGATTTGCCGGCGTGCCTAGCCACTTTCAGATACTGTTGCGCAATTCCAGCCTCCGGAAAAGGAGATTTCCACGCCTGCGATACATTCAACAGGCGGGCGGCCACTTGGCGCGCTTTTTCATCTCGGAATTGCGGGAGGCATTGCCGGGAACGCAGATCTTTATTATGTACGGTCAAACCGAAGCCACCGCGCGACTCTCCTATCTTGCGCCGGAATTGCTGGAAAAGAAGTTGGGCTCGATCGGCAAAGGGATTCCAGGGGTCAAGCTCCAAGTGCTCGACGAGTCTGGCAAGGAAATATCCCCAGGCGAAGTCGGAGAGATTGTAGCCGAAGGAGAAAACATTACGCGAGGCTACTGGCGTGCCCCGGAGGAAACAGCGAAGTCCTTTCGCAACGGTGAGCTCTACACTGGAGATCTTGCCACCGTGGATGAAGACGGCTTCATATACGTGGTCGACCGTGAGAAGGACTTTTTGAAATGCGGCGGTAAGCGCATCAGTTGCCGACAATTGGAGGACCGACTTCTGAGCTTCGAGGGTGTGCTTGAAGCGGCCGTGATAGGGGTGCCGGACGATGTTCTTGGTGAAGCGGTCAAAGCGTTTGTGGTTCCTCGCAAAGGTTATTCCAGCGGGCTGGAAGAGCGCTTGCGCCTTTTTTGCAAAGAGTACGTACCTCCCGAACTCGTTCCCCGGGAGGTTGTTGTGCTCGAGGGTCTCCCGAAGAACAGCTCCGGCAAGGTACTTAAGCAGAGTCTGAAGACGCTTTGACTGGAAGCATTTACTAATGCGTACAGGCCATAAAGAACGACCTAGGAATCCAAGGACGCGCTGCCGAGGAGACAGTCTAGTGAAAATCTTTATTACAGGCGGGGCTGGTTTTGTTGGCTCAAACTTCATTCGGCATGTGCTCTCGCTCGGTGATAGCTACACCGTCGTTAACTTCGACAAACTGACTTACGCCGGAAACCTTGCGAACTTACAATCGGTAGCGGGCGACCCTAGATACCAGTTCGTTAAGGGCGACATCTGTGATCCTGACGCCGTCACCCAGGCCATGCGGGGGTGTGACGTCGTGGTGCATTTCGCGGCAGAATCGCACGTGGATCGCAGCATCTACGAGCCTGCCCCGGTGATCCAGACCAACATTACGGGAACGTTCGTCCTGCTACAGGTTGCGCGCACTCTCAACATGCAACGATTTCTTCATGTCTCGACAGATGAGGTCTATGGCGATTTGCCACCCGGCGTGAGAGCAGACGAGAACTTCGCATTACAACCCAGCAGTCCGTACTCAGCCTCCAAGGCCGGATCGGATTTATTGGTTCGGTCCTTCGTCAGGACATATCGATTTCCGGCTCTGATTACACGCTCCTCCAATAACTACGGGCCGTACCAATTTCCCGAGAAGTTTCTACCCCTTATGATCACCAATGCCCTTGGAAACAAGCCACTTCCGGTCTATGGCGATGGCCGGCAGCAGCGTGATTGGCTGCACGTAGAAGACAACTGCCGGGGGATCCTGGCGGTTCTTGAACGTGGGGGAGTTGGTGAAACCTACAACATCGGCGGTACCGAAGTGCTCGAAAACCTGGAAGTAATTTCGCGGCTGCTGAAGCTGATGGGGAAGCCGGAATCTCTCATCACCTCGGTGGCTGATCGCCCCGGCCACGATAGGCGGTACGCTCTGGATTGCACAAAAATCGAAAAGGAACTCCTCTGGCAGCCTCACATTCAACTCAATAGGGGGTTGGAGCAGACAGTCAACTGGTATCGTGAGCATGCAGATTGGGTGGAAGCTGTGCGGCGGGGCGAATATCGCACCTATTATGCAAAATATTACGAGAACCGGAACTCCTCGTTAGAGGCGGTGATGTCACCCGGGGGTGATTCTCTCACCTCCGGCGCGGCAGGGGAAGAAATAGCCTCTCGCAAAGACCGGACAAACTGATCGTCGGCGAGGGCTTAAGCCTTTTCGAGCGGTTTGAATCGAGAGGAAAGGAAGAAGTGCGCATTCTCGTTACAGGGGCCAAAGGAATGCTTGGGACGGCGCTCGTGCCGGTCTTACGGCAGCGCCACCAGGTGTGGGGCATAGATGTCGGTGACTGCGATATCTGTGACGCTGCGGCAACATCGGTTGTCCTGCGCACTCGGCGGCCGGAACTCGTCATCCCACCTTGCGGCCTACACGAATGTCGACGGTTGCGAGACGAATCCGCAGATTGCGGAGGCGACAAACTCCACAGGTACCCGGAACGTTGCCACGGCCCTGTGCGAAGGTCGGCGCGACGATGCTCTACCTGAGCACTGATTACGTCTTTGATGGGACCAAGAGCGCTGCCTATCTTGAGGACGACTGCCCCAACCCGATCAGCGTCTATGGCAAGTCAAAGTGGCTGGGGGAGCAGCATGTCCGCGCCATTTTGAAACGATACTTTATCGCCAGAACTTCCTGGCTGTACGGACCCAATCGTAAGAATTTTGTCAGTGCTATACTGAGGGTTGCTCACCCAGCAGAAGGTCCTCCGAGTGGTGAACGACCAGCATGGCTCGCCGACTTACACCCGGCACTTATCGTTAAAGATTGCGGAATTGGCTGAGACTCGGGCCTAGGCGTTTACCACACTACGGGCTCAGGAACGTGTTCGTAGTTTGAATTCGCGAGGACCATCCTGGATCTCTGGCCGGCGCAGGGCGTGGCAGTCCTTCCCATATCCTCCGACGAATCCGGTCGGGCGGCGCGGCGGCCGGCGAACTCCGTGCCGGAAAACCGAGCTCTAAAGCAGGCCCATTTGGAGCTAATGCTCAATTGGAAAGTGGCGCTCGCTGAGTATCTCGATGAAATCAAGCAGAGCGGCCAAGCGCGAGATTTCAAGGAGAGTAAACGTGGGACCGCAAACTGAGGGAGCATCATTCTCAACCCCCGTCGGAGAGTCTAGGCTTATTGCCGAGCGTTATGGACAGCACTTGGTGATTGTGCCCCATCCGAAGCCAGGCATCGGAGATGTTATTACGGATCCCAACTCTGCGCGTATCATCCCTGGTGTGGAAACGGAGCCGTTCGTTCAATTGCCGGACGATCGCGGGAGCTTTGGGGAGTTGTTTCGCTTCGGCGACCAGGGGGTCGCTCGCGATTTTGTTTCATCTGAGACCAACCGGCTGCAAGTCTCAATCACAAAATCCTATCCCGGCGTGATAAAAGCCATTCACTATCACTTCGAGCAGACCGACCTGTGGGTGCCGGTCGATGGGATGTTTCAGGTATTCCTTTGTGATCTTAGGCAGAGCTCTCCAGCGTGTGGCCGTATTAATACGTTGTTCATCGGGGACTTGCGTCCCTGGAAATTGCGGATACCTCCGGGCGTGGGGCACGGGTATAAGATCCTGGGGGACAAGCCGGGGCAGCTTGTGTATGCAATGGACAGATATTACAACCCGCACGATGAAGGGCGGATTCCCTTCGATGAACCCGGAATTAACTACGATTGGGCAACCCACCCGCGCTAACAAAGGGCAGGGCAATTTTGATTGCCCTGTCACCCCACCTTCCACGTTTGCGAGGCACGAGTAATACTCCGGGACTGGCGAACTTGGGGTTCCCCAGCGGCCCAGGTGCTGGCCACGAACCTCTGCGGCGGGGGGTGAGCCACGGTTCGAAGCGCCAGTGGACCCTCCGCATGTTATGGGGAATATCGGGAAACTCGCTGGCCATCGTCCGTCCTCCTTGCCCCCGTTGGGCAAAAGACAGACGTTGGCAACTTCGGTCAGCTCAAGTCATGCAGCCTTGCCGAAAGGGCACAAAGCACGGTGCCCCCTCAACGATCATGTCAGGGTTGTGGTGTCCCTTCCCATCCCGCTCCCTGCTGGGAGGTCACGTTTGTTTCTTCACCCCCACATGTAGCGGGCGTACCGCTTACTTTACTCAAGAGAGAGCTGATTTGCGAGGATGGGTTTGACCAACCGGTTCGAAGGTGCTCCAAAACAGAAAAACTAGTTAGCATTAGACTCGATTTTCGCTATGATCTGGACAAGGTGAGCCTCAGAAACTCCGTATCCGTCCGGCGAACCCAGGTGGCGCGTCGGCATACGGTCTGCCAGTCGCCCTCTGGCAAGATGGGGGAGTAAGGGATTAGGGGGTGAAGATGTTTCCCTCTTCAATCCGCGCGAGGCATTCCTC